>JBBRBU010000038.1:0-37823 GCA_038205505.1 Lysobacterales bacterium | reverse complement strand
TGCGTAAGTCCCTCGCTGAATCCGATCCATTCAATAATCAGCAAGGGCGCGAATTATCGACAGATTGCGACTGAATGTACGGCGACGAGGGCAATCTGGATTCATCGCTTGCGCACGATCGGCGCAACCGACCATGCCGTTCCACACATGACGCGAAAACCGATTTCGGTCAGGATCGGGAGCTTGTCCGAGTCAATCGATGATCGTTCGTTGTCTCGACGACCGATCCTGTAGCGGAGCACGACGATGCAAAGACGCAATTTCCTGAAAGTTTCCGGTATCGGCCTCGGCATGTTGCTGACTCCTGCCTATGGTCGCGCCATCGCTGCCGAGGAACTGGCCACGCGCTTTGACGTGGCCATGAAGAAAAAACTGGCTGACGCCGCAATGACGGTCGCACGTGCCGACGGGGCAAGCTATTGCGACGTGCGCATTGGCCGCTACCTGCGCCAGTTCCTGGTCACCCGCGAGGCCAATGTCGAGAATGTCGTCAATTCCGAATCAACTGGCGTAGGCATCCGCGCGATCGTCAATGGCACCTGGGGTTTCGCCGCGACCAGCGACCTCAGCAGCGAAGGTGTGGCGAGGGCTTCTCGTCAAGCGGTGCAGATTGCCAAGGCCAACTCGAAGTTGACCACCGATCCGGTGCAGCTTGCGCCGGTCAAGGGCGTCGGCGAGGTTTCCTGGGCGACTCCGATCGTCAAGAACGCGATGGAGGTGCCGATCAAGGAAAAGCTTGATCGGCTGCTCGAGGTCAATGCAGCAGCAATGGCGGCCGGTGCCAGCTTCGTCAATTCAACGCTATTCCAGATCAACGAGCAGAAGTATTTCGCATCGACCGACGGCTCTTATATCGATCAGGACATCCACCGAATCTGGGTGCCGATCCAGGTCACTGCAGTCGACAAGCGCAGTGGAAAATTTCGTCGCCGCGATGGCCTCGGCGCGCCGATGGGCATGGGCTATGAATACCTCGATGGGCGCAAGGAGGACAAGATCGATTTGCCTGGCGGCGTAACCGGCTATATCAACTCTTATGACATGATTGAAGATGCCGTGGCCGCCGCGAAACAGGCGCAGGAAAAACTCAAGGCGCCGTCGGTCAAGCCCGGCAAGTACGATCTTGTTCTTGATCCGAGTCACCTGCTCTTGACCATCCACGAGACCGTCGGCCACCCACTCGAGCTCGATCGCGTGCTCGGCTATGAAGCCAATTACGCAGGAACCAGTTTCGCCACGCTCGACAAGTGGAAATCGAAGGAATTCCGTTACGGCAGCGACAAGGTCACGATTGTCGCCGACAGGACCCAGAAGCACTCGCTTGGGGCGGTTGGCTACGACGACGAAGGCGTTCAGGCACAGCGTTGGGATCTGATCAAGGAGGGTATCCTGGTCAATTACCAGGTGATCCGCGATCAGGCGCATATCCTGGGCCTCGATCATTCGCAGGGCTGCTGCTATGCCGACTCCTGGTCGAGCGTGCAGTTCCAGCGCATGGCCAACGTCTCGCTGGAACCGGGCAAGCAGACACTGACTCCTGCGCAGATGATCAAGGATGTCGACAACGGGATCTATATTGTCGGACGTGGCTCGTATTCGATCGATCAGCAGCGCTACAACGCACAATTCGGCGGCCAGCTGTTCTACGCGATCAAGCAGGGCAAGATCACCGGCATGATCGAGGATGTCGCCTATCAGATCCGCACGCCGGAATTCTGGAATGCGTGCTCGGCGATCTGCGACAAGAGCGACTATCGCATCGGTGGAACATTCTTCGATGGCAAGGGTCAGCCGGGGCAGGTCTCTGCTGTCTCGCACGGTGCGAGTACGGCGCGATTCGACGGAATCAATGTCATCAACACGGCGCGCAGTCTGGGGTAATGGTGATCAGGTCGCGCGATGGGCTGACTGTGCCATTCGCCACATGACGAGACCATCGAGGCGAGCCATGCTTGATCAGTAAAGTGTTTGGTCCGGGCAAGCCGGCACATATTCAACAGTCACCTGGCAGGTCGTGGCCAGGGAATTTCATTCTGAGGCGGAGGACACCATGCAAAGACGTGATTTCATCAAGGCCACCGGGATCGGCCTGGGCGCGCTGATGCTGCCGATCTACGGGCGAGCAATTGCGACCGAGGAACTGGTCAGCAAACTCGACGTGGCCCTCAAGAAGCAACTGGCAGACACAGCGATGACCGCGGCCAAGGCCGATGGTGCCAGCTACTGCGATGTTCGCATCGGTCGCTACCTGCGCCAGTTCGTGATCACCCGGGAAGACAAGGTGCAAAACGTCGTCAATACCGAGTCGACTGGTGTCGGCATCCGCGTAATCGCCAACGGTACCTGGGGTTTTGCCGCGTCGAGTGACCTGAGCGCGGATTCGGTGGCCAGGGCCGCGCGCCAGGCCGTGCAGATCGCAAAAGCCAACTCGAAGCTGACCATCGAACCCGTGCAACTCGCACCGGTCACGGGCGTCGGTGAAGTCTCCTGGGCAACGCCGATCGTCAAGAACGCGATGGAGGTGCCGATCAAGGACAAGGTCGACCTGCTGCTCGGCGTCAATGCGGCGGCATTGAAGGCCGGCGCGAATTTCGTCAATTCGATGCTGTTCCAGGTCAACGAACAGAAATATTTCGCTTCCACCGATGGTTCATACATCGATCAGGACATCCACCGCATCTGGGCACCGATGACGGTATCGGCCATCGACAAGGGCACCGGCAAGTTCCGCAGCCGCGATGGCCTGTCGATGCCGGCCGGCATGGGCTTCGAGTATCTCGATGGCAACAAGGAAGGCAAGATCGCCTTGCCCGGTGGTGTGGTTGGCTACAGCGATTCCTACGACATGCTCGAGGATGCCGTGGCCGCTGCGAAGCAGGCAAAGGAAAAACTCAAGGCACCGTCGGTCAAGCCGGGGAAATACGATCTCGTGCTCGATCCGAGCCATCTCTGGCTGACCATTCATGAATCGGTGGGCCATCCGCTCGAACTCGATCGCGTACTCGGCTACGAGGCCAACTACGCAGGAACCAGTTTCGCCACGCTGGACAAGTGGAAGTCGAAGGATTTCCAGTATGGCAGCGACAAGGTCACGCTCGTTGCCGACAAGACCCAGAAGCACTCGCTCGGCAATGTCGGTTTCGACGATGAAGGCGTAAAGACCCAGCGTTGGGATCTGGTCAAGGACGGCGTGCTCGTCAATTATCAGGCAATCCGCGACCAGGCGCATATCCTCGGCCTCGATCATTCGCAAGGCTGCTGCTACGCCGACTCGTGGTCGAGCGTGCAGTTTCAGCGCATGGCCAACGTGTCACTCGAAGCAGGCAGGGACAAGCTCTCGCCCGAGGAAATGGTCAAGGATGTCGAGAACGGCATCTACATCATCGGCGACGGCTCGTTCTCGATCGATCAGCAGCGCTACAACGCACAGTTCGGTGGCCAGCTCTTCTACGAGATCAAGCAGGGCAAGATCACGCGCATGATCGAGGATGTTGCCTACCAGATCCGCACGCCGGAATTCTGGAACGCCTGTGTCGCGATCTGCGACAAGAGTGACTACCGCATGGGCGGTTCGTTTTTCGACGGCAAGGGCCAGCCCGGTCAATCATCGGCGGTCTCGCATGGTTCGAGCACGGCCCGGTTCAACGGCATCAATGTCATCAACACCGCACGCAGCCTCGGTTGAGAGCAGGAGATTTATCGATGAGTATTTATTCTGAAAAAGACGCCAAGGCGATCCTCGACAAGGTCATCAAGCTGTGCAAGGCGGATGAGTGCACAGCTACATTGAGCGGCTCGATCGACGGCAATATCCGTTACGCGCTGAATGCAGTCTCGACCAGCGGCATCATCAGCAACGCCGACCTCGTTGTGCAGGTGGCATTCGGCAAGCGTGTTGGCACAGCCACGATCAATGAATTCGACGACAAGTCGCTTGAAAAGGTCGTTCGTCGCGCCGAAGAGCTGGCCAAGTTGGCGCCAGAGAATCCCGAATTCGTGCCGGCCATTGGCAAGCAGAAATACGGCGAAACAAAGACCTGGTTCGACAAGACCGCCGCGATTACGCCTGAATATCGTGCCGGCGTTGCCGCCGATTCGATTGGCCCAAGCAAGGCGGCCAATTGTGTTGCTGCGGGCTTCCTTTCCGACAGCGCGCGCTTCTCGGCGATTGCCAACAGCAACGGAAACTTCGCCTATCAGACCAGTACCAACGTTGACTTCACTTGTACCGTGCGCACCGAAGATGGCACGGGTTCCGGTTGGGTCGCGCGCAATCTCGCCGATGTCGAGCAATTCAACGCCAAGGACGAAATCAAGGTTGCTGTGCAAAAAGCCACTGCGTCGAGGGATGCCAAGGCGCTTGAACCAGGCAAGTACACGGTGATCATGGAGCCGGCCGCGAGCGCAGGCCTGATTTCTTTCATGATGTCCGGATTCGACGCGCGTCAGGCCGATGAAGGCCGCAGCTTCCTCTCGAAGAAGGGCGGTGGCAACAAGGTCGGAGAAAAGCTCTATGACGAGCGCGTGACTATCTTCGCCGATCCGGCGGATCCGGTTGCCGGTGTGCTGCCTTGGGACGATGAGGGCCTGCCGCGCGAGCGCACGCCGATCATCACCAAGGGCAAGGTCGATTTCATGCAGTACTCGCGATACTGGGCCAAGCTCAAGGAAAAGAATGCGACCGGCCAGCCCGGAAATCTGATCATGGTCGGCGGCGACAAGTCGACGATGGATCTGGTCAAGTCGACCAAGAAGGGCATTCTCGTTACGCGGACCTGGTACATCCGCATGGTTGATCCACAAACCGTGCTTCTGACCGGTCTCACTCGCGACGGTACGTTCTATATCGAGAATGGCGAGATCAAGTATCCGATCAAGAACTTTCGATTCAACGAATCGCCGATCATCATGCTCAACAACATCGAGGAAATCGGCAAGCCGGTTCGTGTCGGCGACGATGAATCGCCGTTCGTCATGATGATTCCGCCGCTGAAGATTCGTGATTTTACGTTTACTTCGCTGTCGGATGCGGTGTAGCCGGGAATGGAGAATAGGGAATAGGGAATGGGAAGAGCGGTTTCCGCGAGATTCGGAGTGCCGCTAACTCAGATTGCTGTTCGCGAATTTCAAATCATCACGACCCTCCCATGACTCGCTCCGAATTTCTCCGCCTATTCGTTTCCGGAGTCGCGCTTGTCCCTTTCGTGCAGGCGCGCTCTGCTTCCCCGATTCCCGATTCTCAATTCCCCACTCCCGGCTTCTACGACTTCTGGTTTACCCGGCTCATGTACGAGTCGGGTGACTGGGATGTCGATCAACGCATGCCGTCGAATCTGATCGACGCGCTGCTCCAGTACACGACCCTGCGTGTCGATCCGAAAGAGCATGTGTTGCCGCTGGCCGATCCGCGCATGCTGACCGCGCCGTTCTGCTATCTGGCCGGACACAAGTTGGTCGAATTCAATCCGGACGAACGGCGCAATTTCGAGAAGTACGTGCGCAATGGCGGATTTGTCTTCGTCGATGACTGCAATCACGACATCGATGGACTTTTCGCCAAGTCGTTTGAAAGCGAAATGCTCACGATTTTTGGTCGCGATGCCCTGCGCAAGCTGCCGGAAGCACATCCCGTCTACTCAAGCTTCTTCCGCTTTGATGGTCCGCCCGCGACAGGATTCGAATTGAATGGTTGGGGTGATGATCTGGTCCACGAATATCTCAAGGGCATCGAGATCGATGGCCGGCTCGGCGTGCTCTACAGCAACAAGGACTACGGCTGCGAATGGGACTACGACTGGCGCAACAAGCGATTCCTGGCCGAGGACAACACCAAATTCGCGGTCAATATCGCGGTGTACGCGATGACGAATTAGCAAGAAGGTCCATGTAGGGGCCTCTTCAGGGTCGAGGCTTTTTTCAGCATGGTCATTGGAAACATCGCCCCTGAAGGGGCGCCCGAAGGATTCGATTGTTGCTCGGTTCAAATGCAGGAAACCGGAAATGAATGAGGCAGTGACAGAAGAGAATGTGCAGCAAAGCATCGCCAAACTGGCCAGGCTTCGTGAATCCATCGCCAAGGCGATCGTCGGCCAGGATGAGGTCGTTGAGCAGTTGCTTATTGGCTTGCTGGCCGGTGGACATTGCTTGCTTGAAGGCGTACCCGGACTCGGCAAGACCTTGCTCGTGCGTTCGCTCGGTCAGGCGCTGCATCTGGAATTCCGGCGCATCCAATTCACTCCGGATCTGATGCCGAGCGATATCCTCGGCACTGAAATCCTCGAAGAAGATCACGGCACCGGCAAGCGCTATTTCAAGTTCCAGAAAGGACCAGTGTTCACCAGCCTGCTGCTTGCCGACGAGCTCAATCGCACGCCGCCGAAGACGCAGGCCGCCCTGCTTGAGGCGATGCAGGAACACACGGTCAGCTATGCTGGAACAACTTACGCGCTGCCCGAGCCATTCTTTGTTCTGGCCACGCAAAATCCGCTGGAACAGGCGGGCACCTATCCGCTGCCTGAAGCGCAGCTTGATCGTTTTCTTCTGCATATCCGCGTCGACTATCCCGACGAAGACGAAGAGCATTCGATTCTTGCGCGAACGACCGGCGGATCGTCGGACCAGGTCAGCGAAGTCATGACGGGCGAGGAAGTGATCGCCCTGCAGAAGCTCGTGCGTGATGTGCATGTCAGCGATGACCTGATGCGGTGGATCACGCGGCTAGTGCGCGCCTCGCGTCCGCAAACGAGCGGGATTTCCGAAGTTCGCGAATGGGTGCGCTGGGGTGCCGGACCTCGAGCCGGGCAGTCGCTGGTGCTCGCCTCAAAGGCGCGCGCACTGATCCATGGTCGTCTCGCGGCGACCCGCGAAGACGTCAAGGCGCTTGCCTCGCCGGTGTTGCGTCACCGCCTGTTGCTCTCGTTCGCTGCGGAAGCCGAACGTCGCTCTACCGACGATGTAATCGAGGTGTTGTTGCGCTCGGTTGAATTTCCGGCCTGAGGTTTCCGACATGATCCTGCCCGATGAACTGCGCGCCAGACTCAGGGATCTGCGTCTGGTGGCGCGCTCGACGGCCGGTGGCGATGGTCTCGGCATGCACGCGAGTCGCAGTCGCGGAGCCGGTCTCGAGTTCGCCCAGTATCGAGGCTACGAGCCCGGTGATGAGCCGAGACGCATTGACTGGAAGCTGTTCGCGCGATCGGATCGCTACTTCGTCCGTGAGGCGGAACGCGACAGTCCGCTGACGCTCTGGATCGTCATCGATGCCAGTGCCTCGATGGCCCAGGCGGATCGCGCCAGAGCAAACTACAGCAAGCTCGATGCGGCGAAACTGCTTGGTGCCTGCGTCATCGAACTCGCCCTGCGCCAGGGCGATCGTTTTGGATTGATCGGGCTTTCGACCGAGCAACTGCGTTTTATTCCGGAGGGTGCCGGGCCACGCCAGCGTGATCGCTGTCTGCTTGAACTCGATCAGCTTGCCAGCGGCGGCGCTTTGCCTGATGCGACGCAACTGAAACCGTTCTGGGAGCGAATTCGTCCGGGATCGCTCGTGCTTGTCTTGAGCGATTGCTTCGACGACGGCCTTGTCGAGCTCGCCATGCGCTTGTCGGCAGCCCGGCGTGAAGTGCTCTCGATCCAGTTGATCAGCGCCGAGGAACGAGATTTTCCGTTCCGCAACGGGCATCGTTTTCGCGACCAGGAGACCGGTGCCGAACTGCGTGTCGATGCGAGAACGGCACGCGACGATTTTATCGCACGATTCGCTGCGGCGCGCGCCGAACTCGCCAAACGTCTCGCTGCGACCGGCGTGCGCCACATTGAACATGTGCTCGATGAGCCGATAGATAAGCCGCTGCGTAGGTTGTTCGGCGCGTCGCAATCGATGGTCGAGCGGCGATGAGTGTCGCCCTGCTTGTCCCAATGGGGTTGCTGGCGTTGGCCGGTTTGCTCATTCCGTTGCTGATCCACCTGATTCGGCGACCCGAACAGGACATTTCCGATTTCGCCGCGCTGCGATGGTTGCGCGAAAGCGTGCGGCCGAAGCGACGCCTGCGCTTCGACGACCTCTGGTTGCTGCTGACTCGTCTCGTACTGGTCTCCCTGGCCGCCTTGCTCATTGCGATGCCGATATTCCGGGGCGATTGGCGGACTGCGCATCATGTGATCGTGGCTGATGGCGGTATCGATCTCGCTGCTGCGCGCATGCAGGTCGGTGAAATCGAGGCCGACTGGCGTTGGCTCGCCCCGGGTTTCCCAAGTATCGAAGAAGCGGCGCCGACGATTGCCCAACCCGTTTCCAGTTTGCTGCGCGAACTCGATTCGACACTTGCACGTGAGGACCGCCTGACGGTACTCGTACCTGCACAAGTCGCGGGCCTTGATGCGCAGCGAATCGCACTCGTGCATGCCGTCGATTGGCAGGAGGTTGCGGCAAAGGCGCAGACCTCTGCTACAGATCAGGGTCCGACTACCCGCACCATCGCGGTTCGACACGGGCCTGAACCGATATCCGGTGATCGTTATCTGCGGGCGGCGGTCGAAGTCTGGAGTTCGTTGAGTCCGGATCAATGGCAGATTGATGATCAACCGCTGGGAATACCGCTGCCAGCAAAGACAGAGGGATTGATCTGGCTTGATGCAGCATTTCCGGGTTCGATCAAATCCTGGGTCGAAAAGGGCGGAAGGGTTCTCGTCGTCGATGGCAAAGTCGGGCAGGGCGAGCCGGTCTGGCGCGACGAGCAATCCGAAATTCTCGCCAGTGAGGAACGGCTCGGACGTGGCGCCGTTGTCCATCTGCAGTCACCGCTTTCACCTCGGAGTCTGCCGGTCCTGCTCGATGCCGATTTCCCGCGACGCTTGCAGGAATTGATCCTGCCCGCCACGCGACCATCCGATCGCGCCTTTTCACGTGAGGTTGAGCCATCAGTCGTCGAGCGTGCTCTGGCCGATCGGGACACGTCATTGATCCCGTTGATCGGTCTGTTGTTGGCATTGGTGTTCCTGCTCGAACGCGTACTCGCCACGCACAGGAAGGTCGCATGAACCATGCCGTGATCGGATCGCTGCACAAGCGCATGGTTCGGCGCAAGCTGGCGAACGCCTTGGTCTGGGCTGTTCCCCTGATTGCAGCGGTGCTGCTGATGGGTCGATTCGCTTCACTCAACGTCGTCCTCGCGACGTCCTTTGGCGCTTTCACAGTTCTCGTTTACGCAATGTTCCGGGCTGTGAGATCGGTGGATGTCGCAACCATTGCGCGAAGTCTCGATGCGTCGTCGCCGAGAATGGAAGACAGTGCCGATCTGTTGCTGGACGAAGGCGCGAATCGAAATCCACTGCAGTCGCTGCAGCGTCAACGCGTGCTGGAAAGAATCCAGTCGACGACGCTGCCGGATCTCGGCCCCTCCTGGTCGTGGCGCATTCCGTTGCTGCTCGGCGCGATCCTGCTTGCGCTGGTTCCGCTGGTCGGATTGCTGCCCATGCCGACGCTCGGTCCAACGCTACAAACGAAGGTTCAGACACAGCCAGAAGCCGAAGCCTTGACCACGAAGATCCTTTCGTCGCGACTTGATATTGAGCCGCCGTCCTATACGGGGCTGGCCTCACGTTCCGAGCCGGTGCTGGAGGCAAAGGTCGCTGAAGGATCACGGCTTCGCTGGCAAATCGCTTTCGATCCGCAGCCGGCATCGGCACAGCTTGAATTTCACGACGGTACCAGGATTCCATTGCGGCAGGACCAGGCTGGCTGGACCGCGAACAAGGTTCTTGCCGAGTCCGCGCTTTATCGCCTCGTTATCGAATCGGCGACGCCGCTCGCCGAGGATCGCCTCTATCGGATTGATGCGATCGCAGACCAGCCACCCGAAATCCTTGTGCTCCGGCCGGACAAGACCTTGAGCTTGATCGAATCAAATCAACGTTCGTGGCCGCTTGAGTTCGAGGTCACTGACGACTACGGGGTTGGCGATGCGCGCCTCGCGATCACGCTGGCGCAAGGCAGTGGCGAACAGGTCACCGTGAGTGAGCGTAGCGAGCGCATGCGAGCGGAACATTCGGATAATCCGCATCAGCGACGCTATCGGCGTGGGCTTGATCTTGGGTCGCTCGGATTTTCAGTTGGCGATGATCTGATCGTGCGTTTGATCGTGAGCGATCAGCGCAGGCCGTCGCCGAACACCTCTCGCAGTGCCAGCTACATTTTGCGCTGGCCGCCGGAAATGGCCAGCGAAAGCGAGGGTATCGACGGCATTGTGCAAAAAGTCCTGCCGGCATATTTCCGTAGCCAGCGCCAGATCATCATCGACACTGAAGCCCTTGTCGATGAACGCTCCCAACTCACTGACGACCCGTTCCTGGCCCGTTCCGACACAATCGGTGTCGATCAGAAAATCCTGCGCTTGCGCTATGGTCAGTTCCTTGGCGAGGAGTTTGAATCCGGAGCTGCGGAGCGTCATCAGGATGACGCGAGCCACGACGAAGAAAAGGCCACCCAGCAGGATGCGCTGAGCGGTGAGCATGATCATCAGGAAGTTCCGGCGGTGACCTCGACGTTCGGCAACGAGAAGAATGTCCTCGCCGAATATGGACATACCCATGACCATGCCGAAGCGGCAACCTTGCTTGACCCGGAGACAAAGAAGATCCTCAGGTCGGCTTTGGCCGAGATGTGGCAGGCGGAGCTGCACTTGCGCCAGGGCGAACCCGCCAAGGCACTGCCCTTCGAAAACCGCGCTCTGGCGTATATCAAGCAGGTCCAGCAATCGACCCGCATTTACCTTGCCCGAGTCGGTCTCGAGCTTCCGCCCGTTGATCCAGCCCGGCGTCTGACCGGAGAGCGCAAGGGAGTGCGGGATCCATCAGGTGTATTGGTCGATTCCGACCACGATGGACAAATGATCTCGAACATCTATCAATCGCTTGCAAGCAGCGCGCCGGTGGATCTGGAAGCCTTCGATAGCTGGTTGCGAGGCGATGGTGCGAAGCGGACCGATGCGCTGAATCTGATTGCGGCGGTTGATGCGCTGCGCCGGCAGCCGCAGTGTTCCGATTGCCGCGATCGCCTGCTCGACCAACTTTGGCGGTCGCTGCCATCGCCACCGGTGGTGACGAAGCTGCGCACGACACCGGATCAGGCTGGGCGCGGCTACCTCGATCGAATCGACGACGGAGCTCGACCGTGAGCTTGATCGAGGGTTCAATCGTTGGCGTCCTTGCCATCGCCGTCCTGACCGGCGGCTGGCGAGTCTGGGGGAGTACCCAGCCATGGCGTTGGACTCGAGTGTTTGGCCAGGTGTTCATGGCGGTGTTGCTGTATTTGCTGATTTTTCCTCCGAGTATCAATCGTCCGCGCGAGACCGGAATCATCCTGAGCCCCGGCACCACGCCGCATCAGATCAGCGGACTCAGTCAAGAACTTCCAACGCTGGCTTTGCCTGGCTTGGAGACGAGCAAACCCACGATTGAGCAGATTCCCGATCTGGCCACCGGATTGCGCCAGCATCCGGAGATCGGTGATCTGCATGTGCTTGGCGATGGCTTGCCGGCGCGGGATCGCGAGGCCGTCGGTGATCGCGGACTCGCGTTCGCCCCAGGTGATGATCCGCAAGGGATCGTTCAGTTGTCAGTGCCAGATTTCGTTCGTGAAGGAGGTCGATGGAGCGTTCGAGGTCGCGTTGCTGGCGAGGGCAATCAACAGTTGCGTCTGCTGGATCGAATCGACGAGCCGGTTGCGACGACTGCGACCGACAACGAGGGGCGTTTCGAGCTTGCACTGCAGGCCAAGGCTGCAGGGCAAACGCTCTATCGCCTGCAACTGCTGGACGACCAGGAAACACTCATGGAAGAGATTCCGTTGCCGATGGTTGTGGTCGCCGGTGATTCGTTGCGTGTCCTGATTTTGGCCGGTGGACCGGATGCGGATCTCAAGTATCTTCGGCGCTGGATTCTCGATTCCGGAAATACCGTCGCGAGTAGAATCAGTCTTAGCCGAGGAATCGAGCAGAATCAGGACGGCACTGCATTGGATGCAAAGTCGCTGGCCGAGACAGACATCCTGATCATCGACGAGCGTGCCTGGGCGGGGCTTTCAGGCTCAGCCAAATCCTTGATCCGCGCCGCGGTCGGGCAGGGGCTCGGCATGCTCCTGCGCGTAACCGCACCGATGTCAGCGGCGACGACATCGGAATGGAAGGTTTTTGGATTTGACATCAAGCCGGCTGATATAGGGCGCTCGGTGGCTTTGGCAGCCCCGTTTTCAGACCTTGTCCTGACCCGGCCTGCGCTGGTCCTCGTCGCTGCGGATTCTGTTCCTTTCGTGCGCGCGGGCGATGGTTCCCTGCTCGCGGCCTGGCGGGCCATCGAACAAGGGCGGGTCGGCGTCTGGCTTCCGCTTGACAGCTATCGCCTGGAGCTCAGTGGAGACTCGACGCGCTATGGGTCACTCTGGAGCGGAATCTTCGCCAGCGTCGCACGGGCGCGCGGCGAGTCGATCCCCGTCGTGCCGAAACGCCTGCCTGTCGGCGAACGTAGCGTTTTCTGCAATTTATCCAGTGACTCAAGCATCGAGGATGCCGATGGTCAGCGGCATGATCTTTTGATCGACGCTGGCTCGAATTCCTGTGCTGCCTGGTGGCCCGTGCAGACTGGCTGGCATCGCTTGAACAACGCGGAGTCAAGTTGGCCGCTGTACGTCCATGCAGCGAATGTCGCGAAATCCCTGGCCAGAACGGAACTTCGCCAAGCAACGGCTCGAATGCAGAAAAGTGCCCCCGATCAGACGACCTATCGCGCGGCGATGCCGCGTTGGCCCTTGCTGCTCGCGTGGCTACTTGTTTGTTCCGTGTTCTGGTGGCTCGAGCGCCGTCTTTCGCGATAGCCGCAACGTTTTGATCAGCGTTGCCTTGACTTGATTCGCGAGACAGCCTGGCCTGGAATCAGTCGGGTTCCGTCGCGACATGCTTTCGCTTTGCCGACACGTAGCGTACGCCCAGTATGATCGATATCCACAGCGCCATTGCGGCCAACGGCCAGGCGATGATCGCGGGCCAGAGAAAGGCGATGACGCTGGTGACTGCCAGGGCCAATGCGCTTCCGCCGAGAGAGACGGATTCGGCGGGTCCAAGGACGCGTCTATTCGTGATCGCGGCACCCATGGAATTTGCGAAGCGCAGGGCACCGGCTGCTGCGCGGCTTGAACTGCCCCCTCGGCGAGCGAGATTGGATCGTTGTTTTGCCTGCTGCCGGAATACACGGCGACGCTTGCCGAGGACAATCTCGGTCGCATTTTCAAGATCTGATTCGTAGTGACGCTCCAGCTTTCCGGCAAAATCACCGTCCTCGACAGCAATGTCGAGCTCGCAATTGCCAAGCCAACTGGCAATATTGAGATTGCTGGATCCAACCCTTGCCCAGCGACCATCCGCGACGGCGGTTTTCGCATGCAGCATGGAGCCGTTCCACTCAAAAACCCGGACCCCGGCCTCGAGCAGGGGGCGATAGCCGCCTCGCGACATGCTGCCGACTGCCGGAATGTCGCTGGTGCCCGGAACCAGCAGGCGGACGTCGACGCCATCGTGGGCGGCGGCGGACAATGCCTGGACGTATGGAGTGACGCCGACGAAGTACGCGTCGGTCAACCACAGTCGCTCACTCGCCATCGAGGCAATTAATTGATCGAGGCGATAGACTCCCGCCCGGTTCGGGATGGTCGCAATGACGCGCAGATCGATAGTGCCGGCGTCCTCGATTCCTTCAAACGATTCGAGAAAGCCATCGGGCAGGGTGCCGCCCAGATGTGACCAGGTTTCGACGAATGAAGCGGCGAGTTCACGTACCGCGGGTCCACGGACGGCAACTCCGGTATCCCGCCACGGAGCTATGTCGCGTGACGGGTCACCCAGCCATTTCGCGCTGACGCAAACCCCGCCAAGGAATCCAACCTTGGTATCGACGACGAGCAACTTGCGGTGATCGCGCGACATCCACCCGAATGGACTGCCAAGGTTGGGCGGATTGAACGTGCGCAACTCTCCGCCAGCCGCGATAAGTGGTTTCCAGAAACTGCTGCGTGATTGACCGAGACAGCCAAGCCAGTCGCGGACGACAAAGACGCGAACGCCAGCCATCGCGCGTTCGACCAGGGCATCCAGAATTTCCAGCGTCAATTCATCGTTGTTGAAGATGTAGTTCTCGAACAGGATGCTTGATTGCGCTGCCCGAATGGCATCAAGCCATGCGTCGAAATTCTCCCGGCCGTCGATAAGCAGGTCGACGTCATTTCCGGTGATCAAGGGTGCGCCGGCTGTACGGCTCAATGCCTGCGCGGCGAGCAAGCGCATCGATGCGCTGGACTGGAAGGCGAGTGGAGTAGAGGGCAGCGCGGACATTCCGATGAGTCTAGCGCTACCAATATGAATTCGATACTTCGATCAATCAATCATCGATGAACAGTTTCTTTCGCGATGAACTGATCAAGTGCTGAACGCGCGTTCGATCGAACCTTGTTCCTGAGCAACGGAGTCCAGCCCAGCAATAATCCGACCGGACCCAGAGCTTGCCGTGACCAGGCTACGAACGAGAATGTATCGACCTGCTCGATGATCTGGCTATCGGCAAATTTCAATCGGGAGTGTACCCGGTTGTGAACCGGCCGCCCGGTCGCCGAAAACGAATACCAGGCCTGCCAATCAGCACTGCCGCTTTCGTCGTCGACCACGAGATTCGTCGCCTCGACGCGGAGGTCCTTGCCACGCGAGCACAGCATGCGCCACATCGCTCCAATCTCGTTGCCGGCGAGATCGAAAACCGGATCGCTGAAGCGGGCATTCGGGTGATAGCACCTGGCCATGGTCCCGCCATCACGCGCGGCGAAAGCCGCGTAGTACCTTTCGAGGACAACCCGATTTTCCGAGACTGTCATCCTCGGCCGATCATCGATTGCGAATGGAGGGTGGCGACGAATCGTTCGTTCGGTCGATGACGACTGGCTGGTTGCTGCGATTCGAATCACCGCGGCTCGTTCCGTTGTCATCCACGTTGTTGCTGACATACCAGGGCGTGCCATCGGCGCGCAGGAAAAGCCGACGCATCTCTTCAAGGGTGAACGGACGGGAGCCGATGCGACCGAACACAGCGATCTGATGTCCGGTTTCGTCAACGGCGCGATCGCGCTCGAGTCCGCGCGACAAGGAGAGTGCGGGCTTCCTGGTTGGATACCAGGCGATCAAATGCGGGTTCGGATCGGGCGTGAAACCGTAAAACTTTGGTTGCAGCTCCGGCGAAGTAAGCTGGATCACCTTGAGACCGTTCTTGCCGTCGGCGACATAAGCGAACAACGAGGCGTTAGTGGTGCCGACGATAACGTCGCGGGCGTCGTTGAGCTGGCCTCCGGCATTGAACATCTGGAAAAGTTTCGGACGTTCTGGATTGGTCACGTCGACGATCGCCAGACCATCGGCGCCATTGGCGACATAGGCGAAGGTGCGTGCGACATGCAACTTGTGGGCATCGCGCAACGGCAGCGTGGCGCCAGCGACTTCGTGCGCCTGTTCCGGAAGGGTGACGTCTACGACATGCAGGCCGTCAGCAGCCGTGACGAAAAGATAACGGAACTGTAACTGGCTGGCACGGGCGCTGGCGATTGGAACGGTCTTCAGGTAGCGGGGCTTGAGTGGATCATCGAGATCGAGGACGACGATGCCGGCCTCGGTTGTCACGTAGAACGTGGTGCCTGCGATGGCCACGTGACGCGCGCCGTCGAGCACGCCGTTCTCGTTCCAGGTCATCGAGCGACTGAAGAAGTTGTTGCGCGGTTCGCGATCGGCCAGGGTTTCAATATCTGCCGCGATCAGGCCTTCTTCTGCGTCGGTGATAAAGGCGTACTTGTACAGCGGATGCATCGGTTGCTCTTCGTTCTTTTCGCGCATCAATTCGCCGGTGTTGCGCTCAGGCGCAACCGGTTGTGTCGTGGCGAGTGCAATGCAGGTGGCATTCTTCGACTTGATTGTCGAGTCCTGTCCCAATGGCGAGAACGGTGCGGTGATGATCTTCTGCGAGATGCCCTTGTTGCCGATACTGGCGACATCGTAGATGCGGGACCCCTTGCTGCCCTCGGCGACAAACAGGTATTCGCCGCGCAACTGCAGGCAGTTGGCGACACCGGCGGAATGCTCCTCGGCAAACTTGAGTTCCTGCTTGTTCTTCTGATGCTCGGCAAACCAGTCCGGATAAGCGTAGCGCTGCAGATAGCTGCCGATCACCGCTTGCGGTTCATCCCATTCGGTGACGCGCACGGCGCTGATTTCGCCGTCGCCACCAACCCAGGCGTGGTAGCCGATGAAGTCGACGAAGCGGGTGCCGAGCAACAGCAGCTGCGCCATGATTGCGTTGTTGTCATTGTTCCTCGAAAGATGACAATCCTCGCAGTCCTTGGTTTCGGTCTTGCGTTCGGTGTGCGGGTAGTGGGGTGCAAATGCCTGCGAGCTGTATCCGGAGGATGCAATCGGAGGCTGCTGCACGTAGATTTTTTCGCGATTGATGTTGGTTGAAGAAAGTACCAGAGCAGACGACGAACGCACCGGTGCGATCTTGCCGCCCTTGATGCTGCCGTGTTTGCCGAGGAAGAACATCTGGTCGCGAGCGACCTGCGGGTTGTAGGTGGCGAAGTTGCGCGAAAAACCGCCTTCGTACTTGTGGTTTTCTGCCTTCCAGTTGGCCTGGATCGGAAGGTGACAGCCGCCACAACTGGTCGTCCAGGAGGTGTGGCAGGAGTAGCAAAGCATCTTGTCTTCGCCGTGCGCGCGCTCGTCCACCGGCACGTCGGCACCCCAGCGCAGTTGGTCTGTGTCCATGGCCATCGTGTGCGCACGCGTGGCCTTGGGATTGTAGGCTCCCGAAAGCGGGTCGGTGGTTTCCTTGACCAGACTCATGGTCCATTCGAGGTCCGGGGTCACCGCGGACCGCTGGATCAGCGCGCCGCCGACCCATTCGAAGCGCTTCTTGCCGTCCGGGTTTCGGATCAGCTTCAGATCCTTGCCGAACTTGGAGGCTGCCGGTCCTGAAGTCTTCAGGGTCGGCAGGGCATCGGCCGTGCCGTGGCAATCCTGGCACTGGATTTCCACCGCACCCATGACTTCAGCCTTCAGGTAGCCGCTGCCATGATTGTCCTGGGCAAAGTGGCAGTCAACGCATTGCATGCCGACATCGACATGGATCGAAGACAGATGAACACCTTTTTTCCATTTGTCGGGATCGTCATCAGCGATCTTCGTGCCTACCTTGTCGAGCAGGTTGCCCTTGCGGTCACGCTTGTAAACGGCACGGAAGTTCCAGCCATGGCCGTGATAATCGGCGAACTGGGTATCCTTCAATTGCGGATTGAGCAGCGAGACATCCTTCGAAAACTCGGGGTCGCCCCACTTGCCGCGAATGGCTGCTTCCTCGGGGTTTCGGTCAAGGATCTCGCGCATCTTTTCCGCATCGGGATATTGCTGCTTCTCAGGCCACATGAAGGGCGCGTCGGACTCGTAATCCCACATCGTGTAGCCGAGCATCGAATTGATGAACATGTTCGGCTGATGCATGTGGCAGATCATGCATTGGCTGGTCGGTATCTGGCGGGTGAACTCGTGCTTCAGAGGATGGCCGGGTTCATCTTTCGGGATGGTGGGATCAACCTGCTGGCTCAGGCCGGTGTTGCCGTACTTCGCATAGATTGCCGAATGGCGTGGATCGCGATCATTGGCATAGATGACGTGGCAGGAGCTGCAGCCGGACGAACGGAAATCACCGGGATTGTCGTTCGTGCCGAGCATCCAGACGAACGGGTCGTTGAGGCGCGTCTTGTGAATGTTGAGGACGGGAATCGAAACTCGCAGCGCTGTACCTGGACCACGGAAAGACTGCTTGATGTCAGGCCGACCGGGTTCTTCCAGCTTCTGAATCTGGCCGAATTCGTTGGGCAAGCCGATCTCGGCGAAGACGTTGTTGATGTTGCGTCCACCACGCTCGAAGATGCGGAAGACATCGCCCGGAGGAACTGTTTCCCAGCTCGGCATCGGGCTGATCTTTGGCAATACGCCGTGGGCATCCATGTTTGCATCGTTTGGAATGCCGTTGTCGACGCTGACCGCTTCGCCTTCGCGATTGTAGGCTTCGCCAAGGATCGAGTGCTTGTAGGGCAGGATTCCGTTGTTGTAGGCGGCGGCACCCCAGAACATCGCGGCGTTCGCCATCAGGCTCTTTTCGTTGGCCTGGATAATCGGAAGATGACATGAGCCGCAGGCCTCGCGCGCAACGCGAAGATCGCCGGGGTTGATGAAGCGGACAAACTCGGGAGACTCCTGCAGTAGCCAGGTGTAGCTGCGTACCGGATTGGCGCTCGATTCCCAGCGCGACGGGTAGCGCGGCAGGACATGGGCCTTGTCGGCTGTATCGTGATAGGCGACGCCTTCGTGCGCGCCATCGGGGGCGCTGACACTGGCATTGCCGCCGTGGCAGTCAGTGCAACCGAGCACGACGGCCGGGCTGGCATGCATGGTCTTGCGGTCGCTGTCGGTATGGCAACTGATACAGCCGCGGGACTTTTCGTCGGCTTGTGGCCAAGTCTGGAACGCTGGAGCATTCGGCGCAGTCACATACTCGCGCTCGACACGTTCGGCGCCTCCACCGGAGGCCTGTACCGAGCCAGCAAAAATCAGCCCGATTGCAATCAAGATGGCAGCGATGGATCGCTTCATTGTCCTGCGTGCCCCTCAGTACGTGAATATCAGGTTGCCAAGTACCGAGTAGTACTTGGTATCGGTTCCGTAGAGATCTTTCAGGCCACGACCGGGCAGCAGCGTGGCTGCCGAAAGACGCAGAATGATGTTCTGCGTGAATTGGGGGCGCCAGATCCAGGCGACCGAAATATCGGTGCCGATATCGCGATCGACGCTGGCGGTGGCGCGGGCAACCTCGAGGATTCCAGTCTTGTCGAACCACAGATGATTGATATTGGTCGACAGGCGCGATTGCGGAGTGAGATCGAAATCCGCACCTATGCCGATCAGGCGCAAGCCTGGATTGTCGAAATTCGACTGACCTTGCTCCTTGGATGAGTGCAGGTTCGCAAGCAGCCCGTTGCGACCCGCCAGAGCGACGCCGCCGCCACCGATCAGCGGCAGGTTCTGTCGAATCCAGTAGCTGGTGTCAGCACCGGCGAAAATCGGATTCTCGAAAATTGCGTCGTAGCCGGTAGAGCGATCGTCGTAGGCATCGTCATCACCGCTTGCATAGGCCATCGATCCACGCAGGCGAACCCAGTCGAAATCCATCGATGCCTCGGCAGCGAGGAACCCGGCACGGACGTCGGTCCGCTGAGCAACGAACACGCCGGGTTCCTGTTTTCCGATCGCGGCATAGGCGGCGACGGTCAGATTGAGACGGCCAATATGGCCATCGCCGTTGTAGCCGAAGTAGCCAATATCGTAGGTTCGCGGAAATTCGCGACCAATGGCTGCCGGACGCTGAATGAAGCCGTTCGAGTCATAGAACGAGGAATCTTCCCGATTTCGGTTGTAGGCAAAGATGGCCTGGGAAACAAAGCCAACGAACGGGAAATCCTGACGATAGAGATTGGCCAGGAAGACATCGTCCTTTCGCAGACCCTTGCTGACATCATTGAGACCGGAATTGAAGTCTTTCTCGACGCGACGGAACCAGGCGAGGTTGTATTGCCAGCGGTTGTTGTCGCGATTGCCGAAGAAACGCACACCGAGCTGGTTGTCCTGAAACAGGAAGCCGCGGAAGTCGGAGGAAAACGGCTGAATGCCAACACGTACCTCATCAACGTCGTAGCGCGCCGACGCCGTCCGATAGTCCTTGGTAATGAAGAATTCCTGGACACCGATGAAGCCGTCGTCACGCGTTCGACCGAGGGTCGGGTCGACCTGAAGTGCGCGTACCTCCTCGGTGCGGACGCGATTGTAATTGAAGGCGAGCGTAGCCTTGAACTCGTAGTCCGGTGGCTTGAACGCGGTCTGGCCCTTGTACAGCAGAAAACTCGTGATTGCGGTCTGCGCGGCGATCAGCTGATCGGTTTGGCCGAGCACATCGTTCGAACCGGGGCCGGGACCCGATTGCGGTCCAACCGGAGTCGGAATACCGCGCGGTTCGAGCAAGGTGTCGGAAATGCCAGTGAACGAGAAGAACCAGTCTTCCCCGAACATCGGCTTGTCGCCCTTGAGGATGTTCTGGTTGTAGGGGTCGTACCACGGCGTATTTACGCCGAGCGACTCCATGATGCGCCAGCGATCGGGAACCGGTACAAAGTTGCCGACCTGGTCAACCGGCGCCGGATTCAAACCGTCCGGGTTCTGCTCTACAAACATCGGCAGCGGTTCCGGCGGATGGCCAGGGCGGCGCCTTGGAATCTGCGATTGATACGGGTCGTAAGTCGGTGCAGGCACGATGCCAATCAGTTGCAGCCAACCCGTTGGCAAAGTACTGCCCTGGGCCAATGCACCTGGAGTGCCTAACGCCAGCACTGCTCCGAGGGCAGCGGTCAGGGCCGATTTTCGTGTGTATACGATGCGCATTCTATTTGCCCTCGCATACGTATTGTTCGGTGGAATTCAGGAACGGAGCCTGTGGACATTGAACGTACAACAGGCGGGCACCTTGCGGCACGAGATTGTCGGCACGCATTCCTGGCGGCGCATTTCCGAGAGCTCCGCCCAGGGTCTCGCCAGCATTGTGCAGGCCGAGGAAAGCGACCAGGTCGCTCTGATCGGTACCGTCTCCCGAAGCCCCAATTGCGCCAACCAGGGTGTTGCCGCGATAGATTGGCACGCTGCCGCCAAACAGGCTGATGCCATTCGGCAGGCGGTCGATTCCAGTGCAATTGAATGGCGCATCCCCCAGTGCGGGGAGGTCGGTGCCGTCGAGGCTGACGGTCAGGCCAACTTGTTGAAGATAGAAAGCGAGGAACAGTGCCGTCTGCGTATAGTTGACGTCGAGACCGAGCCCGACGTTGAAGATGCTCCAGTTTGCGATCGGCGGGCTGAAAGGCCCGGGCGGTCTTCCAGGTACGCCATCCGGATAAAACGGACGCGAGAGGTTGCCGATGGCGCGGTTGGAGAAAGCGATCGAGCCATCGGCCAGCGCTGTCGGCTGCGGGAGGAAGGCGCGCAGTGCGGTGACGTAGTTCGCGACATTGCTGGTCGTCGTCGAAGTGAGTGCGACGCGGCCGTTGGTGAGATCCAGGCTGCTGGCGAAATAGTTGACCGGAGCAACCGAGGCGAGATCGGCAGCGGCATAGTTGCCAGAGAAAAATGCGGCAGTGCGCGCTTTTTGTGTGGTCACATCGACGGCGTCAAGCAGGGCATCCCGGGAGCGCACGATGCCGAGGACGACGCCTTTTGTATCGACCACAACGATCGTCTCTCCGGCCGGCGAACCGAACGGTCGGCGAACCTGGGCACGTGTGCGGTTGGCGACGCTCAGGGACTCGCGCAACAGCGTCAACACTTCATTGGATGTCAGAGCGTTGGCGCCATCCGTGCCATTTCGAGGCGGAAATCGATTGGTGCCGGTGCCGTCATCGACGACGAAGGCATCGAGACCCGGGAAGTTGACTGGATCAGGACGAATGCCGGACTCAACCTGTCCAAAGGCCAGGCCGCGAGCGATGGTTCCACTGAAAAAGCCGGGAATCGGAATAACCTGACCAGTGACTCCCAGGCTCGAAAAAGCGGGGGCCGTGGCCGGATTTTGCGCCAATCCATCGATTCCGATGTCCGAATAGCGCAAGGTCAATCCGCCCGCTGAAATCTGGTCCGCGCGACGATCGGCCGGTGCGATGAAGCCAAACGTGCCGGCTACCGCAATGATTTCGTCAAGGTTTCGATCGATGTCACCGGTGTAAGTGTCGACGCCATAGATTGGATCGGCAGAAACACCGATCGCGCCGACCGGGACACCGCCCTTGAACAAGGGCAGACCGCCAGGATCGCCGGCGAGGCCGATGGGAGATCGATGCGGACCGGCATCCGGGCCGATGCCATTGAAGCGTCGGCTGATGTCGGAACAGGGCAATTGCGAAAACTGCACGCCGAACAGGGGGCCTGAGGGAGCGGTGATATCGCCCGGTGCAAAGTGTTCCTGGGCCAGTTGCCCTGCCGTTCGTGAGCCGAAGGCGTTACCTTCCGAGGAGAAGTAGACCGAGGTCAGCGCTTTGGCTATCGCGGTGAGCTCGCTCGGGATGTCGAGTCCTTCGAGTCCGCCGCTAGCGGTCAGTCCGCCATCGGCGCGCTGAGTGACGGGTGCTCCAGCCATGCGGTAAGCAGCAAGAATATTGCCGACCCGATCAATGACGGTAATTGTTGCCGGAGCATTCTGCGCTCGCGCTTCATTGACCGCCTGAGCGATGACCTTCTGAATGTCATCGACGGTCAGAAACGAGTTGGCGTTCGCGCATGAGCCTGCGCAGCCCGAATCACTCGTACCTGTCGGCGGCCCCGGATTGGTGCCCGTATCGCTGCCGGTATTGCTGCCGCCGCCGCAGGCGCCAAGCAACGAAGCGCCGACCAGCAGCGTTGCGATTCTGTTGATCCCCATCCCACCTCCCCGTTGCCTGCTACCAGCCTGCATGCGGAACCCTGCGCCAATCATAGCTCAGTCAGCCGTTCACGCCTATTGCTGCCTGCCGGACAACCACCCGTAGTTTATTTCTGGCTGCGCTTGTCAAGGGTCAACTCCGGTGACACGTGATAGCCGTGGCAAGCAATGCAGGTGCTTGCAACCATGCCTTTCGCATAGGCTCCCGCGTGACATTCTTTACAGTTCTCGATGCCAGGAATCAGCAGGTCGTTGGAAGCCTCTGATTTCGCCGCCCCGGCATGGCAATCGACACAGTCATTGGTCTGATGCTTGGCATGGCTGAATCGGGCTTTGGCATACCAGATGCCGGAAACCCGCACCGGCGCGACGCGCCAAATGTCCTTTCCTGCAGCGGGTGGACTGACGCTGTGGCAGGTGACACAAGCCTTCCCGGTGAACAGGGTTTTCGCCGCTTCCTGTGCGCGATCACGCGCCCAGGCCAGCGCCTCGACTTGCTCCTGCCGGGAAAGCGGAGGTGACCCCGGCCGACGTCGTTGCTGCACGATGGTTGGAGCGCGCGCATCCGAATAGCCGCCTTCGAGTCCTCGCTGCGAATAGAATTCGTTGAGCGTATAGGTGACCGCCGCGGCGTTCGCATGCGGAACTTCCCGATCGGGCGCGAGCGTATCGAAGCCCAGTTTGTGGCATTCGTGACACATGCCTTCAAAGGCAATCGGCTTCATCGCCGCACCGCCAGCTTCCGGCTCATGGCAGTTGGCGCAGCTGAGAAACTTGCGGCCGTCCGGGGTATTCAGTCCCTTCGAATCGAGATGCTTCTCATGGTTGAACTTGAGGCCTGAATTTTCCTTCAGGCCGCTCGACCAAGGCATGGATTTCGGGGTGAATTGATCATCGGCACTCCAGCCAGGCAAATTGACGTGAAACTGTGGGTGCGCCGAACCGAAATCCGAAACATCGACAATTGCGCTGGCACCCTGGGTACGTTCCTTGAGGTCGGCATGACAATCGGCGCAAAGGCGCTGATCGGTACTGACCATGCCGCGTTTGCCGTTGTGATCCTGGTGGCAAGTGCCGCAGCGCGCATCGCCCAAAGCAGGGATATTGAACTTCGCTGGGTCCGCATGCGCCTTGGTGTTCTTGTGGCAGGTCGTGCACGCCTTGTCGCGCACCATCAGGAATGGGTGCTGGTGGCAGCGTGTGCAGTCTTTCGCGAAAAACTGATGAGCGGAGTCGATCTCACCCGGATTCCAGAACGCGGTGCTCGGCAGCGGCGAGTAGCGCAAAATCTTGTTAAGGCCGGGAACGATGTGGGTTGTTGCCGGTAGCAGAAGACCGAAGCCGAGAACGAGGAAGAAGCCAAGCCACGAGGGCCAGCGCTTGCTGATCCATGTCTGCGAAAGGTTGGTCGGCTTCTTGCGCCTGGAGACGATCGCGGCCTGCTCGCTCTTGTCGATGGTCGAAACCTCGACAGCGGCATCGAAGTCGCCACGGATATCGAGCAAGGTCAGGCGCGTCGAGCCGAGCTCGATGACGGCTCCTGCGCCGACCGTTGTCGAATAGGTGATTTCACCGTTGACGCGGATGCCCGCGACAATGAGGGACTCGATGCGATATTTGCCGTTGCCCAGCGCGCTGATGCTGGCATGGTTGAGCGCGGCACGAAGATCCGGCAGGAAGATGGCCTGGTCAGAGGCTCGACCGATGGTCAGTACATCACCAAAATGGATATCGTCCTCGTAGGAGAGCGAACTCGTGCTCTTCTTTAGAACGCGACGAATCAGCCAACGCATCGGATCGGCCTTTCAGGTCTTCTTGCTGGCGCATCAGGCGTCATTGAACGGAGAGCTTCCTACCAGTAGAAAAATACAGAAATAATGTGTCCCACAAGTGCGGCAAGCAGAGTCACGGAAAGCGGGACATGAATATAAAGCCAGATTTCCATGATGGCCTGGTACTGGATATCTCGCGCGACCCGGGAAGCCAGGCTGCGTTTTCGCGAAAGCATGTCGATCAATTTGCGCAATGCTTCGGATTGCTTGTCGTCGGCTTGTCCAGCGAGAAAATCAACCATCACCAGCATGGTCTGCCCCGCCTGCATCGCCGGCGGCGGACCACCAATCTGGGTTTCACGTTTTTCGATCGCGGCGCGGACGCGCGAAATGGCGATGTCGGAACCATCGCGCGCGCGCAGCTGGGTCCATACGCCGCCACCCAGCCGGGTGTTCTCGATTGAGCGGAGCACGACACCATGAATCTCGGGAGCGATGCCGTCGGCAAGTGACAGGGCGTTCTGGTCGATCTCCTCTATTTCCTCGAGCATCGCGTCGCGCGTCGCGCTTTCGCGATTGCGTGTCATCAAGGTCGGATAGCGAAGATAGGTGTAGACGCCGAAGAATCCGCTGAAGATTACCAGCAGCATCAGCACCAAGGTCAATGTATGCAGGTTCCAGCCAAACTGGAATCCGCAATGGAGCAAGGCGATCAGAATCAATGCCGTGCCCAGGTAGACATGCGCGGACAACCAGCCCAGGGTGGTGCCAATGGTTGTCGAATAACTACGCTTGCGGATGCCGAACAACATCAGCCAGACGATCAGGAGGGCCGCGACTGTGCCGAGTGTATAGCCGAGCCAACTGCCGCCATTCGGGGCGATGCCCGGATCGTGCCAGACATAGAGAATGATTGAAACCACGCAGAGCGCCAGCGAAATCCAGAGATATCGTGACTTCGCATGTGTAAGCAGGGAATCATGCACGGCGCAGTTCGCTCTGATGCCATCTGATGGCGTCTGCGCATGCTCGATCCGCGACTGCCATCAACTTATCGCCTGGATTGCGCATAGGTCGGAAACTCCTCGGGGCTGATGCGAATGGCTGCGCCGGTAGGGCATGCGCGCACGCACGCTGCGCCGCCCGCCTGATCCTTGCACATGTCGCATTTGACGGCCTTCTTCGCCTTGGGATCCTTCGTCGCCTTGGGGTCATAAGGTGCCTCTCCGGGACCTGGACCGCGCCCCAGCAGCAACCACTGCAACAAACCGGGTTTCTTCGGTGGCTTGCTGGCCATGTGGATGACGCCGTACGGGCAATTGCGCTCGCAGTTGCCGCAACCGATGCAGTTGTCGGTGATGAAGACCTCGCCATTGGGCGCCCGGCGCAGGGCGTCGGGAGGGCAATCCTTCATGCAGTGCGGATGTTCACAATGTCGACACGAGGTCGGTACGTGGACGTTCGCAAATGTTGGTCCGGCTTCGCGGTCGAGACGCGAAGTGCCGCCATGGGTTTCGGCGCAGGCTTTTTCACAATTGTCGCAGCGCACGCAGAGCGATTCGTCGATGAGCAGGATGTCGGTGGCTTCACCGGCACCTTGCGCCATCAGGAACGAGATGATGTCGCCACCACCCGGCATCGCCTGCATTGCGAGGTTGGCCGCCGTGCGCTCCTTGAACTCCTTCTGCAGACGCAACTTCAGCGCAGGTATGCGGCTGATCAACTGTTTGAACGCTTTTCCGTCGAGACGGATGGTCTCGGTCGCGATGGCGGCACGCGCGCTGGCGGAGCGGCTGGACTCGCCCATCAGCGCCATTTCGCCGACATAGTTGCCGGCCGCGACATAGGTAAGCACGATATCCTTGCCACCGATAAGGCGTGAGATGGTCAGCGAGCCGATGCGCACGAGGTGCAGGCTGTCGCCTTCGTCGCCCTCCTTGAATACATACTCACCCGCCTTGAAGCGTTGCAAGGTGGCATGTGATGCCATTTCGGCCAGCTGCGCAGCGTTTGCCTCCGAAGCGAAGCGCGACTGGATCGCGCGGATGATGAAGACCCGGTCGATTTCAGCCTTGACTGCCTCGACCGAATTGATCAGTTTGTTCATCGAGCGGCGTGGCGTCTCGACCATGATGCAATTCGCACCAGCAGTGACCGTGGCCGAGCGCCGGCGTCCTGAAATCAGGCTCATCTCGCCGAAGAAGTCACCGCGCCGCAGGATTACTGGCGCCGGACGTCCTTCGACGGCGATGCGCACTTCGCCTTCGACGATTGAATAGAAACTGTTGGTGTAATCGTTTCGCTCAAAGATCACCTCGCCTTCCGCCGGCGTGCGGATATCCGAATCGAGCATGAACTCGCGCATCTGTAGCGGCGTGATGTGCGAAAGCACCGGGACATTCTTCTGGATCTGGGCAAGCGCCTGATCAACGCTGCCGATTCCCTTGAGATTCGTGAACTTGGCCTTCAGCAAGGGTGCGTCGGCAGGTTCGACAGCCGTACCAGTGATGTATTCGACGACTTCATAACCCTGGTTCATCGCTTGCTTGATCAGCGGGTAGCCGCCGAGTGCGCCGACAATGTAGAGCCCCTTGACGTTGGATTCGTACTGGGCGCTGATCGCAGGTACCGATGCAGGATCCTTGTTCGGGAAGACGACTCCGCAACCTTCCACGAACCCTCGCGGCGCCGTTGCGCCGAGTCGTGCGATTACGCGATCAAGCAGGATCTGGGCGCGGCCATTGGCGGTATTGAGGATCATGCGGCCCGGCTTGCGGCCGGCACTGAGCGCCTCGACTTTTTCCGGTGCCGAGTTGTAATAGCACTCGATTGTGCCGTCTTCGATCGCCTTTAGGATTGCAGCTTCGTTGCCCTTCTTGGCGCGACCGAATTCATCCTTGCGATTGACGATGACGACATTATTCTGTTTCGCCAGTGCAACCGCATTCTCGATCGCGGCGTCGCCCGCGCCGACAACGACGATCGTCTCACCTTCATAGGCTTCGGGATCGTCGAGCTGATACTGCACAAACGGCAAATCTTCACCAGCAACGCCGAGCTTACGCAGGTTGCCCTGCAGGCCGATACCCAGCACAACGGCCTCGGCCTCGATCGACTGTCCGTTCTTGCATTTGATCTCGAAAATGCCGTCATCGCGTCGCTTGATCGCGCTGACTTCGTGCTGGTGACGGACGTTGACCTTGAGCCGGGTCGTCGCGTCATCCCAGGCGCCAAGGATGGTTTCGCGCAGTCCCGCTTCAAAGGGAATCGGCGAGCGCAGCGGCAGGATGCCGGGCTCGTCCATGACGAACTTTCCTTTCTGGTATTGAAAAATCGTGTTGGAAAGGTGCGGCTCGGCTTCGAGCAGGACGTGCGATTCGTTACGCTCCGCGGCGCGCGCCGCTGCCGACAGGCCTCCGGGCCCTGATCCGACGATCGCGATTTTGAAACGCTCTGCCATGAGTGTCCTCCGCCCAGGCCGATCATACCGAACCTGAACACCATCGTGCGAATCGGCGCACTGTCGGTGCGGCCGGCGCAGTAGGATGACTGTTCCGGACCACGAAGATCGATCCATGCCAACAATTCGCCAGTGTCCCGACATCGAAGATTGTGTCGAGCAGATTCTCGAATCCTGTGGAGAGCACGTCGTGCTTGCCGTACCACTGGGTCTGGGCAAGCCAAACCAGTTGATCAATGCACTGTATCGACGAATCGCCGCCGACCCTTCGCGCCGCCTGACCATTCACACAGCCCTTTCGCTCGCCGTTCCAAAACCCTCGAGTGATCTCGAGCGCCGCTTCGCCGGGCCCTTCCTGCAACGCCAGTTTGGCGACGACTATCCGGACCTGGACTATGTTGCAGCGATGGAAAGTGATTCGCTGCCCGACAACGTGCGCGTCCATGAATTCTATTTTCAGTCCGGCTCGATGCTCGGCTCACGGCAGGCGCAACGCGCTTATGTAAGTTTGAACTACACCGCCGTAGCCCGGAATCTGGTCAGTGCAGGCATCAACGTCATTGCACAACTGGTTGCCCGGCGGGGAGCGGGTGAAAAATCACGCTACAGTCTTTCGTGCAATCCCGATGTCACCCTCGATCTGGTCGATCGCATTCGCGAGGCGGGCGTGAGGCGACCCCTGTTTGTCGGTGTGGTCCATGAGGATCTTCCGTTTCTCGGCGGAGACGCGGATGTCGGTGACGGCAGCGATCTCTTCGATCTCGTTTTGGCCACGGCAGAACTTCGTCAGCGCCTGTTTGCCTTGCCGCGCGAAGACGTCGACAACGCTGAATACGCGATCGGCTTGCATGCGAGCACCCTGGTCAAGGATGGTGGCACCTTGCAGATTGGCATCGGTGCACTTTCCGATGCCCTCGTTCAGGCATTGATCCTGCGTCACCAGCGCAACCCGGCATATCGCGACACGATCACTTCGCTTCGACAAGGCATCGCTGGGTCAGATGCCGCCGACATTGCTGGCGGACAAGGCATGTTGGAATTGGGCCTGCATGGGTCGAGTGAAATGATCATGGATGGATTCATGCACTTGCGACGGCAGGGAATCCTGACCCGCAAGGTGTATGCAAATTCCGCCTTGCAGGATGCCTTGAACGATGGCGTCCTTGGCGAGACCTTGAAACCTGGCGATGCGCAGCGACTGCGTTCCGCGAAGGTGATTCCGAAGGTCCTCGACGGTGAAACGATAGGGCGTATGGTTTCCCTCGGAATCCTCGAAGACGATGTCCGCCTGCACGGGAACAGCGTGGTATTTGCAGACGGCAGCGAAATAGCAAACGACTTCGATGATGCGAAGGCGATTCATCAACTCGATCAGAAGATCCAGGACCGCCAACTGCGTGGAGGTTTCTATCTGCAAGGTGGATTCTGTCTGGGCTCGGTCGAATTCTACGATTGGCTGGCAAGTCTTGAAGGCGATGACCATGAAGGTTTGATGATGAATCGAATCTCAGAGATCAATCGCCTGCAGCGAGGCGAAGAGGCATTGGGCATCGCGCAAAGGCATCGTGCGCGTTTTTTCAACACCTGCATGATTGCCACAGCACTCGGCGCGGCAGCGTCGGACGCGATCGAGGATGGTCGGGTAGTCAGTGGCGTTGGTGGACAATTCAACTTCGTGGCAATGTCACACGCGCTCGATGATGCGCGCTCGATTCTCATGCTGCGCTCGACACGCAAGGCGCATGGCAAGGTCACCTCGAATATCCGCTGGAACTATGGGCATACCACGATCCCTCGCCATCTGCGCGACATCTATGTCACCGAATACGGCATCGCCGACTTGCGAGGAAAATCTGATGAGGAGTGCGTGATTGCGATGATCTCGGTCAGCGACGCGCAATTCCAACGGGAATTGGTCGATGCAGCCATTGCGGCGCGCAAATTGCCTGCCGATTTCCGGATTCCCGCGCAATGGGGGGCGAACACCGAAACGGATTTGCGTGCGCGACTGCGCGGGGCGCGAACTGAAGGATTGCTGCCGGACTATCCATTCGGCAGTGATTTCACCAAGATTGAGCTCAGGCTGTTGCCCGCGCTGGGTTGGCTGAAATCCACGCTGGCACGGCCACGCCGCTGGCCTCAACTGGTTACAGCACTTCTTTTCCCCGGAGAGATCGATTCCGAGGCCCTGCAGCGACTCGATCTCGCTCGCCCCCAATCGTTCAAGGAGCATGTCCTGGCCCGTCTGGTTGGCGGTGCCCTGAATCGGAACCAATGAGATGCCGTCATCCCGCATTCGCGGGAATGCAACGTTTGGGCATGAAGTTTGCTAACTTGATCAGGCAGTCACCCACTAAAGTGAATGGTTCGACCCATGAGTGATCTTCACCGACGTCTTCTGCGCGATCTACCCGACCGGCAAGCGTCCAAGGCAGGCGACTTCAATACCGAGCCCCGTTCCGTTCGGACCTGGGTTGATGCATTGCCGCTGGCAAATTTTTCGGCCACGGCGCGCATGCTGGTAGAGGCGTTGCGTAAGATGAATCTGGTTCGAACTGCGCCCGCTGAGCGTCTGGAAGCGCTGGAAATACTTCGCAATCCGGTCAATCAGATTGCCTCGCTGGTTGAAAGGCAGATTGTGGGTGCCAGTTTTCCATTGCCGCCGCAGCGCACCGAGCTCGGCATCCTTGCGCAGAAATTCCAGAACGAACTGGCTTGCGGCTATCGTCTTGCGCTGCATGATTTTTGTGCGCCGAACGGAAGTGCGCCGTTGTTGCGGCGCAAGCAGGTCACCCTTGCTGCGGTGCGCGCGCTGGTCCATGGGGGAGCACGACTGCACAGGGCCTACCTGCTCTACCGGACGCCGCCGCCCGGAGCCTGGCAGGATTTGCACGATACCTATCGGTTCATCGCCTCGCTGGGACTGGACAGTCGAGCTATCGAGGATCCCATCATCGGCGCGCCGATCAGCGCGCAAACGGCGTACGCGCACGTCCTGCTGCTGGCTCTGGCCAATCCCTATCGATATTCCCAGCGAGAACTGCTTGAAATCATCGCACTGACGTCGACGTTTGCGCCCTACTGCGAACTCAGCAACAAGACCGCCGCCGAAACGGCCGCCTACGCGGTTGATCTGGACAACGACCGGGGACCCGGATATCTGCCGGAGGAGCGCGCGTCGGCGGAAGGTGGTGTGTTGTCGATCGGCCTGGTAAAGGTTCTCGACCTCATCGAATCCCAGGTTGCGAGCCTGCCACCCGGAATCCGGGTGGCGACATTCAGGCTGCGTGGTGGACCCGCGATACAGGTCGATATTGACCTGACCCAGCGCCTCGTGGATGGCTGGGTCTCGGGAGGCGAACGCGAGGATCTGCGTCTTCCTGGCGGACACGAACTGAAAACCGTGATCGGGCTGCATGATCTTCATTTCGTGCTCGCCGGCAATGAAGATTTCGAGAGCTTCCTGAGGCGTGTGCGCGGCACCTCCATTCAGATGTCGGATGGCGATTCAGCGGCCGCGTGGTTGCAGGGTGGAGCGGATCCCTTGCGCTCGCAACCGATAGTCGCGCGGGTACTGGATCAGGGGCTGGGCGGCTACCGCCTGATCTGGGAGCGGCGCGGACCAGGCGAGGCGATTCGCGCAAAAATCGGCGAACTGGTTGGTCTGACATTCGCCGATGCTGGCGGTGTCGCGCCTGACTGGATGGTTGGCGTGATCCGCTGGATGCGAATTGACGACGAGGCACGAATCGATGCAGGCATCTCGCTGCTAGCAAGGCGATCCCTCGCCGTTGGCCTCAACGCGCTGGACGCAGACGGTAATCCGATCAACGATAGGCGAGGAATTCTGCTGGCACCGATTCGGTCGGCCGATTCGGCGGTCTACAGTTCGCTGCTGACTCCCGGATTGTTCGAGCGCGACGCGGACTCCATCCGATTGACCCTGCCTGAAGATCCTCACCGCTGGCCTTCCTCGGCCTGCACCCTGGAAGTCCAAGGTGCAGGCCTGATGGAATCGGCAGGAGCCTACCTGCGATTCGCCTTGCCATCGATGGAATTGCCGGACGAAGGCCTGCAGGAAGATTCATCGAACTCGGTTCAGGTGAGCGGACCTGCCTGATTCTCCGGCATAATTCGCAATCCGGAAATTCAGGGCTCCTCGCAGCCCCGCAACTGAAATGAGCAGTATTCCTGTTGGACCCCAATCCCGCCGTGCCAGCGAAGGCGTTCTTGTTGGGCGCGTACTGGTCGGAAGTCGCGCTCCGGTTGTCGTGCAATCGATGACCAATACCGACACAGCCGACATTGCCTCGACCACGCGCCAGATCGCTGAACTGGCTCGAAGCGGTTCGGAGCTGGTGCGGATCACTGTCAACAACGCCGAATCAGCCGCCGCAGTTCCGAAGATTCGGGACCGCCTCGCGATGATGTCGGTAGATGTTCCGCTGATCGGCGACTTCCATTACAACGGGCATCAACTGCTGGCCGACGAGCCGGCCGCTGCCGAAGCCTTGACCAAATACCGAATCAATCCCGGCAATGTCGGATTCGGTCGCAAGAAGGACGCCCAGTTTTCCGCGATCATCGACATTGCATTGCGCCACGACAAACCGGTGCGCATTGGCGCCAACTGGGGGTCGCTTGACCAAAGCATGGTCGCGACATTGATGGACGAAAACCACACGCGAGCTGAGCCGTGGGATGCCGCGCGAGTAGCCCGCGAAGCATTGATTCGCTCCGCGCTCGATTCGGCGGCGCGAGCGGAGCAACTCGGGATGTCTCGCGGCCGCATCATTCTTTCGTGCAAGGTTTCGGGTGTTCAGGAGTTGATTGCGGTCTATCGTGATCTCGGCTCGCGGTGTGACTATGCCTTGCATCTCGGCCTGACCGAGGCCGGAATGGGATCGAAGGGAATCGTTGCCTCGACAGCCGCGTTGGGCGTCTTGCTGCAAGAGGGGATCGGCGACACGATCCGTATATCGCTGACTCCGGAACCTGGCGAATCACGTACGCGCGAGGTCATCGTCGCGCAGGAATTGCTGCAAACCATGGGATTGCGCGCGTTCACGCCAATGGTCACGGCATGCCCGGGTTGTGGACGCACCACGAGCATGCTCTTCCAGGAGCTGGCGCAATCGGTGCAGGAGCATGTCCGGGCAAAAATGCCCGAGTGGCGTATCAAGTACGACGGTGCCGAGAACATGACGCTTGCGGTCATGGGCTGCATCGTCAATGGCCCCGGGGAATCCAAGCAAGCCGACATCGGCATTTCGCTGCCGGGTACCGGTGAATCACCGGCAGCACCGGTCTTCATCGATGGTCAAAAGGCGATGACGCTGCGCGGTGACAACATCGCCGCAGAATTCATCGAAGTCATTGAGAACTACGTGGCCAGCAAGTATCAGCAGCGTGATGGCAATTGATCTTGCTCGGCTCTAAAACCTTCACTTTCGCCGTTCCCTGACTCTGGCGCCAGGTATTCGAGTATCCGGTTTCAAGGGTCGAGGCTTGGCCGGGCTCTGTTTGCGACACGTATTCGCGGTAGTTCCTTCAAGAGTGATCCACGCTGAATGATGTGGATCACGCGGTAAAACTCGCCCCGAAGCGGGCTCCTGCCGGGCAGATTCCTGGCTCAACTACGCGTTGAGGATACCGCGGCACTTGAGCACCTCGATGCTGGAACCCGACTCGCCTCTCGAAATCTTCAATCGCAACGCTGCAGGACTGGGCTGGCCCATGGTGCTTGCCGGTTGAAAGACGAAGGCGAGTGTGGTGCCGGTCTCAGCAGCGCAATGAAGTCTGCGCAGTTGCCGATAGTCGGCATGCAGTTGCCAGAGTACGACGGCGGAACAGCCCCCGGCACGCAGGTGTTGTTCGGCATTCCAATGGGAGTCGCTGACGATAGCGTCGACCAGAACGACGTGAGCAAGGTCGATACCCGCTGCAGTCAATCGAGCGTGATCAAGGGGAGTTGGCGAGCCAATGATCGCGACGCGACGGCGAGCGCGAGTGAGCGCTGCGAGTGCGGGCAGGAGCAGTTCGAGCTCACTGCCGTCAGGCTGCTCAACCAGGATCTCGGTCAATCCGCCGAGGGGCCAGCCGCCGCCGGGCAACAAGGCATCAAGTGAAGCATTGCCGCTGGGCCGGGATCGCATCGCCAAGCCTGATCTCCGAGTCTCGGGCCAAATGGGGGAAACTCCGAAACGTTCACCGAAACTCGGATGTGGATTGGTTAAGAGGCTGCGAAGCAGCGTGGTTGCAGTCGTGGCAGACATCAGGTTCTCCGGATCATGCCGACGTAAAGTCCTTCGATCGCGAACGATTCGCGCTCGGGGTCGATTTCGATCGGCGCGAAATCGGGATTCGAGGGGAGCAGGCGAATCCGTCCGCGCTTGCGTTCAAGAGTCTTCAAGGTGACTTCATCATCGACGCGGGCGACGACGATGCGGCCATCGTCGGCTGTCTGCGTGCGATGGATCGCGGCAAGGTCACCGTCGAGGATGCCGGCATCGCGCATGCTCAAGCCGACTACGCGCAGAAAGTAATCCGGGCGTGGGCGGAACAGGCTGGCGTCGATGCCAAATTCTCCTTCGATGTTCTCGGTTGCGAGGATCGGACTACCGGCGGCCACGCGGCCGACGAGGGGAAGCAGCATGGTCGCCGGTGTCCGTGAGCGGTGGTTGAGGCGCAGTCCGCGATGGGGTTCGCGTTCCAGCACGCCTTTTCGGACCAGTGCCTTGACGTAGTCCTGAGCCGAGCTGTGACGCGCAAAGCCAAGGGCATCGGCGATCTCGCGCAACGTCGGTGTACGTCCGAGATCGGCCACGTGCGACTGGATGAAGTCCAGTACGCGGCGCTGGTTGTCTGTCAGGTCGATATCGTCCATACGTACTAATGTACGTATATCAGGGTAGTAATGCAACTACCTGTTCAATCGATGTCAGTCGCCTGGCCGCATTCGTCTCAACAAGCGGCGATATCCCGATTTCGCTACGAGTCGATTCAACCGGATCTGGGACTGTATGGCTATCCATTGTCTCGGAGGATTGCACATGCTGGTGGTGGTTCTTTCCAAATTCGGTGCCGAGTGGATTTCATGCTTGGGAACAGGTGGGCTACTTTTGCTTGTCAACGAACGTCGTGGCAGTTGATTGGAGGAATGGAGCCGTTGTCACGATTGATCCTTTGCAAGAAAGTTCGCTTTGCTTGCGACGGAATGTTGCGGACGTGCGTCATTGGGTTATTGCGATTGGGTTGCTGGCGTTGTAATTCGGATTCGTGGAATCCGGCAGTTCGTGCGGGAAGATTTCAGGCTTGCCTGATCTCATGTGTCGCGAATTCGCTTGGTGAAGTTTGGGCGCCATCGGTGTTCCATCGCAATGAATGTTATTCCGGATTGTGATTGGGTCCAACTGACGTGTTGCTTCATCATCAAGGGTATCGAAATGTTCTCCAGCACTCGTGTTTCTTTCGTGGTTTTCTGTTTGGCGATCTTGATCGCTACTCCAGCAGTTGCGCAGATCGACTCCAGCACACTGAAATCCTCGCCGAGAACATCCGCAAGCTATGAATCCGGTCGCAGCACTGGTAATCGCATGGGCTTTTCCGGACCGGAAGGTAGTGGTCGTCCGGGCATCTTTTTCTTCAAGAAGGGTGTGAAGGCGTTCGACAAGGATCAATACGCTTTCGCCATCGACATGTACGAGGTGGCGGCTTCCTGGGCTTACAAACCGGCCCAGTACAACCTGTCCGTCATGTATTCGCGCGGGCAGGGCGTCCCGGTCGATTTGCCAAGGGCGATGGCCTGGATCGCGTTGGCCGCGGAGCGCGGCGACTCGCGCTACGTGAACGCGCGCGACGCGATTAATGTCACTCTGAACAGTGATCAGGTTGCCGAAGCCAACCGGATCCTCGAACAGTTGAAGCCGAAATATGCCGATGCAAATGCCTTGCGCAAGGCCAATCGGCGCTGGCGCGATGTCAAGCTCGATGCGACCGGATCGAAACTTGGTTTCGCAGGTGGGCTGAAAGTTGGAGCGCCTGGCAAGAGCAGCCTGTCAGCGGGAAACGTCGCATACAACGCATCCGGCATTACCGGTGGATATCATAATGACGCTTCCATCGAGTATCGGCAGTTGCAGGAGAGCAGCGGCCCCTACGAGCCTGAGGATCGCGTGCGAACTGGAACGGTTACGATTGACGCACTCCAGATCCCCGATCTCGGTAAGGCCGAGCTGCCAGTTACCAAACCTGCCGAGGATCCCAGCCATCGCTAGTCGCGATCACGATCAATCAAACTTCGGATAGGTGAGTGCGCCGCCAGTCCGGGGGTCTGGCTGCACGTTCCTTCTTTCGGATCGCGATGAGAACGAGACGAAGAGATTTGCCGAGCAGGCGAGCGCTCATCGTTGATGCGGTCAGCTGGAATCTGTCATTCGGTAGTGTATTGCCCGACCGGATCTCTCCGGATGATGGTCTCATGCAGTCGTCCGATCGCAATACCGAGCAGGGTGATCTTGCCGGTGTTGTCGATGGTCTTGCCGTCGCTCAGCAAGTCGAGGGTCTGGTGCATGACCATCGGGCCCTTGGCGCGATAACGCAGGGTCAGTCGATTGCCTTCGGTTCGGCCTGTCACGTCGCCGGCGGCATCGCTCAGTGTCCCTGCATAGGCATTGGCAGCAATCGTTTCGAGGATCCAGTGGCGACTCTTTGCCTTTTCGCCATCGAACGTGATGGTCTGGTCGAGTCGAAACTTTCCGTTGGGCTGCATTTGTCCGCTGCTTTCGACGTGAAAAGTCTTGCGCTCGCCGAACAGGAACTTCAGTGAGCCGTTTCCTTCGCTGTGGCCAGCGAATAATTGCTGCGGAGTGATTTCGCCCACTCTCTCATCTGCGCTCGCAGTGAAACAAACCAGCAACAGGCCAATTGCAATCCCTCGATTGAGTGAGCGCATCATCCTCAGTCCTTGTACCTGTCGATTGGGTGGCCCCAATTGGCCTGTTGCGCATCCCGACACCGATGCAAAGCCCGCTAACGCGCGGGCATCACGCCATGTCGAATATAGGGGCTCGCCCGTGAACGGGCTCCTACCGTAAGCCGTATCGACATCGCAGGAGACCCTTCAGGGGCGAACTTTCACACCACGAATCCGTTGAATACTCGGTTCTCTATTTCATCGAATGCAGGCCGAACATGTTCCCTTCGGTGTCGATGACCAGAACAATGAAGCCATATTCGCCAATCGACATCTTGTCGCGCTCGATGCGACCGCCTGCTGCAGCGACGCGGCTTCCTTCATCGGCGCAATCCGTGCAGCTGAAGTAGACCAGCGTACTGTTCGCTCCGGCTGCAAATCCTTCCGTCTTGACCAGCGCACCGGCTGCGCCAGGGAGACCCATGCCCATCGGGAAGGCCATCATCTGGACTCGCGAATCGCTCGGATCGCCAAGCTTCTCGAAATCGACGCGCAACACCGATTCGTAGAATCGTTGTGCTCGCGGCATGTCATCGACATAGATTTCAAACCAGGCTACGGGATTCTGTTTCATTGTCTCTATCCTCTTCGTAAGACGTTTAAGGATGCGCGCCGAGTGCGGCTTCCAATGATGCGACGAACCAGCGCGGCGAATATCGACAAGTCTCTCGATCCGGAACTCAGCTGCGGGCGGATCGTTGAACTGAGGCCATTTCCATGAGTGCCGCCCCAAAATCGTTACAAGAAGCGCAGTTCATTCGATCTGACAGCCACAGCCACTGCCAACGAGTTCGACAGCAACACCGGAAACAATACCGATAGCTCGAACAATGATGGTACTGCGATTGAACCCCCGAACACTGATCGGATCTTCGCCGATGACTTTGATTTATAGGAAATCCGTAGTGAACTGTCAGTCCTGGATGATTATGCAAACCGAATTCGGCTCGTGAATTCGCAGCGATTGAAACCAAATTCACACTTCGAGGCGCCGTCGTTTACGCAGTCGCTGGCGCAATGGATCACCTGT
>JBBRBU010000037.1:0-38267 GCA_038205505.1 Lysobacterales bacterium | reverse complement strand
ATCGCCACACAGTTGAAATACTGCGGGCCGGCCGAGGTGAACTGGGTAATCAGCCAACGATCTGCGAACTGATCATAGAGGACGATCGGATCGCCTGAATTCTCGGTCTGGCAGGCACCGCCGAAGCCGGTCCACAACGTGATGATGTTGACCGGCCCAAGCAGCGACGCTCCACTCTTGTTGAATATCTGCAGGACATTGTTGCTCATCGCGACGTAATGGTCGGGACCTACATCGCCGGCTGGATCCGGCGGATTGACGCCGGAAATATTCGGCTGTGCATCGAACGAAACGGTCGGAGCCGGGATTGCGAGAGGTGAGCCTTTCCACTCCTGCGCAATGACATCCGGACGTTGCGGAAAAGTCAGCCACTCGAGACCGCTCGGCGATTCCTCACGATGGCGTTCGACACCGCGCTGCAGGGTTCCGAGATACACCGGAATCGCCGGAATATCGCTCAGTTTCGGCGAAATATCGAAATGGGCGACGGGCACGGTGCCGCGATACTGACCGGCAATGACACCGCCATCCGCTCCGGTCAGGACTTCAGCAGCAAGCGAAAAACCGGCGCAAAGAATTCCTGCGGCGAAAAAAGCCGCGCTATTCGACCTCATAGTAAACCCCTGTTCACCTGAATGAACGACCGAGACTAGCGGATTTTGGCGCCGAAATCTCCGTCCCGGGGCTGAATTCCTGCCCCGCTATCTGCTGTATTTGACCAATCACGCCTGCGTCAACGGATCAGAAGATTCCAGGCAGCAGCCACCAGGTTTTTTTCCGATAGGCCGGCCATTGCGCATGGCGCGACATGCTGACTTCCTTCATGACCATGTTGGTCGAGAACATCGTGGCCCAGAAAAACGCCAGCACGAGTGCCGGAATCCAGTGCCAGGCGAGCAGGGCGAATGCGCCGTAGACCATCATTTCACCAAGATAATTCGGATGACGGATGTGCTTGAACATGCCGTCGGTGATCAGGCCAGGCTGCAGTTTCAATGTGCAGAATTTCTGCACGTCGGCCGCGGTCATGATGATGCAGCCGAGCAGGCACAGGATGACGCACAGGCTGTACCAGACCGGTGCCGGCAGCGGGTAGTCCATCGAGCTGCGTCCCGAAATGATCAACCACCCGGCCAGCCAGTACATCGCGAGTCCGGCAGCACCTAAAAGACCCGCGGGTATCGTGCTTCGCTGTTGCCATTTTGAGTCGGGAAACAGCAAATCCTTGATCAACCAGTTGATCCCGTAGCCGCCATGCAGTGCGAGATACAACCAGGCGGCGGTCGAGGTCGCGGCTTCGGTCTGGTCCGAGTAGAACCAGATCAGCAAACCGAAAAAAGGCATCGAACCGGCTTTCTGGATATTGATGATCGTGGCCAGCTTGAATCGACGCGGTCCACCGCCGACGTCGAACATGATCCACTGGTTGAAGCGTTGCAGCACTGTTGCCCAGGCTGGCGCGGTGGTTGAAGCGATATTCGATGCTGGATTGGGCATGCAAGATTCTCCGACGCACAGACTGCAACGACCGTCAGCATCTCAGATGGCCATGTCGTTGCACATCCCACCCGTTTTGCGGAATCAATTTTTTGTCGCGATCCTGTTTTTCAGCCTTGAGACTGGACATCGGGATCCAAGTCCTGCGTTGAATCGCGCTGCGCATTGAATCGTAGTAGCCTCGGCACTCCCAGGCGCAACCCAGGTGATCACGATGAAACTCGATATCAACGGTCGGGAGCATGAGGTCGATGCGTCTGATGACATGCCCTTGTTGTGGGTATTGCGCGATGTGGTCGGTTTGACCGGTACCAAGTTTGGTTGCGGAATCGCCCAGTGCGGTGCCTGCACGGTGCATGTCGATGGCACACCGATCCGCTCCTGCGTAACTCCGGCCTCGGCCATGATCGGCAAGAAGATCACCACGATCGAAAGTCTCGGCAAGGACGGCTCGCACCCCGTGCAGCGCGCCTGGATCGAGCATGATGTCGTGCAGTGCGGCTACTGCCAGTCCGGACAGATCATGTCCGCCGTGGCCCTGCTCAAGGCAAAGCCGAAACCCAGCGATGCCGAAATCGATGCGGCAATGGCCGGCAATATCTGCCGCTGCGGCACCTACCAGCGCATCCGCTTGGCCGTGCATCGTGCCGCGGAACTGACTACGGGAGAATCGTCATGACGCGTGTTCCCTGTAATCTTTCGCAGCCTGAGCGGCGACGTTTCCTCGCGACCACGGCCGCGCTGGCCGGTGGTCTGGTCATTGCCTGTTTCGTGCCGTTTGGTCGGCGAAACCTGTTCGCCCAGGAAGGTGCGGCACCTGCCGCGCCGGTGATGGACCCGAACGCCTTTGTGCGCATCGGCAGCGACAACACGATCACGATCCTGATCAAGCATTCAGAGATGGGCCAGGGCGTTGCCACCTCGCTGCCGATGGTGGTCGCCGAAGAGCTCGATTGCGACTGGTCGAAAGTGCGCATCGAAAATGCGCCGAATGCACAGGTTTATGCGAACAATGCATTCGGCATACAGGGTACCGGCGGATCGACGAGCACGCTGGAGTCATTCGACCAGATGCGCCAGGCCGGCGCGATGGCTCGTGCGATGCTGGTCAACGCGGCAGCGCAGCAATGGAAGGTCGCAGGCGGTGATTGCCGAACCGAAAACGGCTTCGTTATTTGCGGCGACCACAAGGCCAGTTATGGCGAGCTCGCCGATGCGGCATCCAAGCTAAAGGCGCCGGAGAAAGTCACCCTCAAGGATCCGTCGAAGTGGGCCTTGATCGGCAAGCCGACGCGACGCATCGACAGCCTGGCCAAGGTCACCGGCACGGCCGGTTTCGGCATCGATGTGCAGCGGCCCGGTCTGCTGACCGGCGTGATCGCGCGTGCGCCGGTGTTCGGAGGCAAGGTCAGGAGTTTCAATGCGACCAAGGCCAAGGCTGTGCCGGGCGTGGTCGATGTGGTCCAGATACCGAGCGGTATCGCCGTCCTCGCGAGGCATTTCTGGGCGGCGAAAAAAGGCCGCGATGCGCTGGAGATCGAATGGGATCCTGGTGTCGGTGCCAGCTTGTCCACGGCCGCGATGCAGGCGGATTATCGCAAGCGGGCCAAGACTCCGGGCGCGATCGCGAAGCAGGCTGGCGATGTCGACGCCGTGCTCAAGGCCGCTGACAAGCGCATTGATGCGGAATATGAATTGCCCTTCCTCGCGCATGCGCCGATGGAGCCACTCAATTGCACGGTCGAGGTCGGCAAGGATGGCTGCGAGATCTGGACCGGCACACAGTTTCAGGGTGTCGACCAGGGCGTAGTCGCGCAGATCCTCGGTATAAAACCCGAGCAGGTGAAGATCCACACCCAATTCCTCGGTGGCGGTTTCGGCCGACGAGCGAATCCGCATTCGGACTTCGTCGCCGAAGCCGTGCATGCGGCCAAGGCGGTGAACAAACCGGTCAAGATTGTCTGGACGCGTGAGGACGACATCCACGGCGGCTACTATCGGCCGATGTGGTTGTCGCGTTTTTCGGCCGCGCTCGGTGCCGATGGAAAGCCCTCCGCATGGGCGCATACCATCGTCGGACAATCGATCATGGCCGGTACGCCATTCGCCGAGTTTACGGTGAAGAATGGCATAGACTCAGCCTCGGTCGAAGGCGCTGCCGATTCACCGTATCTGGCCGGCATCCCGGCACATCGTGTTGACCTGCATACGCCCGAGACTTCGATTCCGACGCTGTGGTGGCGATCGGTCGGGCATTCGCATACCGGATTCGCGATGGAGAGTTTCGTTGACGAACTCGCGCATGCGGCGAAGGTCGATGCGCTGGAATACCACCGAAAATTGTTGCCGGCTGATTCACGCAATTTGCGTGCGCTCGAGCTGGCTGCGAAGGAGTTCGGCTGGGGCAAGCTGTTGCCAAAAGGACGTGCCGCGGGACTTGCCGTGCATGAATCGTTCGGCAGTCATGTCGCCCAGATCGCCGAAGTCTCGGTCGAGGACGGCAAGATCCGCATTCATCGCGTGGTCTGCGCGATCGATTGCGGCCCTGTCGTCAATCCAATGACCATCGAAGCGCAAATGCAGTCGGCGATCGCGTTCGGCCTCAGTGCAGTCCTCTACGGTGAAATCACCTTCAAGGACGGCAAGGTCGAGCAAAGCAATTTTCATGATTACAAAGTGCTGCGCATTGACGACATGCCCAGGGTCGAGGTGCATATCGTCAAGAGCACCGAAAAGATGGGTGGTGTCGGAGAACCCGGTTTGCCACCGATCGCGCCGGCGGTTGCGAATGCAGTGTTTGCCTTGACCGGCAAGCGCCTGCGCAAGCTGCCGCTGGTGATCGCATGAGCCTTTGTCGAGTCAGTGCCAGGAGTCCGTCCATGAAAATCCGGATAGCTGTTCGATGCCTGCTCGGAGGCTTGTCGATGATCGCTGCAGCGGGAGCCGTTGCCAGCAACGTCGATCAAGCCTTCCACACGGTGAAGGACGTGTTGCAGCACCCTCGCTGCCAGAATTGCCATATTCCCGGCGATGCGCCGTTGCAGTTCGATGCCGGAACGCCCCATTCGATGAACGTCAAGCGTGGCGTTGACGGCAAGGGCGTCGAAGGCCTGCCATGCACGAGTTGTCACGGAGAAGCCAATCTCGATCCCGCCTACGGGCCGCATGTGCCGCCCGGCGCGCCGTCATGGCATTTGCCCCCGGCTGCGCACAAGATGGTTTTCATCGACAAGTCGGCGGCCGATCTGTGCAAGGTGCTCAAGGACCCTGACGAGAATGGCGGCAAGAATCTCGCCGAACTGCTTGAACACGTCACCTCGGATGGTCTCGTTCTCTGGGGCTGGGATCCCGGACTCGGGCGTCAGCCGGTGCCGATCCCGCACGAGCAATTCGTCGCCGCATTCAAGCTGTGGGTCGATGCCGGAGCGCCGTGCCCAGACTGAGGCTCTCGAATACTGAGGACTGGCTGTCGAGGCGCTGAGTCAACCTCTGATCATGGTTTCGCTGGACAGCGTCAAGTCACGCACTGATCCTCACGATCGGAAGCTGGCCAGACCTTCGCCCGATCACTTTTGGTGCGCGCTTGAATAAGCGGCGCGCAGCATGTTGTGGAAATGCCAGACGCCGCTTTCGCGCTTCGGGCAAAGGCGACCCGCATCGTAGGTGCCGGAGGCGAGGCCCGACTGGACGGCTTCGCATATGGCTACGTCTTCAAGCTGCACTTCATCGCTGAATTCTGCATCGCGGGCAATGCGCGCCTGAGCCTGGTCGTCCTGTGCATAATAGAAATCGAACTCGACGCGACAGCGTCCCGGACCCAGCGGCAACACGCGGTTGGTCTGCAGGCGTCCAGGCATGATGTTGAGCATGATATTTGGATAGATCTGGTAATAGAAGGCTTCACCTTCGCCGTAAATCTCGCTGCCGCCGCGCAGCGGCGAGGTCTGCAGAATCTGCCAGGCGGACAACTCGGTGTCGTAGGCGCGGTAATCGAGCACCTTGCACAGGCCCGGATGCACGTGTGGCAGGTGATAGCCCTCGAGGAAGTTGTCGACGTAGACCTTCCAGTTGCAATCGATGTCGTAGCTCTCGCGTCGCAGGTAACGCATCGCTGAAAGGTCGATCGGCGCGATTCTCTCGATGATCCCCGCGTACACCGCTTTGAACGGCGCCACGTCGTCACTCAGGGCAACGAAGACGAGACCCTGCCATTCGTGCACTCGCAGAGGCGGCAGGCGGATATCGGCGACGTCAAAGTCTTCGGCGCCCTGCATTTCCGGCGCACTGCGCAGCTGGCCTTCGAGCGTGTAGGTCCAACCATGGTATTTGCAGTGCAGCGCGGAGGCGCCCTTGCCATTGCACAAGGCAAGCGGTCCGGCACGATGCCGGCAGACGTTCGGGAATGCGCGCAGGACTTGGTCCTTTCCGCGCACCACAAGGATCGGTACCCGACCGATCCTCTCGATCACATGATCGCCGGGTTCCGCCAGTTGTTCGCGATGGGCGACCAGTTGCCAACTGCGCGCGAAGACCGTGTCGTGCTCGCGGGCCAGCATGTCCTCGCCAAAGTAGTAGCGAGCGGGCAGGGCGTGAGCGCGCTCCAGGTCGACCTTGTTATCGATTTGGGGCATTGCGCGACTCCTCCTGGTAGTAAGCTGATGCCCACACATGGCTGATGGCGGGGTGTCCAATGCGTGCTGCGTTTCTTGCTCTAGCCTTGTACGCGATTTGCACGCTGGCGTCCGCTGCCGAACCGCGCGCCCGTGATCTCGGCGTTCCTTTCGAGGGGACCCCCGGCCCGCTCAATGCGATCACCGATGTGGCCGGAGTCACGGTCGGTCAGGTGACCTTGATAGAGGATCTGGTAAACGGCCACAAGGTACGCACCGGAGTAACCGCCATCCTGCCTCGCGGCAAGGCCAGCGCCGCCGCGCCGGTCTTCGCCGGCTGGTTCGCGCTCAACGGCAATGGCGAGATGACCGGCACGACCTGGATCGACGAATCCGGGCAACTCGAGGGGCCGGTCATGTTGACCAACACGCACAGTGTCGGCGTGGTGCGGGATGCGGTGATTGCCGAACGCGTGCATGCGGGTGGCGCCGACACTACCGGCTACTGGTGGTCGCTGCCGGTCGTGGCGGAAACCTGGGACGGTCATCTCAACGACATCAATGGCTTTCACGTCACAGCCGGGCACGCCGCCGAGGCCCTGCAGAAGGCCCGCGGCGGTCCAGTCGCCGAAGGCAATGTCGGTGGCGGTACCGGCATGATCTGCCATGAGTTCAAGTGCGGAATCGGTACGGCCTCCCGGCGCGTCGCCGTAGCCAAGGGCAGCCACCACGTCGGTATCCTGGTCCAGGCCAACTACGCGCTTCGCGATCCGCTGCGCGTCGCCGGTGTTCCGGTCGGGCAATTCCTGCGCAAGGATCGCGTCTACACCGATCCGAAACCGAGCAGCGAAACCGGTTCGATCATCATCGTCGTGGCGACCGATGCGCCGCTGCTTCCGCATCAGCTCAAGCGTATCGCCAAACGCGCCGGCATGGGGCTGGCGCGCATGGGCAGTTATGCGGGCAATGGCTCAGGCGACATTTTCGTCGCCTTCTCTACCGCGAACGTCAATGCCTTCTCAGCCAAGTCGGGCGGAGTCGTTGAAGCGGAGTTTCTCGGCAACGATGATCTGGATGGCCTGTTCGAAGCCACCGTACAGGCGACCGAGGAGGCCATCGTCAATGCGATGGTCGCTGCCCGAGACATGCAGGGCGAGGCCGGGCGCTACGCCAACGCCATCTCGCATTCTGAGCTGGTGGCTCTGCTCAAGCGGTTCGGGCGCTATCACAAACCGCGTTGAGCGCGGGCCGCCCGGGAATGGTTGCCGACCGATCGGACCGTGCTCACGGGCTGAGGAAGCGTTGGTACCACGCCAGGTTGCGCTGCATGCGGTCGCGTAGATAGCTTGGCACCTTGAGCCCGTGGTGCTGGCCCGGGTAAATGACGAGTTGCGTCGGAACGTTGAGGGCACGCAGCGCCTGATACATCTGTTCGGCGCCGAGGCAGGGCACGTTGAAATCCTTTTCGGCGCACTGGAACAGCGTCGGTGTGCTGATTCGATCGGCATGCAGAAACGGAAAGCTGACGCGCTCGTAGAGATCGCGGTTGGCCCACGGCGTGCCGAGTTCGAGGGTGTACTCGCGCACGTATTGGTCATGGCCGTAAAGGGCGAGCATGTTGGATGCGCCGGCGCCGCTGATGGCAGCCTTGAATCGCGTGTCGCTGGCGATGACGGCATTGGTCAGGATGGCGCCATAGCTCCAGCCACCGACCCCAAGACGGTCGGGATCGGCGATGCCGGCGCCCACGACATAGTCGACGCCGGCCAGCACATCGCGGCTATCCAGGTTGCCCCAGTCGGCACGAATCGCGCGGGCGTAGTCGAATCCGCGTCCGGAACTGCCGCGCGGATTGATTCCGACGACAGCGAATCCGTTGGCCGCATAGACCTGCCAATCCGCCATGAACTCATGACTGAACTGGTAGACCGGGCCACCGTGCAGGCGAACTACGGTCGGGTAGCGCGTGCCGCGCTCGTAGCCAACCGGTTTGACGAGGATGCCTTCGAGTCTGGTGCCGTCCGCGCCTGTGAAGCGGATTGGTTCAGCATCGGCAAGGCTCAGGCTGTCGAGCCACGCATTGTGATCGCCCAGCCCGCGCAGGGTGCGGCCTTCGACGACCGAAAGCGCATATGGATGACGATCATCGCCGCCGAGGACAACGATGCGGCCGTTCGCCGCGATATCGAAGTCGGCATCGAAGCGGTTGCCATGGGTCAACTCGGTAACGGTACCGGTGGCCAGGTCGATGCGTGAGAGATGGGTGACGCGACTCTGCTCGATCAGGGCGAGCAGGCTCTTGCCGTCCGGCGCCCAGCGCGCCTTGGTAACGCAGCGGTCGATCATGGCCGGGCGCGTGACTTTGCCGGAATCCACGTCGATGACCGCGAGTTGCCAGGGTGCGTAGTAGATCATCCTGTCGTCCGCGCTCTGCAGGTAGGCGATGCGACTGCCGTCCGGGCTCCACGCCGGGTAGGTCTCCCAGTACGGATCGAGATCGGCGCCCCGAAACGTCGTCAGCTGGCGCTCGGTGGCGCCACTGCGTGCATCGACGAGATAGATGTCGAAATCGAGACTGCGATCCGGATCGGCACCGCGTTTGGTCACGTAGGCGAGGGTCTTGCCGTCCGGAGACCAGGCGGGCAGTTGCTCATCATGCGCGCCAGGCGTCAACAGTTCGGTCTTGCCGCTGGCGACATCGACCAGATAGAGGTGCTTGCGCCGGCTGCCGAGATAGCCCAGCTCATCGTCCTTGAATTGATAACGCTCGGTAACAATTGGCGGCGGGTACCTGGGTGGCTCCGCGCCAGGCGGAAATTCCGGATCGATCGCAATCACGGCCAGGCGGCGACCATCCGGAGACCAGGCGAAATCCTCGACCCCATCGGCAAAATCGGTTACGCGACGGGCTTCGCCGCCAGTGGCAGGCAGCATCCAGACCTGAGTGCTTGCGCTGTCTGGAGCCTCGCTGGTTTCGGCTGGTCGATCGGACAGGAAGGCAATCGTTTTGCTGTCTTGCGACCAGCGCGGGCGCCACTCGCTGGATTTGGAGGTATGCGTCAGCTGCTCGCGATTCGAGCCATTCTCGTCGACCCGCCAGAGATCGGATTGGAGCAGGTCCTCATCGGGATTGGAGGTGCTGACCGAGTAGACAATCGATTTGCCGTCGCCACTCAAGTCCGGTTCGCCGACGTCGGCCAGGCGGCCCAGATCCACAGGCTGGAACAATGCATGATTTTCGGCAGCAAGCGCAGGCAAAACGAACAAGAACAGCAGTAAACCGATCAACCCCCACATCGCGATGCTCCGAATTTCTTGTCGGGAAGCGAGTATGCGACAGGTCCGATAAGACGAGTCGCGTCCTCTAGCACGCGGATGCCCCGGGAACGTGGTCCAAACGGCGGAATTCGAAGGTGTTTGGTAAAAAGCACTAGGACAGAAACCCGCCTTCCCCTAATAATGCATAAACCACAATCCAACGTGGATCCGATCGCAGGGCTGGGGATGTCCGACGAATCCGGAGATGGGAGGAGCCGGTCGTCTTGATGCGACCGGGGGATAAGCCGATGCTGCACCGGAGCTGCGATTGAACGCGACCGCCGAACCGACCGCCAACCTCGAGACCGCACTCGCCCATGCCTCGCGGCTGATGGCGACCGATCCGCGTCTGGCCGGCGAACAGGCGCAGGAAATCATTCGTTCTGTCGGCGAGCATCCGTTGGCCGTGCTCTTGCTCGGCGTTTCGCATCGACTGCGCGGTGAGCTCGATGCTGCACTGGATATCTTCAGACCGTTGGCCGCGAAACAGAGTCAATGGGCCATTGCCCAGCTCGAGCTCGGATTGACGCTCGCAGCGGCACACAAGAGCATCGAGGCCCGGCAGTCGCTGGAGCGCGCGTTGCGCCTGAAACCGGATCTGCCCAAAGCATGGTTGGCGCTCGGCGATCTGCTCATGGCCATGGACGATGCCGAGGGCGCCGATGCGGCCTATGCCAGCCACGTGCGCCACTCGACGCGGGATCCGCAGATGTTGCAGGCGGCCACCGCTCTGTGCGAAAACCGCATACCGGAAGCCGAGACCTTGCTGCGGGAGCGCCTCAAGGGTGCTCCGACTGATGTCGCGGCAATTCGAATGCTTGCCGAAGTCGCGGTCCGACTCGGTCGCAACGAAGATGCCGAAGTACTGCTTGCGCGTTGTCTTGCACTTGCGCCCGGTTTCCACGCTGCTCGCCAGAATCTCGCCCTGGTCCTGCATCGGGCCAACAAACCCGCCGATTCGCTGGCCGAGATTGACACGCTGCTCGCGCTCGAGCCCGAAAACGCCGGCTATCGCAATCTCAAGGCCGTCGTGTTGTGCCGGATTGGCGACTACGAGACGGCGATCGGAATCTACGCTGCCATCCTCGTCGAATATCCGGACCATCCGCGTATATGGATGAGTTATGGGCACGCGCTGAAGACAGCCGGTCACCAGCAGCGTTCGATCGACGCCTATCGATGCAGTCTTGCCATCGATCCCGCCTGTGGTGAAGTCTGGTGGAGTTTGGCCAACCTGAAGACTTATCGTTTCGAGGCGTCGGATATTGTCGCGATGCGTTCTGCGCTGGCCACTCCGGCACTGGCCGACAAGGATCGGCAGCATCTCGAGTTCGCGCTTGGCAAAGCACTTGAGGACGAGTCAGCCTACGAGGCCTCGTTCGATCACTATCTGCGCGGCAACACGCTACGTCGGCAAACCCTTCATTATGATGCCGACGACACCAGCGCCCGCGTCGCGCGAATTCGCCGCAGCTATACCCAGAAGTTCTTTTCCGAGCGCAGCGGCTACGGTTCACAGGCCGCGGATCCTATCTTCATCGTCGGACTTCCGCGAGCGGGTTCGACCCTGATAGAGCAGATTCTGGCCAGTCATTCGGCCATTGAAGGCACGATGGAGTTGCCCGAAATCACCTCGATCACGCGTGATTTGCGAAGTCAGGGCGACGCAAACCAGGCAATGCCGTATCACGACGTGGTAATGGGCCTCGATGCAGACGCCCTGCGCGAGCTCGGAGAGCGTTATCTCGAACAAACACGCATCCAGCGCAAGACCGCGGCGCCGTCCTTCATCGACAAGATGCCGAATAATTTCCTGCATCTTGGTCTGATCCATCTGATCCTGCCAAACGCGAAAATCATCGACGCTCGCCGGCATCCGCTGGCCTGCTGTTTTTCCGCGTTCAAGCAGCATTTCGCACGCGGCCAGAGTTTCACCTACGGTCTTGACGACCTCGGTCGTTACTACCGCGACTACGTTGCACTAATGGCACATTTCGACGAGGTGCTGCCGGGACGCGTGCACCGCGTCATCTACGAGAACATGATCGATGACACGGAAGGCGAGGTGCGTCGCCTTCTTGATTATTGCGGTCTGTCATTCGAGGAGGGCTGCCTGCGCTTCTTCGAGAACGAGCGGCCGGTGCGAACCGCGAGCTCGGAACAGGTGCGAAAACCGATCTACCGTGAGGGTATTGATCATTGGCGTCATTACGAGCCATGGCTGGGGCCATTGAAAGCAGCACTGGGTCCCGTGCTTGACTGCTATCCGGAGGTGCCGGAGGGGATAGCCGGCGAAGGAAATTGAACTTTAACGTTATTCAACCTGGAGAGGTGAGGGGAAACCGATGAAAAATAATAACAAGGTACAGAATGTGCGAAGGCGATCGATGAGAATCCCGCGATTGCCACTGGTGATTGCGATCCATCTGGCCGTCGGCTCGGTCGCCCATGCGCAGGATCCTGCGCCCGGCACACCTCCATCAAGCTCGGATGCGTCACGCCTGGACGTGATCACGGTGACCTCGCAGAAACGCACCGAGAATCTTCAAGAAGTGCCGATCAGCATCCAGGTCCTTGGCAACGAAAAGCTGCGCGAACTGAATGTCTCAAGCTTCGAGGATTACGTGAAGTTCCTGCCGAGCGTGTCCTACCAGTCGCTGGGCCCGGGCTTCGCCCAGATCTACATGCGTGGCGTGGCCAGCGGCGGCGACGGCAACCATTCGGGTTCGCTGCCGAGTGTCGGCGTCTATCTCGACGAGCAACCCGTAACCACGATTCAGGGCCCGCTCGACATCCATATCTATGACATCGCCCGCGTCGAAGTGCTGTCCGGTCCGCAAGGCTCGCTCTACGGAGCCAGCTCCGAGGCCGGTACGATCCGTATCATCACCAACAAGCCGGATCCGAGTGGCTACGAATCGGGCTACAGCATCGGCCTCAACAGCACCAGCCATGGCGGAATCGGCAACGTCCAGGAAGCCTTCGTCAATGTGCCACTCGGCGAACAGGCGGCCATCCGCATGGTCGGCTGGCATGAGAAGGAGGCGGGCTACATCGACAACGTGATCGGTAGCCGGACCTTTCCTTCCTGGGACGAATACACCGGTGGCAACGGCACAATCAGCAACGCTGCAACAGCCAAAAACAATTACAACGACGTCGACACCACCGGGGCGCGTCTGGCTCTCGGAATCAATCTCCACGAGAACTGGACGGTCAATGCGTCGCTGATCGGACAAAAGGTCGAATCAAACGGCTTGTTCGCTTATGACCCGGCAGTCGGCGAATTGGAGCTGACTCATTTCTACCCCGAGAAGGCTCAGGACAACTGGAACCAGGCGGCGCTGACGGTCGAGGGCAAGATCGGCAATTTCGACATCACCTATGCCTTCGCTCATTTGAATCGCAACGACCTCATCGAGTCGGACTATTCGGACTACTCGTTCTGGTACGACACGCTGTATGCGTATGGCGGCTCGATCTACAACGACAATGGCGACCTGATCAACCCGTCGCAGTACATTCGCGCCAAGGACCGCTACAGAAAGACCAGTCACGAGCTGCGAATCGCGACACCGCAGGAAGAGCGTCTGCGTTTCGTCGGCGGCTTCTTCTGGCAGAACCAGGAACACGATATCCAGCAGCGCTACCAGATTGATGGATTTGCCAGTGTCCTGACGGTGCCGGGATGGCCCGACACGATCTGGTTGACGAAACAGTCGCGAGAAGATCGCGACAAGGCGGTATTCGGCGAATTGTCCTATGACTTGATCCCCGATACGTTGACGGCCACGCTAGGCGGTCGCTACTTCAAGGCTGACAACAGTCTCGGTGGCTACTTCGGCTTCAGCGAGGGCTTTTTTCCTGGTTCGAATTACGGCGTGGCGGGTTGTATTTCGCCCGAGCCCTTCAACGGTGCGCCATGTCTCGATTTCGACAAATCGATCAAGGAATCGGGGTCCTTGTACAAGGCCAACCTGACCTGGAAGGTGGCGCCGACCAAGATGCTCTATGTCACGCGCTCCGAGGGATTCCGCCCTGGTGGCATCAATCGTCGCGGCATCCTGCCACCGTATCTGACCGACTACCTGACCAACTATGAAGCGGGCTGGAAGACGACCTGGCTCGACAATCATCTGTCATTCAACGGTTCGGTATTTCGTCAGGACTGGAAGGACTTCCAGTTCAGCATTCTCGGAGCCAACGGCCTCACTGAAATCAAGAACGCCAACCAGGCCCGCATCAATGGTGCCGAGTTCGAGCTCAGCTGGGCTGCGTCATACAATCTGCAGATCTCTGCAGGTGCGGCGTTCTACAATGCCAAGCTGACCGAAAACTATTGCGGCTTCACAGACGACGATGGCATTCCGGTGACCGATTGCGATGATCCGGAAGCACCCACTGGCACGCGTCTTCCGGTGACCCCAAAGTTCAAGGGCAACCTGACCGCGCGCTACAACTTCGATCTCGGCAGCCTGCAGGCGTACGTGCAGGGGTCCGGCGTGCATGTCGGCGAACGCACTTCGGACCTGCGCATCGCGGAACGCGAAATCCTCGGCAACCTGCCAGCCTATTCGATGTTCGATTTCTCGGCCGGTATCGCGAGGAACAACTGGGCACTGGATTTCTTCGTCGACAATGCATTCGACAAGCGTGGCCAGATTTCACGATTTACCCAATGCGCCGAGGCGGTCTGCGGCGCTGCCGGTGTGGTTCCCCAGTATCCCGATGGCCAGGTGTATGTGGTTCCGACCCATCCACGCATGATCGGCCTGCGATTCTCGCAGAAGTTCTGATCTTCAATCTGGTTCTGGCGGCAATTCGAACCCCGGCGCTATGCCGGGGTTCCTTGTACTGGTCGTCTCGAGTTGTGCCGCGATTCGCCCGCGGCGCCCGCGGCTCCCGCGTCTGACGCTCGTGGTGGCATCGTCGCGACGGTATGCGAAGATCGTCGAATGGAGCCGGGAGCTGATCCGGCGAACTCAACTGGAGACGACATGATCGGCAACGTGGCAATTCGCTTCATCATCGGTTTTTTCTTCGTCGCTGGGCTCGCCCAAGCGAGCTCGCCTGTGCCGGCGACTGATGCGCAATTGCTGGCTCGCGTCGAGCGCGTACTCGCGAATACGCCGCTGATCGATGGTCACAATGATTTGCCCTGGGAAATCCGCACGCGGGTGGGTGGCGTTGATCTCAGTGTGGATCACTCGAAACTGACTCGCCCGGTCGACGCGGCATCAGACTGGCTCGGCCTGATGACCGACATTCCGCGACTGCGAGCGGGCCATGTCGGTGGACAGTTCTGGTCGGTCTGGATTCCTGCGACGACCACCGGCGCGGAAGCCATCAAGACCACGATCGAGCAGATCGACATCGTTCACAGCATGGCCGCGCAGTATCCGCAGGCCTTTCAGATGGCTTATACCGCTGATGACATCGTGCGCATCCACAAGGCCGGCCGCGTTGCCTCGCTGATTGGTATCGAGGGGGGGCACCAGATTGACAACTCGATGCCGGCCTTGCGCCAGATGTACGCACTCGGCGTGCGCTACATGACCCTGACCCATACTCTCAACACCGAGTGGGCCGATTCGGCCACCGCCGATCCGCAACACGACGGACTGACAGGATTCGGCCGCGCCATCGTCGGCGAGATGAACCGGCTCGGCATGATCGTCGATTTGAGCCATGTCTCGGCCAAGACCATGAAGGATGCGATCGCTTCAAGCCAATCGCCGGTGATGTTCTCGCACTCCGGCGCGCGTGGCCTGATCGATCATCCGCGCGATGTTGCGGATGATGTGCTACGTCTGGTAGCGAAAAACCACGGCATCGTCATGGTCAACTTCTATCCGGGCTACATCTCGCAAGAACGCGCGATCTGGGATGCCAATCGCGCCGCGGAAATGACCCGTTACAACTCGCCACCGTACGTCGGTTTGTATATCGGGCAGCCCGAACGTGCGGCGGCGGCCTTGGCAGAATGGGAGCGTCTGCATCCGCCGCCGATCGTGACTCTCGCCAACGTGGCCGATCATCTCGACTACATCCGCAAGATCGCCGGTGTCGAAAGCGTCGGTCTTGGATCGGATTTCGATGGCATTCCGATCACGCCGGATGGGCTTGATGCCGTCGACAAATATCCGGCCCTGCTGCTTGAACTGGCTCGCCGCGGCTGGACCGACGCCGAGCTGGCCGCAGTCGCTGGGGGCAACATGCTGCGTGTCATGCGTAAAAACGAGGCGGTCGCGCGGAAATTGCAGTCGACAGAACTCCCTTCGATGGCAAAGATCGAGGATGACAAAAACGCCAAGTCTGACTGAGGCGGTGATTCAACGATTTGTGAGCTAGCGGAAGGCGAGGGTGGTCTCCCTTCGGATTTGGTCGGGGTTTTCGCAGGAATTCAGCGAATTGACGAAGATTTGATGGAATCTTGATCGAAATTGTAAGTATCGGGGCGGGCTTCCCGGCACGATGAATGCGAGCGTCAGCCAACCAAGATGGCTGGCCTCAACTTTCTTTCGTTGCGGAGAAGCCGGATGAGATTGCTCCCTGTTTGCGTGTTCTTGCTCGCCGGTCTTGTTGTTTCTGCCGGAATTCGCTCGGGCCATGCCAATTCCGAGCGACCGGCGTTGTATGCGGATTTCGACAACAAGGTGGCCGGGCAGCCACTTGACTGGCGTGGCGCAACGTTTGGCGAGCCTGTGAGGTTGGCGGGCCTTGATGCCTCAGTCGTCGAAGCCACGCCAGGACAGAACGTCTTGCGCATCAGCAACGACTTGAGCACCAGCAATGCACTTTCGGTGCAATGGCAAATGGTGGGCGATGCCGAGATCAGCGAAGGCGAGGTCAGGATTTCCCTTGACCTCACCGCGAGCGCACTCGATGGGTTTACGGTCCGCGTACGAGAGAGCAACGGCGCGACCAAGTCGTTCATCAATCTCAATTTCACACCCTCGGGCTCTCTCGTTGTGTCTGACCCCAATGGCATTGCCCTGGCCCTTGCGGATGCGTATGCCGCCAACGTACCGCTGCGGATCCAGCTCATTTTCGACATGGACGCGAGGACAAGCAGTGTGATCCTTGGAAATACCACGGTCCTGGCTGGGCGATTCTTCGATATTCCCGATCGGGGCATTGGAAGTCTCCTGGTTGGCTATACATCCTCATCCGATGGCAGTCCATTCGATCTGGATAACCTCAAGATCAGTGGACCATTGCCTTTTCCCGTGGCCCTCGAAGCGGATTTCGAAGACAAGACTGCCGGCTTGCCGATTGGTCTGGGCGGTGCGCAATTCGATGAGCCCGTCGCACAGGGAGCGAACATTGACGCGGTTGTTGGCGAATCGGCGCCGGGTTCGAAGATCCTCGATATCTCCAGCACGAATACTTCGACTTCGCAGTTCCTGCGCTGGCAGTTTCTCGACAACCTGGAAGTCAGTTCTGACATTCTTGTCATGGACTTCGACACCCAGATGACGACGCGGGACCGCTACCGAATCTCGTTACGTGAACCAACCAGTTCATCTCAGCCATTCATGAACCTGCAGTTCCAGGCGAACGGCACGATGGGAGTCTCCGATGCCAACGGAACCCGAATATTTTCCGGAGTCACCTATCAGGCCGGTCAGGCTTACCAGTACCGCATCATTTACGACCTCGACGCCGGTATCTACGACGTCTTCCGCAACGGCATCCCGCTGATACGCGAACGGGCCCATGGCATTACGACGCGCGGCATCGGCGCTATCCTCTACGGCATCGACAATGGTGCGCAGACCAGCGCGCACCTTCAGATCGATTCGTTGCGCGTCTATCTGAATAACGCGGAAGCGATCTCGTCGGATCTCGAATTTTTGCAGGAGGCCACGACGGCCATCGAAAACCAGTTTGTAACGCCGACGATCGAGGTCGGTGTGGTGAACATTTTCGATCAGCCGGTGCCCGATGGCACTAGGGTGACCCTGGAAATTTCGCAGGGAACCGGGCCACCTGAAGCGTTCCTCACTGGCGCATCCACTTTGGCTTTCTCAGGCGTCGCCAGGTTCTCCGGCCTGAGATTCAGCATGCCGGGAACCTATCGTCTGGTCGCTCGCAGCTTCAACGCAACCAAACTCGGCAATGTCGATGTTGTGGTCGCGCAGGGTGATGCACTTTTTGCAAACGGCTTCGAGTCGTTGAGTGGGAACTGAATCGGTGTTTCAGCGCAGGAAGCGTGATGCTCAGGGATGAGCCCTGTTTGGACCTCGGAAAAGCCAGTTTTATCGCAGTCACATGACAGCCAGACGGTGCGTTTATCCCCTCTCTCGCTGGCGGGAGAGGGTGTCCGCAGGACGGAAGACGACTGCATGGATCCAAGAGGTAGAGGCCGTCCCAGCGCATCCTGCGCCTTCGGCATTCGCACATCCTTGTGCAGCAAAACGCAAGGAGCAGCTGCCGGGGGTTGTCATCGAGCCCAACGGGTCGCATCTTGCGTAGACAAGCACAAAGGCACTTCGTCCAGGGACTCAGGGTTTTCTGTTGTTGAGTGGGACGTCGCCGCAGGTACACTGCGGCCATGCGCTACTCTTTCGGTGATTTCGTCCTTGATGCTGAAACCGGTGAACTGCTTCGCTCGGGCGAAGTCGTTGTGCTGCGTCGTCAGACCTTCCGCCTGCTGCAACTGCTGATTGAACGAGCTCCGGCATTGCTCAGTCGGGATACCCTTCTTGATGAAGTTTGGGGTCGCACCGCACTTGCAATGAACGCTGTACCGCAAGCGATCAGTGAACTGCGTCGCGCCCTCGGTGATGATGCGCAGTCGCCGCAGTACATTGAAACGCGGCACCGGCGCGGCTATCGCTTTCTTGCTACGGTTTGCGTGGAAAGCGAATGCGTTGTGGATGCCTCGGCGGCTGAATCTGCCGTGCCAGCTTCAGCTTCGAGTCCGCTTGGTCGAGGCCTTGCCAGACGGCGCTGGCCGGCCATCGCGGCCGCGGTTGCAGGCATTCTGATGATTGCAGGCTGGTCTTTTTACCATTACTTCTCTGCGAAAAATGCCACGATGGCCTCGGGCGCGGAGCGAGCAAGCTCGCTGGTACTCGCGGTTCTGCCTGCGGAAGCCAAAGTCCCGCCGTGGGTTGCGCCGACTGCGCTGGAGTTGTTCGGGCAGCACCTCGCCGACTCGCGGTTGCGCCTGCTGCGCAGTGATGCGCTGGGGATTGCCGACGGCGCACAGGACACGCGCTGGCAACACCAGGCCCACGATCTGCTCGGCGCCGACCACGCCATCGGCGGTCGCTGGCGCGTCGAGGGCGAAACAGGCCTGGTACTGGATCTCAGCGTGGTCAATCTCGCCGATGGCGAGGTCGTTGCCAGCCGCAAGATTCAGGGCCGGCAGGACAATCTGGACGCGATCGTCGCCGAAGCGGGTTCGGTTATCGCAGCGGCGTTGCACATTGCGCCACTCGACGACAATGAAGGCAAACAGAACATCCAGGTGCAGGACGGCGCGGACTACTGGCGTGGCGTGACTGCGATCAGCGAGGGCAATGCTGAGCAGGCGGCGGCGACACTGGCCGCGCTGCACGAGCGACTCGGCCAACCGCAGTGGATGGAAGCCGCGTTGATCAAGGCCCATGTGCAAGCGGGCGATCGTCAATCAGCAGTTGCCCTGCTTGATGCGCGCCTCGCGCGGGAGAAGGAACTGCCACTCGGGGAACGATTGCGCTTGCAGGCCGAGGTGGCGACCCTTCGCTATCAACCCGGCACCGCGGCGGCCGCAAATCGTGCGCTGGTCGATCTTTATCCCGATGATGTCGAGACCTGGATTGAATTGGTCGAGAGCGAAATCGATGCCTTGCAAGGCGAATCTGCGCGCAAATCACTCAAGCGTCTGGCCGCCTTGCCGGCCACGCGCAATGATCCGCGATTGACCTTGCTGCGCTCCAGGATCGCGCGTCTTGACAGCGATTTCGAACTGGCCGAACGCGAAGCCGAGGCCGCCCTGCAGACCGCTCGCCAATACGACCTGCCTCAGCTCGCTGTCTCCGCAGCGATGGCCCAGGCAATGGCCATGAGTGGTCAGGGCAAGATCGATGACGCCGCCCGCTTGCTGGCCGAGACCGACCAGGCCTGGGCCGCGCGTGTTGACTCCATTTCGCTGCTCGACCTACGCCTGCGCCGCGTCCATTTGCTGCACGAACAGGGACACCTTGCCGATGCCCGGCAGATCCTCGATCAGCTCCAATCCGTCTACACGGGGGCTGTGCCAAGAGCGCGCATAGGCATCGATGCGGCTTTGGTCCAGACCTTCTCGAGCCAAGCCGATGAAGGCGATGTCATCTTGCAACGGATCAAGGCTGCGATTGACCGTTCGGGCGATCCTGAGCTTGTGATCGGCTGGCTCAACGCCGATGCGCTCACCGCGAGTGCACGCAACGATGGCGATCGTGCACAGCAATCGTTTACACAAGCGTTTGCGCTGGCTCGGACCAGCGGACTTGCTGGCCGGCATGTGGCGCTGCAGGTGAATGCCGGCATGGCCATGATGCGCCAGAAGCGAACTGCCGAAGCCGACCAGCTTTGGCAACAGGCGCTGGAGGTCTTCGAGGCGCTCGGCGACCGCCGCGGCCAGGCCACCTGTCTCGGCAACCTGGCGGCTTCGGCCTCGACTCAGGGACAACTTGAACGCAGCGTCGAACTCAACGCACGCGCACTGTCGTTTTTTCGCGAGCTGAGACTAACCGGCCCGCAAGCGCGCACCGCATACAATCTGGCACTCGCCGCGACACGCGATGGCAAGCTCGACCAGGCCAAGGAGTACTACAAGGAGGCCGGTGACGTCTGGCAGACGGATGGTCAAAACGATCTGGCGCTGCGCGCCGCAGTCGGCCAGGCCGACATCGCATTGATCTCGGGTGATGCCGCGGCGGCAAAACGTATTGTGGACGGTGTTGCGCACATCGAAGCCGCTTCGCCGCTCATCCGCTCGCATTTGCTCGCGACCCAGGCGCAGATCGCATTGGCAAAGGGAGGCCTTGCCGATTCGCGTCAACTGCACGAACAGGCGCTGATCATGCGCAAGCAGGATGGCAATGAGGGCTGGATTGCCTTGAGCGAACTCGAACTGCAGCGCAATGATCTGCTCAGCGATCACGACCCGGTTCGCGTCCAGGTCGCCTCTGAATCCCTGGCGCGGCGTTTCGCGGCGCTTGGTGAAGTACGCGATGAAGCACGCGCCTGGCTGCTGGCCGCCGATGCGCAGTTGTGCAGGAAGAAGGTGCACGAAGCACGTCTCTCGCTGGACAAGGTCAAGGTGGCCAGTCAGTCATTCTCCGATCGTATGGTCGCATTCGATCTGGAATGGGCCGAGGCCTGGCTCGGCGATCCTGATGAGAGGATATTGCGCTTGCGCGCCTTGCAGCAGCGTGCGCAAAAAGAGGGTTACCTTGTCCAGTCGATGCGTGCGGGTCAGGCGCTGGCTGACAATGTTGCTATCGAAGGCAACCCGGGCGCGAGCGCCATTCCAGTTCCTCCCTATGCGCGAAACGCAGTAGTCGAGGCGTTGTAGAAACTTGTAGCGAATAGCCAAGTCTTCCGCGCTGGCTTCGTTCTCGAAAGAATGATCGGCGCGACTGGACTTGTGGAAAGTGCGGTGCAGCGGGTCCGGTTCGCTTGGGTCAATCGCTTTGCCCATCCCGAGCAGAACTTCTGGGCAGCAGGGTATTTGCTGCGATTACTTCATGATCAGCCAGAAGATGCCGCCGAAAATCGCACTGAAAAACATCAGAATGCTCAAGACCGCCAATCCTCCGGCGAGCACCGGGTTCTTCTTTGCCATCTGTTCGAGAAGCGAAGGCTTGGCAACTTTGGTGGGTGGAGAGGTTTCGCTGATGGCCCGAGTCAGGCTCGCGAGGTGAGGTATGTATTCTGCCAATCGACTGAATCCATCGAGCGTAGCGGCACGTCGATAATATTGAATGCTGGTCGGAAATATGAATACACAGGGGTGGCCCACCTTGGCGTCAGCTGGCGCACACTGTAATAAATGATAGATAGCTATGCTGGCCGCATCACGATCGATCAGTTCTTCGGCCCAGTGGGTGTCGTTGCTCCACGCGGCATACGTATCCAAATAGGATGCAGTCATTGAAACGGGACGAATTCCCTTCAACTTGTTGACCCAGGCGATCAGCCCGGAGCCGCTGATGCCCTGATGCATCACCGAGAATCGAACGGGAACATTCGAGGGGGTCTCGATTTCCAGGCGGTAGCCAACGGTGTTTGCGCCAACTCTCTCTGCGCCGACATATCTCGATTTTCGCAGTGGCGCGATCTTGACCGTGAACATGCGACCCTCAATCGAGGCAGTGCCCTGCACGCCGATGAGCATGCGAGAGGACTTTTGAGTCGCTATTCCGGCGCTGTCAAAGAGTGCCTGAACTCGCGGAAGAAAATCGGTGCTGCGCGGGGGATCAATCATGTGTTTGCGCTAATCTTTTCGGCCAGGAATCGAATGGCATACAAGCCCCATCCCGTCAGACCGAGCAGCAACCCGCACATGAGTGCGGCGTAGTCGGCGATACCAACGCCAGGCTGGAGTACTGCCACCGAGGCCTGGTCTCGATTGTAGTACGCGGGAATGGTGTCTCCATTTCTGAATTTTGCGGCGGCGACCACGGCCTCATCGCGTTCGGCGAAACTCTCATGTTCCGTGCGCAGCTTCCATTTCCTGCTGCTGTACTGTTTCCCGTCGGCGCTGTAGTCGTAGCGGATCTCCGGGTAGTACAGGAATCCTCGATGCAGGCTGTCACCGGCCGTGTGCACGGTAGTACGTATGCGAACGCTGCTGATGGTGGCAGGCGTCTCGATCCATTTGGCCGAGTACGCGTACCAGACAAAATATATTCCATAGACGACAAACAGGATTCCAAGCCCCATCAGGACGATCCCGGTCCACTTCAACAATCCATTCTCAACAGGCATATGCACTCCTCATCGGTAGTGAAATGGCATTCTCGTGTGATCAATCGAATCCATCCTGAAACAGCACGCCAGGTTGGTAAACATACAAATCGTCTGTCCACTGGTACCAATCTGCATACCAAGCGACTTGTCATCGAAATCTGCATTGATCAGGGCAGGCGTGCGATCCGCGTGGATATCATCGATCACCCATTCCAGCGCGCTGGGTTGCTCGGGAAACCCAAACGACACTGCACCGATACCGTTTTCGATCAAAGGATCGCCGTGGGCACGATCATCCAGTTCCTGCTCACCGTTGATGAAAAGATCGTAGATGCCGGCGACCACCTGGTAAACGAGTTCGAAGTGCAAGGTCTCGTTCGGAGACCAGGTTCGCAGCGTAGCGGTCGGGTTCGCATCGATCGTGCTGATGTTGCCGTTGGAGCGCAGGCGTACGCCACCAAAGCTTGAAGTATTGCCGTCCTGTTCACTGACTATCACGCGAAAATTGTCCAGTGCGGAGGGGGTGCGAATCGTGAATCGGATGCGCAACTCGCCGCTGTGGATTTCCTCAGCGCCGATGAACTCGAAGCGGGCGTCCTTTTCGCCCGAGGCGAATTCGCCCAGGTGCAGCGACGGTGTCGAAAGGGGCGTTGCTTTCACCAGGGCGAGCAAGCCGGGCGACAGCGAAACCGGCTCTCCCACGCTCGCGCCACCGGTGCCGATCTGGGTGTTCAGCGGCTTGTCGTTGAAGTCTGCGCGCAGCAGTTCCACGTTCATCGACGCACTGACCGGCAATGCCAGCCCAAGCAGCATCAGGCCGAGTGTCAGTGACCTCCCCGAAAGACGGTTGATCGACATGGGCTTGACCCGCTGATGGTTTGATCGAGGCTCCACCATGCGTCATATCGTTGCCGAAAGGTTCAAGAAACCCTCAGCAATTCATCAAGAAGCAAAAAAATCGGCAGGTTTGGGCGGTTTTCGCGGTGATCGAGATGGTTTTCCCTGGCGCAGGGCTAGAGGTTGCATTGGAATTCTCGCCAGCAATTCAGATCATCGAAGCTAGTCTTTTCTGCAGCCTCCGAATAGGCCGGCAGCAACGACCTGATTTCTGGTGGTCGGTGGCTTCTTCAGCGTCATCGATGGCACAGCTCGCAGCTATCTGGCGAGGCTCAATGCAAACGGTTCGTTTGATCCGTCCTTCATCGGCGGCGCAGCACAAGGAATCCTCGATCTGGCCTTGCAGCCCGACGGCAAGGTGTTGGCCGCGGGTGTCGACGTGGTCGTCGGTGGGTTGAGCGTCAACGCGATCAGTCGATTGAATCCCGACGGCAGCGTCGATTCCACGTTTCAATCCAGTCCAAATGACGATGTCGAGGCGGTCGAGCTGCAAGCGGATGGCAAGATAGTGATCGGTGGCCTCTTCACCATGGTCGATGGCCAGGCTCGCAGTCGAATCGCTCGCCTGAATCCGGATGGCAGCCTGGATGCCGGGTATGCGCCAGTCAGCGACCTTGCTGTCTACGCGCTGGCGCTTCAGTCCGATCACAAGGCGATCGTGGGTGGTCAATTCACGCTCATCGATGGACAGGCCCGACTCAGGCTTGCCCGCCTCAATGTTGATGGAAGCCCCGACGCAACGCTCAATCCCGGCGCCAACGACGACGTGTACGCAATCACACTGCAGGCCGACGGAAAGCTGGTCGTCGGCGGCAGGTTCAATTCGCTGGCTGGTGCGCCGAGGTCGGGGATCGCGCGCCTGGATATCGATGGATCGCTCGACACTACGTTCTTCCCTAACTCCAACAATACCGTTTTTGCGCTGCTGGTGCAGCCAAACGGAAAGCTGGTTATTGGCGGGGCGTTCAACGAATTCGCTAGCTCGCCGCGTAGTCAAATCGCCCGCCTGAACGCCGATGGCAGCCTGGATGTCGGATTCGACCCGGATGCCGACGGCGTTGTTCGCGCTCTCGCAAGACAGGCCGATGGCAAGCTGCTGGTTGGTGGTGAGTTCGGCATGATCGGCGGCGAGGTGCGCGACAGGCTGGCGCGACTGAACGCCAACGGCAACATCGACCTGGCGTTCGATCCGACGCCGAACGACAACGTGCTCGCGATGGCGACGCAAGCGGACGGGAAAATTGTGGTCGGTGGCCTTTTTACCTGGATTGCGGGCGAAGCGCGCGACAGAATCGCGCGCTTGAATGACGATGGCAGTCTGGACCTCACGTTCAATCCTGGTGTCGACGGCAGGGTTTCCGCGGTCGCCGTGCAAGCCGATGGCAAGGTACTGGCGAGTGGAAGTTTCAGCATGGCTGGAGGGTCGTCCCATACAAATTTAGCCCGGTTCAATGCGGATGGCACCATCGACGGCAGTTTCAACCCGGTCGTTGGCATATCGGGAGACTTCGTATTAGCGCTGGCCGTCCAGTCAAATGGAAAGATTCTCGTTGGCGGAACTTTCAACCAAGTGGGTGCAGATTCTCGCGGTAACTTGGCGTTGCTCAATGCCGATGGCAGCTTGGATTCGGCGCTGCTGATTGGAACTGACGAAGGCGTGTACGCGCTTGCATTGCAAGCGGACGGCAAGCTGGCGGTCGGAGGAGAATTCAGTTCGCTGGAGGGCCAGCCGCGCAGCAACCTGGGTCGGCTGAGTGCGCCGCAGCCCGTCGTCGATTCCCTCGATATTATTCGCTACAGCGGAGGTGGAAGCGTCGTTCGCTTGACCAGAGGTGGAAGTGCACCTGAACTTTCCCAGCCACCTCAACTCGCTGCTTCGCCGGATGGCGTCATCTATGTACCTCTTGGTGGCATGCAGCGCAGCGGTTCTGGCTGGGATTACACCGGATTTGTGCCGCCGCCATCCACGCAGTTCTACCTGCGAGCCACCGCGCCGGTTGGCTCAAGCGGAAAGTCGAGCGGCATCGTGCAGACCACGCGCCAGATTTATCTCAACAGCAACGATGGCATTTTCATCAACGGATTTGATTGAGCCCATCAAGGTGTGGTCGACGCGGTTCGTATAGCCGGAAAGACTCCTGTGGATGCACTGAGCGTAACGGGGGCCCAGACGGGTACACCCACAATCTTTCGGCCGTGCTCAATCGGATTGCCGTGTTTTCTGTCGGGCATTTCGTAGTGCGTACGGACTGCAGCGTGCAGCGGTATTGAGCCAGGGCCAACGGGTCGAACCTGTGTCCCCCGATTCATGGGTTTGCCTGCCGCGCACTTTGGCGCACCATTCGTGCAACGGGCGGAAAGGCTGGGGCGTATATGGTGAATGTGTTGATTGTCGAAGATGAACCGCGCACGCGTGCCCGGCTGGCGTCGATCATTGCCGCGCATCCGGATCTGCACTTGTTGGCTCAAGCTGGCAGCCTGGAGGAAGCCCGGGAGGTAATCGCGCGCGCGCTCCCTGACGTAATTCTGCTTGATCTGGGCTTGCCCGATGGCAGCGGCCTGTGCGTGCTCGACGATTTGCGTGAACGACACGCCGAAACCGGCGTGCTGGTGATCTCGGTACTGGGCGACGAATCCAGCGTGCTGCGCGCCATTGAGCGGGGAGCGGGAGGTTATCTGCTCAAGGATGCCGATGATGCCGCGGTCGTCGCAGCCATCGACCAGCTATTGGCTGGTGGAGCCCCATTGAGTCCCAGTATCGCCGTGCACCTGATGCGCCGCCTTCAGTCACCACCGCGCGCCAGCAAGGTCGAGATTCGGGACATTGGCCTCAACGAACGTGAGCTGGAATTATTGAAGTTGATTGCCAAGGGCCTGTCCTACGACGAAGTCGGACAACTGATGGGACTCAAGTACAACACCATCACCTCCTACGCCAAGGAGCTGTACCGCAAACTGCAGGTGCATTCACGCGCGGAGGCGGTGTTCGAGGCGCAGCAACTCGGCCTGGTAAGTTCCGTGTGAGGATGATCGCATCACGCATTCTTTGGTGGTTACTGCCGACCATGATGGCGGTGGCGCTGCTAAGTACACGTTTTGGACAGGACCTGGACAGCTATTTGCTGACTCAGGCAGAGCGATCCGATTGTAGTGGCAACAGCGCTTGGCGAGCGGTCGATCTGCCCAAGTCCACTCACGGACAAGGTTGTGAGCGGGTACTGCTGCGACGCCAGCTCAGCGCTGGGCAAACACTGGAGCAGGCCTTGCTGGTGGGTGGCGTGGGCAATGACGCGCGCATCTGGGTCAACGGCCATCTGCTACGCGATTTCGACCCGCGAGCGGGCTTCGACAGCACCTCACAGCCGCTGCTGCTGGAACTGCAGCCTGGCATATTGCGGTCTGGCGCCAACGAGATTCTGCTGCAGTTGCGCAGCGGCACGGGCCGCTACAGCCGCAGTGTACTCGGTCGCATTTACCTCGGACCCCGGGATCCCTTGCGTGCCACTTACGTCCGCAATCTTCGGGTGGGCATCCAGGGTGCGCAACTTGCAGTTGTGGTGGCACTTGCGATTTTGCTGACCTTGCTGCCGATTGCCTGGTCGCGCCAACGCGACAGCAGCTATCGCTGGTTGGTGCTGGCCGTGCTCAGCAGCGGATTGTACTTGTGGAGCATGGCCTGGCCACTGCGACTGTCGCCTACCGAGCTATGGCATTTCGTCGCTCACGGTGGATTGGCGATCGCACTTTGGGCACTGCTTCACTACTCGATCACGGTTATCGGGCCGAACCCTGTTCTCAGCCGCTGGATTGATCGGCTTGCAGGCGTGGCCCTTGCTGCGCTGGCGGCAAGATTGGTATTCGGCGAGTATTGGGTGGAGGTCATCTGCTATGGCGTGTACCGGACAGCGTTGATCGTCCAGCTACTGTTGCTTGCCGCGCTATGGTGGCGCCAGGACGCGGTCTTGCATCCGCTCGGCCGCTGGCTTGGCGCTGCGGCACTGCTCAGCCTGATACTGGGTATCGCCGACAGCATGCGTGTCTGGCAAGGCACGGGTGGCGACAATGCTCCCTATCTGGTGCACTGGGGCATTCTCTATCTGCTGGCTTTGACGCTGGTGGGGCAAGTCAAAGGGATACTGATTGCTCTGTCAGCCTCCGAGCACTCGGAACAACTGCTGAGCAGCGCACTTGATCAGCGCTCGCTGGAATTGCAGCAGGAATTCGCCAGGCGCCAACAAGCCGAGCAGGCACACACCCTGGCCGTAGAGCGTCAGCGCATCATGCGCGATATGCATGATGGCGTCGGCGGCCAGCTGGTCGCGCTGATCGGCCAGGCCGAACACGGCAAGCTCGACAATCCGGCCCTCAAGCAGCAACTGCGGCGCAGTCTGGACGATCTGCGATTGATGATCGACTCGTTGGACGATGCCTGCGCTGACCTCGGTGTAGCGCTCGGTATGCTGCGGCAGCGTCTGCATTCCAGCCTGAAGGATCTGCCGATTCAGGTCAGTTGGAACACCGCGCAATTGCCGGACCTGGCGCCACGAGCCCCGGACGAAGTACTGCAGGTACTGCGCATCGTGCAGGAAGCCATCACCAATGCACTCAAGCATGCGCAGTGCAAAACGCTAAGTATCCAGGCCGGTTGGGAGGATGGCTGGCTGGAGATCAGCGTTCAGGACAATGGTGTCGGTCTGACAGAAAGCAGCATCGGACGCGGTCTGCCGAGCATGCGGCTGCGCGCGGCGGGTATCGGCGCCAGCGTGGAGATTGCTGTTCACGCCCCGGGCACGCGTGTGCTGCTACGTTTGCCGCAGGCCTTGGCCTCATGATCAACTCAACGCGCTGACGCTTTTGAGTTGCAACAACCAGGAACGTTTGATCACAGATTGAACTCACCGGATGCAACCATGCAGCCCCAGGCCCTGAGCATCGTCGCGCGTGGCGATGGCGGCAGCGCAGGACCAGTGTTTTGCCATTGATGCAGACAGGCATCCACTTCCGCGAGCAAGGGCAACTGAAGCCCACCCGATTTCAGTCGCTGCAACTCCGCGCGCAGGTGTGTGCGAGCACTGCCCGGCTCGCGGGCCGCACGCACCCAGGGATCAAGACCCAGGTCCAGACGCCACAAATCGAAGTTGGAGCCGGGCAAGTTGGCAGGAATCGTGGGCTCGGCTTCGGCATGAGCCCAACTCGGCGTAGACACTGCTATTGAATTTGAATCCAGTGGGCAAGGCTGATCCTGCAAGCTGCACAAGTCATTGCGCAATGCGAAAACCCACTCGTCGTTGACGTCGGCTGGCACCTCGGCCAGCAGTTGCAGCGCATAGGCAATTTCGCCTTGATGCGCGCGAATCAGAGCCACCATGAATCCGGCCATGGGACCGCTGCCCGGTCGCTGGAGGAACTGCGCACAGTCGGCCTCGACATTCGCGAAACAGGCAGCTTCCCCCAAGCTGATCTGGGCCGATACCAGCCCCGGGTCCATCTCATGCGCTCGCTCCAGCCAAGGTTGGGCCTCACGCGGACGACCGTTGTACAGCAGCGCATTGCCCAGCCACAGCAAGATGACGGCCTCACCCGGTTCCAGGGCCGCGGCCCTCGCCAATTGCGGCGCGGCCAGGTCGTAGCGCTCCTGATTCATCCAGTAAAGACCACGTGCAGCGTGGGCCATGCCCAAGTCGGGGTCCACTTTCAAGGCGGCTTCAATTGCTACATCGGCCTGCTGCAAGGCCTCACCCAAGGGCAGCAAGCCGTATTCAAAAGCCAGAAGATCAGCTGACGCAAGATGCGCCTGAGCCAAGGCGAAATCCGGACGTTGCCGGGTCAGTCGCAGCAGCATGTCGCGGGCACCATTGACGTCCGCAGCCGTGCGTCGCTTGATCCGCGCCAGCGCCACCAGAAATCCCTGCATTTCTGCTTCATCCACCACTGCACCGTACGACGGCTTCGGTCGCGGCACGTTCAACTGGCTGCCCACCCACCATGCGGCATCGGCGCTCCAGTCGCGCCGCGCTTGGCGCGGCTGCACCCATTGCTCGCTGCGGCGTTCGTCCGAGCCGCAGTGCTGCAGGGAAATTGCGGTCAGCGCACTGGTTTCGGTCAGTTCGCGGGCGATCTCGATAGCGAGTGTCGGATGGTCATCATGGGAACAACCCGCCGCATCAATAACCACGCGGACTTCTGGAAGCGCGCGCAAACGCGCCACCAGCATCGCGCTCAATCCCTCGATGGCCAGTTCCGCATCAATCTCGCCGGCCATGGCAGGTGGCGGGACCACGACCAGCATCAGGCTTTCGGGAGGCGTCGGCGTGCAAGCCGTGAGGCACAGCACCAGTGCACATGGGCCGCATCGAATCACCGGGTGAGCACTCCATGGGGTGCATGACAGCGCAGATTCTGGCGCTTGCCGACGACGCTGTCGACAGTGTCGTCGAGGCCTGCTCACCCAGCCTGCGTCAAAGTGCTAATTGAGCAAAGTTTTCGTGCGCCATCTCCCGACAGGCGACGGATACAGTCCGCGAGCCCATTGCACATCTGCCGCGCTGGCAAGGGCGCAAAAGAAAATCCGGAAAAACCGTACAGACAGGGGGCGGAGCTGCTCGAATACCCCGGTTTTAGGGTACACATCAGCACATTGCAACGCCGATTTTTCATTCACGCCGTCCGCATTGCGATTGGCAGGTGAAATATGGGTTTGCAACCTCGTCAGCTTGGCAGGACGCCATCGGGGACTGATTGAATTTCTGCTATTCGGTGGCGGCAGCCACAGCACCGCTGAGTGAGTGCTGGCTCGATGCAGGCACCTATTTGAAGTGCGTCATGACAGCCCTCTCGGTCAAGGGGTATGACTGTCCACGCTCTTCAGTGAAGTCGACTGGCCCGCTTTCGGGGCCAAGGCGATCAGCAGCCCGACGCAGAGGTCCGGCACCCCTGTTTTGGGGTAGTCAGCAGACTTTGTCGATCCCAGTATGGCGGCATGCCTCAGCATGCGAATTGCAAATATGGACAAGAGCCTGAATCGAATCTTGCGACGTCGGCGACAGCTCCGCTCAAGCGGCCTGCAGCGCAAAGCTCACAGCCCGCTCAATGCGCTGGGCGATTCTTTCGAACAGCGCGATCGCTGGCCAATGCGACCTGCGCTTCGGCACCGGCTTGGAAACCCCGAGGCGTGTCTTGGCCCGTCTGACCGAACCTCGTCACACCGGACTGCAAATAGTGTCCTGCACTCAATCCAGCGGAGCTCAAAATGAACCGAATCGACTTGACTATCCTGTTGACCGCACTCGCTCTTGCAAGCATAGCCAACAGCGGCCGCGCCCAAGTCAGCGAACTGCATGCACTGACTTTTTCCAATCCCGAGCAGCTTGGCCTGCAGGCCGATGCCGCGGCCACCACGACCTGTTGCTACCCGCAGTTGAGCCATGACGGACGCTTCGTGTTGTTCATGACATCCGCGGTGAATCTTGTGGAGCGCGATCACAACAACAACATCGACATGTTCGTGCGTGATCGCTTGCTCGGCACCACCACACGCGCCAATGTGCGCAGCGATGGCCAGCAGGGGCGCAGCGGCGATGCCGCCTCGAATGTACAGGGCGCGATTTCGGCCGATGGCGATCTCGTTGTATTCGCCTCACGACAGTCAGATCTGGTCGACGGAGACACCAATCAATTCATTGACCTGTTCTTGCATCGGCGCTCCACCGGCGTGACCACACGCATCCTTGGCACCGGCGGTGTGATTCCCAATGGCGTGGGGGAACAGCCCAGCCTGTCGGGTGATGGCCGATTCATTGTGTTCGTTTCTTCCGCCACCAACCTGTTGCCCGACGCGGCTACCGGCACTCACGTCTATCTGCTGGATCAGAACAGCGGCGATCTGGAGCGCATCACTGTCACGCCAGGGGGCACCGCGTCCACCGGCGGCGGGAATGCACCAGGCGTTTCCGATGATGGTCGGTTCGTTATTTTCAAATCCGGCGCCAGTGATCTGGTCCCGGCTGGAGGCGCTGGCAATCAGCTATTCGTTCGCGACCGCCAGTTGGGCCTGACCCGCAGACTCAGCGAGCCCGATGGAGTACCTGTCGGCCTGCTTGGCCCGGACGCGATGATCTCGGGCGATGGCAGCCTTGTGGTCTTCGATGCCACCCTGACCGGCAGCCCGATCTCCGAGATCTTTGTCGCCGATGTCAGCACCGGCGTGGTGACCCGCGCCAGCGTCGACAATGCCAACAATCCAGGCACCGAAAGATCGGCCGGACCGAGTATTTCGCGCGACGGCCAGCGCGTGGTGTTCAGTACGCGATCGGCACTGGTGCCAGGTGGCGCCGCCAACACCGAACTGATGTATCTGCGCGATCTGGATCTGCAGACCACCAGCATGGTGCTGCCCAACCACCCCGACATCGACGTGAGCGATGCGCGTATCTCTGGCGATGGACAGACCGTGTCGTTCCTCTCGTTCGCCTCCACCCTGGTTGCCAATGACACCAATGGTAAGCAGGACCAGTTCGCGGGCGATCTGATCAGCAATGAAATCACCCGAGTCAATCTGGCCGACAGCTCCGGCCCGTTCCCATCGCGTGCCAACGGCGACTCCTCACTGGGTACCAATGGCGCGCGTCAGTTGTCGACCGACGGCCGCTTTTTGGTAACGGGCACGACCGCGAAGAATCTGGGCAATGGCATCGGTGGCAACGGCAATCAGATTGCCCATATCGACCGCGTGGGCAATGTCGTGCGCCATGTAAGCACGCCGGTCAGTGGCCTGGTGGTCAACAGCGCGGCCTTCGAGCCCGCGATCAGTGCCGACGGACGTTTTGTGGTGTTCCGTTCCAGTGCCACCAATTTGGTCACTGGCGACAACAACAGTGCGGGGGATGTGTTCTGGCGCGATATGGACAACAACCTGCTGGAGCGCGTTACCCTCGGGCCGGGCAATATTCAGGCACTCGGCGCGGGCGGCGGTACCTCGGCGAATTTCCCCAGCGTATCCGACGACGGCAACCTGATCGCCTATTCCTCCTTGTTCACGAATCTGGTCGTTGACGACACCAATGCCGTTCGCGATATTTTCGTCCGCGATCGCGGCGCTGCCAGCACGACACGCGTGAGTGTCGACTCGGTTGGCACCCAGTCGAATGGCCACAGTGATTTCTCGGTAATCTCAGCCGATGGGCGCTTCGTGGTCTTCACTACGCTGGCCACCAATCTGGTAGTCGAGGATACCGGCGCCTTGCAGAAAATCATTCGTCATGATCGTCAAACGGGCGCCACCGAGCTGGTCAGTATTGGCATGGCAGGTGCGGTCGCCAACGACAACGGCTTCAGTTCCGCGATCTCCGCAGACGGTACCCTGGTGGCGTTTTCCTCGGCTGCCACCAATCTGGTCAGCGGCGACAGCAACGCCCGTACCGACATTTTTGTCCGTGACATGAGCAACGGTACAACCACACGCGTGTCCGCCGACAGCCAGGGCGTGCAGGGCAACGGCACCAGCAGCGGCCCCTCGATTAGCGCCGATGGACGCTACGTGAGCTTTTCCTCCATTGCCGTCAATCTGGTTCCAGGCGACACCAACAACAAGTCCGATGTCTTTCTGCATGACCGCCAGAGTGGTCAGACCACCCGCGTCAGCGTCGATCCACAAGGCCGGCAAGCCGATTTCACCACCGAGGTCAACCTGGGCGGCCAAATGACACCCGATGGATCACATGTGGCCGTAGCCACTTCGGCAAGGAAGTTTGATCTGCTCACCGGTGTATCGGGTGGGGACACTATCCTGCTGGCCAAACCCGCGTCGACGCAGATTCTCGATACGGTGTTTGCCAATGGTTTTGATTGAGCGCGAGCGACCCCTGTTTTGGGGTACCCCGCCGCAGCGGCGCAGCACAGTATTGCGTCCAGGCCGAATCTGCGGTCGCGACCTGGAGCCGGTGATGTTCGCTCAACAAAACCCATTCGCGCGTTGGCTCGCGCTCGCATTGCTGGTCTTGCCTGGCACCAGCTGGGCCAATGAAGCGGCCATCATGAGCACGCTGGAAGACGGTACGCAGGGGATTTTTCTGCCGACGCCGCTACAGAACTTGCCGAACCCGACACAGCAGGCGGTTGCGCTGCCCAACGACGCCCAGCCGCATGGATTGGCCTTTCGGCTCGATCGAGAAATGCTGTTTGCAGACTTTGCGCAGGCGAAACTTTATCGACGTGGCATCGGCGGCTCGAGTTTGAGTGAGACCGTCAGTCTCAACGGCTTTCGCAACAGTGCCAACGGCACCCTAGCCGTCGACCCCAGCGGTCGCTACGCACTGAGCATTGGCGAGTCCAGCAACGGCACTTTTGGCGAATCGGTGGTGGTCGATCTGAGTATGCAACCGCCGCAAGTGAGCACGATCGCCGCTGGCCTCCAAGTCAAACAGTTTGTCACCGCAGCGATCGACTTTCACCGCGACGGGCGGGCCTTTGTTTGCCATCGTAGCGGCGTCAGCGTGCTCAGTGCGCCGTACACCAGCATCGACTTCACGATGGCCTTTCCGCAGCTGCTGCAGTCGGGTAGCCAGTGCCGACTCAGCCCCGATGGCTCACGGCTGTTTGTCACCCGCGTGCTCAGCGAATCAGTGCCCACCGTCAACGGTGTGCGCACCAGCGCGGCACCGTTCAGCGCCAGCAGCGTATTCATCGATTTGCCAGCCCCCGCCGACGTACAGGGCCTGGGTCCGCTGGTTGTGTCGCCCGACGGGCAGGCGATCATCGTCGCCCAGCAGTTTCTATTTCCGCCCCTGTTTGCCGGCGTCAAAGCGCGGGCCTGGCTGTTGCGTGCGCCGTTCAACGGCAGCACGTTCTATCAGGAGCTCAGCCTTCCAGCCAGCGTGGTCGGGAACAATTGCCTGGACGGTAACCAGACCATCGACTGCGCAGGTTTCGAACATGCCGAAGTCAATGCCAACGCGACCTTGCTGATCCTGACCGGCAACAGCAGCTCGATCACCGCCGGTGCCTCCGACAGCGTGCCGGCCGTCTTTATCCGCTCGCCATTCAACGACGCGCTGCGCAGTGCCCAAGCCGTGCAAATCGGCACCGGCGCCGGCACCCTCGGACGCGGCGCCGGCGGCGTTCGTTTCTTGCCAAGCGTGGTCTTTCGGAACGGGTTTGAATAGGGCACAAACCGGGATACTCAAGATCTGTTGCATGGATCGATGCCGCAAAGCTACGTCGGGCGCTTATCACGATGCCGTGATTTTCGGTAGGCTTGGTATCGACAAAGAAGCCACGGGCAGTAGTCATGCAATTTGCGTAACCCCACGCTGTGCAGGTGCCCGTTGGTAGACACTGACAGGTGACGTAGGGCAATGCCCTGATCCTGCGTGTCCCCAATCGCCGTCGGGTCGACTCTGGCGGTCATCGCCGTTGTAGAAAATGGCGTCAGCCATGATGCTTTCGGCAGGATGCGAAAAGAGCATCGCGGCTAAAGCCTGGTCGTACAAAAACAGGGTGGTTGCGCACGCTTGATGCTGTGGCAACGGCACTCGAATCGCAGCTGTGGTTGACGGTTGTGCAGATCGGCGGAACCAGGAGCACTTTTCGACAAAAGCACGCGCTTGGCGGTGCTTGAAGAATATTTTCACGAATTTAAGAGAGTTTTGGCAAGCCTTTGGCGACGCTTCCCTGTAGGTTGGGCATGCAGCGAGATTGAATGAATGCGGAACTCGGGGGGTGGCAATTGAACAAGTCAATCATGTTTGCGGTGATGTTCGGGCTGGTGTTGGCTGTGTTTTCTACAGCAGCCCATGCAGTGAGATTTACTGTCAACAGCTTTCTCGACCAGCAAGATGCGGATGAGGGAAATGGGGTGTGTGCGACCGCTTCAGGCACCTGCACCCTGCGGGCCGCCATCACCGAAGCCAACGCGCTTGCCGGGGCCGACCAAATTACGCTGCCAGCGGGGGTCTATACCACTACGCTGGCATTTCCGAACGAGGACGGCAATCGCGGTGGCGACTTCGATATCAATAGCGACATCACCATCGGTGGAGCCGGTGCGACGCAGACCATCGTTCAGGCAGCCACGAGCGCCGGTGTTGCGACCGAGCGCGTTTTCCACATCAACTTTGTAGCGCCGGGGACCACCGCGATACTGAACCAAATGACGATCCGGCACGGTCGCTACACTGATGCCAGCGTCGGATCCGGCGTGCGGATCGAAGGCGGCGCCGTCGTTGCCACCTTCAATGGCGTGCACATTGTCAACAACGAAAATGCCAGATACGGCGGCGGATTAGCCATCTTCAGTGCAGAAAATTCCATTACCACGCTTAACGCCTGCAGGATCGAGAACAACGCAGTAGATGGCGCTTCTGTGCGCGGTGCAGGAATTTTTTTCTCCAATATCTCTGCCAGCATGAATATCAACGATTCGGTGATTACCGGAAATACCGCCGCTGCCGTGAGCAATGCCATCGCGGCCGGGATCTATTCCCAAGGAAACTTGAACATCACCAACTCCGAGGTTTCAAACAACATCTCGACATCTTCTGACCTCAACTCGTTTGGCGGTGGAATTGGTACCCTCGATGGGACACTGGCCATCCTGGCTTCAACCATCAGCGGCAATGCTTCGACAGCAACGTCGGAGTCAGGTTTCGGGATTGCAGGCGGGATATACAATCAGAACGCAACCCTCAACTTGACTGACTCGGTCGTTTCAGGAAATACAGCCAGCCACTCCGGTGGTGGCATCAGGACTTCTAGCTCGGGCGCAACCACAAATATCACCAATAGCGTGATTGGAAACAACGTGTCGATGTTGGATGGTGGAGGTGTGGTCAATATTTCCGGATCGTCCGGTCCCGTTACGACAAACATCATCAATTCGACGGTTAGCGCGAATAGTGCCAATGGTCCGACCAGCAAGGGTGGCGGAATCCAGAACGTCAGCGCGTCGAGCGGGTTAGCCATCGTTACCGTCACGAATTCCACAATCAGTGGAAACACAGCCGCCAGCGGCGCCGGGAGCTACAACGTCGGAGCTGCTTCGAGTATCAATTTCATTTATTCCACGCTTGCGGGCAATGCCGCAAGCAACGATGGCGGCGGGATTTTTCAGGATAGTAGTGGCGTCACCAATCTGAAAAACAGCATCGTCGCAGACAATGCCGCGCCAGGCGGCCCTGATATCTCCGGCGTTGTCACTTCACAGGGTTTCAACCACGTCGAGAATATCTTCGGCGCGACCTTCGCCCCCCACGGTGGCGACGTCATCGGGTCGGATCCGCAACTTGGCCCGCTGGACAACAACGGCGGTAGCACCCTCACGCATCTACCGGCACCAACCAGCCCGGTGATCAATGCTATTCCAAATGGATTGAGTGACTGCGGCGTTGCGGTGACCAGTTCCCAGAATGAGATCGTTCGCCCACAGGAAAGTGGTTGCGAAAAGGGTTCCGTGGAAGTGGGTGAGGCATCGCTGTTTCGCGACGGATTCGACGGGGCTTGAGGCAGCGTAGGTTTGGCAGGCCTTGAATGCGGTTGGAGCGCCGCTTTTGAACGCTTGGTATCGACAACACAACTCTGGAACAAAAAAAGCCGCGAAATCTCGCGGCTTTTTTTGTTCCCTTGAGCGCAGCAACCCGGGACACCCAGCGAGCAACCCGGGAAACCCAGCATTCCGGTATTTTCCTACGCCAACTGTCAGCGATTTCCTACAGACGCATGCGTTGACTGAGGTCACGCTTGCGGCATGACCACTGCCCGCAGCCTCCTCATCGATCCCGAGTCACCCGGCTTCTACCACTGCATCTCCAGATGCCTGCGCCGGGCCTGGCTTTGTGGCATCGATCCCTACAACGGCAAATCCTACGAACACCGCCGCGAATGGGTCGAACAGCGATTGCTTGAGTTGGCCGAGATCTTTGCTGTCGACGTCTATGCCTATGCAGTGATGAGCAACCACGTGCATGTCGTGCTGCGGATCGATCCCCTCGCTGCGGCCACGTGGACCGATGAGGAGGTAGCCATGCGCTGGGTCCGCCTGTTTCCCGCGACCGTCAATGGCGAAGTCGACGCCTTCGCCTCTCGCAGCAAGGGGCAGAACCTGCTCGGCAACGCCGAACGACTGAACGTCTGTCGGCAGCGGCTGGGCAGCCTTGCCTGGTTCATTCGCAGTCTCAATGAACCAATCGCGCGGCGCGCCAATCGCGAAGATGCCTGCACGGGTCGCTTCGGGGGCAGGTTTTTGCATCCTGCAAAACCTGCATTCCTCACATCCGTGTGAGTCAAGGCCGCTACAAGTGCCAGGCCTTGCTCGACCATGCCGCCGTGCTCTCCTGCATGAGCTATGTCGACCTCAATCCGATCCGGGCCGGCATCGCAGACAATCTGGAATCCTCAAGCCACACCAGCGCCGTCCATCGCATTGCCCGTATCAAGGCGAACACTCGAGCGGCCAAAGAACCGCTGGAGGCCATCAATGCGAGCACACCCATCGCATTCCTTCCGATCACCAGCGAAGACTATCTCGACCTGATCGACTGGACAGCCCGCCTGACTCGTCCAGACAAGCACGGCAAGGTATCAGCCACCGAACCGCCGATCCTGCGAAAACTCGGACTCAGCCATTCGCAATGGCATCAGCAGATGCTGGGCACCGAGACACGCTTCTGTCGCGCAATCGGATCTGCCCAGGCACTCATCGACAAGGCAGCGGCGATCGGGCAATCCTGGCTGAAGGACATCGGTGAAGCCCAGCGCTTGATAAGGCGGCAAGTCACCTGACCCAACAACGCTTCATCTGCAAATCCAAATCGCGTAACGCACAGAGTCGCGAGGCTCAATGCTGCGCAAGCCCCGGGCTTTTCTCTTCCCACGCCCGTTGAACTCCACATTTCGATTCGCGGAAGCACAAGAACTCGAGGATTTAAGGCGAATTCGAACGTCCCGACATCATTGAAAGCCCTAACTGCCTTTGCAGATAGAGATAGTGGGTGTCCCCGTTCACCC
>JBBRBU010000036.1:0-38668 GCA_038205505.1 Lysobacterales bacterium | reverse complement strand
TCTGTCTTTCTGATTGGGTCCTCAGGGAAGAGAGACGTGATCTAGCGAAATGCGCGGGCAGGGGCCCAGTGCCTCTGCTTTCGATTTGCAATGGGTCGGTCATGCGGCGGAATCGCGAGCGTACTGGATACAAGGCATTCGCCCGGCAAGCCAAAGTCACTGGACCCTGCCTGCGCAGGGGCGACGCTCGGGTTTGTTGTTGTGCTGATCTGTCTTTCTGATTGGGTCCTCAGGGAAGAGAGACGTGATCTAGCGAAATGCGCGGGCAGGGGCCCAGTGCCTCTGCTTTCGATTTGCAATGGGTCGGTCATGCGGCGGAATCGCGAGCGCACTGGGTTCATGGCATTCGCCCGGCAAGCCAAAGTCACTGGACCCCTGCCTCGGCAGAGCCGAGCCAGTCCTGAGCCTGGCGAAGGGCAGGGGCGACGCTCTGGTTTGTTGTTGTTCTGAAGTGTTGACGCGTTGATGTGGCGATGTGGCCTCCAGAGCTGGCCCTCAAGATGAACGATGAGATCAAGAGACAGGGACCGACTCCGACTCCGACCCAGCCACTGAGCTTCTCGAAGGGCGACTCCTGGTTACTGGAACGCCTTGGCCGTTGCCGATCAATTCGGATCGGTCGATAGCAGCAGAAGCGCCGGGACGTGCAACACTGTCGACCATCAATGCAATCGTCAGAGCGCACGCATTGTTTATCGAGGACATGGGCATTGCTGCAGTAGACGGGAGGTCTGCCACGCTTTGCCAGACAATGGGTCGGGCTACTGTTCCTGTTCGGGAATCAGCCGGACGCGCGCTAACTCGTTTCATCCGGGGATCAGCATCATGCAAGCAGCAACCCTTCTTCGCGCGAACCCAGGCCCGTTGAGTTTGGGCATCTTTACGCTGCTGCTAGTGCAGCCTGTCATGGCTGTCAATCCGATCATCGATAGCAACCCGATCGAACGCAGCATCGAACTTGCGCAGAACGAGAGCAAGGAAACCTGGACGCTCGGCCTCGGTGCGGCCTGGGTCCCGCGCTATGAAGGGGGTGATGACTACGAATTTCGTCCGGTCCCTTTGATTGGATACAGCGGTGCAGGGCGCTTTTCACTCGGTATCGGCGGTCTGCGCTACAACCTTTCCAGCAACGGGGCGTTCGAGTTCGGACCTACTTTGGGCTACAGCCGTGGCCGCAAAGAGAATGATGGCGCTCTCCTGAGCGGCGTCGGCGAAATTGATGGCGGTGTCGATGTCGGCTTCTATGCCCAAGGGAAAATCGCTGCATGGACGCTGCAGGCGAATGTGATTCGCGGCGTCGGCAGCGCTCCGGAAGGTACGCGCGTACGCCTGGGCATTGATCATGGCAACGAGCTGGGAAAAGACGATCAGCTGCTCGTCGGTGCTTCGCTGACCTGGACCGATGACAAATACACGCACGCGTTTTTCGGCATCAATGACGCGCAGTCGCTCAACTCCGGATTGCCGATCTATTCGGCGGGCGCGGGGATCAAGAGCTTCGGTGCCAATGTCGACTGGGTGCATTCATTCTCACCGGCGTGGTTCACGACATTTGGCGTAAGCGTGAAGCGCCTCACCGGCGATGCAGCCGACAGTCCGATCGTCGCAGAAGAAACCGCGTTCGGTGTCAGCGCTATTGTCGCTTTCCGTTTCTGATCGGCTCCATCGACCCCGACAACTCACCTTGTTACTCAAGCGACATCATCGAAACCGAATCTGCATTGATGGCGACGTTGGTCATTTTTCGAGCCTCGAGATTCTTCGCTTTCGCTGTTGCCATCCTGCCGCCGTCGGCCCACGCAACGGACCGGCAATCCAGGGCCGATCTGCGTCGGGCAGCAGTTATCCGAGGCACACCCGAGCAGTGGCGGTTGCGCTGCACCGCGATTGCCATTCCTCCTGGCTTGGCAAGGTGTCGAAGGGCGATATCAAGCGCGCGCGTTCATGGATGCCTGAAAACAATCCGTTTCGAATAGAGGAAAAGCAGAAGGCGAATGCGATCCCGGTTGGGTGATCATGCCAGTCGCTTTTGTGAGCCACGAAACCTGCGTTGTCAGTGTTTGAACGCTTGAAGGCAGGGAATACCTCCTTTCGGTGATTCCCGCCGGGTCGCCCGTGAAAATGGCTTGATGGTCCCAATTTTTCAGACGGGGCGATCAGAAGGCGAAGCGGGAAATTCGCCCCGGATAAAGGCAAGATCAACGGGAGCCAAAAGGAAACCGAAATCATGAATTGCTCGGCAGTCACTGCATTCCTGACACTGGCTTTCCTTGCGGCGTCCCCGGCTGCTCATGCCGTCCGCTATCTCGAACTCGTCGACTTCAAGCTCATTGATGCAACCGGTCGGGCCGAACGGCAGGTGCAGCACCTGATTGCGCGTGATGGCGTGATCGTTCAAATCGACAGCGAAGGCAGGGCGCCGACGCCGGAACCGACCGCGAGCTGGACGCGGATCGGTCTCGATGGGGCGTGGCTGATGCCGGGGCTGATAGATACCCATGTGCATGTTGCGCGATTCCCGAATGCCTACGAGATGGCGACGAAGATCCTGCAGCGTTCTGTACGCGGTGGAATTACAGGTGTGCGAGATCTGGGTGGCGACGCCCGCACACTTGCGGAGATCGAGCGCGCCGGCGACAACGGCGAGATGATCGTCCCGCATCTGGTGTTCAGTGCAATGCTGGGCGGTCCGGACATCTTCAAGCAGGGACCGATTGCCGAAATGGCTGCGGGACGAACGCCCGGCCAGGCGCCATGGGCGCATGAAGTAACCGCAAAGACCGACCTGCGCCAACTCATCGCCGAGGCGCGAGGCAGCGGGGCGACGAATGCCAAGGTTTACGGGGATCTGAGCCCCAGGCTGGCAACCCGATTGATCCGGGAAGCGCGTCGCCAGGGCCTGCTGACGACCGCGCACAGCACTGTATTTCCGGCCGGACCCGCTGATCTGATCGAGGCGGGAATAGGCACACTTGCGCATGCGCCCTACCTGGTTTGGGCCGGCGTCGATCATATTCCAGCCGACTATCAAAAGCGCACCGAAGGGCCCTGGAAGGAGATCGCGCCCGATCATCCGCGACTGCTTGCCTTGTATCGGCGCATGGCCGAGCGTGGCGTGACCCTCGATGCAACGCTCTACGTGTACAAGGCGATGCAGAACTATCCGGGTGTGCCGAAGATGGCCTGGACGGAGAGTGCTTTTGAATGGGGCGCACGGGCGACCCATCTTGCGCATGAGGCTGGCGTGCTGGTTACCACCGGTACCGACTGGTTCGAGCCCGCCGATGATTTCGATTTGCCGCACACGCATCAGGAAATGGCATTGCTGGTCGAGTCCGCCGGCTTCACGCCTATGCAGGCAATTATCGCCGCTACCCGGAATGGTGCAATCGCGATCGGTCGCGGCAAGACTCATGGCACGGTCGAGCTTGGCAAGGTCGCCGATTTCGTGGTCCTGGACGCTGATCCACTTGACGATATCCACAACACGTCCCGAATCCGGTTCACGATTCGGAATGGACACGTTGTCAGGCCAGAATGATCGTAAAGGAAGCCGCCCCAGTTTCGATGTCCCTGAGGACAAGTCGGTGCGGCCATGCGATGTCTTGATAGCCGGTTGAGCCGGTTTTCCAGGTTTCTGCGCAATCCCTTCAGTAGAGAGCAGAATTCCCCCGCAGGTCTACGCGGATGTTCGTCTGTTCCAGACTGGAGGATTACTTATGAAACGCCTCATCCTTGCCTTGTTTGCTTTCGCACTGTTGCCGAGCGCGCAGGCCCAGCTGTTTGTTGACAGCTTCGATCCGCCTTCGATCACGCCGCGCTTTCCGTTTGTCGCCGGGGCCTATCAATTGCCTGCGGGTCCCGCGGTCGATCAAATGCAGTGGCTGATCAGCGAATTGGCGGCGGGTGAGACCACCACTCTGGCTGAAGTCAGCGCGCATTTTGATCCGGCCTTCAACTATCCGCAGATGGTTTCATTCATTCAGCAGGTGCGCAGCGAACATCCGAACGCGCGCATCACCGATGTTGTCGCGGTGACGCCGGTAAAAACCGTGGTCGTGATCGATTCGCCCGGAGATCCTTCTCCGTCCGGATACATGACCGTCGGCGCGCGCTACACCGGCGCGAAAAAAATCGTCGAGCTGTATGTCTTCGACTACTACGGATCGGTGCAATACCCGGCCGATCAGACCCTGACCATGGCTCAGGCTGCAACGAAGTTTGCGACGCTCTCTTCAGCACCATCGCTGCTGGTCGGCCGCATCAACAGCGCCAATCAGTGCACGACAATTCAGGACCGCAATGCCAATACGGCACGTGCGACAGCTTCGATCTTCAAGACCTGGGTTCTTGGTGGCGTCGGTCAGACAATTGTCGAAGGCACGCTTTCGGCGGCCGAGATGCTGCCGATGGTCGCCAGCGAATTGGCGCCGGGTGGCACGATCAACAGTGAGCCGCTGAACACTCCGTTCCCGGTCAGCGACCTTGCAACGCTGATGATGGGGATCAGCGACAACACCGCGACTGATCTGTTGCATCAACGCGTCGGTCGTACCCGCCTCGATCAGATCGTCACCGAGTATGGCGTCGCGCAACCGAATCTCCTGCAACCGTTTCTAGGCATCAGCGAGCAGTTCCACGTGTTCCTCTCGTTTCCGCTCAATGTGGCGTTGACCTTCGTCAATGGCACGCAGCCGTTCAAGTACCAGTTCCTGCAAGACAGCATTGAACCGCTTGGGCCGAACAATGGCGGCCCGTATTTCCACGAATCACTGCTGACTTCGGGAACCTGGCGTGCCAGCCCCTTCGATGTCTGCCGCGCCTTTGCCAAGCTGCGCCGCTTGCCGCAGGGTTCAGAGGCATTCAAGACTGTCGATGCCGCGCTCGGCGCAGGCGCGGCCCAGCCAGAGGTTCGCGATCGCTGGGATCGGGTCTGGTACAAGGGTGGCGATCTGACCTCGGGCGCCAACGGCAAACATGTTTTGACCCATGCCTGGATGCTCGAGAATGCCGGTGAGGATCCGTATGTCCTCATCGCGCTTTCGAACAGCAATACCGGCGGCATCGATGTATTCAACGTGCAATCAGTGACCGGTCGCATCCTGGAGCTGCTCTCGCAAATGTAGCGGGTTCGCGTGAGTTCGGCGTTGGCGCAGGCGGTCTGCTCGGATTCCGGGTTTCCCGGCAATGTATTGCCAGCGATGCCACGGTGATTTGCAGCCAGATCGGACCATTGACGAATACATCGACCTGGAATCCACGCGGACCTCCGCGATCGGAGGTCAGGCGGGACTCGCCAATGGCGGGGCGACGTGCTCGGGTTCGACCGCGCAGTCGACATGACCGCAAGTACACGAATCACCACCATCAGCCGCCTTCTTGCGACAGCTGTCGCTGCAATACTCGTCGGAACGAGTGACCTGGCACACGCAAGGGGTGTGCGCGCATTTCTGAAGATGATCAATCTGCATGTCGGTTCTCCACAGGCAACGGGGATTCCTTTTTGCACGAATCAGCCTGAACCTCGGCCATCGACCACCCAGACGCCGGCAGCTCGTCTTTATCCGACAGGTCAGACCCGAAAGTACCTGACCGTCGCTGAGCCCTGCGGAGCCTGACAAAATGGCGAGGTCGGAAGTCGTTGCGGAGATCGGTTCAGCAAAGGCCCAGCGATGTTCGTGCGTATTGCGCCAACCTGTGCGAGCATCGACGGCTGGAACGGATGCCTGATCCTGGGAGGGGAGGCATGACGGTAGCTTCTCTCGATCAGGATCGTCAACGTCGCCTTGAGCGTCGCCTGAAAACGCGCATCGAGGATACTTATTCCCGCTCATCGATCGGCGGTTTTCTATACCTGCTCGGTTGGTTGCCGTTGCTCCTGGCGGTAAATCTGCCGCAACGCCATCCGTTGACCTGCGCGCTTATCACGATCGGCTTTCTTGCGGCGGCAACAATGCGCAAAATGCTTCGACCTCCCGACGGCGGTTTCGAAGAACAGAAACGCTGGATCAATCGATATTGCGCGGTCGCGATGATCAGCGTTGTGCTGTGGACATTGGCTCAACTGCAAGTTTTGCGCGATGCCGAGATCACGCCACTTGTGAAATGCGCATCGCTGTTCGGAACGTTGGCTTTCACGACCATGATGGCGCATACCTATACCTCGATGCTGCGCCTCGCGGTAACCGGCATTGTGTTGATTATCGTTCCGGTCGCAATACAGCTTTTCTCCGATGCCCAGATGCAAATCCCGGCTATCGCACTCTCGATGTACGTGTTCTACCTGAGCTTGGCTGCGGTGCGCTCACGAATCGACTATACGCGTCGTCTCGATCTCGCCGAGGCAATGCGCGAACAGCGCGATAGCTTTGAACTGTTGAGTCGGACTGATTCGCTGACCGGGTTGTGCAATCGCCGAACGTTTTCGGAAACCCTGAACGCTCAGGTTCGCGAAGCGAAATGGCTCGATGGCGCAGGGGTCGCGCTTGCCCTGCTCGATATCGATCACTTCAAGATGGTCAATGATCGGCACGGGCATGTCATTGGCGATGAAGTGCTCAAGCATCTGGCCCGACGCCTCGAGTCCGCATTCAGCAGAGACGGCATCATGGTCGCAAGGACCGGCGGCGAGGAGTTCGGCCTGATTCTTCGGGACACCGATGAAGTCGTTGCGACAGTCTGGATGCAGGAATTTCGCGAATCGCTGGAATCGGAGCCGATAATCTGCGCGGGTTTGACTTTGCCGATCACGGCAAGCATTGGAGTCGGCAGCTTCAAGGCCGAGCGTGACCGCGATGATGATGGTTTGTACGGAGCAGTTGACGTCGCCCTCTATGCAGCCAAGCAGCAGGGGCGAAATCGGGTTGTCGCGGTGTCGATGGTCGCGCCGGGTTCGCCTCCGCGACGCGAAGTGATCTCTCCCACGAGTTGAGCCATGTCCTCGATCCGTGATCGGTGGCAATGGGTCCCGCTGATCTCAGGCATCTAGCCTGCAATGAAGATCCCTCCAGCGTTGCTGACCCGGGAAGCAATCTGCCGGGTCAGGGGAGTGTTGGTCTACTCATTGAGAATGGGAAAGTCGGCTGGCGGCGAATCGTCATCGGTATCTGATGCAGCCGCTGGTTTGTCACCGCCGTCGGCGTAAAATCGCCGTCTGCGCAACTCGAAAACGGGGAACTCTGCGGATGCATGAATTGATCGGGTTCGATGGCGATGACACGCTCTGGCAGAGCCAGGATTACTACGATGCTGCGCAAGCGGAATTCGAGCAGATCGTCGGCAAATATGTCGATCTCGCAGATTTTCGCGTGCATGAGCGCTTGCTCGCGGTCGAATCGGGAAATATCAAACTCTTTGGTTATGGTGCCAAAGGCATGGTCTTGTCGATGATCGAAGCGGCCTTCGATATCACTGGTGGTCGGATTCACTCGGGAGATCTGCATCGGCTCGTTGGTATCGGCAAGGAGGTGCTCGCGCATCCGGTTGAGCTCTTGCCGGGAATCCGCGAGTCGGTCGAGGCCGTCGCAGTCAATTACCGTATTGTGCTGATCACCAAGGGCGACTTGATGCATCAGCAGGCCAAGGTCAATCGCTCAAATCTCGGCGAGCTGTTTCAGCGCATCGAGATCGTCTCGGAAAAGAACGCGCAGGCATATTCGCGGGTTCTTGGAGAATTCGGCATCGAACCCGAATCATTCGTCATGGTCGGGAATTCGCTGGTATCAGACATCGCGCCCGTTCTCGAGCTGGGCGGACGCGGCGTGTACATGCCGTATCACTCGACATGGTTGCTGGAGACCGATGCGGAATTCGCCCTCGACAGCGCGCGCGTCGAGCAGGTCGGAGAGGCCAATCAGATTCCTGCAGCGATCGAGCGCCTCCTTTCACATTGATGCTCGCCTGGACATCCGTGGGAAATTTGCTGGATTGCCTCGAGAAAGGCCCTGGATCCGTTTCGACAACGACTGCGTGTGTAGCTACTTGGACGCCTTGTTGGAGGCGCGCTCGCGAATTGACCGGTTACGGTTGCTTCGGCGCTTGTCGATCGGCTCGACTGACGTGGCCGCTTCGCCCGGTTGACTGATGCGCAGGGTGGCTTTTCCGGCTGAGGGCTCTTCATCTCCGTAGAGGGTCATAAGCGATTCAAGCAGTTGCTCATCAGCACTCGAGCAGACGCCGAGAAGCAAAACCTCGTCCCAACCTTCGGCCACGACATAGGCGTGACCCATATTCGAATCGAGGTACACCGATTCACCCGCCTTGAGGACGACCGGATCATAGAACTCGGTATGTACCTCGGCCGCTCCCTCAAGGATATGGATATATTCCTCTCCGGAGTGGCGGACCAGTTCTCCGAATTCGGCAAGGCTCTTCGCACGCACCCGCGTCAGCACGGGAATCATTCGCTTGCGGCGCAATTCGGGACATAGATAGTAATGGTCGTGGTTCGGTGTGTTGACCTGAACCGCATCCTTGATTCGCCCAATGCTTCGGCGCGCCGTGATCGATGGTTTTTCGACGTTGCCGGGGTCGGCAAACAACTCCGACATGCGAATGTTCAAGCGTTGTCCAAGCTGCAGCAACTTGTCGTAGGTGAGGCTCAGCCGGTCATGTTCGACCTTCGACAATGTTGATAGCGGGATACCGCAGCACTCGCTCATTTCCTTGAGCGTCCAATCATTGCGCGCACGTAGTGATCGCAACAGGCTGCCGATGGTCGGGTGAGACATCGATGCCATTGAAATTATCTGACTCCCGCATTGATGCACTAGCGCAGACAAACGACTCCGGCATAGTGACAAAGGTCATGATCCCACTTTTTCGTGGGCCATGACCAGAACGGGTTGACAGTTTTCCGTATCAGCCTCGTGATAGCCACGATCAGCGTTTGGCGTGTTCGCGAGACCTGCTGTCCTGAAAACTGGATGCCTCCGCCAACGTCCTCTGGAGCCACAGGCAGATGGCAACAGGTTGCGCTGACCGCAAGTCGTCAAGAAAAACCCCTGCGTAGCTGTGCCGGGCTGTGCTGCAAGGGTCGTAGTGAACTGGTGCCCTCGGGCGATGCAACTTCGGCTGCCTCAGCAACGTTGACCTGCAAGTTAGCTCGCCATCGAAAATAGAGCAGCGACGCCCTCCGTGCGATCAAAAAAACCACCAGGTAGTCATTCGGATGACATTCCCGGTGGCTACTACGGCAGGGCGATCGCCGTCATTCGCGCATGGATTTCGTCTCTTCCCAGTCGACATATTCCGTCTGGGAGATCTTGTTGTCGCCATCCGTGTCGATCTTGTCAAAGTCCTGACCGAGAGCAGGAAACGAGACCAGTTCATCCTTGGTCAGGTAGCCATCGCGGTTGCTGTCCGCCTTGGTCCATTCCGGTGCATTGTCTCGTCCCTGGACGGTTTCGGAAGGCTCTGCGAAAGCAGCGAAGGAAACGATCACCAGTGAAGCAGCGAAAAGCGGATTCGTGATACGCGGTAATTTCATCCTAATGCTCCTTTATTCGAGATTTCATCATCGATGCGAACGATGCGGCTCGAGGGAAGGGAGGGCATCGTGGAGAAAAGCTCGCATGACGCGGCAGACTCGCGCATGAACCTCAAACTGAACGCGATGCGCGTTCAGTTGACTGACAGGCGTGGGGCTTGTTTTGTTGACGCGGCCAGGAGAATTACTGCGGGGGTCAGAATGACTGGAGCCTGTACAGCATTCACGATTCCGGAGAATGACAGGACGCATTCATGAATCAGGCGGTAAACCTGTATCCGGGGTAAAGAACAGTTTCTGCACGTCGATCTGGACCGAAAGGGTCAAGATCAATGGCGCGCATTGGACTGGATATGCACACCTGAAGTGCATGCCCTTCATCGTCCCGGACCGGGGCTCATCCTTGCAGGAGATCCGCCATGACAATTTCGACCATTCTGCTGATTCTTTTCGTTCTTCTTCTCATCGGTGCATTGCCGACTTGGGGTCACAGCCGCAGCTGGGGTTACGGACCCAGTGGTGGACTTGGCCTCATCGTCGTCATCATCATCGTGCTGCTGCTGATGGGAAAAATCTAGCGGACGTCGGAATTTCCCGCGTCGCGCCAACATGACTGCGCACAAGCTGGCTGAGGCTGTCTCGAACGCAAGTTAATGAGGTTCCAAGGGGAAAACCATGATCCCGCGGCGAACCATTCGCTGCGGGATTTTTTTTCCAGGCGGACAATCGGCGCATCTGAGATCAATCTGAAGCTGCGACTCTCGGCGACTGCGTTGTCTCCGTGCTGTTCTTCGGCCATCGTGTCTAGCGGATGGCCTCACTGCCAACGCGATGTTCAGGCCGCGCAAACTACCTTTGCCGGACAACTAGCCAGCTCCTCGACGCGCGTTCGCGCAATCTCCAGCGACGTGTAGAACTCAAGGCTGGGTGCGGTTTCCTGGTCACGGCTGGACCACCAGGTCAGCGCGTAGTTTCCATCCGGCCATGGGCCGGATATCCCGGCAACGGGAACTTTGTCGACGACCGCCACGTAGAGTGCGCCCTCATAGCGTGACTCCCAGGTCACGCGTGAATTCGACTTCGTGTCTTCGGGAGTGACAAAACTGAACATGGTTCCCATTGCAATCCTCTCCATTTCTAGGCCTATCTACCTATGCTCAGATGGAGCAAACCTCGTGCCAATAAACGAGAAAGTTCGCCGGGCGCTGGGGCGCGCGTAGCCAATTTGCGATGCCTGTCACACTCGCTCGCAGGGCAAGGCTTGATTGTGTGATGGGCGACACGTTGCCAAAATCCCCTCGTTGGCCGTTCAGCATTGACCTGGCGGGAGGCTTGTCAGACGTATGACAATTTCGGTCGAATGGATTGCCAAAATTGCCGGGGCTGGCGCGGCGCGGCGCAGGATTCATCCAGCTAGTCCGCCGACCCGGATCGACTCTGGCTGGAACCGCATTCAACTCCGATCGTCGAGACCCGAATCTCACCGCCGAAAAATTGCTGCTGTTGCTGATCGAAATCGCAACGTAGAGTGTCCGGTAGCGGACGAAAATGCTCGTTGAGCCTCCACGTTTGTTCGCATAACCTTATTTAAATCAATAGGTTGAGAAAGTCATAGCGTTTGGCATGGCTCGTGCTCTATCAAGGTATGGATATCGCACGCCCCGAACTGAAACAACGCAAACGCCGTCGCCAACTCCTGATTGGAGCAGCGGTCGGAATCCTCGTCATCACGGCAGCAGCCGGGATCATGGCTCTCGGTCCTGCCATGCCATCGGTTGAACGTAGCAGTGTCCTCGTCGACACGGTCAAACGTGGCGAATTGCTGCGCGAAGTGCGCGGACCTGGAACCCTCGTGCCGAAGGAAATCCGCTGGATTGCTGCGGAGACGTCCGCGCGCGTCGAGCGCATTCTGGTCAAGCCCGGCGCCGAAGTTGAAGCCGACACGATCATCATGGAGCTGAGCAGCCCCGAGGTCGACGATCAGTTACTCGCGGCGAAAACAGCTTTGACCGCTGCGCAATCGGACCTCGCCGCAAAACGTACCGAACTGAGGTCCCGGCTGCTGGATCAACAAGCAGCACAGGCGCAAGCAAAAACCGATTACGAAACCGCTCGCATGCAGGCCGAGTCGGAAAAGGGCGTTGCCGAAAAAGGCATCATCCCGGCTGTGCAATACAAGAAGAGCCTGGTCGTCCTTGAGCAGCTCAAGTATCGCGTCGACATCGAGCAGCAACGTGTCGCCGAGTTCCGGCGCAACATCAGCGCGCAACTGGCGGCCGAAAAGGCACGCCTCGATCAACTGGCGAACACTCGCGATCTGCGCCAGCGCCAGGCTGATGGCCTCAAGCTGCGGCCAGGAATCGCTGGCGTCCTGCAGCGCGTTCCGGTCGAAGAAGGACAGCAGGTTGATGCGGGCAGCAATCTCGCCCGCGTTGCGCGACCAGGCGACCTGATGGCCGAGTTGCGCATAGCGGAAACCCAGGCAAAGGACATCCTCATAGGCCAGTCTGCCCATATCGATACGCGCAATGGCATCGTCGAGGGCAGGGTGCTGCGTGTAGACCCTGCCGTGCAGAACGGTACGGTGCAGGTGGACGTGGAACTTGAAGGCAAGCTGCCAGCCGGCGCGCGTCCAGATCTCTCGGTGGATGGCACGATCGAGATCGAGCGCCTCAACGATGTTCTCTATGTCGGCCGCCCGGCCTTCGGCCAACCCGATTCTGAAGTGCGCCTGTTCAAGGTCGACGCCGACGGCGTGGCCGTGCGTGTTTCGGCGAAGCTCGGCCGCAGCTCGGTCAACCTGATCGAGATCCGCAGTGGCCTGAATGTTGGCGATCGCGTGATTCTTTCCGATACAAGTGCCTGGGACCAGAGCGACCGCATTCGCCTGAACTGACCAACGAACATTTTTCTGTAGAAGCGCCTTCAGGCGTAGTGTTTTAAAGAGAGAACAAAAGCATCGCGCCTGAAGACGATTCCAAACAATCAATAGATGCTTCGATCTCCGAATTCAGAACCACAAGGCATTCAATCATGAGCACAAGCAACGCCTCGATGATTCATCTCGACAATATCCAGAAAATATTTCTTACCGACGAGGTCGAAACACATGCGCTGGCTGGTGTGCATATCGATATCGCCAAGGGTGAGTACGTGTCGATCACCGGACCATCAGGTTGCGGCAAGTCGACCTTGCTGGCGATCCTTGGTCTGCTCGATACGCCGACCGAGGGTCGCTACACATTGAACAATCGCGAGGTTGCCGACATCGGCGCAAGTGAACGTGCATCGATCCGCAACCAGGAGATCGGCTTCGTCTTTCAGGCCTTCAACCTGATCGGCGATCTGAGTGTGTTCGAGAACGTCGAATTGCCACTGACCTATCGCGACGGCGTATCCAAGGCCGAGCGGCGCGACCGCGCAGTTTCCGCGCTTGAACGTGTCGGCATGGCGCATCGGGTAAAGCACTATCCGGCACAACTCTCCGGCGGCCAGCAGCAGCGCGTCGCGGTTGCTCGTGCGCTGGTTGGATCGCCCTCGATCCTGCTCGCCGACGAACCGACCGGCAACCTCGATTCGAAGAATGGCGAGGCAGTCATGGCCTTGCTCGACGAGTTGCACGCGGCGGGTTCGACGATCTGCATGGTCACCCACGATCCGCGCTACGCCGATTTTGCCGACCGCAAGATCTTCATGTTCGACGGCCGCGTGGTTGACGAGGAAACGATGCACCGCTTGCGCCATGAAGAAGATCAACGCCTCGTGCGTCCGCGTGAGCGCGCCTCGTCATGATCCCGTTCCTGGACGATCTACGCATTGCATCGCGCAGTCTGCGTAAGCAGCCAGGATTCTTCTTCACGGCGGTGCTGACCATGACCCTCGGCATCGGCGCGGTTACGGCGATCTTTACCGTATATGACGCGGTCCTGCTCAAGCCGCTGCCGTTTCAGGATGCAGAGCACATCGTTCGCATCAAGCGTGAGAAGGGCACCTCGGTGCAGGGGACGACGTCGGTGCCGGTGTTCGATGAATGGCGCGATCGGACCAAGAGCACATTTACCGCGATCGGCGCCTACGCGCCGGAAACGATGAATCTCGCCGGCAGTGGCAATGGTGACGCGCAGCGCCTGTCGATCACCAAGGTGACGCCGGGTTTCTGGGATGTCTTCAGTCAGCCGCTGGCGCTTGGGCGTAGTTGGGGCGAAGACGAGGAGAACCAGAACGTTCAGGTGCTGGTTTTGAGCGATCGCCTGTGGCGCAGCCGCTTCGCGGCGAAGGCCGATGTGATCGGTCGTGATGTCCGCCTCAATGACGAAACGTTTCGCGTCGTCGGCGTGGCCGAGCCACGCTTTGCGTTTCCCGGTGATGTCCAGGCCTGGATACCGACATTCACCCCCGGCAATGCGCAGAGTCGACGCACGATGAATTTCCTCAGCGTGCTTGGCCGCCTCAAGCCAGGCGTCAGTGAGGCGCAGGCCACGGCCTCGGTGCAGGGCGTCATTGACTGGCAAGTCCAGACATTCCCGGCGGACGAATCCGCAATGAACGCATCGATGCTTTCCTTGCAGGATCAAATCGGTGCTCCGGTGAGCACGGCACTGGCCATGCTGCTGTCCGCGTCGGCGCTGGTGCTGTTGATCGCCTGCGCGAATCTGGCTGGCCTCGTGCTGGCGCGCAGCCAGGCGCGCGAACAGGAATTGTCCTTGCGACGCGCGCTTGGTGCCGGGCAGGGTCGCCTGATGCGTCATGTCTTGTCCGAGTCGGTGATCATCGCGCTGGTCGGTGCCGCGGCCGGCCTGCTCGTCGCCAAGCCCGCGATTGCTGGTTTGATCGCACTCGCTCCGGATCTTTTGCCCGCATACAACCTGCCATCCATTGATTTGCGCGTTGTCGGCGCAACCAGTCTGATTGCGTTCTCCACCGTGCTGATCTTTGCCATGTTCCCGGCATGGCGCGCGGCTGCGGTGGATCCGGTCAGGGCGCTGCAGGGTGCATCGCGCAGTCAGACCGGCAGTGTCAAACAGATGCGCGCTCGTTCACTGCTGGTCTCGATCGAGATTGCCCTGGCGATGACCTTGCTGGCTGGTGCCGGTTTGCTGATCGGCAGTCTGCAGAAACTCGGTGCGGTCGACTCAGGCGTCAGTACCGGCAACGTGCTGACTGCGCAGTTCTCGATCTCGACCCTGACCCTGCAGCCCGGCGATGACCTCATGCAGTGGGCGGGCAATGCAACCCAGGCGTTGACCCCGCGACTCGATGCGATCGAAAGGCGACTTGGTGAGTTGCCCGGCGTCGAATCAGTGGCCTTGAGCTTCGGACTGCCGGCTTCGGGCAATGCCAACTGGTCGAGTAGCTTCCAGATCGTCGGCGAACCCAAGTCCAAGTCCGAGGTGCAGTTCCGCTTTGTCAGCAAGGACTATTTCAAGACTTACGGCATCGCCGTTGACGCGGGTCGCCCGTTTGGCGAACTCGATGGAACGCGCGCCTTGTTGCCGACCGAGTTGATCGTCAACCAGGCATTCGCCGACCGCTATCTTGCCGGCGCCGATCCGTTGAGTCGGGAAATCATCACCTTCGGCGACGATCCGATCCGCATCATCGGCGTCGTCGCCAACGTCAGGCAGGCCGGTCTTGATCACGATGTGAACCCCGAGTTGTATTTCCCGGTGAGCAAGGCAATCAAGGGCGACGTGAGCATCGGTCTCAAAGTGACCGGCGCCCCGCTTGCTTTTGCCGAGTCGGTGCGCAAGGCGATGCGCGAGGTCGCCCCGGACGCGCCGGTCTACGAAGTCCGCACACTGGATTCGGTGATCGGCTCGACCCTCGGTATGCGTCGTTTCAACATGACCTTGATGAGCGTTTTCGCCGGCGTCGCGATGCTGCTCGCCGCCATTGGCCTGTATGGCGTGATCGCCTTCTCGGTCGGACTGCGCCGCCGCGAGATTGGTCTGCGCCAGGCGCTTGGCGCGAATCGCATGGCCATCCATCGGCTCATGTTCGGTCTTGCTCTGCGCATGATTGTGCCCGGAATCGTTGTCGGTCTGCTTGGCGCGCTCGCTCTCGGTCGATTGATCTCGAGCCAGCTATACGGAATCGGCGCGGGCAACCCGCTGCTGCTGATCGTAGTCGTTGCGGTTCTTGCCAGCGTCGCCTTCGTCGCCTGTTCGATTCCAAGCCTGCGCGCGACCGCGATTACGCCGATGGAGGCGCTGCGCGATGAGTGAGCAGCGTCGGAGTCATTCACAACGGGATGGAAGGCAGAGCCATGGCAGTTAATCTGTTCAACGATCTGCGCTTCGCCTTGCGCACGCTGTCCAAGCGGCCAGGCTTTGTCATGGCAGTTGCGCTGACCCTGGCAATTGCAATCGGTGCGAATACTCTCGTTTTCAGCCTGATTGATTCGATCTATCTCAAAGCCCTGCCGTATCCGAACTCTGCCGAGTTGATCGAACTCAACAACAGCTATGCGAAGTCGGGTCCGGTCAACGCCGGCGTTTCGATTCCGGACTATCTTGACCGTCGTGGGGGTGTAAGCGCGCTGGCTGACAGCGCCATCTACACCGGCGTGAATCCAGGGCTTTCGTCGGGTGGCGCACCCGAGCGGCTGCGTGGACTGATGGCGACGCCGTCGCTGTTCTCGACGCTCGGCGTTGCGCCGTTGCTCGGACGCACTTTCAACGATGACGAAGCCTTGCCGAATCGCGACAAGGTGGCTGTCATCGCATTTGCCCTCTGGCGCAATCGCTTCAATAGCGATGTGAACATCGTCGGGCGCGATATCCGCCTGGATGGTTCGAACTACCGAGTGGTCGGGGTGATGCCCGAATCCTTCATGTTTCCGAACCGGGAAACCCAGATATTCCTGCCATTCGCCTTTACCGACGAGCAGAAAAATGATCTCGAACGCGGCCATGAATTTTCCAGCGTCGTCGCGCGCCTTGCGCCTGGCGCGAGCATCGGCCAGGTCAAACTGCAAAGTGACGCGATCATTCAGCGCAATGCGGAACGCATTGGTGCGCTGAGCGCCGAAGGGGCGGGCTTCCGGAGCTTCATCGCGGCCTCGGGGTTCACCGTCGTTGCACAACCGTTGCGTGAACTCCTCGCGGGTGGAAGTTTCGATGTGCTGCTGCTCTTGCAGGGAGCGGTTCTGCTGGTTCTGCTGATCGCTTGCGCGAATATCGCCAATTTGCTGCTGACCCGCTTCAGCGGGCGACAAAAGGAATTCTCCGTGCGTATTGCGCTCGGGGCGGGACGCTTGCGCATTGCCCGGCAGCTGATTCTGGAAACCTTGATTCTCGCGTTCATCGGTGGTGCGGTCGGTCTGGCCATTGCCTTGACCGGCGGACGACTGGTCGATGCCAGTGGACTGCTGCCGGACTGGGTTGCGATCTCGCCAAACTTTCGCTTGATCGGAATCTGTCTGCTTTTCTCCTTGTTGGCCAGTCTGATTTTCGGCGTGATTCCGATCCTCTCGGTGTTGGGATTGAAAGCGCGACAAGTCATGGGCGATTCAAGTCGGCTCGGTAGTGGTGGTCGAAAGTCGAATCAGGCGCGTGCGGTTCTGGTCGTCGTCCAGCTTGCGCTTGCGGTCACGCTATTGGCCGGCTCGGCCTTGCTGCTGCGCAGCTTTGCCAATGTGCTCGATGAAAGTACCGGCTTTGACAGTGAGAATCTTCTGACCGCCGCCATCGCGCTGCCGGCTTCGAAGTTTGCCGACGGACCTGCCCAGGTACGCGTCGTCTCGCAGATTGTCGAGCGGGTCGAAAATCTTCCCGGTGTGGTATCAGCGGCAATCTCCGATGAGAGGCCGTTCAGTGGGAGAAGCCAGGGCGCGAGCTACCGCATTGGCGGAAGACCCGACAATGGATCGTCATTGCATGGGCATACCCTGAATGTCGATGCAGAGTACTTCAAGACCATGGAAATCCCGGTGTTGCGCGGGCGCACGTTCACGCGCGCCGACTGGGATGGCGCAGCCCAGGTTGCGATCATCGATCAGGCATTCGAGGCCAAGAATTTTCCCGACGGCGATGCGTTGAGTCACCAGCTCAACATGGGCTCGCCAACAGAACCGGCGCTCTACGACATCATTGGAGTCGTCGCCAATGTGCGAACCCAGGACGTGGCCAGGAACGCCAGCGAAGAAACCTTCTACCGCAACTTTGCGCGCAGACCCGCCAGCACGATTCTTTTGACACTGCGCACATCGGCGGCGCCACAGGCACTGATCGAGCCGCTGCGCGCGAGTATCCGGGCCATCGATCCCGATCTGGTGGCGTTCGATATCAAGACCATGGACCAGCGCATCAATTTGTCCATGACCGGCCGTCGCGTGCCGATGCAACTGCTGATCGGGTTTGCCTCGATTGCACTTCTGCTGGCTGGCATCGGCGTTTATGGCGTGCTGGCCTTCAGCGTCTCCCAGCGCACCAGCGAACTCGGCGTGCGCATGGCCATCGGCGCAACGGCCCATCACATCAGTCGACTGGTATTGAAGGATGGCGCGCGACTGATTGGTGTCGGTCTGGCCGCCGGGGCTCTCGGAGCGATCCTGCTTGGACACCTGATTCGCAGCCAGCTATTCGGCGTCGGTAGCGTCGATCCGCCGAGTCTGTTGCTCGTGCTCGCCTTGCTTGCGGCGACCGGATTTGCAGCATGCTGGCTGCCGGCACGGCGCGCTGCGCGCACAGCGCCGATGGAAGCATTGCGCGATGAATGATCCATGCCGTCACGAAGAACTCGACCGGTCCAGACGGGAGCTTTAGTCAATGAATGCACTTGTCCATGAAATGCGCAGTGCCAGCCGGGCCCTGCTGGCGAAGCCCGGCTTTTCGATGCTGGTGGTTGCCGTGCTTGCAGCCGGATTGGCCTGCGTTCTGTTCATGCTGGTACTGATTTACGGATTGGTGATCCGTCCGCTGCCGTTTCATGCGCCCGACCAGTTGCTGCATATCGGCTTTCAGCTGAGTGACCGCCCGGATCGACTGAGCGCGGTCAGCGGCCATGATCTGTTGCGTTGGCAAACGCGACTTGCCGATGTCGCCGACGTCGCCGCCTACCAGAAACAAACGGTCAATCTCAGCGACGAGGGTCGCGCCGAACGTTACGCAGGCGCTTCCATCAGCACCAACCTGTTACGCGTCCTCGGCGTTTCACCCCAGCTCGGACGCACGTTCACCGAAGCCGATGGGCGCTCGGGCGCGGCGGCCACTGTGATCCTGTCGGATTCGATGTGGCGACAGCGCTACAACGCTGATCCCGAAATAATCGGTCGTACGCTGCGCATCAACGCGAGCAGTGTCAGCGTGATCGGCGTGATGCCGCCGGATTTCAGCTACCCGGAAAAAGAAGTGATCTGGATGCCGGCGCGGCTGGATCCCGGCATGACTCGCGACGAAAGTGGCAACTGGGATGTGATCGCGCGTACGCATGCCGCGGCAAACGAGGTTTCGCTGCGAACCGTACTCGACAACTGGGTGGTCGATGCAAAAGCTGAAGCGCCACGCTATTTCGAAATGCGTAGCGTAGGCATCGAACCACTTGCCTATCTGATCATCAATCGCAATACGCGTGGCGTGTTCAATGTGATGTTGCTGGCGGTGGTGCTGGTCTTGCTCGTGGCATGCGCGAACGCGGCCAACCTGATGCTGAGCCGCACCCTGGCGCGGCGCCAGGAGCTCGCCGTGCGCGCAGCGCTGGGTGCCAGTCGCGCGCGACTTGCCGTGCATCTGCTTAGTCAGAGCATGTTGCTTGCCGCTGCAGCCGCTGCGATCGCGCTGCCAGTCGGTTGGGCCGCCGTGACCTGGGTCGACCGAATTTTTCGCAACAGTGAAGAGGGGCCGCCGCACTGGATGCACTTCAGTCTCGATGGACAACTAATTGGATTCACCGTGTTGGCGGCACTGGCGACAGGATTCCTCACCGGAATCCTGCCCGCATGGCGCGCGGGTAGCCAAGTCAATTCGAGCTTGCGCGACGACAGCCGCGCCGTGGCCGGCGGTTCGTTCGCACGGATCAGCCGTGCGCTGGTTGTCGGCGAAATTGCAGTTTCCTGCGTGCTGCTGGTCGCCGCGGGCGTGATGGTTCGAGGCATGGACAATTTCGAATCCAGCGATTTTGGTATCCGTACCGAGAACCTGCTGACTGCACGGATCGGTCTTTCCGAAACGAAATTCCCGACCGGTTCGGCCCAGCTAGCCCTGTTCGACCGGCTCCAGCAAAAACTGCGCAGCGAGTCTGAGATCATCGATGCCGGAGTGGGCACCACCTTGCCCGGCTTGATTGCCGAAAGTCGTCGCGTACTCCGTGATGGTGCCGGACCGGATGATGCCCAGACCGTCGTCTACTCGGGACGAATCGATGATCGCTTCGCTTCAACCTATGAATTGACGCTTGAGGAGGGTCGCTTCTTTAACGCCTCCGACCGCACCGATTCGCCACCCGTAGCGATTGTCGATCGTACGTTCGCCGAAAAACTGGGAGATGGCGGCTCCGTGCTCGGACAACGCTTCCGCCTCGATCCTGACAACCCGCAAGGTGCACTTGTCACGATCGTCGGTGTGATCAAGCGCATCCAGCTTGATGATCTCGACGATCCGGTGCGCCCGGCACTGCTGCGCCCATTGCGCCAGGATCCCGAGCGCTTCGTCAGCCTGGCCATGCGCACGCGCGGTGATCCATCGGCGTTTGCGCCACGCTTCAACGAGATCCTTGGCGAGATCGAACCCGATACGCCGGCCTACTGGGTGAGAACCTACGATCAGGTGATTCTTGAAGCCACCTTCGCCGAATACGTCCTCGCGCGGCTATTTCTCGCCTTCGGCGTGATCTCGCTGTTTCTCGCCGGTGCAGGTGTCTACGGGGTGATTGCATTCAATGTACGTCAGCGCACCCGCGAGATCGGCGTGCGTCGCGCGCTCGGTGCGCCATCGTCGCGTGTCCTTGGCGGCCTGCTCGGTCGCGGTGCGTGGCAGATCGGAATCGGATTGATCGTCGGTCTGGCCCTGGCGTGGCCTTTCGCGCGCGCTCTGGTTGGCAGCATGAACGGTTTCGATGCGGACAATCCACAGGTCTATGTCCTCGTAGTCGGCATCCTTGTCGTCACCACCTTGCTCGCCATTCTCGTTCCCGCCCGGCGCGCCCTGCGAGTCGATCCGATGGTGGCCTTGCGCCATGAATGAGAGAAGCTGATGAGTATTGTTGTTGATGAAGCAAGAAGTGCGCTTCGCGCGATCACTGCGCGACCTGCATTTTCGGCACTCGTTGTCGGCGTGCTCGGGGTCGGTCTTGCCTGTGTGATCTTCATGCTGGCGATGCTCAATGGTTTCGTTTTGCGTCCACTGCCATTCGCGACGCCGGAACAGTTGCTGCATGCCGGCGTACGCGGCGACGGCGGCAATGATCTCAACCCGGTGCAGAACCGCGAGCTGATCGATATTCGCCGCCAGCTCGATGGTGTCGCAGAAACTTCCGGCTTCGCGCGTTCGACCATGAACCTGAGCGATCTCGGTCGTCCCGAGCGCTTTGCCGGTGCGTATGTCAGCAGCAACCTGTTCCGCACCCTCGGTGTCGCGCCGCAGAGCGGTCGCGATTTTTCCTCGGCCGATGCTTCCGCTGGCGCGGCTGCGGTCGCGATGATCTCCAATGAACTCTGGCAAAGCCGCTACGGCGGTGATTCGGCGATCGTCGGTCGGCAGATCCGCATCAATTCGCAACCCGTTACCGTGGTCGGTGTCATGCCGCCGAACTTCAGCTATCCAAATCGCGAATCTATCTGGATTGCGGGTCATCTCTACGAAGGTGTCGAAGCCGATGATTTGTCGTGGTGGATCGTGCTGCGGCGTCACGCCGATGCCAGCGAAGTCGCCGTTTCGTCGGCCTTCGACACCTGGTTCAAGCAGGCCGCAAACAGTCAAGCTGAGCGTTTCCGTGGCAAGCAGCCCGGCATTGAGCCGCTGGCCCATCTTGCAGTGTCGCCGAACATCCGCACGGTAATCGGCATCATGCTCGCGGCCGTGTTCATGGTGCTGCTGGTGGCCTGCGCGAACGCGGCGAATCTGTTGCTGACACGAACGCTTGGACGCAAGCAGGAACTCGCCGTGCGCTTTGCCCTCGGCGCCAGTCGTCGTCGGCTGATCGTGCATCTGCTCGGCGAATGTCTGCTGCTGAGTCTGATCGCAACCGCAATCGCCTTTCCATTGGCGAGTGCAGGCATGCATTGGCAACAGAACCTCATGCGTCAGGCGGACTTCGGGCCGCCACTGTGGTTGCGATTTGACATCGATGGCACGGTCGTCGGCATGGCTCTCGCTGCGGCACTGGTCACCGCCTTGCTGACCGGACTTTTTTCGGCATTGCGTGTCGGCAGGAGCGGCGTCGCAGATCAGCTGCGCGACGGCACGCGCGGTGTCGCTGGCGGCTCGTTCGCGCGCATCAGTCGTGTATTGGTGATCGGCGAGATCGCATTGTCCTGCGCCTTGCTGATCAGTGTTGGCACGATGGTTCGCGGAATTTCCGCACTCGATGATGTCGATCTCGGCATCAATGAAGCGCAGTTGCTCAGTGCACGGATCGTGTTGCCCAGCGAGGCGTATCCGACTGCGGCCAAGCAGGTGCGCTTGTACGAACAACTCGGCGAACGCCTGCGCGAAGACGCCGACGTGATCGACGCGACCGTCGGCACGGCGATGCCAGGAACCAATTTCAACGAGACCCACAGCGTATTGCCGAGTGGCACGATTGCTGGCGACGGACCGCTGCCGCAATCGCGCTACGGCGCCGTTGACGATCATTTCCTCGATACCCATGGCATCAAGCTGCAACAGGGGCGCTTCTTCGACAGCGGCGATGCTGCCGATGGTGTGCGCGTGGCTGTGGTCGATCAGCAGTTCGCCGAGCGCCATGGCGCAGATAAGTCCGTGCTGGGTCGCCAGTTCCGCCTCGACCCGCGTGATCCGGAAGGCGCAACCGTCACGGTGGTCGGCATCGTCGGCGGGTTGAAGCTCGACGGGCCAACGGATCCGACCTTGCCATCAATGCTCGTGCCACTGCGCCAATCGCCATTCCGTGTCGCCAGTATCGTCGTGCGTACGCGCGGCGAACCGCTCGCGTTCAGCGCCAGGCTCGGCGAGATCATGCGCAAGGTGGATGCCGATACTCCGCTGTACTGGATTCGCGACTTTCCCGGCGTGATGCGCAACCAGACCGTCGGCGAACGCATGATTGCGCAGAGTTTCGGCGTGTTCGGCGTGCTTGCCTTGTTGCTCGCAGGTGCTGGCCTGTACGGCGTGGTCGCGTTCAGCGTTACCCAGCGCACGCGCGAGATTGGCGTGCGCCGCGCTCTCGGTGCACCAAATCGACAGATGCTGCGCAGCCTGTTCGGACGCACCTTGTGGCAACTCGGCATCGGACTCGGAATCGGTCTGCTGCTTGGTATTCCATTTGCACAGATCCTGAGTGGATCATTGCCGGGGTTGGCTGCCGGCAACACGTTGATCGTGGTGATCGTGCTCGGTGTCTTGATCCTCGCCGCGATGCTTGCCGTCGTCGTTCCTGCCCGCCGCGCGCTGCGCATTGATCCAATGGTGGCCTTGCGTCATGAATAACGAATCTTGGCATTCGCTTCCTGCAGAGCGGAATCGTCTCCGCATTGCTGTTGTGGGGGAGGGACATCAGGTCCGATGCTTTTTTTGCAGGTCAGGAAACAGCATCGCGCCAGAAGCCTCTCTCACTGGCGTTCCTCGAAAAAGGAGTCTGCCGTGCTAGCTGATTTTCGTTTCGCCCTGCGTGCCTTGTCACGGTCACCCCTGTTCACGCTGGCGTCGATCGGCATGCTCGCTTTCGGTATCGGGCTCAGCGTGGCGATGGTCGGCACGGTCAGCGGCGTGTTGCTGCGGGGGTTGCCTTTCCCCGATAGCGGCCGACTTGTAATGCTCCAGGCCAGAAGTGCAAACCAGCACGTAGAGCGGGCCAGTATCACCGCCGTCGAAGCGCAGCAGCTCTCATCCGGAACGCAGGGATTCGATGCGCTGGCGTACTTCACCTACTGGAGCGATACCGTCGAAGTCGAAGGTCAGCGCCCGCGCGATGTGACCGCACAGAAAGTCAGCGCCGAGTATTTCCGAGCGCTCGGCATGAAACCCTTGCTTGGGCGCACGCTCGATGCCATGGATGTACGTGACGGTCGCGCACTGGCAGTGATTTCATTTGACGAATGGCAGCGCAGTTTCGGCGGCGATGCGGACGTGCTTGGCCGCAGCTTGCACATCGCCGGTCAGGCGCCGATGGAAATCATCGGTGTCATGCCGAAAACGGTCGAGGTATTTTCAGGCGATACCGGTATCTGGAGACCATTTTCCGAAGCCGACATCCCGGTTGACGGCGCGCGCCAGCTCAACCAACGCTATCTGCTGATGATCGGGCGCCTGCATCAAGGTGTGTCCATGCCGCAGGCGATCACCGCGCTTGATGCGCAGGCAGAGTCTATTCGCACCGTGCACGGACTCGCTCAATCCGACTGGAAGTTCGAGCCACGCTCCGTGCTCGATCTCCTGGTTGGCGATGTGCGTCCGGCCCTGTGGGGCGCGTTGACCCTGGCCGTGCTGATCCTGCTGATCGCGGCGGCGAACGTCGCGATCCTGGTCGATGGCCGCCAGACCGCTCGACGCCACCAACAGGCGGTGATGCAGGCAATCGGCGCCAGTCGTCAGCGCGTCTGGAGCGGTCTGCTTGCGGAATTGCTCTTGATCGCCGCGTTCGCTTCGGCACTCGGCATTGTTCTCGCCTGGTTCGGTATCGGCGTTTTGCGCGAATTCGCTCGCGGCAACGTGCCGCGCGTCGACGGGATCACGCTGGATTGGAGTGTCGTCGCGATTGCCCTGGTGCTCGGTCTGACGATGCCGCTGGTAGCGCTGATCAGCGGAGCGCTGCGCGTCAATGCCGATGCCAGCGAAGCGATTCGCGGTGGCGGTCGCAGTCTGCTTGGGCAACGTCGTCAGCGCCGTCTGTTGCCGGCAGTCGCGATGGCCTTGTCGACGATGAGCCTTGTTGCGGCGCTCGGTTTCGCGGCCGTACTCTGGCAGTTGCAGCATGTCGAACCCGGATTCTCCGCGACGCAAGTCAACGCCCTGCAGATTTTCCGCGGCACGCCTCCAGCCGAATGGAACAATTTTGCCGACCGCATGCAGGTCCAGCTGCTTTCGATTCCCGGTGTTCGCGATGTCGCACTGACCAGCAGCGCGCCGCTGTCGGTGATCGGACCGAATCGCATCGATCTGCAGGTCACCGGGCGTAGCGAAGCCGAGCCGATGCAGGTCGCTTTCCGGCGCGTGTCGAGCGGCTATCGCGAGCTGCTCGCGATTCCGCTAGTTGCCGGCCGTGATTTTTCGGCCAGTGATCGCGCTGGCAGCGAGGCGGTCGCGATCATCAATCAGGCCGCAGCGAAACGTTTGTTTGGTGACGCGTCTGCTCTGGGTCAGCAGATCCAGATGCCACTACGTCGCGGTGAAACGGTTTCCAGCCGCATCGTTGGCGTCGTTGGCGATATCCGCAACGACGGTCTGCGCATGCCGGCATCGCCAGAGGTTCTGGTGCCGTTCGCGCAGGCGGCGAGCGTCGCGATGACGTTTCTCGTGAGCAGCGATCGCGATATCGCCGCTATCGAACAACAGATGGCTGCTGCACTCGGCACGATAGATCCGCAGCAGACGATCACGCGCCAATATGCGCTCACCGCCGATCTCGCCGCCGAGCTGGCGCCAGCGCGCTTCTTTGCACGCACTGTCGGCGGGTTTGCCATCGCCGCCCTGTTGCTTGCCATGCTTGGCGTCCATGCGGTCGCTTCGCTGCAGCAGCAGCGCCGCGTTGGCGAATTCGGATTGCGCCTGGCCATCGGCGCCGCGCCGTCCGCCCTGGCTGCCACCATCCTGCGGGACAGCATCAAGGGCAGTGCGCTTGGCGTGTTCAGCGGTTTGCTTGTCGCAGCGCTGGCCATGCAAATGCTCGCTTCGCAATGGCCGGGCATCGAACACATTTCGCAATCGCTGTTGATCGCTTGCGGTTTGCTCGCGATGTCCTTTGCTGCACTGCTCTCGGCGCTGCTGCCCGCGTGGCGCGCCGCCTGTCTCGACCCGATGATTGCCCTGCGCAACGAATAAGGAACTGCCATGCTCGCCGATTTTCGTTTTGCCCTGCGCGCCCTGCTGCGCTCGCCGGTGTTTACCGCGGTTTCGGTGTTGATGCTGGGCGCGGGGATTGGTTTGTCGATCTTCATGTTCAGCAGCATCAATGCCTTTGTGCTCAAACCGCTGCCGTTCCCCGAGCCGGATCAGCTTGTGCATTTCGAGTACACGGACAGCCATGCGACCTCGCGGAATCTGGCCTTGCCGACGCTCGACTGGCTTGATTTGCGCGAACGCCAGAAGACCCTCAAGAGTCTGGCCGCGTACACGGTTGGCACGGCCAATCTCGGCGGCATCGAAGGACCCGCCGAACGACTTTCGGGTGCGTGGGTCAGCGCCGATGCCTTGTCGACGCTCGGCGTCGCACCATTGCTCGGCCGTGATCTGGCCGCATCCGATCAGGTCGATGGCGCAGAACCCGTGGCGGTGATCGGTTTTGCGCTGTGGCAGAAGCAATTGAATGCCGACCCGGGCGTGGTTGGTCGGGTCATGCGCATCAATGGCAAGGCGACGCGAGTCGTCGGCGTGATGCCGCGAGATTTCGCGTTCCCGATGGCGGAATCCGTGTGGCTGCCGCTATCGACCAGCCGCGGTTCAGCGCAACGCGAGGACCAGCCACTGGTCAAGGCCTTTGGCCGCTTGCTGCCTGGTACCTCGATCGCGCAGGCGCAATCGGACTTCGCCAACTTGATGGTCGGGCTCACCGCCCAACGCGGCCGACCGTTGCGTGGCGACCAGGCCAAGGTCGAACCGTTCGCCGATGAATTCATCCTGCCGCAAATCCTTGGCGCGACCAAGACCATGTTCATCGCCGTGTTGCTGGTGCTGCTGATTGCCTGCGCCAACGTTGCCAGTCTGGTCATGGCGCGTTTCTCGGCACGAGCACGCGAGCTGTCGGTGCGCGCCGCACTTGGTGCGAGTCGACGCCGCCTGATCATGCAGGTGCTGAGTGAATCACTGGTCATCGCCGCGCTTGCTGGAATGTTTGGATACGCCGGGGCCGAAATCGCCGGCCAGTTGATGGAGCGGTCAATGAGTGCCGGCGACAGTTTCATGCCGTACTGGGTCGACTACCGAACCGATTGGCACGATCTCGCATTCGCCGGCGGTATCGCTCTTGCCGCAGCACTGCTTGCCGGTCTCGTTCCGGCCCTGCGCGCGGGCCGCGTCGACATTCAGTCTGGCTTGCGACAGGGCAGTGCCGGCAGCATCGGTGACGGCAGCAAGCTCGGTCGCTCGCTGGTCGCCGCCGAAGTCGCACTTAGCGTTGTCCTGCTTGTCTGTGCCGGGGTCGCGATCCGCAGCGCCGTGCAGGCGCAGGATGCGCCGCTCGGCATCAACACCGATCAGGTTGTCAGTGGTCGCATCGCGATGTTCGAGAATGACTATCCCGATGCCTCCTCGCGTCTGCGCTTTACTGAAAGCCTCGCGCCCCGACTACGCAGCCTGCCAGGCGTCAGCGGTGTCGCTTTCGCCAGCACGTTGCCGCTGATGGGCTACGAGCGCCAGAAATATTCACGCGTTGGCGACGACACGATCGAAGACAATGATCGTCCGCAGGCATGGTCATCGAGTGTCAGCGAGGATTTCTTCAAGGTATTCGGCATTGGTCTGCGCGAGGGCCGCAGTTTCGACGCGCGTGACACTGCCGACAGCCCGCTGGTCAGCATGGTCAGCGCCAGCTTTGCCGCGAAAGTCTGGCCGGATGCAAGTGCGATAGGTCAGCGCGTGCAACTGAATCCGAAGGATCCCGAAAGTCCGTGGCTCGAAGTGATCGGTGTCGTTGCCGACAGCCTGCAAGCCGATTACCTGATCACATCGGCAACGCTTCCCGCGCATCGCGGAGATGGCAACGTATTCCGACCGATCAGCCAGAATCCGCCGAATATCGTCAGCTTCGCGTTGCGCGCCGATGGCGACGTCGCCGCCTTGAGCGAACCGGTACGCGCGGCCGTAACTGCTGTCGATGCCAATTTGCCGGTTTACTGGATGCAGGGCATGAACCAGTGGCGCGACAAGATGCTCTGGGGCAGCAACATCCTTGCCGACTTGTTTGGCGTATTTGCCGTTTTCGCGCTACTGCTCGCCGTCGCCGGCATCTATGCAGTGCTCGCCTTCGACGTCAACGCACGAACCCGCGAGATTGGTGTGCGCCGCGCTCTCGGTGCCGGAACTCGCGGCGTACTTGGCCTGGTGTTCAAGCGTGGCGCGCGTCAGGTAATCATCGGCCTGTTGATCGGCGTACCACTGGCCCTGGCATTCTCGCGATTGCTCGGCGAGATGGTCATGCCCGGTGCTTCGAATGATCCGTTGGTCTACGCGGTTGTCATCGCCGCGCTCGCATTCGCCTTGCTGTTCGCCGCCCTTATCCCCGCCCGCCGCGCATTGCGCGTCGACCCGATGGTGGCGCTGCGCAATGACTAAGAGCACGTCAGAACGCGTCGGTCGTCGCGGCAATCGGCTGCAGCCGCCGTGTAAAGGAAACTCCCGTCGGTCGCGATGCATTTTCTGTCCGTCGAGAAGAAGCATCGAGCCAGAACACCTCAGCCACGGCAAGATGTAGAAATTTCGCCATGGTCCATGCACAGGGTTTGCGCGATCGACTTCGGCCGCGTTGCTTGTTGGAGATAGTTCGATGAATGTTCGCTCCTTGTCTCGGTCATTCCAGCGTGCGCCGATGTTCGCCCTTGTCGTCATCGTGCTGGTGGCGGGTGTTGTGGCTATCAATGCAAGTACATTCTCGGCAATCCACGCCTTGCGCTGGAAGGCATTGCCGTATGCCGATGGCGATGCCTTGATGGAATTGCGTGGTGACATGCAGAAGTTTGGTTTCATTGCCGGACTGAACGCACGGATCCGTGCTGCTCTGGAAGCAGACCGTACGCATTTCTCAGGAGTTGCAGGATTCGTCGGCGCGGAACAGGAGCGTTTCGACAGCGCCGGACAGAGCTGGCGACTGGCCCAGGTGACGCCACGCTTCGAGGAGGTTCTAGGCGTGGCTCCTTCGATTGGACGCAGCATCGGCGATGGCGATGCGATCGAAGGGGCGGATCAGGTCGTCGTGATTTCGAATCGCGCCTGGCAGCGACGATTCAATGCCGACCCTGGCGTGATCGGCCGGATTGTCGACTTCGGCAAGATGAAGTTGAGCGTGATCGGCGTGATGCCACCCGGCTTTGCATTTCCGGATTCCCGGATCGATGCCTGGAGTCCCTATGTTGACGGCAGTGATGGGCGATCATTTGGTGATCTCGAAGTGGTGGCAAGGGCCGCGGCGGGTACCTCGGTCGATCAGGCGCGTGTCGTCCTGGCTACCTTGATCGCGAATGACACGCAGCTTGCCGAACTGGCCGCCGCGGCGAACATTCAGGCGAAAGTGAGACCGTGGCGAGAGCGCTTTTCGTCAGGACATGAGCAAGCATTGGCCTTGCTGCAACTGGCAGGGCTGGTTCTGCTTGTCGTCGCTGTTGCAAACCTGATCAATCTCAATCTGGATCACCTGTTGATGCGCCGTCGTGAGTTCGGCATTCGACGGGCGCTCGGCGCCAGTGAGCGCGCCATCGGCTGGGATGTCGCCGCCGATGTCTTGCCGCCCGCCTTGATCGGGCTGACTCTCGGCCTGGCATTGACACCGCTCGGCTTGCGGGTGATTGCTGATCGTGGCTTGCTGCCGGACTTCTTGCCGCAGAGCGCAACGTTCGGGCCGGCGGCGATCATCGGTGCTTGCGTCGCGACGGTCTTGATCGTGGTGACTGTTCTTCTCGCCGCCTGGCTTGCGCAACGCAAACAGGGATTGTCGAGCCGCGCGGGAATCGCCGGCATGGGACGGTTGCGGCCCACGTTGCTGGTGGGACAGGTGATGCTGACCACGATCTTGCTCGGCGGCAGTGCCTTGCTGTTGCGCAGCGCAATCAATCTGATTTCAACCGATCGCGGATTCAGCGAGCAGGGCGTCCTGATGACCATGATCGATCCGCTCGGTGTCAGCGTCGACAATGCGGTGTTCACAGCGGAATCCGATCGTCAGGGTTTGCGCGCTACGATGGAGCGAATCCGGGATGAAGTGGCAGCGCTGCCTGGTGTGGACCGCGTCGCATTCGCCGATGCGCCTCCATTCAGTCACAGCGAAGCGGTCTCGACGATACGCGTGCCTGGTGTGGCCGAAACGCAGAGCGCACGCTCACGAGTCGTCAGTCCCGGCTACTTCGCGACGCTCGGCATCGGTTTGCTTTCAGGGCGTGATTTCACGCCTGCGGATGTCGGCGAAGCCGCGCCAGTCATCATCGATGCGACCTACCAGAAGCGCTATCTGCGAGGTGTCGAACCGCTGGATTCGTACGTCGAAGTAACCGAGCGCGGAGATATCTACCGCAAGGCGCGGATCATCGCTGTCGTCAACACGATCAAGCACGAAGCGCTGGATGAAGCGGATGGCTTGCCGACGGTCTATGAGCCTGTCGCGGCCCCGACGCCGGTTGCGTTTCTCCTGACCCATACATCAGGCGATCCACGCCAGCTTGCTGAGGCGGTGCGTCATCGCATTCTTGGCGTCCAGCCAGGGACCGTGATCATGTTCAACAAACCGCTGGCTGACAGCGTCGCCGAATCCCTCGCACCGCGTCGAGCCTTGCTGGAGTCGATCGCGGGCTTTGGCCTGGCAACTCTATTGCTGGCGACTATCGGCCTCGCGGCTGTGCTGAGTTTTTCGATCCGTCGTCGAACTGCCGAGCTCGGCGTGCGCCTGGCCATTGGCGCGACCCCATCGCGGGTGCGAAACCTGGTCCTTCGGCAGGGCGGCATCCTGGTTGCGATCGGTGGCTTGTTTGGTCTTTTGCTTGGAGTTCCATTGGCACGCTTGCTTGGAGATCGTCTGTATCAGATTGCGTTCACCGATGTGGCGAGTTGGCTCGCCGCACTCTCGTGTGTGGCAGTCGTCGCCGTACTTGCGTGCTGGTTGCCCGCACGTCGCGCCGCGGCGACCGATCCGATGGTGGCGCTGCGCAATGAGTAGTCAAACGCAACACCACTCTCGAAAGCGAGCCGCGACCTGTTTCTTCAGGACCCCCTTCAAGGGCGAGCCCATCCTCAACTCCACGAAATGCTCGCCCGTGAACGGGCTCCTGCAACAATCCGATAAACCATCGAAGCTGGAGAATTCATGATTCATCTTGAGAAAGTCGAAAAGTCCTATCCGCTTGAAGGCGGCCAGAGTTGGGTGTTGCGCAATGTTGACCTGGATATCGCCGAAGGTGAATTCATCAGCGTGATGGGGCCATCCGGTGCGGGCAAGAGTTCTCTGCTCAATGTGCTCGGCCTGATGGATCACGATTGGAAGGGCAGCTATGCGCTCGACGGCGTTGCCGTGGACAAGCTCAACGGCAAGCAGCGCCAGGCGCTGCAGCGCGAGAAGATCGGTTTCATCTTTCAGCATTACCACCTGATCGACGATCTGAAGGTCTGGGAAAATCTCGACCTGCCGCTGCAGTATCGCGATGTTCCGGCCAATGAGCGTGCGGCGCGCGTCGCCGATCTGCTCGATCGTTTTCAGATCGTCGGCAAGAAGGATCTCTATCCGAACCAGCTTTCCGGTGGCCAGCAACAACTCGTTGCGGTCGCCCGCGCGGTGATCACGCGGCCGAAGGTATTGCTTGCCGATGAGCCGACCGGCGCCCTCCATTCGGGACAGGCACGCATCATCATGGATTTGCTCGCCGAACTGCATCGCGATGGCATGACCATCGTCCAGGTCACCCACAACGAGATTCTCGCTGCCGAGGCGCAACGCATCATCCGCTTGCGCGATGGCTGGATTGATAAATCCTGATGCAAGGCCTTGCGTGTTCGATGGCCGGAACGCAGGATGCCTTTCCATGAAGAGGGAACTTGAAGGAATGCACGATGGCTGCCCCTGACAAACCCCACATCCTCATCGCCGATGATCAACGCGATGTACGCGAGGCCCTGCGTTTGCTGCTCAAGAGCGAAGGCTGGAACTGCTCGGCGGTGGAAGGCCCTGCGGAAGCACTGGGCGCGGCGCAGAAAAAGTCGTTCGATGTCGCCTTGATCGATCTGAACTACACCCGCGATACGACTTCGGGTGCCGAGGGTCTTGAGCTGCTGCGCGAGCTGAAGAAGCTCGACGAGGAGTTGCCGGTTGTGGTGATGACGGCCTGGGGCACGATCAACGTCGCAGTCGAGGCAATGCGTCACGGCGCCGGTGATTTCATCGAGAAGCCGTGGGACAACCAGCGCTTGATGAGCGTGCTTGGCAATCAGCGTGCACTCGGTCGAGCGCGTCGTCGCGGCCAGCGTTTGCAGGCCGAGAACACCTTGCTGCGCGGTCCGGCGGCCGATGGATTCATCGCTGAAGCGCCATCGATGCGGCGTCTGCTCGAAACGCTGGCGCGGGTCGCGCCGTCGGATGCGAATGTGCTGATCCTCGGCGAGAACGGCACCGGCAAGGGCGTCATCGCGCGTCTGCTGCACGATGCTTCCAGGCGCGCCGAAGCGAGTTTCGTCAAGGTCAACATGGGTGGTATCCCGGAAAGCGTATTCGAGGCCGAGATGTTCGGTCATGTGCGCGGCGCATTCACCGATGCGAAAACCGATCGCATTGGGCGATTCGAGCTGGCCGATGGCGGCAGCCTGTTCCTCGACGAGATCGCCAACATCCCGCTTGCCCAGCAACCCAAACTCTTGCGCGTTCTGGAAGATGGGGAGCTTGAGCGAGTCGGTTCGTCGCGCACGATGAAAGTCGATGTGCGATTGATTTCGGCGACCAATGCCGATCTTCCCGCCGAAGTCGCGTGTGGTGCGTTCCGCAAGGATCTGCTGTTTCGACTCAACACGGTCGAACTGCATCTGCCGGCGCTGCGTGATCGCGGCGAGGATATTCCGTTGTTGGCCGAGTCGTTTCTCGAACGGTTCGGCAAGCGTTACCAGCGCGAGGGCGTGCGCTTTGCGCCGTCGGCAACGAATGCCTTGTCGGCCTACGCCTGGCCCGGCAATGTGCGTGAGCTTTCGCACGCGATCGAGCGCGCCGTGCTGATGTCAGCGGGCGAAGTGATTGATGCCTCAGCGCTCAATTTGAACGCCGGTTCGATTGCGGTCGGTGCGGGAGCGATGGCCGCAGCGATCGGAAATGGGGGACAGGTCACGGTCGAGGAATCTGAGAAGCAACTCGTACGCCAGGCACTGGAAAAGACCGGAGGCAATATCCAGCGTGCAGCGGCACTGCTGGGTCTGAGTCGGCCGGCGCTGTATCGACGCATGGAAAAATACGGCATTGAATGACGGTCGCCGTGAACTGCACCGCTTTCCCTTCTCCCCTCGGGAGAAGGTGGCCAGCGGCCGGATGAGGGTACGCTCTTGCATGTGCGTCGGTCCTTCGCACGAACCCTCATCCGCCTTCGGCACCTTCTCCCGAGGGGAGAAGGGCTAGGATTGTCAGCTCGGGGCGGTGCAGGGCTTTGCGCGTCGTTGTTAGAGTGCGCAGGGTGCCTCTGGCGCTGGTGAAGCAACATCACTCCAGGAATCCTTGATGTCGATTGACCTGAAACAGCATCGCGCACGCGCAACACGATGGGGTTACGAGACTCGGTTGTTCGTCGGCGCGCTGGTCGTGGCAGCGCCGGCCTTGCTGACTTTGCTCGTCGTGCTCTGGAGCCAGGAGCAGATGCGTTCCTGGGCGATGCTTCTGTCGATCGTGGTCAGCGTGATGACCGTGCTGCTTGCCTTCGAAGTACGCCGCCGCGCGGTGTATCCATTGCGCACGATGTCGAACCTGCTTGAAGCCCTGCGCGAAGGCGACTACAGCCTGCGCGGAACGGCGGCGCGTCGCGGCGATGCGATCGGAGAGGTTGTCATCGAGATCAACACGCTGTCGCAGACGTTGCGCGAGCAGCGCCTCGCGGTCGAGGAGAAAAGTGCCTTGCTGGCCAAGGTGATCGCGGCGCTCGATATCGCCGTGCTCGCGTTCGATCCGGAAGGATTCCTCAAACTCGCCAATCCTGCGGCCGAGCGCTTGCTCGGTAGCCCATTCGGCAAGTTGAATGGTCGCGCGGCTTCGGCACTGGACCTTGGCGACTGGCTTGGAACGCACGAGCCTCGCATCAGTGAACGCACCTTTCCCGGCGGCAGCGGGCGCTGGGAAGTTCGTCGTGCGGTATTTCGCGAAGATGGTCGGCCGCACGATCTGCTCGTCGTCACCGATTTGAGCCGAGCGTTGCGCGAGGAGGAGCGTCTGGCCTGGCAACGCTTGTTGCGTGTGCTTGGGCATGAGCTCAACAACTCGCTGGCACCAATCCGTTCGATGGCGGCGACCCTGGCCAAATTGCTCGCGGTTGAACCACTGGCCGAAGACTGGCGCGACGATGCTGGCAGCGCGCTCGGCGTGATCGGCGATCGGGCCGAAGCGCTGGCCCGATTCATGGCGCGCTATACAGCCTTCGCACGCTTGCCACCTCCAAAGCCGAAATCATTCGCGTTTGCCGAACTCGTCCAGCGCGTCGCCCACCTGGAGCAGCGCATGCCGGTGATCGTCGAGCCGGGGCATGAGATCGAGGTCAATGCGGATCCCGACCAGATCGAACAGGCCCTGATCAACCTGCTCAAGAACGCGGTTGATGCGACCTTGCCGAGCGGCGGCGAGGTGCGAATTCACTGGCAACAAACGAGCGATGAATTGACCCTTGAAATCATCGATTCCGGCGTCGGTTTGCCGCACAGCGAAAATTTGTTCGTGCCGTTCTTCACGACCAAGCCGGGCGGCTCGGGCATCGGCCTGGTTCTCGCCCGGCAGATCATCGACGCGCATGGCGGCAGTCTGAGCCTGGAAAATCGCGACGATGCGCAAGGTTGCGTGGCGCGTGTCATCCTGCCGGTCTGAACGGTCATCCACTGGTGAGGGTACCTGCAATGGCTGCAATCGCTGGGGACAACGGACTGCTGATGCCAATCCGCCACAACGTGCGGTTCGCATTGATGTTGCTCGGCGCATTTCTGATCGTCTTCATTGCATTGGGCATCAATCCGGCCACGCGCACGGACTGGTTGCTCGAAAACGTCATCACCGTGTTCGCTCTTGCATTGCTGATCTGGGCGTATCGGCGGATTCCGCTGTCGAACCTCGCTTGCGCGCTGCTCTTCGTGTTCGGCGTGTTGCATGAGATCGGTGCGCACTACCAGTATTCGAATGTGCCCTACGAGCAGTGGTTTGCGTCCCTCAGCGGTGGCCGCTCGCTCGATGCGCTGTTTGGCTTCGAGCGCAACCAGTACGATCGCCTCGTCCATTTCATGTACGGCTTGCTGATCACGCCAGTCGCCGCCGAAGTGATTGCTGCGCGCGTTCGTTTACGCGGCTTCTGGCTGTTCCTGTTGCCGGTCACTTTCATGATGTCGCATGCATTGATCTATGAGCTGATCGAATGGTTTGCTGCCAGCGTCTTCGCCGAAGACGTCGGCCAGGCCTATCTCGGCACGCAAGGGGATGTGTGGGATGCACAGAAAGACATGTTTCTTGCCACGATCGCATCGTTGATTGTGCAACCGTTGTGGATGTGGTGGCGCACAAGGCGATAGGGAAGTCTGCGCAACTGTTGTTGGCAGTGATTCGTGCCTGTCGAAGTGCAGAGGTCCCGGCGCTGATCTTCCAAAAAGAAAGCCCCGCAGAACGGGGCTTCCTTCACGCGGAGAGCGAACGGTGTTACTTGGATTTGAGGCCTGAAGCGTCGACGTCTACGACGCCCTTGATGCCCTTGGCTACGGCAATCGCCTTTTCAACCGCGGTGTCGGAACCCAGCACGCCAATCAGGGTGACCACACCATTCGTGGTATCCACCGAGATTTCGGTGCTCGTGATGCCTTCCGTGGTCGCCAGGTCAGCTTTGACCTTGGTCGTGATCCACGTATCGGTAACCGGCTGCTCGGAATCCATGTCTGCTGCATTGTCGTTCGGCATCGTCTGCTCGGCGATGGCCAAGCTTGATCCGCCAACAACAAACGCAATACCAAGAGCGATGCGATTGAAAACAAGAACTGCATTCTTCATGGGGTTTCTCCTTGATGAGGGTTCGAACTCCGTTTGACGGAGCGAGATCGGTGGGGCTGCGGTTGCGAGCGAAACCCATCGGCGAACTCGGTCGCAATTCTCACGAAGCACAAACCTATATTCGCTGAACAACGAAGATTTAACGCGGTTTTCGGTGCGCTGGCGTTCAGTATCGCGGCCATGCAACGGCCACGCGTTCAACTTTCTTGCGTGGTGAGCTGAGTCCATTCCGAGCCTGTCAAACTGAACCATGATTGGAAGTTGACCCGGCGGATCAAAAACGTTTGCTCGCCCTTCGGCAGCCCATCCTCGACGTCAATTCGTGAACTCGCGCGCGAGCAATCCGTAGATGGCGCTATCCTGGATTTCAGCTTCTACGTGCCAGCGTTCGCGCAAACTTCCTTCCAGCCGGAAACCGAGCTTCTCGACGAGGTGGCAAGACGCCACGTTGCGTGGATCAATATCCGCTTCGATCCGCAGATAGCCGAGCGATTTGAATGCATGCTCAAGGACAACCATCAAAGCCTCGCGGCCAAATCCTGAACGCCAAAATCTGCTAGCCAGCGCATAGCCGATCTCGGCGCGCCGGTGCTTTGGATTGAGTGAGAATAATGTCGTCGTGCCGATGATCTTGTCGTCCTCGCGCAGCGCGATACCCCATTGCAGGTGCGTGCCATTGATGCGACCGGCATCGATATTGCGCAGATAGGCTTCCGCCTCTGTGCGGTCCTTGAAAGGGGCATGGCTCCAGTAGCGCATGGTTTGCTCGTCGGAGAAAATCGCGAACAGATCCTCGATATCAGCCACCTGCAACTGTCGCAGGCGCAGGCGCGGCGATTCCAGAGTCGGCAAGGTCTTCTTTGATTTCATGCTCGTAGTATCGGTGCAGAGCCGGGAATGGGGAATAGTGAGTCGGGAATCGGGGATAGGACCGTCCGGACGGGAATTCGGAACGAACAGCAGCGCTGGCCCAAAGGGCTAGGCGCAGGAAGCGGCGAGTCAATTGGAAATCGACAACCCGACTTCGCCTCTACCCTGAGCACTTTCGAAGTGCAGGGACGGCGAGCGGTGAGTTTCGCCTGGAATTCCGCAGAGAGAAAGTATCGAATCCAGCGCTATTCGCTGCATTGCCAGGCCCGGTTCGCTAGTGGCCCTTGTTGGCGTATCGTTGCCGATCTTGTCTGCCGGAGTTCTGCTGATGATCGTGACATCCCGCTTGGCCCTGATATTTGCCGCGTTGCTGTCGACACAATCGGTGTTCGCCGCCGACCTATTCGTCGACAACATCAATGGCTATACGCTGGACACCGCCGGAAAGCTGAAACGCTTCGGTGCCTTGCTGGTCGAAGACGGCAAAATCCTCGCGACCGGCAGTCATGCCGACATGGCCAAGCAGGCAGGTGATGCGCGAGCCATCGATGGCAAGGGTCGCACCCTGCTGCCAGGTCTGATCGATGCACATGGTCATGTCATGGGCCTCGGCGCGATGTCCTTGCAGGCGGATCTGGCTGGCACGACGTCGCTCGACGCGGCACTCGCGAAGGCCAAATCGTTTGCCGAGACGCACAAGGATGATTCCTGGATTCTCGGTCGTGGCTGGAACCAGGTCGTCTGGAAACTCGGGCGATTTCCGACCGCGCAAGAACTCGATGCCGTCATTGCAGACCGACCGGTCTTCCTGAGTCGCGTCGATGGCCATGCGGCATGGGCAAACACGGCCGCGATCAAACTCGCCGGCATCACCAAAGATACAAAAGATCCGGTCGGCGGTCGCATCGAGCGCGATGCCGAAGGCAAACCCAATGGTGTATTTGTCGATGCCGCGATGGACCTCATTGGCAGCAAGATCCCGCCACCAACCGATGCGCAACTCAACGCCGCGCTCACCGCTGCGCTCGAGACGATGGCCAGCGTCGGCATGACCGGCGTCGGCGACGCCGGTATCGATATCGACACCTTCAAGCTTTACCAGCGCTTCGCCGACGAGGGCAAACTCAGCGCGCGCATCTACGCGATGATCGGCGGCACCGGCAAGGATTTCGACGCGATCAGCAAGAACGGCCCGACGATTGGCTACGGCCATGATTTCCTGACCGTGCGCAGCGTCAAGCTCTACGCCGACGGCGCGCTTGGAAGTCGAGGCGCGGCGATGTTGACACCGTATTCCGACGACGCGAAGAACTCGGGATTGTTGTTCAGCACGCCCGCCGAAATGACCGCGATGATCAGCAAGGCGCTCGGTCACGGCTACCAGGTCTGCGTCCACGCCATCGGCGACAAGGGCAATCGTAAAGTCCTCGACAGTTTTGCCGCTGCCTACAAGAAACATCCGGGCGGCAAGAGGCTGCGCAACCGTATCGAGCACGCACAGATCGTCAGCGTCGACGACATCCCACGCTTCGTTGATCTCGACCTGATCGCCTCGATGCAACCGACCCACGCCACCTCGGACATGAACATGGCCGAAGACCGCGTCGGCCATGAGCGCATCAAGGGCGCCTACGCATGGCGGACCTTCCTCAAGCAGGGCACGCGCATCGCAGGAGGATCGGATTTCCCTGTCGAATCACCCAACCCGTTCTTCGGCCTGCATGCCGCCGTCACCCGCCAGGATCACGAAGGCCACCCACCCGGCGGCTGGTATCCCAAGCAAGCCATGACCATGACCGAAGCCCTGCGCGCCTTCACCCTCGACGCCGCCTACGCCGCGCGTGAGGAAACTACGCTCGGCACGCTGGAAGCCGGCAAGTGGGCCGATTTCATCCTCGTCGATCAGGACATTTTCAAGGTTGATCCAGCAAGTGTCTGGAAGACTCGGGTGCTGCAGACCTGGGTGGCAGGCAAGTCCGTTTATCAGAGCAAGGGCGACCGTTGAAATCTTCGTGTCCAGTTCGGCGACAGGGTTGAAAAACCGATGCACGAGCGAGGATTGTGATTTTCTAGAACCGCGTCGGG
>JBBRBU010000035.1:0-41247 GCA_038205505.1 Lysobacterales bacterium | reverse complement strand
GTCGATGCTCTCCGGCGCGTCGCCTCAGTCGAGTGTTGCCAACGAAAATGATGCGGCCGTCCCGCATCGTTGGCGCAATTATGCCCTTGCCAGTATCACACCTGCCTTTTCCTGGGCGCCATCAAATGCCCGGGAAGCGCCGCAGATTACAGATGCGGACGTTCTTGCGAATTTCGCATTGTCACTTCGCGCTCACGGCACGTCTTCGATCGGCACACTGAGTCTGTCTGTGGCGAGCCAGGTTGTCGGCAATCGATCTCCGGCATTGGCAAGCCCGCAGTTGGACGTCCGTTCCGAATTGCCTGATCCCGGTCTGAAGCGAACGATTGTTGCACCCTCGTTCACGAGCCAATGGGGTTCGGCCGGTTCGCTCGGCGTTACCGCGATCCTCGCCTACCAGAGATACGCAAGCCTCGGGCTCGGTGAATCCACTTTGCACGGCGGTGCCCCGATCTGGCCCGTGGTGCCCGGTGAAACCGCGTATGGCGCGGGTGTGCGCTTCGATGTTGGCAATTCCGTGTTCGACAATTTGAGCTGGAATGCTGCCTATCAGTCGCACGTCAACATGGATGCGCTGCGTTCATTGCGTGGCGTGTACACCGATCCAGGGCAGTTTGATATTCCCGCGAGTGCCAGCTTGGGCCTGAGCTATGCAATGACGCGATCGACCAGCATCGATATCGGCGCGCAGCGCGTGATGTACAGCGAAGTCACACCATTCACGAGTCCGGCCTTGCCGCGCCGATTCCTTGCACTGCTCGGTTCCGGTGCGAGCCCGATCTTCGCCTGGCAGGATTTGACCGTCTATTCGGCTGGCTGGAATTGGCGTGATGCCCGTTTCGGCAATATCGAGCTGCGTTATACGACGCGCCAGCAACCGTCGCCGACCTCATCGCTGTTGAGAAACGCGTTGGAGGCCAATCCGGCCGATCACACGATCGGTCTCGGCTATTCGCGCAGCACTGGCAAACAGGCAACGCTGAGCCTGCAAGCGATCTATTCGAGCGCACCGTATTTCCTCGGGGTGCCAAGCTATCGCTCGAATGTGCGCACCACCGGCAGCCAACTCGAATACCAGGCTGCCTGGGGCCTGCGTTTCTGAACCACTAGTCGGTAACAAGGCGACAGCGGCAAGCGCGTAAAGCGGCTTTGGCCCAGCCTGAGCCATTCTTCGAAGCAAATGGTCCTCGTGACCCTGACGCAGCGCTGACCTGATGTTCGCGATCAGCAGCGAGGCATGCATGCTCCTTGATCTCCGTGGAAGCGAGTCTCTGCAGGCGACGTCAGCGAGGTCAGTGCCCCACTTGGTCAGGAGCACATTGCCGACGTGCGCGCGCAATGGGCGTCCGGCGATTCGGGTCAAGGCCGTCCCGAATCCCGCATCTCCACTCTTGGCCCCTAAAGCACTTCCGAGGCGATATCGGCCAACCGTGAGCGCTCGCCGCGGCGCAAGGTCAGATGCGCAGAATGTTGCCAATCCTTGAATCGATCCACGGCATAGGTCAGGCCCGAGGTCGTCTCGGTCAGATAGGGTGTGTCGATCTGTTCGACATTGCCGAGGCAGACTATCTTGGTGCCCGGGCCCGCCCGCGTGATCAGGGTCTTCATCTGCTTCGGGGTCAGGTTCTGTGCTTCGTCAACGATCATGTAGCGGTTGAGAAAGGTGCGACCGCGCATGAAGTTCATCGCGCGGATCTTGATTCTTGAAGCGAGCAGGTCGTTGGTCGCCGCACGACCCCAGGCGCCGCCTTCCTGCGGCGAGGTAAGCACTTCGAGGTTGTCGGTGAGCGCACCCATCCATGGGGTCATCTTTTCCTCCTCGGTTCCCGGCAGGAAACCGATATCCTCACCGACCGAAACGGTCGCTCGGGTCATGATGATTTCACGGTAGCGTTGCTGGTCCATGACCTGGGCGAGGCCAGCGGCCAGTGCCAGCAGCGTTTTGCCGGTTCCCGCCGTGCCAAGCAGGCTGACGAAATCGACTTCGGGATCCATGAGCACGTTGAGGGCGAAATTCTGTTCGCGATTGCGCGCCTGAATTCCCCAGATCGTGTGCGAACCCTGGAAATAATCGTCAACCACCTGCAACGTGGCCTTGCCGTCGCCAACCTTGAGAACACGGAGTTCAATTCCGTTCTCTCCGGGCAAGTAGAGAAACTGATGGGGATGCCAGTTCTCGTCGGCGGTCGTCGACATTTCGTAGAACGTATGCCCGCGCTCGGACCATGAGCGCAGATCGGAACGGTTTTCCCAGAAATCCTCGGGCATCTCTTCGTGGCCGGCATACAGCAGGCTGAAGTCATCGAGCGCCCGGTCGTTTTCGTAGTCCTCGGCGGGAATCGCCGCGATTGAAGCCTTAATGCGCAGGTTGATGTCCTTGGTCACCAGCACCACCGGAATTTCCGGATGGGCCTCGCACAGGGCTACGACCGACGCCAGAATCAGGTTGTCCGGCAAGTGACGTTTCTTGCCGGGTCCAACTTCCGCGCTCTGAGTCTGGAAATACAGGCGTCCGACCTTGGCACTCTGGTCCAGGCGCAAACCATTGGGCAGATTCAGATCCAGGCCTTCGGCGATCTGCCGATCCTTGTTGCTTTCGATCAGCTCGTTGATGAAGCGACTGACCTGGCGTGCGTTGCGCGAGACTTCGGATTGACCTTTCTTTGCCGCGTCGAGCTCCTCAAGCACGGTCATTGGAATAAAGACATCGTGTTCCTCAAAACGGAACAGCGACGTCGGGTCGTGCATCAGCACATTGGTGTCGAGTACGTAGATGCGCTTGCCTCGAGTCATGCACGAGCCTCATTGATTGGTTGGAAAAGGGCATAGCAGCGAACTTGCGCACGCTGAACGGGAGGGCAGAAAATACAGGTTTTCACTTGGCAGCCAGTCCGGAATTTTCATGTGCACTCGTGATAATCGCGCAGCGCACAAGCGAGGTTCGATCATTCATGAATGATCCGGGTTAGTTGCTCCAGAACGGCCGCGGCATGTCCGGGAACCTTCACTTTGCGCCATTCGGCGCGCAGGATTCCCTCCGCGTCTACGAGAAAGGTGCTGCGGACAATACCGAGATGACGCTTGCCGTAGAGAATTTTTTCGTGAATCACATCAAAAGTCTTGCACCAGGTTTCATCGACGTCGGCAATCAATTCAAACGGAAGCTCCTGCTTGGCTCGAAAGCGGGCGTGGGAAGCAACCAAATCCCGGGAAACGCCAAGAATCTCGCAGTTGTGCTTTTCGAATTTGCTGTGGAGATCGCGGAAATCACCGGCTTCGGTCGTGCATCCAGGTGTGGCGTCGCGCGGATAGAAATAAATCACTATCCATTTCCCGCTCAGTGACTCGAGTTCCAGGAGAGTTCCGGCGTCGGTCAATCCGGTCAGTTTCGGAAGCTGCTTGCCGATCGTCACGGCGCTCATTTCGCTCATGTTGGTCTGCTGATTTCCTGTTCAGAATTTCATCGGATCCATGATCGCATCGAGGTTCAGTCCGTCGCAGAACTCAAGGAAATCATCGCGCAATGCCGCCAGGTGCATGGTATTCGGAATGCCGATTGTTATTTGTGCGGAAAACATGTCGGCACCGGTCTGCATCGCGCAATAACGGGTCGAATTCAACTGCTCGATGTTGATGTGGTGTCCGGCAAAGAACTCGGCAAGCTGGCTCAGGATGCCCGGTTTGTCGGCAGCGATCACCTCGACGATGTAGGGCAGGTGGGAACTCTGCTGCTGCTTGGCGCTGGTTCGATAGTGGGTCAGGCGGAGATCCCCATCGCGATCCAGCTTGGCCAGAGCGTTTTCGAGCTTGGCAATCGCATCCCAGGAGCCTTGCGCAAGAACCTGAACGCTCATTTCCGCGCCGAGCGAGGCTACCCGCGCCTCGACAACGTTGCAGCCGCAGTCACTGACACGCTTGCTCAGGGCAAACAGCGGAGAATCATCGGGATTGGCGAAAACGCTGACCAGCAGATGGTTTTCATTTGCGTTCGGGCGTGGCTTGCGATCGCTCAAGATCTGCTTTCCTGCCGGCTAGCCCGGACTAATTATGAATACGCGCGATGATCGCGCAGGACGTTGGATTCACACGGCTTTTCGCCATTGAGGTTATCGCACGCACTATCGTTGAATGATTGGAACGCCGAGTGGGGTCAAGGGTCAAGCAAGGGCGAGTGTCATTCATGATTGATTCGGGCTCGAGGCCTAGTCGTACCGGTCGGGGCGACTACCACTGCAGGATACTGTCCGCCCGTATGGCTAGCAAGGGAAGCCGTGGTTGATCGCCAAAAGAAGAATCTGGCGTCATGACTGGGCCATGATCGACGTGGTCGGGGGCTGCAATGGATGCTGGCGATTCTCGCGAATGGAGCGAATTCCCGTGACCTCATGAATCATCCGGGCTAAAATCCCTGGTTCCTGCCTGTGCAACGTCCGACTCTTGCCCTTGAACTTTTCCGGAAGTATTTGCGCGCTCGCTACGCCATTTCGTGACACCGACGATGCGCTCGACCTGGAAGCATTTGCCCGCCTGATCGAATTCCAGATCAGCTCGGGTACGCGCGGCCTGGTTGTCGCCGGATCGACCGGGGAGGCGGCGGCGCTGTCTGCCGACGAATTTTCGATCCTTGTCGAAACCGCAGTGCGTTGCACCGATGGCCGGGTGCCGTTACTCGCCGGGACCGGCATGCAATCAACAAGCAAGACTATCGAGCAGACCCGATTGGCCGCCAAGGCCGGGGCGAACGCTGCCCTGGTGGTGACGCCCGCTTATGTGCGGCCCACCCAAGAGGGCATGGTTCGACATTTTTCAGAGGTCGCTGAGCGCACGGGCCTGCCGGTGATGCTCTATAACGTGCCCTCGCGGACTGCCTGTGATCTGTTGCCAGAGACGGTGGGCCGTCTGCATTCCCAGTCCGGCATCATCGGCATCAAGGAAGCGGTTTCCGATGAGCAACGCATGCGCGACTTGCTCTCTATCAAGCGTGCCTCGTTTTCTGTATTGTCCGGCGACGATCCGACCTGTTCGCGGGCGATCCGGGCTGGTGCCGACGGCGTGATCTCGGTTGCGGCGAATGTCGCTCCTGCCGCGATGCAGGCATTATGCGAAAGTGCGAGCAGCAATGACGCGGAAGTTGTTGCTCGCCAGGAATCACGCTTGCGCGGATTGTTCGATCTCCTCGCCGTCGAGCCAAATCCGATACCGCTCAAATGGTGTCTTTTCAAGCTAGGATTCGGTGCAGATACGCTGCGCTTGCCGCTGTTGCCGATGAGCAGGGCTTATCATGCGCAGGGCGAGCGCGTACTCAATGAAGCTGGTTTGCTCGAAACGAACCGCCAAGCGGATTGATTCGGGCTCAACGACAACGGAAACCATCACGTGAAACGAACTCTTTCGATCGGTCTTTGTGCAGTTTTTGCATTGTTTGTCCTGAGTGCCTGCGGCACGTTGCGGGAACGCTTTGGCAGCAAGAGCGATGCCTACACGAAAAGCGAGCAGGCGCCCGCGCTTGAAGTACCCCCCGGTCTCGATGCGCCGAATCGCAGCGGCTCGCTGACCATCCCTGAGCCGAGCGCGAAGGTTGCGAATCTGAAGACGGACGGAAGCGTTCCGACGACGGCATTCACGCCATCCAGCGCGCCACCGATCGAAACCATGAATCTGGCTGGAGGGGCCTTGCAACTGGCCGACAGCCTTGATCACACCTGGACTCGGGTCGGTATTGCACTGGAGCGGTCGGGTGTTGCGACGATCCAGTCTCGTGACGCCGTACAGAGAACCTACGAAATCAGCACCACCGGGGTGAAAACCCGTTCGCCGGGATTCCTGAAGAAAGTGGTGACACTGGGAATGGCGGGCGACAAGAGCGTGAGGACGCCTGTCGGCTTGCGCATCCGCATCAGCGGCACCGATGGTGCGAGCAAGGTTACCGTGGAAGGTGCGACAACCGAATCGGGTTCCAATGCGGCTCAACGTGTCCTGCAGACCCTGCGTCAACGCATGACCTAAGCGTCGAAGCAGGGTGAAGGAAGACTGATCACCTCGAATTGGCAGAGGGTCTCTATTCCTTCTCAAATGCTGTTGATGGACGCGATATTCTCGTTGGCACAGATGGAAGAGCGCTGCGCCATATGCGCAAAAGAGCCATTTGTTTGAGGCAGCGAAGCAGTGTTTGAGCGCCTGGACGAAGAGGGCCGGGTGCCAGGAGAATCCAACTCAGTCGGAGTCACCTTTTTTCTTGGTCGTGAAGAGATCATGTGTCTCGTTGAGATGCTCGATCACAAGCGTGCGTCAATGAGGACAAAGACTGAATTCGTTCGTCACTACGCAGCGAAAGATGCCTATCCTGCCTGGTGTGAGGATATTCCGGATCTGTAGAGCGTTCATTTTTCCTCAAGCCCAACCAGGTGGCGGTTCTGCTTGACCAAGGGAAGCCGGTTTAGTCTCAGCCGAGGGCAATCGGTTCAATCTCGGCCGTTCGTCTCGAGCCCTTCGAAGGGCGCTTCCAACTTGCTGATTTATCGCGACAATTCCGACCATGATTCGCTTCCGCGGGCTCGGGACAAGGTCTGCGTACATCGATCGGGAATTGATCAGAACCTCCATGAATCAGGCGCTAATCGAATTGGAAACCGGGCTTTTTCAGCGCTCAAGCAGCTTGAGCTTGTCCGGCTTGTCTTCCCATTCCTTGGCATCTTCCGGGGCCTCGATTCGTACCGTCAACACCGGCCAGATTTTCGACAATTCGGCGTTGAGCTGGATGAAGGCTTCCTGCCCGGCAGGCACGTCGTCCTCAGGGTAGATCGCATTGATCGGGCATTCCGGCTCGCACAGCGTGCAGTCGATACACTCTTCAGGATCGATGGCGAGAAAATTCGGACCTTCGTGGAAGCAGTCGACTGGACAGACTTCGACACAGTCCGTGTACTTGCACTTGATGCAGTTCTCGATAACAACGAAGGGCATGGACTGTCGTCTCTTGAGCTTGCGGGTAGCGGTGAAGAACACCGCTTGCTGAACTCGCAATCGTCGCTGATTGCGCCCGAGTGGCGCTCCCTACGAGGTTCGAACTCGTGTTACCGCCATGAGAGGGCGGTGTCCAGGGCCACTATACGAAGGGAGCGGTGTCTGGGACAAACCGCACGGGGCGCGTAGTATAACGGATTCGTAACTGTCGACAATTGCCAGGCGATGCCTTTGAACCTCAATGTGACCGCGGAATGACCCCGACTGCACCGTCTCCGCACCCCTCCGATTCCGATCCCCTTTCTCTTGTTCCGCGCATCATCCCGCGTGCTGAGCACGGCATCTCGCGCAAGAACATTTCAAGTGGCGCGTTGCGTGTGCTTTATCGATTGCATGAATCCGGCTACAAGGCATTCCTGGTCGGTGGCGCGGTGCGTGACCTGCTCCTCGGAGGTCATCCGAAGGATTTCGATATCGCTACCGATGCAACCCCCGAGCAAACCCGCGCGTTGTTTCGCAACAGTCGGCTGATCGGTCGACGGTTTCGACTTTGCCATGTGGTTTTCGGTCGCGAGATCGTCGAAGTGGCAACCTTTCGAGGCGTCGGCGAAATTGGTGATGCTGATCGGCACGTCGTCGATGGGCGAATCGTTCGCGACAATGTCTATGGTGGCATCGAGGAAGATGCGATCCGGCGTGACTTCACGATCAATGCGCTGTACTACGACATTGCCGATTTCAGCGTGCGAGACTACGTCGGCGGCATTGAAGACCTGCGCCAGCGCCGGATGCACTTGATCGGCGATCCCGAGCAACGTTATCGCGAAGATCCCGTGCGCATGCTGCGTGCCGCGCGGCTCGCCGCCAAGCTCGATTTCAATCTCTCCGAAGAGACCGAAGCGCCGATCAGGGAACTCGCCCCGCTGCTCGCGGATATGGCGCCCGCGCGCCTGTTTGATGAATCGTTGAAACTGTTCCTTTCAGGACATGGACTGGAAAGCCTGCGTCGCTTGCACAACCTTGGCCTGCTCGAACAGATTTTTCCTGCGACAGCCGGGGCATTGGCCGGACCGAACAGCGCGAGTTTTGGCCGTCTTCTCGGTTATACGTTCACCAGCACCGATGACCGCATCCGCAACAACCTGCCGGTGACACCTGCATTCCTGTTTGCCGCCATGCTTTGGGAGCCCGTGCGCAGTCTGGCCGAGCGCCTCGCCGAAGATGGTACCGATTCAAGCGTTGCCTGGACGATCGCGGTCGATCGGACCCTGCATCAGCAAGCTGCGCGGGTGGCGATCCCGAAACGCTTTACCTACGCCATGGATGAAATCTGGTCGTTGCAGACCCGTTTTGACCAGCGTCAGAAAAAGCGCGTCATGCGCCTGCTCGCGCACCCGAAATTCCGCGCGGCCTATGATTTTCTCGTCATCCGCGCGCATGACGAACCCGAACTCAAGGAACAGGTCGATTTCTGGACAGATGTGCAGGAACTCGACAGCGAGCATTTGTCGCAGCGACTGGCTGCTTCGCCCGTGCCACGCGGTGAGGGTGATCCGGTGCGCAAGCGCAAGCGTTCACGGCGACGCAAACGCAAGGACGATTCTTCGGATGAAATCTCTGCGGAGCCATCGTTCGAGTGAGCGGCGTGCGGGCGTTCGTCGGCCTCGGTGGAAATCTGGGTGATCCCGTGGCGCAGATCGAAGCGGCACTTGCTGCCCTGGATTGCGCCCCGAAGACGCGCATGATCCGGCACTCCGGTTTTTATCGAACGCCGCCTTGGGGGCTTGCCGAGCAGGCCGATTTCGTCAATGCGGTTGCCGAGATCGAGACTGAACTGAGTCCACGTCGATTGCTGCAGGAATTGTTGCGCATCGAGGTCGAAGCGGGGCGCGTGCGAAGCGAGGAGCGTTGGGGCCCGCGCTTGATCGATCTCGATTTGCTGCTTTACGGTACCGCGAAGATTGACGAGGAGAATCTTCGCATTCCTCATCCGCGCATGGCCGAGCGCGCGTTCGTGATGGTTCCGCTGGCCGAGCTTGAGCCTTCGCTGAACTTGCCGGACCATGGCGCGGTATCCGTGATTCTCGACGCACTCGACACTTCAGCCTGTATCCGCCTCCCCGGACTCGCCACCTGATTCATTCCGGTTAGGATGTCTCACTTGTTGACCTCCCCCGATCCCGAACCAGACCTGATGTATACGAATTCAACCGCTCAGACTGCGCCCACGCCCATTACCGTTCCGACCTTGCAGCAACGCAAGAACGGCGGTGACAAGATCGCCATGCTGACCTGCTATGACGCAAGTTTCGCCGCGCACTTCGATGCTGCGGGAATCGATGCGGTGCTGGTCGGTGATTCACTTGGAATGGTCATTCAGGGGCGCAGCAGCACGTTGCCGGTAACGCTTGATCACATGATCTATCACTGCGCTGCAGTGGCGCGCGGGTTGCGGGCGCCGCTGCTCATCGCCGATCTGCCATTCATGAGCTATCGTGACGTGTCGACGGCTCTGGCGTCCGCGGCGCGCGTAATTGGCGAAGGCGAGGCTGCAATGGTCAAACTCGAAGGAGCCGGCTGGGCACTCGAAGTCATCACCGCGTTGGCAGAACGTGACATCGCGGTTTGCGCTCACCTTGGCCTGACTCCGCAATCGGTGCACAAATTTGGTGGCTACAAGGTCCAGGGAAAATTGGTCGAGGATGCCGAGCGCCTGCTTGCCGACGCGCACGCGGTTGCCGAGGCCGGTGCGTCGATGCTGGTTCTTGAATGCGTTCCTGCCGCGTTGGCGACGCGCATCACCGCAGAGATTCCGATTCCTGTCATAGGCATTGGCGCCGGTGCCGGTTGCGATGGTCAGGTTCTGGTCCTCTACGACATGCTCGGCATCACGCCGGGTCGCCGGCCGCGCTTCAGCAAGGATTTTCTGCGCGGACACGATTCGATCGACGCTGCCCTCGTGGCTTTCGTGCAAGCGGTCCGAGATTCGACATTTCCGGGACCGGAACACGCTTACTGAGTCGCCGCATGCAGATCATTGAAACAACGAATGAGTTGAACGCGCTGCTCGACGTTAAACGCCGGGCTGGAATGCGCATCGGCCTGGTGCCGACCATGGGCAATTTGCACGCCGGCCATTACTCGTTGATCAGGGCGATCAAAGCCGAATGCGATTTCGTCGTCGCCAGCATCTTCGTCAACCCGACCCAGTTTGGTGTGAACGAGGATTTTTCGCGCTATCCACGCACGCCCAAGGAGGATGCCGCCGGCCTCGAAAGCCAAGGCTGCGATTTGTTGTTCCTGCCTGCCGCCGAGGAAATTTATCCGCTTGGCACGGAAGCTGCTGTCCGCGTCCATGTGCCGAAGCTCGGCGAGATCCTCGACGGCGTCAGCCGGCCCGGTCATTTTGATGGCGTTGCCAGCGTCGTAACGCGCCTTTTCGCTCGAGTGCGTCCCGATGCGGCCATCTTCGGCAGCAAGGACTATCAGCAATTGCTGGTTATCCGTCGCATGAGCTCGGATCTCGGCTTTCCGATCGAGATCATCGGAGCGCCGATCATCCGTGAAGCGAACGGACTCGCCATGAGCTCGCGCAATCAATACCTGGATGCGGGGCAGCGCGAGCAAGCGGCGGAAATTCGCGCCACGCTGGTATGGATTGCTGATCAACTCGATGAAACCGGGTTCCTGCAGGATGGGATCGCGTCGATTTTGGCGATCGAGACTGCTGCGATGCAACGTCTTGCGAATGCCGGATTCAAGCCCGACTACGTCGCTATTCGCCGGACTACGGATCTTGGCCTGGCGGCGGGGGATGTGAATGAATCGCTGGTTGTCCTGATTGCCGCCCGCCTCGGTTCCGTGCGCCTGATCGACAATCTCGAATGGTCGGCGTCCAGTCCGGCTTGAGACCTGGCAGGGGTGAGTGTGACCTGTATGGCACTTCGCAACATCGTGTGGTAGGATTACAACCGTCCTCGGGGTTTTTGCAACGTTAATGGTTGCAACCTCGTGGCCACCAGGGCGCATTGCAGGTAATCGTCACTCCAATTGAACCCTCGCGCGATAATCGCTGCGAGGGTTTTTTTTGCCCGTGGACTTATGCCGGAATAGGTTGAAAGTCTTTATTTATCAGTGGTATATAAACTTTATCGCAGACGCGTCGCCAACTACGTCCGAGCGCCCTCGGGATCAGTTTCGCTGGCATGCCTGTTTCCACCGGTATTCAGTCAGCTCGGGACTTGTTGTTGTTTTACAACAATAACTGACCAGCACTCGATCAATCCTGGAAGTTCCAGGTCACGCTCAATGACTTGCTGCCGCTTGGCGGCCTGCTTGTTCAGCCAGTGCCCATTGCACGTGTTCGCGGACGATTTCGTCGGAATGGGAGGCGCGGCTCTGCAAAGCCTCGACGATCGCCATTGAGAAATTTGCATTGCCGAGGGCCACTGCGATATTTCGCAGCCAGCCGATATGGCCGGTTCGCCGGATCGGAGACCCTTCCGTGCGTTTGAGGAACTCCTCTTCGCTCCATGCAAAGAGATCGACCAGTTGCCGGTTGTCGAGCGAATGTCGCGGTTTGAAGTCGTTTTCAGGGGTCGCCTTGGCGAACTTGTTCCACGGACAGATCAATTGGCAATCGTCGCAACCAAAAATACGATTACCAATCGGTCGGCGCAGTTCCAGCGGAATCGAGCCGCGCAGCTCGATGGTCAGATACGAAATGCAGCGGCGCGCATCGACCTGGTACGGCGCTACGATGGCCTGGGTTGGGCAAATGTCGATGCATTTCCGGCACGTTCCACAGTGTTCGGTCGCCGGTGTGTCCACTGGCAATGGCAGATCGGTGTAAAGCTCACCGAGGAAGAACCACGAGCCGGCATTTCGATTGATCATGCAGGTGTGTTTGCCTATCCAGCCGAGGCCGGCATTGCGGGCGAGTGCGCGTTCGAGTACCGGGGCCGAATCAACGAAGGCGCGGTACCCGAACGGACCGACCGCATCGGCGATCCGACCTGCCAGCTTCTGCAGGCGGTTGCGCATGAGCTTGTGATAGTCGCGACCGAGTGCGTAGCGCGCCACGTAGGCACTGCCTGGATCGCCGAGGATATCCCAGCCATCGCGCGCGGATTCGGGGAGATAATCCATGCGCACCGAAATCACGCGCAAGGTTCCCGGTAGCAATTCGTCAGGCCGACTGCGTTTGCTGCCATGGCGTGCCATGTAGTCCATTTCGCCATGACGACCGGCATCGAGCCAGTTGAGCAGGTGCGTTTCGTCCTCGCCCAACTCGACACCGGCGACGCCGAGCTGCTGGAAACCCAGTTCGCCCGCCCATTGCTTGAGCTCGTTGCCGAGCTTGGCGTAGTCGATGTTCTGCATCGTTTCGCAGCATGAGGATTCATCGACAAGCATACGAGGTTCGGCCTGCATGGCGTAGCTCTACGTATAATCGCCCGATGCATGAATTTCCGATTTCCCGATGCCTTTTCCGTGTTGACCAGGTGCGCAAGATTGATCGCGTGGCCATCGAGATCGCGGAAATAACCGGCCCTGAACTGATGCGTCGGGCTGCGTCCGCGGCATTTGCCTGCCTGAAGAACCACTGGCCGGACGCCCGCACGGTGCTCGTGATCGCCGGTCCCGGCAACAATGGCGGTGACGGATTCCTGTTGGCGAAGCTCGCCAAGGCTGCCGGTATGGGTGTCCAGGTGGTCGCGCTGGGAGGCGAATCACGCGGTGATGCGGCGTTGGCGCGCAAGGCCTGGTTGCAGGCCGATGGCGACATCGAGATTGCCGGTAAGGACGTTTCTTTTGGCGATGCCGACGTTCTGGTCGACGGCCTGTTCGGAACCGGAATCACGCATGCGCCTGATGGCATCGCTGCGGCATTGATCGATGCCATGAATGCCCATCGTTGCGGCAAGCTCGCCCTTGATATTCCTTCCGGACTTGATGCCGACACCGGCGCTGCAAGCGGGGTTGCCTTGCGTGCGGATGCGACGATTAGTTTCGTCGCCTGGAAACGTGGATTGTTCAGCGCCGACGGCGTCGACTGCTGCGGCACGTTGCAACTCGATACTCTTGAAATTCCTCGTTCCGTCTATGCAGACTTCCCGGCCGACACAGAATTGCTCGGCACTGCAACCTTGTCCTTGCTCGCACCGCGATCCGGCAATGTCAACAAGGGACATTTTGGACATGTTCTTGCCATAGGCGGCGACGAAGGGATGTCGGGTGCCATCAGTCTCACTGCCGAGGCGGCGCTGCGTGTCGGTGCGGGCAAGGTCAGCGTGGCGACCCGGGCGGCACATGTCCAGATGATCATCACGCGCTGTTCCGAGCTCATGGCGCGAGGTGTCGACAGTCCGCAATCGCTGCAGGCCATGCTCGATCGATGCAGCGTGGTCGCGATCGGGCCTGGCCTCGGCCAGGCCGGCTGGGGCCATGCGCTGTTGGATACAGCGATGCGTGCGAAGAAACCGTGTGTGCTTGATGCCGATGCGTTGAACCTGCTCGCGCGCAAACCCCATGTCTTGCCGGGCGAAACGGTATTGACGCCGCATCCGGGCGAAGCCGCGCGCCTGCTCGGCTGCGATGTCGCCAGCATCCAGTCGGACCGATTTTCCGCTGCACGCGAACTGGCCCGACGCTACTCGGCCGTCATCGTGCTGAAGGGAGCCGGCAGCCTGATTGCGACTGCCGAGGGCCGTCTCGCACTTTGTCCGTTCGGAAACCCCGGAATGGCCAGCGCTGGTATGGGTGATGTGTTGACGGGCGTCATTGGCGGGCTGCTCGGCCAGGGCCTCTCGGCCTGGGACGCTGCGCGCCTGGGTGTGCTGGTGCATGCATTGGCTGGCGACCATGCGGCGGGTCAGTGTCCGCGCGGACTGATCGCGAGCGACCTGTTCGCGCCGCTACGTCGTCTCGTCAACGGATGCCACGAATGAAAGAGTTCAGGTCTTGGCAAGGCATTGACGAGGCGATGCTGAAGGATCTTGCGCTGAGATTTGCGGCCCTTGTCGGCGCGGGTGGGGTGATCCTGCTGGAAGGCGATCTCGGTGCCGGAAAGACCACGTTTGCGAGAGCGTTGCTTTCTGAACTCGGCGTCGGTGAACGCATCAAGAGCCCGACCTATAGCCTGATCGAGTCTTATCAGATCAATGGATTGAGCGTGCATCACCTCGATCTCTACCGCATCGCCGACCCCGAAGAGCTTGAGTGGCTAGGACTTCCGGATCTGCTGGAATCGCCGAGCCTGATCCTGATCGAGTGGCCCGAACGCGGGCAGGGCGGCTTGCCGCCCGCTGATCTGCGCATCCAACTCGAACATGCCGGAGAGCGCCGAAATGCGATCGCGAGCCCCGTTTCCGTGCGTGGCCTGGAATGGCTGCGGCAACTTGAGGGGGGTTTTCCGGTTTCCCCAGACTCCTGAAACATTTCTCAGGAACAGCGCGCATATAACGGATTTAAAAGGAAAAACACTTGAATTTATTGAGCATCTGCGATTGAATGCCCTTCCATGGACGGTTACGCGCCGATGAAGACCCGAATTCTTGTCGCCCTGGCCCTGCTGCTGGTGCTCTCGAGTGCTGCCCAGGCAGCTGAGATCAAGGCCCTGCGCATCTGGGCCGGTCCGGAATACACACGCGCCGTTTTCGATGTTTCGGCGCCGGTCGACTACAAGCTTTTCGATCTCGCCGATCCGGATCGCCTCGTTCTCGATCTCGAATCAAGCACGTTTGCCAAGGGTTTCGATGACGCCGGCGTCAAGGGACTGCTCAAAGCCGTGCGCAGCGGGCCGCACGGCAAGAAGGGATTGCGGGTTGTATTCGATCTCAACGAAGGCGTGCGACCGAAAAGTTTCCTGCTGCAACCGGCGGAAAAGTTCGGCTATCGCCTGGTGCTAGATCTCTATCCGAAAACACGCCCCGATCCGGTCAGGACCGTCGCCAAAGTTGTGCCGCCCGGTGCTTCGCGCAACATCGTGGTCATGATCGATGCCGGTCACGGCGGTGATGATCCCGGCTCGATCGGAGCCTCGGGCACGTTCGAGAAAGTCATAACGTTGGCGGTTTCGCAGCAACTCAAGCGGGTCATCGACAAGGAACCCGGCATGAGTGCGATGCTGACCCGGGACAGCGATTACTTCATCCCGCTGGAAAATCGATACCAGAAGGCCCGTGACGCCAAGGCCGATCTATTCGTCTCGATCCATGCCGACGCCTTCACCAAGAGTGAAGCTCGCGGAAGTTCGGTCTGGGTTCTGTCGCCGCGTGGTGCGACAAGTCAGGCGGCACGCTGGTTGGCCGACAGCGAGAACCGCGCCGATCTGGTCGGGGGCGTTTCGCTGGATACCCGCGATGACACGCTGGCTGCCGTTCTGCTGGATCTTTCGCAGGGCGCGACGATGGAGGCGAGCAATTCGGTAGCGAGCCAGGTCTATGCCTCGTTGAGCCGAGTCGGTCCCACCCACAAGAATCACGTCGAGCGCGCCAATTTCATTGTGCTGCGGTCACCGGACGTACCTTCGATCCTGGTCGAAACCGCTTTCATCTCGAACCCTGCCGAAGAGCGCCGCCTGAAGTCACCGGCCGAGCAGGCCAAGCTGGCCGAAGCAATTCTCGAGGGCGTGCGCAATTATTTCCGCACCACTCCACCGCCGGGCACCTGGTTCGCCGTGGAGAGCAATCGTGGCAAGGCCAGTCGACATGTGGTGGCGCGGGGCGAATCGCTGAGCCTTATCGCCGCACAACACGGCATTTCGGTCGCCGCGTTGCGCAATGTCAACAAGCTCGCTCGTGATCAGGTCAACGTCGGCGAAGTGCTCGAAATTCCGCAGGGCTGAGCCGAATCGACCGAGGCCTGATCCGCTATCATGCAGGGCTGATCAAGGGCGTTGCCCTTACCCTGAGCCTCGCATGCCCCGTATCCGCGCGCTTCCAGCCGAACTCGTCAACCAGATCGCTGCCGGCGAGGTCATCGAACGTCCCGCATCGGTGGTCAAGGAGCTCATCGAAAACAGCCTCGATGCAGGTGCCCTGCGAATCGAGATCGATATCGAGGAAGGCGGCGCACGGCTGATCCGGGTTCGCGACGACGGAGTCGGCATCGATGCCGAGGATCTACCGCTGGCAATCTCCGCACACGCGACCAGCAAGATCGCCAGTTTCGAGGATCTGGAAAGAGTCGGTACCCTCGGATTCCGCGGCGAAGCATTGCCATCGATTGCCTCGGTCTCGCGATTCGCGTTGACCTCGCGAACTGCCGATGCAGACAATGCGATTCGCATCGAGGTCGATGGCGGCAAACCGCATAGTCAGCGCCCGGCCCAGCATGCGCCAGGCACAAGCGTCGAGATCCGCGATCTTTTCTACAACTTGCCAGCCAGGCGAAAGTTTCTTCGCGCCGAGCGAACCGAATTCAATCATATTGACGATCTGGTCAAATCAATCGCGTTGGCACGCAGTTCGGTTGAGATCCGCCTCGGTAACAACGGCAAGATCGTGCGCTTGTACAAACCATTGCGCAGCGCCGAGGAAGCCAGTCGCCGCGTCGCGGACGTGCTTGGTCAGGCCTTCGTCGACAACAGTCTGCGTGTCGAGCACGAGGGCGCCGGTATGCGCCTTTCCGGCTGGGTTGGCCTGCCGACCGCATCACGATCGCAATCGGATCAGCAGTACTTTCATGTCAATGGCCGGCTCGTGCGTGATCGCGTCGTCGCCCATGCGGTGCGCCAAGCCTACGCCGACGTGTTGTTCCATGGACGCCATCCTTCATTCGTCCTGTTTCTCGAGCTCGATCCGCAAGGTGTCGATGTCAACGTACACCCGGCCAAGAGCGAAGTGCGTTTTCGCGAATCGCGATTGATTCACGATTTTCTGTATCGCAGTCTGCATGAGGCACTGGCAGGAGCGCGTGCGGGCATGCAGCCGGCCAATTCCGGATCGGCTGCGCCCTCCGTGGCGGACGCAGCATTGCAGGCGCCTGCATTGCGCCACCAGTCCGGTTTTCGACTCGGAATCGGCGAGCCCCTGGCCGACTACGCAGCGCTGCTCGGTACGCCGTTCGCGACCAGCATGCCGATGCAGACAGACGCTAGCACAGGGATCCCTGGCGCAGACATCGACGCGTCTGATATTCCGCCGCTCGGCTATGCGCTTGCCCAACTGCATGGTGTGTTCGTGCTCGCCCAGAACGCCGCAGGGTTGATCCTGGTCGACATGCATGCCGCGCACGAGCGCATTACCTATGAGCGACTCAAGCTCGCCCAGGCCGGCGAGGGCATTCGCTCACAGATGCTGCTGGTGCCGCTGATGATCGCGCTCAGCGAACGTGAGGCGACCATTGTCGAGGAGCAGGGCGAACGCTTTGGTGAACTTGGCTTCGAGGTCGCCCGCAGTGGTCCACAAGGAATCAGCGTACGTCGCGTGCCGACCCTGCTCGCCAGCGGAGATGTCTCGCAGCTGGTTCGCGATGTCATTGCCGATCTGGCTACGCACGGTTCGTCGCGACGTATCGAGGAGGTCGGCAATGAACTGCTGTCGACGATGGCCTGTCACGGTTCGATTCGCGCCAATCGTCGACTGAGCCTGCCCGAGATGAATGCGCTGCTGCGCGACATGGAAGCCACCGAGCGTTCTGCGCAATGCAATCATGGTCGACCGACCTGGGTCCAGCTGACCCTGCAAGAACTTGATCGCCTGTTTCTCCGTGGTCGATGACGGCGATCGACTATCACCCAAGAAGAGGAAATCTCGATGTTGATGACCAGCCTGTTACTCGCTGCCAGTCTGTCCGGAACCCAGCTCATGGCGGCAGGAATTGAGGAAAACTACATGGAATCGATCGAAACCTGGCGCGCCGGGCGCGTCGAGCGACTCGAGGCGCCGAATGGCTGGTTGTCGCTGGTCGGCCTGGAATGGCTCAAACCCGGTATCAACACGATCGGCAGCGCCAAGGATAATGACATCGTCATCGCCAAGGCACCCGCGCATCTCGGCAGCATCGAATGGATGGGCGACAAGGTCAGCGCCACTCTCGCCGCAGGCTCGGGTGCCAGGATCGACGGCAAGTCTGCGACGACTGCCGAACTGCTGGACGACTCGCACGAATCTGCGACGACAATCCGTTTCGACACGGTCAGTTTTTATCTGATCAATCGTGGCGAAGGCAAGAAGGGGTTGCGCATCAAGGACAGCGCGGCGAATACGCGTAGCGAATTCCTCGGCATCGACTATTTTCCGGTCGATCCGAGCTGGCTCGTCGAGGCCAAGTGGGTGGCGTTCGATCCACCGCATACGCTGGAGGTTCCGAACGTGATCGGCACGATCGACAAGATGCAGGTGCCAGGCAAGGCAGTCTTCGAGCACGGCGGCAAGACCTTCGAACTTTTGCCGGTGCTGGAGACGGATGATGCCGACGAGTTGTTCTACATCATTTCCGACAAGACCAGCGGCAAGGAAACCTACGGCGCCGGACGCTTTATCTATTCGGCAATGCCGAAGGACGGCAAGGTCATCATCGATTTCAACAAGGCCTACAACCCGCCTTGTGCGTTCACGCCGTTCGCGACTTGCCCGCTCGCGCCGCCCGAGAACCGGTTGAGCGTTGAAGTAAAGGCGGGCGAAAAGAAATATCGCGGCAGCCATCATTGACCATTCGACAAGGCACCACGATTGGCCCTGGACCGCTCTTGCTGCCGGCATCAATCAGGCGCTGCTCGCCATGCGTTGGTAGGGATCAAAAGCAGAGGCACCGGGTCCCTGCCTGCGCAGGGGCGACGAACAGGAAAAACACGGGCAGGAAAAGCGCGTCGAAATATATTCCCGGTTATTTTCCCGTAAACACGGGTTTGCGCCTTTCCAGAAACGCTTGGGTACCTTCGCGCATGTCCACGCTGGTGCAGCACAGGGCAAAGGCCTTGGATTCGAAATCCATGCCTTCGGTCGCGGAACACTCTCCACCGATCAGGACCGCATCGAGGATGGCAGCCAGTGCGTGCGGTGCCGAAGCGGCGAGCTGATCGGCGAGGGCATTCACTTCCTCGTCGAGGCTTTCCACGCTGGCGACGCGATTGAGCAAACCCAGTTCATGGGCACGGGTGGCATTGACGGGTTGTCCGAGCAGGCACATTTCGAGGGTTGCGGCGCGCCCGACCAGGCGCAGCAGGCGTTGCGTGCCGCCAAATCCCGGAATCAGGCCGAGGCTGATTTCAGGGACACCCAGTCTGGCCTTGTCACTGCCGACACGCAGATGGCAGCTCATTGCGAGTTCGAGACCCCCGCCAAGTGCGAAGCCCTGGATGCGAGCGATCACCGGTTTGCCGAGCGTTTCGATTTCGCGCATGAGCGTTTGCCCCATGCGCGAAAAGGCCTGGGCTTCAATCGGCGATAGAGAATTCAGTTCGGAGATGTCGGCACCAGCGACAAAGGCCTTTTCGCCGGCTCCGGCGAGTACAACGACACGCACAGACTCATCATTGCGTGCTTGACCAAAGGCGACTCGAAGCTCATTGATCGTCTCACGATTGAGCGCGTTGAGTTTTTCCGGTCGGTTGACCGCAAGGGTGCGGATCGCGCCCCGATCCACACTAAGCAAGTTGCGAAACGCCATGCCAGGCTCCTGGTATGTTCCGGTTCATGAAGGACGCGGATGATAGCAGTGCGATCTCATCGCGAACTTTGCTCGCCAAGCGCACTCTCAAGCGCCACCCGCCGGTTTGATTGGAGTTACACAGCGGCTCAGTTACACTGATCGGCCTTTTTTCGGGTCAAATGTCGCGCCGACCCGCCGCATCACCGCATTCCCATCCGTTTCAGATTCTTTCTGGAGGCAGCATGAAATTTGGTTTGTCAGTCGCCATGGCGACTTTGTTGGTATCAGGGGCCGCCTTGGCCCAGGACACGACGTCCGAAAAGGGCAAGCTTTCGTACTCGATCGGCTATCAGGTCGGCAAGGACTTCCAGGATCGGAAGATGGATGTCGATATCAACACCGTCATCAAAGCCATGCAGGATGCATTTGCCAAGCGTAATCCGGCTATCCCTGAAGAGAAGATGCGCGAAACGCTGTCGGCATTCCAGACCAAGATGATGTCCGAAGCCAAGGCCGAGTTCGACAAGGTCGCCAATGCCAACAAGGCTGCCAGCAACAAGTTCATGGCCGACAACAAGGCCAAGAAGGGCATCGTTTCACTGCCTTCGGGCCTGCAGTACCGCGTCATTGAGGACGGCACCGGCAAGAAGGTCGGTCCGACCAGTGAAGTCACCGTGCATTACCGCGGCTCGCTCTCCGATGGTCTGGAGTTCGACAGCTCGTTTGCTCGCGGTCAGCCGGTCAAGTTCAAGGTCGACGAAGTGATCAAAGGTTGGCAGGAATCTCTCTCGCGCATGAAGGTCGGCGATCATTGGCAGATCTTCGTACCACCGGAACTCGCCTACGGCGAGCGCGGCCAGCCGCCACGCATCGGTCCGAACCAGGCCCTGGTTTTCGACATCAAGGTCGTCGACTCGAACTGATCGGTCATCCAGCGATCCATGGAAACGCCGCGGAGCCCCGCGGCGTTTCTATTTCTGCGTTACGGAAAATCTCGCATTTCCTCGACCGCCCTTTCCATGTCGAGCTTGATCTTGTTGATGATTCGCATGGCTGGTTCCGCGCTGGCATCGTCGACATGAACATCGGTGACGCTTGCTTGGCCGGATTGCGCGAGCGCAGCATCTTCGTCGCCAATAAATTGGGACAGATAGACATAACCCTGGCGCAGGCCTTCCTTGACTTCCGGGTGCCCGGATCCCAATTCCCTGAGCAGGGTCAGGATCGCGAATCGAATCGATTCGCGCGGATGCGGCAGCAGGCTTTCCGGCAAGCCGTAAACGCCGGGTTCGACCGCCGACAGGACCTTGCCATAATCACTCACGACCTTTGTTGCCATTCCCAGCATGCGTGGCACCATGTTTCGGATTCATAGGTAATGTAACAGCAGGCCCGCAGGTGCCAACAGGATTGCGTCTCCCATGCAGATCGATTTTCCCCAACCCGTTCTCAGTCCGTGCATCGGCCTGTGCCAACTCGATGACAACGGACTTTGCGTCGGTTGCTTTCGCACGGGCGATGAAATCGGTCGCTGGCTCGGCATGAGTGGTGAAGAGCGCGACACGCTGATGCGTGTTGTCTTGCCGCAGCGCGAGGCCAAACTGGCGTGAACGAGCACATTGATCTCCAGCGTCTGCGCCGCGCGACGCGACCGCTAGACAACCCGCCAAGCGGTCCGGGCTGGAATGTGAGTGAGTTCCCTGAATTGTGGTCGGAAGAGACGCTGCTGCGCCAGGCGGCCGTCCTGCTGCCGGTGGTCTGCCGCGGCGACACCCTGAGCATGCTGTTCACGCGGCGCAACGAAACGATGCGTCATCATGCCGGGCAAATCAGCTTTCCTGGTGGCGCTCTGGAGTCTGCCGATCATGATGCGATTGCAGCTGCGTTGCGAGAGACCGACGAGGAAACCGGCATCAAGTCGGAATTCATCGAAGCATTTGGCTATCTGGATTGCCTCGACACGATTTCGGGCTTTAGTGTCACGCCGGTGGTTGGCATCGTTCGAGAAGGTTTCGAATTGAATCCCGATCCCGCCGAAGTCGCCGAAGTGTTCGAAGTGCCGCTCGATATCATTCTCGAGCCCGGCTGCCTGAAGCGTTCGGAAATCGTTTGGCGAGGACGTGGCCGCGAGATCTTCGAATTCGATTACGACGGCAAGCGCATCTGGGGGGCGACCGCGGCCATCCTGCAAAACCTGTTGCGACGTCTGGAGGTTCACTCATGAAACCGCTGATTTCCGTTGCCGATCTGACCGCACTCATCGACGACGGCGAAGTCCTCGTGGTCGATTGCCGCAAGGAGCTGAGCTCGGCGGACAGCGGGCGAGTTGCCTGGGCTGCAGGCCATGTTCCCGGCGCGGTCTACGCGGATCTCGATCACGAACTGTCGGATCTTTCAAAAACTGGACTGGGTCGACATCCGCTACCGGACGAATCGGCCTTTTCAAAAGTTCTTTCACGCTGGGCGTGGACGCCGGAACGTCCCGTGGTCACCTACGACGATGCGGGCGGCGCGCTCGCCGCCGCACGCCTTTGGTGGATGTTGCGTCTGGTTGGTTCGCGCCAGGTCAGCGTTCTTGACGGCGGTTGGTCGGCTTGGAAGGACAGCGGAGGGCTTATTGAGTGCAGCCAGCAGGTGCCCGCCGGAATGGAAGTTTCCGTGCGCTACGATCCTGCCCAGCTAGTCAACTACAATGCCTTGCAAGCGGGGCTCGATGCGCAATCGATCCTGCTCCTCGATGCGCGAGGCGCGCCTCGCTATCGCGGCGAGGTCGAGCCGCTGGATCGGGTTGCCGGACACGTGCCGGGTGCGCAAAACAGGCCATTCGCCGACAACCTCGATGACCAAGGCTACTTCAAGTCTCCCGACTCGCTCGCCAGGGAATTCAACAAACTGCTTGGGACCAAAGCGCCGGAATCGGTCGTGCACATGTGCGGTTCCGGGGTCACGGCCTGCCACAATCTTCTCGCCATGGAACAAGCCGGGTTGCATGGATCCCGTCTATTTGCCCCCTCGTGGAGTGGCTGGATCAGCGATTCAGCGCGCGCGGTCGGTGTCGGTGCAGAGCCCTGATGCCCGTGCGATTGCCGATGCTTGATCAATCCGGCCCCGGGTCATCGAAAAAACCGCAATCCATTTGGCCCTATACTGCCGGCGTGCCAGTCCTGGCGCGCCCCTGTTACGAGGTTGATTTCACTTGAGTACATCTGAAACACGCGTCCGGCCGCGCCGGGCAGGCAATACGACTGCGGCGAAGAAAGCTCCGGCAACGACCAAGGCGACAGCGAAGAAAGATACCTCCAAGCTGCCGGCGAATTCCCCCGCCAAGGCCATGGTCCCCGCCCCGACCCGCACTGCAAAGCCCAAGTCCAGGCCCGCCGTAAAAAAGGTTGCGGCGAAGGCGGCTCCGAAGAAGCGCGTCAAACCGGATCTTGAGCAGGATGTTTTCATCCAGTTGCGTGGCGTCGTCATCAATGCGCTTGAGGATCTCAAGGCACGCGAGACCAGCGAGATTGATGTCCGCGGCAAGACCTCGGTGACCGACCTCATCGTCATCACCAGCGGAACCTCGACCCGGCATGTCAGATCGATTGCCGACGAAGTCGTGCGCGCGGCCAAGAAAGCCGGTCTGCCGCCGATCGGCGTCGAAGGTGAGCGCGAGGCGGAATGGGTGCTGGTTGATCTTGGCGACATCGTCGTCCACGTCATGCTGCCACGCACACGGGAGTTCTACGGCCTCGAGCGGCTATGGACGGTCGGCGATGACGAGCATCCTGAAAAGCTTGATGGTTGAGGGGACTCCGGCGTGCGCACCCGACTGATTTCAGTTGGCGAACGCATGCCGATCTGGGTTGCCCAGGGTTTCGCCGAATACCACAAGCGACTCTCGCGAGAATTGCCGCTTGACCTGATCGAAATACCGCTCGGCAATCGCGGCAAAAGCCGCGATCCGGTACGCGCTATGGCATTAGAAGGAGCCGCTATTCTCGCGGCCACCCCGGCAGAAGCGCACGTTGTCGCCCTCGATGGCCGCGGCAAACCATGGACCAGTGAACAACTTGCCGAACAACTCGGTGATTGGCGCATGCAAGGTCGCGACCTTGCCATCCTCATCGGCGGCCCCGATGGTCACGCCGAGGAAGTCCTGAGCCGTGCCAACCAACGCTGGTCGCTGGGCCCGCTGACCCTTCCGCACATGCTCGTACGCCTGCTCCTTGCAGAACAACTTTACCGCGCCACGACGATTCTGGCCGGGCATCCCTACCATCGCGCCTGAGCTGCCGCCTCATCCAAGAGGGAATCATCGTGATCTTTCTCGCTTCCAGATCGCCGCGCCGTCGCCAGCTGCTTGAGCAGATCGGCGTGAAATTCGAGGTTCTCGATCTCGATATTCCGGAAGTGCGGGCGGTTGATGAGCCCGCGCTGGACTATGTCAGTCGCGTGGCGCGGGAGAAGGCAGGGGCCGGCTTGCTGCAAGTCGCCGCGGTGGAGGGCGCCGTCGTGATCGGTGCGGATACGGAGGTGGTGCTGGATGGCGAGGTTTTCGGAAAACCTGACAATGCCGGGGATGCTGCGGCGATGCTGGCGCGCCTGGCAGGGCGCACACATTCAGTGATCAGCGTGGTCTGGTGTATCAGCGCGGGGCGTGAGGACCATGCAGTCTCGGTATCCGAGGTCAGTTTTTCAGATCTCGATATGGGCCAGATCAAGGCTTATGTCGAGACCGGTGAGTGCTACGGCAAAGCTGGCGGTTATGGGATTCAGGGCAGGGCAGCGGCATTCGTTCGGCACCTGAGTGGCAGTCATTCCGGGGTCATGGGCCTGCCGTTGCACGAAACTTCATGCTTGTTGGCGCAATTTGCGCCCGTTTCCGTGGATCAGGACCCCTACCAGCCCTTGTAAAATAGGGGGTTACGTGTCTCCTGCATTCGACAAGATATGGTCCGGCCCGCTATAAATCACTTCAACTTCTTGTGCCAACATCTTGTCGTGACCGAAGAAATCCTGATTAATGTAACTCCGCGCGAAACTCGAGTCGCGCTGGTCGAAAATGGCATGCTGCAAGAGGTCCATATCGAAAGGGCCAGTCGGCGCGGCTATGTAGGCAATATCTACAAAGGGAAGATAAGCCGGGTCATGCCGGGTATGCAGGCAGCCTTTGTCGAGATTGGCCTCGATCGAGCGGCCTTCCTGCATGCCTCCGACATCATGCGACCGAATGCGATCCTGATCGGCGAAAATGGCGAAACAGCGCCGACGCCGACGCCACCGATCAACGAACTGCTGCGTGATGGCCAGGAAATCGTGGTTCAGGTGGTCAAGGATCCGATTGGAACCAAGGGTGCGCGACTGACCACGCATCTATCGATTCCTTCGCGTTATCTCGTCCTGTTGCCATACAGCACGGTGCTCGGCGTTTCGGTGCGCATCGAGGATGAGACCGAACGAATGCGCCTGAAGGAAATCCTCGCCGAGACCATTGGTGAGGATCCATTGGGCTATATCGTGCGAACAAACGCGGAGGGACAATCGCGCGAGGCGCTCTCCGAGGATATCGACTATCTAGGCAAATTATGGACAACGCTGCGCGGCCGAATGGGTGATGCGAAGGTCGGTTCGCGGATCTACGAGGATTTGCCGCTGGCCGTGCGCGCTCTCAGGGATCTGATGCGCCCCAGCATCGAAAAAGTAAGAGTTGATTCGCGCGAGACGTTTGATCGGGCCATGGAGTTCACATGCCAGTTCATGCCCGATCTCGCCGATCGGGTCGAGCACTATCCAGGGGAGCGTCCGGTTTTCGATTTATATGGTATCGAGGATGAAATCCAGCGCGCCCTGAAGAAGGAAGTTCCGCTCAAATCCGGCGGCTACCTGGTCGTCGACCAGACTGAAGCGATGACGACGATCGACGTCAATACCGGAAGCTACCTCGGCACGCGAAATCTCGAGGAAACGGTCTATCGGACCAATCTCGAAGCGGCGCAGGCGGCGGCTCGGCATCTTCGACTGCGCAATCTCGGTGGCATCATCATCATCGATTTCATCGACATGGTCGACGAGGAACACAAGCGTCAGGTCATTCGTCAACTGGAGAAATCCCTGGCCCGCGATCATGCCAAGACGACGGTCTACGATCTGTCGCCGCTGGGTCTGGTGGAAATGACGCGCAAGCGCACGACGGAGAGTCTGGAGCGCCAATTGTGCGAGCCGTGTCCGGGTTGCAGCGGGCGAGGAACGATCAAGACGGCGGAAACTGTCACTTACGAGATCTTTCGCGAAATCACCCGCGCCGTGCGCCAGTTCGATGCGGAAAAGCTGCTCGTGCTGGCAACGCCCGAAGTTGTTTCGCGAATCCTCGATGAAGAATCAACGGCGGTCGCCGAACTCGAAGAGTTCATCGGCAAAACGATCCGGTTCCAGCCCGAGGAGCATTATTCACAGGAGCAGTTCGATGTTGTGCTGCTCTGACCGTATCTTGTTTCATTCGGTGCAGGCAGGTTGATGCCTTGCTCGATCCATCGGTCGTGTGACGGCGAACGGAAATGACGCCGTTTCGTCGTCAACTTCGCAAGCTTCGGTTTTTCGTGCAGGCCGTGTTTGTCACCCTGGTGATTTCCGCCGCTGTGCTTGTGGCGTTCGCCCAGTTGGCGCTGCCCTGGTTGGCGGACAATCCGCAGCGTATTGAGCGGTGGCTCTCAGGTCGACTCTATCAACCGGTAAGTATCCGGCATGTCAGTAGCGTCTGGACACGCTCCGGACCACGTCTGATCTTCGACGACCTTCGCATCGGTGGTGTCTCGAGCAATGAAGGTGAGGTGCGCCTGCCGCGCTCGGAGCTGGCGCTCAATCTATACGCTGGTTTTCAGCGCAATCGCTCCTGGAATGAATTCCGCGTCGTCGGCCTGGATCTTGCGCTGGATCGAAATCCCGCAGGTGAATGGAACTTGCGTGGCATTGATCTTGGCCAGCATTCGGAGCAGGCGTCGATGGGCGCACTCGGCGTACTCGTCCTCGTTGATATGCGCTTGTCGGTCAAGGATCCTCAACACGACCTCGATCTCGCCATGCGCATACCCGAACTGCGCGTCGTCAACCTCGGTAGCACCACGCGGATACTCGGTCGAATCGGTAGTGGCAGCGGAGCGGACGCGCCGCTCTCCCTGGCTGCCGATATCGACATCGAGAACGAATCCGGTCGTCTGTACATCGGTGGCAAGAAACTTGATGTTGCGGACCTGATGGGCGCACACGTCGTAGATGGAATCCAGCCGATTTCAGCGCAAGGCGACCTGGAGGCGTGGGCAAGCTGGGCAAAGGGTCGTATCGATGATGTTCGACTCAGGCTGGCTCTTGACGAGGTCATCCTGCAGGGAAATCGCGAGATCGCGATTGACAAGAATCTCTCCGTGCAGCCTCGAACGGCATTCGATTCAATGTCCTTGCTTGCTCGTTGGCATCGCAGGGATGCCGGCTGGAGTCTTGACCTGGCCAATGTTTCGGTGTCTCGACAAGGTGAAACCATCACCGATGGCCGCTTGGTCGCCGAGTATTCCGGACGAGAATCGGCTGCATGGAAGGTCGCCGCGAATGCGCTCGATATCGGCGCCATAGCCTCAATCGCGATGCTTTCTGATTCGACGCCGGAGCGATTGCGTCGCTGGGTGTATCGCGCCAGTCCTCGTGGATCGATCGATGCGATTGAATTCCGAGGTGCCTCTGCGCAAGACTTCGAAATCGACGCGGCGTTATCGAAATTCAGCAGTCGCGATGATGATTCGATCCCGGGTATCGATTCGTTGGCGGCTCGTTTGCGCGGAGATGCTCAGGGAATGTTGCTTGAGGTTCCCGATCAACCGACCCGTATCGACTATTCGATGGTGTTTCGCAAACCCTTCGAGTTGAGCCATTTCGGCGGCGATGTCACGGCATGGAAGGATGGCGACGACTGGCATGTGCAGACGCCTCGCTTCCAGGTTGGGAACGATGCCTTTGCGATCGCGTTGCGCGGTGGAGTGCAGTTGCAGTCCGACGACTCAAAGCCATTTTTGGATTTTGCCGCCGTGGTTAACCGGGGTGATGTCGATGTAGCCAAGATGTTCTGGCCAACGTCGACGTTGCCGCCGAATGTAATCAAATGGCTGGACGACGCGTTGCAGGCGGGTGAGGTGACTTCCGGGCGGGCCATGATCCGGGGCGATTTAGACGATTGGCCATTTGATGACAACGCGGGGCGCTTTGAAGCGCGTGCGCAATTGAGCGATTTGAAACTGGCTTTTCTGCGGGAATGGCCGCGTGGCGAGAATCTGGCAGTCAGTGCCACGTTCATCAACAACGGCATGCAGGCAATCGCGCATTCGGGCGAGACGATGGGACTGATCGTCGACGGTGCCGATGCGACCATCGCTGATTTCAAGGAACCGTTGCTCGAGCTGACTGCGCAAGGTCATGGTGCGGGCAAGGACCTGCTGACCTACCTGCGCACGACACCCGTCGGCGGGCAGCATGTCGACACTCTGGCTGGACTCGCCATTGGCGGCAATGGAGCAATCCATGTCGATATCGTCGTGCCGCTCAAGCATCACGAAGATTCGACGCTCGACGGTCGCGTCGACCTGAGCGATGCCGATCTGGACGAGTCGAAATGGGACATGCATTTCAAGAAGGCAAACGGTCAAATCAGGTTCACTCGCAGCAGCGTGCGGGCCGACGCACTGGTGACCCGGTTCGAGAATTACCCGGTGGTTCTTGGCATTGCCATAGGGAGTGCGACCAGCGATCCCGCGAATGCCTTTGAAGCGAGCCTCAATGGATCGCTGCCTGTTGAGGCCGCTTTCGCAAAAGCCAGTGATCTGACGGCGGCTTTCGCGAGTTTTCCAGGCCAGGCCGATTGGCAGGTAGGGCTCGCGATCGGTTCCGAAAATGGCCCGGCCAAGGGACGAAACAGGTTGACCCTCCGAAGTGACCTTCAGGGTATCGCGATCAACTTGCCCGAGCCTCTGAGCAAACCTGCCGAAGCGCCGTTGCCATTCCTGCTGACGCTCGACATGCCGCCGGCTGGACAGCCGTTCTCGGCCAGTCTTGGCGATCTCTTGCAGATCCATGGGCGTCTGCCATCAGCCAGCTCGCCACTTTCCGCCAATCTGGACCTGGGTCCATCTGTATCGACAAGCGAACTCCCGGTCAGCGGCGTTCGCGTTAATGGAAAAGTGAAGACACTCGATGTCGGCGGCTGGATCGGACTGTTCAGCGCGGGCGGCGGCAATGGCGATCTGCTCAAGAACGTGGCAGTCGATGTTGATGAGCTGCAGTTGGCTGGGCGCAGCTTCCCGAATCTCCATCTTGATCTGACTCCGGATGGCGACGCGATCAAGATCGATGTCGCCGGCGAGTCGCTGCAAGGCGAGCTCAGCGTGCCGAGCGTGGATCTGCATCGACGCGGGATCACCGCCCAGATGAAGCGCGTTAGCTGGCCTGATCTTGCACCCGGCAACGAGGACGTGCCTTCCGTGCTTTCGAGCGTCGACCCTTCATCGATTCCGCCATTGCACTTGTGGATTGGCGAGCTTCAGCTCGGCGAAACGAACTTTGGCGAAATGCGTCTGGAAAGTTTCCCGACCCGTGAGGGTATGCGCATCGACATGCTTGAAACCCGCTCGCCGAACATGGATATGCATGCGAGCGGTGAGTGGCTCGGCAGCGCGCAAGAGAACCGTTCCCGCCTTGTTATCGACATGACTGCGGAAAGCCTCGGCAAGATGCTCGATGCTTTCGGCTTTGCCGGCATTATCGAAGGTGGTCAGACCGTTGCCCATATTGATGCGACTTTCCCGGGATCGCCGGCCGCCTTCGCCCTGGCCAAATCGACTGGTTCACTCAGCCTGAGCGTCGAGCAAGGCCGGATCCTGGATGTCGAACCCGGGGCTGGCGGTCGCTTGTTCGGCCTGTTCTCCCTGCGGGAGATTCCGCGTCGCCTGTCGCTGGATTTCAGCGATTTGTTCAAGTCCGGGATGAGCTTCAACTCGATCAAGGGTAGTTTTGACCTCGTCGACGGCAGCGCGCGGACCGACGACCTGCTTATCAACAGCCCGGCAGCGGATATCACGATCAGCGGACGTACCGACCTGCGCAGTCGCGAGTACGACCAGGAGATGGCGGTAACGCCGCGGGCCGGCGTAGCGCTTCCGGTGGTCGGCGCCCTCGCCGGCGGCCCGGTTGGTGCGGCTGCAGGTCTGGTCGTGCAAACACTGCTCGGCAAGAAGCTCAATCGGGCGGCGCGATCACGCTACAAGGTCAGCGGCAGCTGGGAGAAGCCAGTGATTGCCTTGATTGGCCGCGAGAGGCTCAGCGACGTGGACGACGTGGACGAACCTGACAGGAAGTTGCGCGGTTTCAATGAAACGGACGGGGCCGGCGAGGCTTCTGCACCCGACGCCGAGGCAACCGACAGCTCCAGCGATCCGATCCAGGCCGTCATTGATGCCTTGCCAGTCCTGAAACAAGACCCGGACGATGAGTTGAATCCCGGCACTGTGCATTCATCTTCAGAATCCGGAAAGGGATTGCGCTGATGCGAGACGATCAGATCCGCGAATAGTTCCAGGACAGCATGCGCCCATCGCGGTAGGGCATGACGCCATGGAAACTGCGTGGATCGGCATCGAATATCAGCGGCAGAAAGTGGCGATCACCGTCCCATAGTGGCAGCTCGAGAATGCGATCAACCTCGATCCACTCGAGTGAGCCTTCGGCATTTTCGGTCAGCGGCGTACCACTGAACGCTTCGATCAGGAATACAAAACCGAGCCAGTCCTCGCCTTGTTTGCCAAAGCCGGGCCAGCTGATCGTTCCACGCAGCCGCATCTGCGTGCATTCGATGGCCGCTTCCTCACGGATTTCGCGATGCATGCAGGTGACGACATTCTCATCCGGGTCCATCTTGCCGCCGAGGCCGTTGTATTTGCCAAGGTGCTGATCGTCGGCTCGCGCGTTGCGGTGGATCAACAGTACGCGTGAGCGGTCGGGGGACAACACATAGCCGAGAGTGGCGACGATCGGTGTATAGGGCATGGCAATCGGAGCTTGGAGCGGAATGCTGCATTTTCGCAGATTCGAAGCGCTTGTCGAAATGGAAATCGCTTCAAGTCGAATGGATTTTCTGTGCCTCCGCGAATGCCGCCAATTGTTCCGGGCTGGCTTCGCCCTGGTGTTTCGATTTCCATTCGGCAAACGGTTCCCCGTAGATCAATTCACGAGCGTGATCCTTGCTCAACGCCTGGCCGCGCTCCTCGGCGGCTTCGCGGTACCAGTCGGCTAGGCAATTTCGGCAGAATCCGGCCAGCGTCATGAGCTCGATATTTTGTACATCAGAGCGCTTGTTCAGGTGCTCGAGCAGGCGACGAAACGCCGCCGCTTCGAATTCGGTGCTGTTGTCGGTCATCGGAATACTCCGTTGCAATCAAACGCCATCGTAGCCGAATCCTCGCTTGCGGATTTGAGCGCGCCTGCGCTGGCATGGATAATGCGCAGCCCGGTTTTTTCTGGCGCTGAATGCGCGATCATGGAGAACCGGAAGGGTTCCCCTCGGAGTATCGATGAGCGCACGTCTGCTGGATGGCAAGCGCATTGCCAACGAATTGCTTGATCGTCTGGCTCAGCGGGTGCGCCAGCGCATTGAAACGGGCAAGCCGCGACCGGGCCTGGCCGTGATCCTGGTCGGTAGCGAACCGGCCTCGTCGGTGTATGTGCGCAACAAGCGCCGCGCCTGTGAGCGCGTTGGATTCTCGTCACTGGCGTTTGATCTGCCCGAAGAAACGCCGGAGTCCGAGCTGACGGCATTGATCGAGCGACTCAATGCCGATCCGGCCGTGCACGGCATTCTCGTGCAATTGCCGTTGCCGGATCATGTCGATGCCAATGCCCTGATCAATCGCATCGATCCGCGCAAGGATGTCGATGGTTTTCAGGCCGAAAACGTTGGCCGCCTCGTCCTGCGCCAGCGAGGCTTGCGCCCGTGTACGTCGAAGGGCGTGATGACCTTGCTTGCAAACACGGATCGGCCGGTGCGCGGCAAGCATGCCGTGGTCGTCGGTGTTTCCAATCACGTCGGCCGCCCGCTTGTCCTTGAGCTGTTGCTGGCAGGATGCACGACCACCGTTTGCCATCGATTTACCGAGGATCTGCCGGGTTTCGTCGCCGCGGCCGACATTCTGATCGTCGCGGTGGGGCGCCCGGATCTCGTCCGCGGTGCATGGATCAAGCCCGGGGCAACCGTGATCGATGTCGGTATCAATCGCCTTGAAGATGGCCGGTTGACGGGTGATGTCGAATTTGCGGCTGCTGCAGAGCGTGCGGGCTGGATCACCCCGGTGCCGGGAGGGGTTGGGCCAATGACCGTGGCAACCCTGATGGAAAATACGCTGGAGGCCGCCGAGACATTCTTTGATTGAATGTGTCGAGGGCATGCATGCCCTTGTCGCGCGGTGATAATTGACAGTTGGAGGGTTTGAAAATACGGGTGAAGTGGCCCTCGCGGTGACGTCATCTGCCCTTGCCATTGGCGGGCAGGGTCCGGGAAACGATAGAATGGCGGACTTGATCAGCCTCCCTGCGCCCCATGCGACTACTCGCCGAAGCCCTGACGTTCGATGACGTCTACCTTGTTCCCGGTCATTCCGTCGTGCTGCCGCGCGATGTCGACACCTCGACTCGCCTGACGCGCGGATTGAGCGTCAACGTACCGATCATTTCCGCAGCCATGGATTCCGTGACCGAAGCGCGCCTTGCAATCGTCATGGCGCAATGCGGCGGCATCGGCATCATCCACAAGAACATGACTCTCGAGCAGCAGGCCGCGGAAGTGCGCCTGGTCAAGAAATTCGAAGCAGGCGTGATCCGCGATCCTCTTACGGTGCGGCCGGACACAACGATTCGCGAAGTCATGCGGATTACCCGCGAGCACGGGATTTCCGGTGTTCCGGTCGTCGACGAGGAGGAACTCGTCGGCATCGTCACCAGTCGCGACATGCGCTTCGAGAAAAAGCACGACGATCCGGTCAAGAACATCATGACGCGCAAGGAACGCCTGATCACGGTCAAGGAAGGCGCCAGCGAAGATGATGTGCTGGCCCTGCTGCACAGGCATCGCATTGAGAAGGTGCTGGTCGTCAACGATGCCTTCCAGCTGCGCGGCCTGATCACGGTCAAGGATATCCAGAAGGCGCGCGACAACCCGCATGCGGCGAAAGATGCCAGCGAGCGCCTGCGAGTTGGTGCTGCGGTTGGCGTTGGCGGCGATACCGAACGTCGCGTCGAGGCCCTGGTCAATGCCGGGGTCGACGTACTCATCGTCGATACCGCCCACGGCCACGCCCAATCAGTCATCGATCGCGTTGCATGGGTCAAGAAGAATTTTCCCGACACCCAGGTCATCGGTGGCAACATCGTCACCGGCGACGCCGCACTGGCGCTGCGTGATGCCGGTGCAGATGCGGTCAAGGTCGGCGTCGGCCCAGGTTCGATCTGCACCACGCGCATCGTCACCGGCGTCGGCGTACCGCAGATCACCGCGATCGACCTCGTCGCCAATGCGCTCAAGAACGAGATTCCACTGATCGCCGATGGCGGCATCCGCTATTCCGGTGATGTGGCCAAGGCCATCGTTGCCGGTGCGTCGACTGTCATGCTTGGCAGCATGTTCGCAGGCACCGAGGAATCGCCCGGAGACGTTGAATTGTTCCAGGGCCGCTCGTACAAGAGTTACCGCGGCATGGGCTCGCTCGGCGCGATGGAAAAAGGATCGAGCGACCGCTATTTCCAGGACGCCTCCGATCCCGAGAAGCTCGTCCCAGAGGGTATCGAAGGCCGCGTCCCGTATCGTGGCCCGCTGCGCAACATCATCCACCAACTGGTCGGCGGCTTGCGCGCCTCGATGGGCTACTGCGGCTGCGCAACGATGGAAGAAATGCGCACACGCCCGCAATTCGTCCGCGTCACCAGCGCCGGCGTCCGCGAAGCGCACCCGCACGACATCCAGATCGTCAAGGAAGCACCGAATTATCGGTTGAGTTGATGGACGGCCGGGAATGGTGAATGGGGCGTAGGGAATCGGAAGTGCAGATTCCGTGCAGCGTTTCTTTTTCGACAGGTGTGCACCCTCATCCGCCCTGCGGGCACCTTCTCCCGCGGGGAAAAGGAAAAACCATTCCCGATTCTCCAATCCCCATTCCCGGCTGCAGCATGACCAACCTCCACCACGACAAGATTCTCATCCTCGATTTCGGCGCGCAGTACACGCAGTTGATTGCGCGGCGTATTCGCGAGATCGGCGTGTATTGCGAGATATGGGCCTGGGATCATGATCCGGCGGAAATTGCAGCCTATGGCGCGAAGGGAATCGTGCTGTCTGGCGGACCGGAATCGACGACGATCCATGGGGCGCCAAAAGCACCGCAGCAAGTGTTTGATTCAGGCGTGCCGATCCTCGGCATCTGCTACGGCATGCAGACCCTGGCCGCCCAGCTCGGTGGCTCGACCGAAGCGGCCGATGCGCGCGAGTTCGGCCATGCCGAGGTCGAGGTCGTGGCAAAGGATGAATTGCTGCACGGACTCAATGACCATCCTGGCCAGCCGCCGCGATTGAATGTGTGGATGAGCCATGGTGATCATGTCGCCACCGCTCCGCCCGGATTCGTCATTACCGCGCGCACCGAGCGCATTCCTGTCGCGGCGATGGCGAATGAGGAAAAGCGCTGGTACGGCGTCCAGTTTCATCCAGAGGTCACGCATACGCGCCAGGGTGAAATGCTGTTGCGCCGCTTCGTCGCCGAGATCTGCGGTTGCCGCAGCTTGTGGACGGCGGCCAACATCATCGATGACCAGATTTCTCGAGTCCGCGAAAAGGTAGGCCAGGACGAAGTCATCCTTGGATTGTCCGGCGGCGTCGATTCCTCGGTTGTCGCGGCGCTGCTGCATCGCGCGATCGGCGAGCAACTGACCTGTGTCTTCGTCGATACGGGTCTGCTGCGCTGGCAGGAGGGCGATCAGGTCATGGCCATGTTCGCTGAGCACATGGGCGTCAAGGTCATTCGTGTCGATGCGGCGGATCGATACTTTAGTGCACTGGAAGGCGTCAGTGATCCGGAAGCCAAGCGCAAAGTCATCGGCAACCTTTTCGTCGAGATTTTCGACGAGGAGTCGAGCAAGCTTTCCAACGCACGCTGGCTCGCCCAGGGCACGATTTATCCGGACGTGATCGAGTCGGCCGGCAGCGGTACCGGCAAGGCTCACGTGATCAAGAGCCACCACAATGTCGGCGGCTTGCCTGCGCACATGAAACTCGGTCTGGTCGAACCGCTACGCGAGCTGTTCAAGGACGAAGTGCGCCGCCTCGGCGTCGAACTCGGCCTCCCGCGCGCGATGGTCTACCGGCACCCGTTCCCCGGTCCGGGCCTCGGCGTGCGCATTCTCGGCGAGGTCAAACGCGAATATGCCGAGCTGCTTGCCCGCGCCGACGCGATCTTCATCGAGGAACTGCGCAAGGCCGATCTTTACGACAAGACCAGCCAGGCCTTCGCCGTATTCCTGCCGGTCAAGTCAGTCGGTGTCGTCGGTGACGCTCGCGCCTACGAATGGGTGATTGCGCTTCGCGCGGTCGAGACAATCGATTTCATGACCGCCCAATGGGCGCATCTGCCCTATGATTTCCTAGGCACAGTTTCAAATCGCATCATCAACGAAATCCGCGACATCTCCCGCGTGGTTTACGACATCAGCGGCAAGCCACCCGCAACGATCGAGTGGGAATAGACGTGGATGCGGTTCCAGCGTCCTACTTGTTTTCTGCGGATGATGAAAAGTGGATGCGCCTTGCACTCGATCTGGCTGCGCATGCGCGGGATGCTGATGGCGAGGTGCCAGTGGGAGCCGTGCTGGTTTCCGGCGAGCAGATGATTGGCGAGGGTTGGAATCGCAATATCACGCTCAACGATTCGAGCGCGCATGCCGAAATCCTCGCCCTGCGCGCAGGAGGGCAGGCGATCGGGAACCACCGTTTCCCTGGTTCGACGTTGTACGCGACGCTGGAGCCTTGCGCGATGTGCGCGATGGCGCTTGTGCATGCTCGCGTCGCGAGAGTTGTCTATGCGGCAGCCGACCCGAAGACCGGCGCCGCCGGCAGTGTTTTCGATACCCTGATATCGCCGCTGCACAATCATCGCATCGAGGTTGCGGCGGGTCTGTTTGCCGACGAAAGCGGGTTGATGTTGCGGGAGTTCTTCCGCAGTCGTCGCTGAGATCGCAGGAGCCCCTACAGGGGCAATCCCAAGTGGACGTGCGAGTTTTCGCGGGCCGGTTTCCGGTTTTTCTCTGCAAGGCTCACCCCTGGAGGGGCTTCCGCGGGGGGGCTCGAAAATGGCCTGCACCTCAGCATCCCCTTCAATCGATCGCTCGTCGAAAATCCAGATCGAAGCGGGTGCCCGCGGTCAGCGCGTGCAGGCGCATGTTGGTGATGCGGATCGGTGCGCCAGGTTCCAGATCGGCGGCATTGGAATCTGCCATTTCGCTGGGGTCGATGATTGTCACGCCACCATTGCCGTATACCTCGAGTGCATTGTCCGGTCCGATCACGGCAAAGGTAGCGAGATCGATGCCGAGCCCCATCGCGAAAGGGTTGAGCGCAAGTGCGGCGAGCAGTCGCCCGAGTCGATCACTGGCGTGGCCGCCTTGATCAATGACGACACGATTGGTCAGGCCGAGCCCCGGCGCAAGCGAAGCACTACCAACCCGCGGGGTCGGACCGGCCGTTCCCGAAGCGAGCATGTGTTCGCAGAGCAACGCCGCGCCGCCACCAACTCCGCATACCGCCATGCCGGCTGCATTGCGCCGACGCAGCAAGCGCGCCAGCGTGCTGCCGCCGATCAGGGTGCTCAGCTTGAGCGGTTGGCTGGCATTGAGGATGACCAGTTCGGCCTGCTCAACGAGATCCAGCAACTGCCGGTCCTCGGCGCTGGCTCGTGTCTTCAGGCAATGTCGATGAGGTTGTGAGCCGGCCGCTGCAGTCAGCATTGCTTCGAGGTCGATGTCGTCGTCGTCGGATTGGTCGACGGCGCTGATCAGGATCACCCTCGGTGAATCGCCGACCAGTCCGAGCAACCGTGACAAGAGGGCCGGTGTGCGCTGATTGGCTGGTAATTCGCCACACGCAATGATGGCGCCGCGGTTTCTCTCTGGTGCGAGTTTGGCTGGCACGCATTCGACTCGGCATTGGGAATTTCGATAGTACACTGCGGATAGCAGTGGCGTGTCTGCAGCGAAGTGGAAAGCATCCGTCCCCGCGCTCGTGCCGCCGACACACGCCATACTCACTTGGCGGCGGGTCAGATGCTCGCTCTGGCCACCTTGCTCGAGGTATCCCGACCTAGCTGCCGCGACAGCCACAAACCCGTCTCGATCAGCTTGTCAAGGTCGATGCCGGTGGCAATCCCCATGCCTTCGAGCATGTAGACGACATCTTCGCTGGCGACATTGCCGGTTGCGCCGCTGGCGTAAGGACAGCCGCCGACGCCTGAAACTGCGCTGTCGATGACGCGGACGCCTAGCTCCAGACAGGCGAACACGTTGGCCAGAGCCTGGCCGCGCGTATCATGGAAATGTACCGCCAATGCCTCGATCGGCATTTCTGCCGCAACGGCACGCAGCATCTCGCGTGCCTTGCGTGGCGTACCGATGCCGATTGTATCGCCGAGTGAAATCTCGTAGCAGCCCATTGTGTACATGCGCGTCGCCACGCGGACGACATCAGCCAACGGGACTTCGCCCTGATACGGGCAACCGAGTACGGTTGAGACGTAGCCGCGCACGCGCACGCCGTCTTTGCGTGCGTTGTCGAGAATCGGAGCGAAGCGATCGATTGATTCGTCAATCGAGGCGTTGATGTTCTTGCGATTGAACGCTTCCGATGCAGCCGAGAACACGGCGACTTCTTCGGCTCCGACGGTTCGCGCACGCGCGTAGCCCTGTTCATTGGGAACCAGAACGGGGTAGCTGATCCCGACTTGTCTCTCTATACCCGCGAAGACTTCAGCGGCGTCGGCCAATTGCGGCACCCATTTCGGACTTACGAAACTGGTCGCCTCGATCGTGCGCAGTCCGGTCTTCGACAAGCGGTTGATCAGCTCGATCTTGATCGCTGTGGGGATAATGGTTTTCTCGTTCTGCAATCCATCTCGAGGGCCAACTTCGACGATTCGAACCGGGGAAGGGAGGCGGCTCATGAAGGTTTCCGGGCGCGCCGCGCCGTCCGCTTGCGCTCGTATTGCTCAAGGCTCAGTTTGATTCGACGAACTTCAGCACCGGGCTTGTCGTCGAAAATCTTTTTGTCGCGCACGATGTCGAGAACCTTCGCTCGATCACCCTGGACGTAGACATGCAGTTGCTTCTTGCTCGAATCGACGGTGCCATCGAGCACGTCGTCAATCACGAGATTTGCCGTGCGCTTCGAATCGACCGGATAGATGCGCAAGCGATCCTGGGCGAACTCGTAGCGGGCTATGAAGAACGATTTCTTCGGCACCGGATTGATGCCGTGAAGCGCTGGCAGATCAACGACGTCACCGAGTTGGTCGTCGGCGATCACGAGATAGTGTTTGTCCCGGTCGTGTACGTAATTGACAGGGATATGGATCTCTTTCGGTGGGCCATCCTTCTCGGGCCGTTCGAGCATGAAAAAGCGACACTCCTGATCGACCCGAAACGCCAGCTCATCCGGTTCGCTGGTTGAAGCATCAGTGGAGGCATCCACCCAGAGCCCTTTCCATGCTGGATCGCAGGCGAGAACCTGGTCGCCCGGAGTCGACTCGAAGCGCGTCTCGGTGCAGGCTGCCATGGCAAGAAATGCGCATAGACAAGTAAAAGTTCGGAGCATCACTCGGAGGCCTCCAGTCGCACAAGCACGGCATCGGCTTCGACAAAATCGCCGGCGTCAGCCTGGATCACCTCAATGCGACCGGCGCGCGGAGAGCGCAGGGTCAGTTCCATTTTCATCGCTTCCATGACCAGCAATTCATCGCCTTCGGCAACTTCATCACCGGCTTTGGCCTTGACCACGACAATCCGGCCGGGCATCGGCGCAAGCACACGGTCGACATCTGACGAACCCCCTTCAACATAGGCAAACGCCGGTGCGTGTTCGAAAATGCGCCGCGATTGACCGTCGTGGACAGTGATGCGTGCGCCGTCGGCAAAGATCCGGTGGCGTCTGGCGATACCGTCATGTCGAGCGCTGAGCCAGCCGTCTGAAAAAACCGCATCGCCGATTTCGACGTCGAGTTTGCCGCAGATCAGGCGATAGTTTCCTTGCGCACCGTGTGCCGATACCTCGATCCGCTCGTCGCCATCGATCAAGGCAATGATGCGTTTGCCGGGATGGCCAAGTCGCCAGCCATCGGCTCGGCGCCACGGGGAGTTCGGATCAGCACTGCCAGCAGCCTGCAATCGCGCGTCGCTCTCTTCGGTGAGCAGGGAAATGACGGCTGCTGCCGACAGAAAAGCGTTGCTGCGCGCCAGGTCGGCCTGGTTTGCCGCTGGTCCGATGAACTCATCGAGATTACGATCGAGGTAGCCGGTGTCGATCACGCCGTCAATGACCACCGGATGTCGCAGCAGCCGTTCGAGAAATGCGACATTCGATTTCGGCCCGATCACGCTGACTTCGGTCAGTGCTTCGCGCATGCGCTGCAATGCCGAGGCCCGATCACGATCCCAGACAATCATCTTGGCGATCATCGGGTCGTAGAAGACGCTGACGTTGTCACCTTCGACAACACCCGAATCGATGCGCACATGTTCGGAAACCTGAGGCAGGCGCAATGTCTGCAATCGACCGGAACCGGGCAGGAACCCCTGATCAGGATCTTCGGCATAGAGGCGCACTTCGATGGCGTGGCCGTTGGCCGGAATCGCCTTGTTGCGGATCAGCGAACCGGGCAAGGCTTCACCAGCGGCGACGCGCAATTGCAACTCGACCAGATCGAGACCGAGCACCATCTCGGTGACCGGATGCTCGACCTGCAGGCGCGTATTGATCTCCATGAAATAGAAATCGCCGCCCTGGCCGACAATGAATTCGACCGTACCGGCATTGACGTAATCGAGCGCGCGCGCGGCGCAGATCGCGGCGTCGCCCATTTTCGTGCGCAGGTCAGGCGTCAGGAACGGCGAAGGCGTTTCTTCCATCACCTTTTGGTAGCGGCGTTGGGCCGAACACTCGCGCTCGTTGAGATGGACGATATGACCTTGGCTGTCGCCAAACACCTGGAATTCGATATGGCGCGGTTTCTCGACATAGCGTTCGAGCAGGACACGATCGCGCCCGAACGCATTCTTCGCCTCACGCTGGCAGGACTCGAGGTTGGCCAGGAACTCATCGGCTCTGCGCACGATGCGCATGCCCTTGCCGCCACCGCCATAAGCCGCCTTGATCATCAGCGGGTAGCCGACGCGTTCGGCTTCGCGCGCGAGCAGGGAGGGTTCCTGATCATCGCCGGTGTAGCCAGGCACTACCGGTACGCCATGTGACGACATCAGATCCTTGGCGCCAGCCTTGGAGCCCATCTTGCGCATCGAACCCCCGGAAGGACCGATGAATTGCAGGCCGGCCGCAGCGACCGCGTCGGCAAAATCCGCGTTTTCGGAAAGGAAGCCATAACAGGGATGGATTGCTTCGGCGCCCGCCTTCAATGCGACTTCGATGATCGCGTCACCGCGCAAATACGAATCTGCCGGAGCTGGTCCGCCGATTGGATACGCGACATCGGCCTGGCGAACGTGCTGTGCGGTTGCGTCAGCCTCGGAATACACCGCGACGGTGCGGATGCCGAGGCGACGGCAGCTACGGATCACGCGGCAGGCAATTTCACCGCGATTAGCGATCAGGATCGATTTGAACATCATCAGCTCTCGGCATTCCAACGCGGTTGACGCTTGTCGAGGAAGGCTGACAAACCCTCCTGACCCTCATCGGAGACGCGTAGTCTGGCGATCAGGGCAGCGTTTTCCAGATCGAGTTTTTCCATGCCTTCACGGGTCAGGCCGCCAATTCGCAATGCCAGCGCCTTGGCTTCGGCCTGCGCCTGGGCTCCACATTTACGCAAGAAGTGCAGACTGCGCGAAACTGCATCGTCGAGCCCCGAGCGTGAGACAACCTGGTGCAGCAAGTCGATGCGGTGAGCCTCATCGGCATCAAAAACCTCGGCGCTTACAAAGAGCTTGCGCGCCTGACGCGGGCCAATCGCAGCAATCACGTAAGGTGAGATCACGGCCGGAACGAGGCCGAGTTTGCATTCACTGAGTGAGAATTTGGCGCCTTCGACGCCAATCGCAATGTCGCAACAGGCGATCAAGCCTATGCCGCCGCCATAGGCCGAGCCGTTTACCTTGGCAATGGTCGGTTTTGGCAGGAAATTAAGTGTGCGCATGAGGCGTGCCAGGTGCAGAGAATCCTCGCGATTCTCAGCCTCGCTGGCACTGGCCATTGCGCGCATCCAGTTGGCATCGGCACCGGCGGAGAAGGTGCTGCCCTGGCCGCTCAGCACGAGTCCCCAGATCGAACCGTCGTCATTGGTCGCTTCGATCGCAGCGGTCAGGTCGGCGATCAGCTGATCATCGAAAGCGTTGTGGACCGAAGGTCGATTG
>JBBRBU010000034.1:0-41377 GCA_038205505.1 Lysobacterales bacterium | reverse complement strand
GAACGAGTGGACGCGCGGCAGCCTGGCCGCCTCCGGCGCGCAGACTCCAGGGGAGCTCGGCAAGGCGATGATTCGTTTCGCGGAAGATCCAGACGACGTCGATGCCGCCGCCCTGCTCGCTACGCAACCTTCGTATGTCGGTCGCACACGGACAACTTGCGTGGCCACGATGCTCAGTGGTGGCCACGCCGAAAATGCATTGCCTCAGACCGCCACCGCGACGATCAACTGCCGCATCTTCCCGGGCACATCGATTGATGCCGTAGCGGCTGAACTGCAGCGGGTGGTCGGTGCCGGTTCGCAAGTCAGCGTTGCCGCGCGAACGCTCGATGCGGTTGCATCCCCGATGCGCAAGGACGTCGAGGAAATGGTCAGCAAGGCGATCCACACGGTTTATCCCGGCGTCGCGATCGTCCCGGATCAGGCCTCCTACTACACCGATGGAACAATATTTCGCGCGGCCGGCATTCCGACTTATGGCGTCAGTGGCATGTTCATGAAGGACAGCGACAGTTTTGCCCATGGCCTCAATGAGCGCGTGTCGGTCGAGGCGTTCGACAAGGATCGCGCCTACTGGCACGCCTTGATCCTCGAACTGGCGGGGAAGCACTGACCCCGGCGCGCGATAGTTGCGGATTGCTGCCGCACATGTTGGATCAATGGATACGAAAGCCGCTGGCTACGAATTGTGTCGATCGTGGCTCACCCGCATCGTGGTTTGATGAAGGGTGGGTCGCCAGACCCATCCAATCCTTGTGAATCCCGATTAGCGTCGCCGCTGCCTTGGCGAAACCCAGGCTGCCCTGGGTTTGTCGAGGTCGGGGTGACGAGCGCGTCTGCTGTTGCGCTCGGCACGTTGCCACCAAGTCTTCAGGATCCATCACTCAACGATGCCATTGATGATCACGAGGCAGGGTTTGCTCGGGGGCGCTCCTGGCGGCGTACTCAGGCGGTGTGATGACTCGGCGTACGGACCCGACAAACGCGATTTCGACCTTCATTCTTGGCCTGGTAGAGCGCCGCATCGGCTTCGCGCAAAAGATCGGCGGCGCTGTCGCCCGGTGTCGGCACGCGGCTGAGGATCCCGGCGCTGATGGTGATCGTCCGGGAACTGTTGCCGAGCGTGCGTGGAGGCAGGGCTTCGACCAGCGCTCGCATGCGCTCGGCAGAGCGCGCCACCACATCGATATCCGCGTCGACCAGCAGACAGGCGAATTCTTCGCCGCCGAACCGTGCAACCAGATCCTGCTCTCGCATTGCGCTCTGCAGCGTCTGGGCGACCGCACGCAGCGCGACATCGCCGGAAAGATGGCCATGTTGATCGTTGTATTTCTTGAAATGATCGACGTCGATGACGATCAAACCGATGGGCAGCGCGCGTTGAAGCGCCCGCTCGATCGTCGCATTGACGACCTCCATCAGGCGCCGACGATTGGCCACGCCCGTCAGCGGATCCTGATAGGAAAGTTCGGTCAAGCGCTGATTGGCAGCACGAATCTCCGAGGTGCGCCTGGCGACTTCGCGCTTCAAATGTCGTTGGCGCAGGCGCAGACCACGGTTGTAAATGAGGACAATGCCGGCGACCAGACACAAGCCGAGCAGGCCGAGCAGGATCTGCATACGCGACCGCTCCCACCAAAGCGCATCGACCTTGAAGTGCAGCGAGATCGGCTCGCTGGCCGTGCCGGTGTAGTCACGTCCCTCAACCTTGAGCACATAGTTGCCGGGAGGCAAACGACCGAAACGCCGACGTTGCTCGGTGGTCCAGTTGCCGGGTTGGGTATCCAAGCCGACCAATTCGCTGCGATAAGTCGACTCTTGCTCGCGCAGGCCGGACAGTACCGAGAAACCAATGCTCAAATTCTGTGTGCCGGCAGGCAAAAGCGTACTTGCCGCAGAGCCAGGTTCGATACTTTTGCCGTCAATCAGGAATTCGGTGAAGCGTAACGGTTTGGCGCGAGGCTGCTGGGTACTGGTCTTGATCGCGGGGTCATAGACGCTGAGTCCACCGAGTGTGCCAACCCAGTAGCGATCATGGCTGTCGACGAATTGGGCATTGGTATTGCACTCATCGTGAACCAGTCCGTCGCGGCGACGAAACACGCGTTCGCTATAGCGCTGATCCGCATCGGGCGTCAATTGCTGGACGCCATTGTTGGTGCAGACGTAGATGCGTCCCTGGCTATCCTCGCTGATCGAATAAATGGTTGGATTGGGCGCCGCCGGAACCGTCTTGTCGGTAAGCAGCAGCGGATGCTCGGGGTCGCTCACATCGAAACGCAGGATGCCATGGCGACTGCTGCCGGCCCAAAGCGTCGGTCGAGTGGCATGCCTGACCACGGTCACGCCGCGAAAGCTGTCAGCCGGAATTCCCTTGATCAGCTTCCATTGCATACCGTTGAATACCGCCAGGCCCTGATTGCTCGCTGCCCAAAGCCACGAGCGGCCTTGCGCGTCGATCTGCTCGGCCATGCCGATGACTGCCCATGGCTGAGTCGCGCCATCCGCGAGGAACTGCGTCCAACGACCCTGGCGCAGTCGATAGACGCCGCTATGTAGGGTGCCAAACCAGGTTTCGTGGGTCCCCTCCTGTTGTCGCGATAGGGCGATTGCGGCCAGATCATCGGTGTTCTTTGGCCACGGCGATTCGACCGGAATGAAATTGAATGCTTCATCGATTCGCATCAACTGGCCGTTGACCAGGCTGATCAATCGCTGCGGGTGGCCATTGGCATCGGGCAGCCGCCAGACCTGGCGCACGCCCTCCTGAGGCAGCTTGCCATTCGCATGCGTGAAATAGCGCCATTCACCATCCTCCAGCAGGGCGAGTCCACGTTTGGCGCTGCCGACCCAGAGTCGTTCACTGCCCTTGCCATCCGGCTCGAGCATGGCGGCGAAGGTTCCATTCTCACTGGAGCCGAGCAGGGAGACGGTCTGCCATTGGCTGTTGGTCAGAGCGGTGCGCGCGATGCCACCCTCGGTCGCCAGCCAGAGCAATTCGGTGCCATCGGCATTGGTCTGCAGCTTTATCCCGCGCACGGCGTCGGAGGGCAAGCCATTGCGCCGATCAAATACCGCGATCTTCTCGTTGCGGAAACGCAGCAGGCCGGCGCGTGACGCCATCCAAACCGTACGTGCGCCTTGCGCCGAATACGTGGCTCGGGCCGAATAGATTGCTTCGGTCGGCAATTCCCCAGTTGCCGCACGCCAGACCCGGACCCCATCGTTGCGGATGCGAATCAGGCCATCTCCGTAAGTCAGGATCCAGAGTTCCTCGGCATCGCCGTCATGCGTGCGCAACATGTCGGTGGTGTGCAAGGTGGCGAAGCCCGGCAATTCGACCCGTTGCCAGGCATCCATCGAGCCGTCAGCTCCAAGACCGCGATACCAGACGCCATCGGTGGTTGTCCCCATCCATTGGCGTGGCTGACCAAACAGTGTTTCGGTCTGCTCGATTCGCGCGACCGGCCCGACCTTGACCGAGTCGTTGCCCGGGTCGGCCTGCCAGCGTTCACCGACCAGGCGACTGAAACCGTGATCTTCGCTGACCCAGAACTCTGGCGTGCCGTCGGCACGGCTTGTGTCCGAGAAGCGTTGATGAAATTCGCTCCCGTCCGAATAGAGTGACCAGGCTTGACCATTGTTTCTGGCCAGGCCTTCGCGTTCAAAGATTGCCCACAGCGTCCCGTTTGCATCCACTTGCATATCGCGCACCAGACTGTGCGCTCGAGCGAATGGCCACGGTGTCCAGCCGTAGCCGTCGAAGCGTGCCAGCGCAGACGCCGAGCCGGCCCAGACAAAGCCCTGATTGTCCCAGCCTATCGTGCTCCAGATTTCGTCAGAAAGGCCTTCACGTGACGAATACACGGTAAAGGTTGGTGCGCCTTCGTCGGCGACATCGAGGGGTCGCAACGGCAGGTCGTTGGCGGCAACCGAAATGGAAAGCCCGGCGCAGAAAACCAATAGCAAATCGCGCATCGGATGGATAGGAAGGCCCCCGTAACAGTGGATCCAGTATGTCGCGATCAGGAACATCGTTCATGAACGCCGTGGCGGAAAGACGTGCGACCGACGGCCGCGTGAGCGAACGGTGACCTATGCAGGAAGCGTGCCGAATTGACATTCGTGCGAATGAAAGTGCCGGGTGTTGTCGTTCCGATGTCAGGACGCAAATCAAATGCGGCAAGTCGGTTGGCGAAAAATTGGAAGCGCGATCTCGGTCCCCTGACGAGCCCGAGTGGCCCAGGAGCTCGGCTCCGCCCAGGCACCATTACCGTGCTCGAATACGGCCCAGGCGCGTGCGCTAACATGCACTCGATTGTTCATTCCTGATCAGCGCCGCGGCGGCCATCCAATCGACCGGAATGCTTTCAAAAGTCGCTCAACCTCATTCGGCGATATAGCGCCAGGGTTGATCGGGCGCCGCGCGACGCCAGACCGTGAAGAACGGAATCGGCGTTCGCTCGCTGCCGTCGTCGGCACGCTGGTTGAAGCGGATGGTGCCGATACTGAGGCCAAGGTCACCGCTGCCCGCGACGACAACCCGCTCATCCGCCGCCCACGACACGCTGCTGCCGTGTTCCGGTTCACCGCCTCCGACCAGTTTGCCAATCGCTTCGGCGCCGAACACGAAACCGGCATTACCGCTACCGCCGAGATTCATCGAATCGATCGTGCCGAATCTGGCGAATGCCGCCTCCAGACCGACCTTTTGCGCGTCGTCCGAAAAAGCGCGTTCGGCATCGGCGAGGCCGCGCTCGAGCGCGCCACCGTGCTTTGCGCGCGCGCCATCAAATCCCGTGGCTGTAGGTAACAACGCGGGTCGTGGCTTCGTGTCGATCGGCCCTTCGGCGCGCTTGCCGCGCTTGTAGGCAATGACTTTCCAGCCGGAATCTGCGCGCCGCCAATAAGCCAGATACTTGAGCGGCGTTTGCTTTCCATCGCTGGCATGTTCGTCAATGAAGCCAAACGTGAAGCCCTGCAGACCGTCGGCCGACACGCCGACTCCAAGCGGCGTCCATTCGACATGCGCGTTCGCTGTGTCCGGATCAGCTTCGAGTGCCTCGATAGCGGCGGCCTTGCCCTTGGCGAATCCCTTGCCACGGATTGGCATGATCACGTCATCGGCGAACTGCGACGAAAGTGCGTCGCTCGCACTCATGTCCTTGGCAGCGATTGCAAAGCCGCGATCGGTTGCGATCAACGCCTCCGCTGCGGTCGGCATCGGGTCAGCGTTGACTGCAGCGCTCCCACAGAAAAAGGTGATGAGCAGAACGCGGAGAACGGACGGTCGAAGAGTCATGCGCAAACTCCCAGGGGAGGTATGGATGAAGCATGCTTTCCCGGCTTTCGTTTCTGAAGCACTACACGACACGCCGACAAGGTCGCGACGTCGAATCAGTTTCGCAAGCGCAGATGGCGCAGCACGGCATACAAGGCGACCAGGGCCGTCAGCGCGAACGCAATGGCGGTCCACTCTGCACGGGTCAGGGTAAACAGGATAGCCAGCATCGCCAACGCTGCAATGCCAGGGATCAGTGGACCTCCTGGTAACACGAACGGCTTGCCGCCGCTGCGCAGATCGCGCTTCTGGGCAAACCAGGTGGCCAGGCTGACGCCGAAGTAGATCAGGCAATTGGCACCGCCGGAAATCAGCGCCAGAGACTCGAAATTGCCGACCATCGCCAGCATGAAACCGATCACGCCATGAGTGATGATTGCAAGTAAGGGCACCCGGTACGAGGCCGTGACCCGGCCGTATGCCGAAGGCAGGTAGCCATCACGCCCAAGTGCAAAAAGCAGGCGCGACGAAGCGAGCAGGTTGCCCATCATGAAGCCGCCCATCGACACGCCGGCTGTAATCAGAAGGATCACCAGACCCGGCGACCACAAGGTGCCGGCGGCTTCGGCCAACGGCACTTTGCTCGTCGCCAGTAGCGGCCCGAGGATGCCTTGGGTGACGACCTGGATGCCCATGTAGAGCAGCACGACAACAAGGATCGCAGCCAGTGTTGCGCGCGGAACACTGTGCGAGGCATCGCGCAGTTCGCCAGAAGGAATCAGCGCCGTTTCCATGCCTGAGTAGGCAAACATGACCAGCACCATCGAGGCGCCGAGGGTTGTCCACGAGGGGATCGAGATCCAGCTGATCTGGCTCCAGTCGACAAAAAACATTCCGACCGAGGCAAGCAGGAACAGTGGCGTCAGCTTCAAGGCGGCGAGGGCGTTGATCGCGCGAGCCCCCAGCCTGACGCCAAACGCGTTGAGTGCGATCAAGGTCGAATACAAAACGACCATGAAAATTGTTCGCGACAAAGGCTGATCAAATTGTGGCCAGGCGCGCGCGATCTGCAAAAACAAGGCTGAAGCGACCGCACCGCTCGAAGCGACGTTGCAAATCCACATCAGGGCACCGGCAAGGAATCCCGGGAACGGGCCGAAGGCGGCAGCGACATAGGTATACGGGCCGCCCGTGGTTGATGCGCGGCTGCCAATCGCGGCGAAACACAAGGCAATCGGCACGATCGCCAGGGCGCCGGCCAGAAACGCAATCGGCGCCGACGAACCCATGCGTGTGAAGAGCAGGGCCGGCAACAGGAAGATGCCTGATCCAACAATGATGTTGATGATCGCCGCTGCCAGCGAAACGCCGCCAACCGCGCGGACCAGGGCCGATTCGCCTTCGAGGCTTGCCGCGACTGGCGTCTGGATGGGAGTCGAGGACATGCCTGCGGTTCCGGGAGGGTAGCGAAAGGCGCAAGCCTGCCACAGATCGGCCATTTTGCGGTCGATTTGGCCGCAAGACTACGAACGATGCGTATTCCCGTTCTTCCAGTGAGTACCGCGATGCCGGCTGCCTAACTCACCGAGTCTTGATGCGGGTCAAGGCGTTCGCGAAAGGTCAGGTCGAAAGTTCATGGGAGTGAGAACGGGTTTGCACTTTGCCTGCGACCGAATCGACGATACGGCGAAGCTTGAGCTCCTATCGTTCTCCTGCGACCAATATCTCGCATCTTTCACTATTGGAGATCGGCATGAACAAGAAAATATTAGATCTCGCAGCTGCAGCCGCCTTGTTCGGCGCCTGCCTGCCTGCGTTCGCGACCGAAGCAACCTCGGATGGATTTCCCCCAGCGCAGAACCTCAACTACTACAACGTTCCGGGCGCCGACCAGGCCACAGACAGCTTAGCCGCGCCACTCGGCGGCAGTGACTATCTCTTCCTCGCGGGTTCCGCCTTTACCCCTCGCACCAGCAGCCAGACTGTGAGCTACCCCGGCTCAGGCTGCACATTCACCGATGGCGCGATTACCACGAGCCTGGAGCTGCCGAACGGCGCCTCGGTCCAGGGCGTGCGCCTGTACTACTACAACAACGCGTCGCCTGGCAGCGTGAGCCTGTTCTTCACCGCCTACACTGGCGACAGCGGATTAACCGACTTGCTGACCGGGAGTTCGACCGTAGCCACCGGCTACGCGAGCGAGTACTTCCCGGCTTCTTCTCCCGTGGTCATCGACAACGGCGGCCAAGCCTATGTGCTGACTTCGACCATGAGCGCCGGTCTGCGCCTATGCGGCATGCGCGTGTTCTATTCACCGTAGGGAGACGAGCATGATCATCGACATCAGAAAATCCGGAGCAACCAGCGCAAAGGCGCTCTCGTGCATGATGCTGGGACTGTTTGCCGCATCGGCGGCTATTCCGGTTGTCGCGGCACCCGGGGACCATCCGGTGGAACCCTATGCGCCTGTATCAGCACAGGCCGATCAACCAGCGGGCACCTTTGGCTACCTGTGGATTGCCGGTTCGACTTTTCACCCACTCGATAGCACGACCACCTACAGCTATCCCGGCAATGGTTGTATCTCCAAGACCGGCGGCAGCAACCCGGTGTTCGCGCACAAGGTGGTCTTGCCGCAGGGCGCCGTAGCCCGCTTCGTGCGCCTGTACTTCTACGATGACTCGACGAGTTCCGTAGTTGCGTACTTCACCACCTATGACGGGGCTGGCAATTTCGTCGAGCGTACCAGCATAGGCTCCACGGACGCCGTCGGCGGCTACGGCACGACCTTGTCACCGCTATTCAGTTACGAGGTCAATCAAGGCAGTGCACCAATCAACATTGCCGTGAACATGGGAGTTCAGAATGACAGCACGTTGCGATTTTGCGGTGTGCGCATTGCCTACGATGCCCCGATCATCGATCGAATCTTCACCAACGGTTTCGAGTCGACGCCGCTCTAGCCCGGACTGTTCATGAATACGCGTGATAATCGCGCAGGACATTGGATTCACGCGGCTTTTCGCGATTGAGGCAATAGCCGGCGTTATTGCCGAATGAGCGAAAAGTCGTGTGGCTTCAAGAGACAAGCGAGGGCGCGTGTATTTCTTTAATAATCCGGACTAATCAGGCAGTGTTGTCTATCGGCCCGACTGCACCTCAAGCAGTGGCCCTGCCGATCCTGGCAGGGCCGCATCGTCATCAACTCGTGCGAGCGGCGTGGATTCGGATACAGCTTTCCAGGGTGACTGCGCGTATCGTCGTGAATCTTCCATGCCCAGTCGGAATGCCAAGGTGAAGACGCGCAAGATCGGTTGCAATGGACCCGAGGTTTCCGCCATCGGCCTCGGCTGCATGGGCATGAGCGAATTCTATGGTCCGCGCGACGACCTGGAATCGATCGCGACCATTCATCGTGCTCTCGATCAAGGCGTCAACTTTCTCGACACCGCCGACATGTACGGCCCGTACGTCAATGAGGAGCTGGTCGGAAAGGCCATTCGCGGACGTCGCGACGACGTCGTACTGGCGACCAAGTTCGGTTTCGTGCGAGATCCGGATGATTCGGCCAGGCGCGTGATCGATGGACATCCGCACCGTGTCGCCGACGCTTGCGATGCCAGCCTGCGGCGTCTCGGCGTCGAGACGATCGATCTCTATTACCTGCACCGCGTCGACGCACGCGTGCCGATCGAGGATACGGTCGGTGCGATGGCCGATCTGGTCAGCGCCGGAAAGGTGCGCTTGCTCGGACTTTCCGAGGTCGGCGAAACGACTTTGCGCAAGGCCCATGGTGTTCATCCAATCGGCGCCGTGCAAAGTGAGTACTCGTTGTGGTCGCGCGATCCCGAAAACGAAGTACTGGCAGTCTGTCGGGAACTTGGCACCAGCCTGGTCGCCTACAGTCCACTCGGGCGCGGCTTTCTGACCGGAGCCATTCGCGATTTCGAGGATTTTGCCGACGACGACTATCGTCGCCTGCAGCCGCGCTTCCAGGGCGAAAATTTTTCGCAGAACCTCGCCCTCGTCGATGCCGTGGGCAAGCTGGCCGAGGCCAGGGGCGTCAAGCCGGCGCAACTTGCGCTGGCCTGGGTGCTGGCCCAGGGCGAGGACATCGTGCCGATCCCGGGAACCAAGCGACGGCAGTACCTCGACGAAAATATCGCTGCCGTCGACATCAAACTCGATGCCGACGAACTGGCAGCAATCGAAGCGATTCTTCCGGCCGATGCCGCCTCAGGCACACGCTATCCACCCGGAATGATGAAGTTCCTCGCGCGCTGAAGGGCGCTCTGAAATAGCGCGCGGGCTGGATTTCAAGGTGGTTGAAACACGTGACGGCTCACAGTGTGCTGAAGTCTGCGCGCTTCATCTACCAGTGTTGACACTCTACAGTTCTCTCGAATTCTGCCACCAATTCCGACGCGGCCAAAATTACCCAAGCGCGCGTTTTGCGGCGATCGTTTGCGAAACCACTGGATGCATTTAAACGATGAGCACGCTCAGGTTTCTGCACCGGCAAATGGTTGTTTCTACAACGCGCAATCATGCCCGCTTCGTCGACAAGTCCAAGGCCTTTTTTCGATCAGTAGCCGACGCTCAAGTAGCCACTCTGCCCGAGTGGCACTGACACCTTTTCCGAATAGGAGCTGGCAACGCCGCAAACAAAAAAGCCGAGCGAACTATGACCCGGCTTTTTGCTGGAGGCATCGACAAAACGCGCTGTGCGTCGAACGAACAACTCAGTCGAGTTCGAAACCATCCATGAAGATCACCGGTCCGATCGGGCCGACGATACGAGGGGATGCAATCAGAAGCACATCCGGGCCACCATCGGCAGTGACGCGAATCGACAGGTCGGTCGACTCGCCTGCATTCGCCGTGAATGCCGGTCCGGCCACGTAGGCCCATTCGGGTCCGATCGTTGCAGCAAACTGGCCGGGTTGTTGGCCGGTGTAGATCCCGCTGAAGTCGAATACCGGCATGGTGACGAACATCGATTGGGCCGACAGGTCGCCGTTGCCGGAGCGAACATACAACTCGCCCCAGTGAAGATAGTCGCTGCTGAGAAGGGCGCGCGACAATTCATGATCAAATCCCTCGTTGAGGCCATTCCCGCCAATGACCTCCAGGCGCACGGCCTGGGTCGGCAGACTACCGGGGAACAGCGCGCCAGCCGCAAGTGGGACGGTAGTCACGTTGAGTGTCCCCGTACCGACCGCTACGGCGCGCCAATTGTCGGGCACGCTGCCGTTGACCGTTCCCTGGGTTGCGCCCGAAGTTCCCGAGAATCCGGGATTGGGCGCGATGTTGGAAACTGCCGGGCCAAGCACGCTTGGCATCGCGACTATGACCGAATTGTCACCGCCGTCAGAATTGAGTCGAATCGCGATATACGCATAGGCATCACCAGCTTGTCCTGCCACAGTCGGGCTGTCGAATGCGCCCCAGGCCAGGCCAGCATTTGCGTTGAAATTTGCCGGATCACGACCGGTAAACGCCTGCATGCTGTCGAAAATTGGCATGCCCAGATTGAAGGACTGGGCGGAATTGTCGGCATTGCCGCTGCGTGCATAGATCCTGGCACTGTAGCTGTCGCCTACGCGCAAGGGGAACATCGCGGTGGCGTGATCAAGGCCCTGATCGGCGCCGAAAGCCGACACCGTGATCTTGACCGCCTGGGTTGGTGGGCTGCCCGGGAAAAGGACGTTCGCAGCCAAGTCCATTCGTTGCAGACTCAGTGCAGCGCCGTCGACGGCAAAGGCCCGCCATAACGTCGGGACGGTCCCGGTTATGGTCCCGTTGGATGAGACGACAATACCGTGGTCGCCCCGCAATGATGCATTGGGCAAGATGTTGCCGGAAGGGGGAGTGCCTGCCTGCAAGGCTCCACTGGCGAACAGTACCGCAGCCAAGGCGATACTGCGGCAGGACATTGACACAACCAGGTACGACTGCATAACTTTCTCCTTGGATCTCAAAAGGGACGGCGACAACTAATCCTCGTCAGTCCTGCGGATCACTTTCGGCGGCCCGCTATGCGCGGCGCAAAAAAGCTCGGTGGAAAAGCACACCGGTATCCTGTGCAAGCACGGATTGATCCTTACAGCCAACCTAATGGGTCCAGTGTTGTTCATCGGCGTTGTCTTACAGTTCCTTCAGGAACTGGAACTGGCCGCCGCTGGTCACATTTGCTGGCACGATGTCGACGAAAATGATCCCCGCAAACAGCGCATCGGCGGCGGGTCGGAATATGTGCCAAAGCGCGAAATCGCGGATGCGGCAAATCGGCGGCAATGACGGGTTCTTCAACACAGTCTGCATGGCGTCCCTCAATATTTGCCGGGGTTCCATGATCTATGCGCAAGGCGGTGCCGGATCGGCTCAGTTTGGTCGAAGACCAGCTTTGGAGGGCAACCAACGAATGACCGCTGTGGGTCTTGGATTCAACTGGTCGAAAGCGGTCACCCGACGTCGATGACCGCTGTCGACCGTGACCTCCTGCGAGTGAGCTCGAGGATTGCCACGAAGCTGGACCCCGCGGCCATGCCCTTCAGCACAGCCCTGCTCAGAGCAGAATCGGTCACCCGGTATCCGAGTAAGCACAGTCGCCGTTCCACGTGAGCGAAACCCGAGAACGGTCCTTTCGTCATTTTTCCGGGGGTTCAAATCGAAATCTGTACTGTTGTGTAGACCGCTACCTCTGCCACAGACGCCGAGAACGATGACGGGTGCTCGCGCGAAAATTCTTCTTCGAGAACGACCAGCACAATTCCTTTAACGACAGCAAGAGAGTAACCAGGACGGACGAGATGACGGTGGAGATGCCGACAATCCCGTCGACAAGAATGGCGACGGTCAGTGCCCATCGACTGGTTCGCTGATAGACGCCCTTGTTGATTTCGATCATCGCATAGCCGATGGAGATGCCATCAGCAAAAGACAGCCAGTATTTATGCGGAATCAGCCGTTTCCAACCCAGCAAGTCGGCAAGCCCCTGGGCAAGCTGAGAAACGCAACGGATGCGAGCGACAGTCCGATCAAGATTGCGGAGTTCGTGGCGAATTCTTTCCCGCGCCTCGATGGCGCGCTGTTGAGCTTCGCGGCGCAAGCGTTCTCGATCGTTATGTGCCCAGATGCTGCGCATGAAAGCGCAGATGCTGCTCGATGAAGCTGGCGATGAAAAAGTAGCTGTGGTCGTAGCCTTCGTGGCGGTTGAGTTCCAGCGGGTAGCCACTGATCTGGGCGGCGGCTGCCAACGCTTCCGGCTTGAGTTGTTCGAGCAGGAACTCGTCGGCTTCACCCTGATCGACCAGGGCCGGCACGAACTGGCTGGCACGGCGCATCAACAGGCTGGCATCGTAGTCGGCCCAGCTGTCGGTGTTTTCCCCGAGGTACGCGGAGAACGCCTTCTTGCCCCAGGGACTATTGACTGGATTGCTGATCGGGCTGAACGCCGATACCGACTTGAAGCGCTCAGGATTGCGCAGCGCCATGACCAGGGCGCCGTGACCGCCCATCGAGTGGCCGGAAATCGAACGCAAGTCGCTGACCGGGAAAGTGGCCTCGATCAGTTCGGGCAATTCCTCCATCACGTAGTCATACATCCGGTAGTGCTCGCTCCACGGGCTTTGCGTGGCATTCACATAGAAGCCGGCGCCTTTGCCGATGTCATAACCCTCGGCATCCGCCACCGCGTCGCCCCTGGGGCTTGTGTCCGGGGCCACGATGGCGATGCCGAGTTCAGCGGCGATGCGCTGGGCGCCAGCCTTGTGCATGAAATTTTCGTCGGTGCAGGTCAGACCCGACAGCCAATACAGCACCGGCACCTTCTGCCCGTTGGAGGCCAGCGGCGGCAGGTAGATGGCAAACCGCATGTCGCAATTGAGGCTGCTTGAAGCGTGCCGGTATTGCTTGTTCCAGCCGCCAAAACTCCGGTTGCAACTCAGATTTTCTATGCTCATTGGAATTATCCTGGTCATCGACCTGGCCACCCGCGTACGCGTGGCCAGGCCTTGTTACATGTCGAAATGGATTACGCTGCGGATGCTCTTGCCCGCGTGCATCAGATCGAATGCTTCATTGATCCGGTCCAATCCCATCGTGTGGGTAATGAAGTCGCTGAGCTTGAACTCGCCCTGCATGTAGCGATCGACGATGCCCGGCAATTCCGAACGGCCCTTGACGCCGCCGAAGGCCGATCCGCGCCAGACGCGACCGGTCACCAACTGGAACGGGCGGGTCGAGATTTCCTGGCCGGCACCGGCCACGCCGATGATCACCGACTCGCCCCAACCCTTGTGGCAACACTCCAGCGCCGAACGCATCACGTTGACGTTGCCGATGCACTCGAAAGAATAATCGACACCACCACCGGTCAACTCGACGATCACATCCTGGATCGGTCTGTCGTGGTCCTTCGGATTGATGCAATCGGTCGCGCCGAGCTTGCGCGCCAGCTCGAACTTGCTCTCATTGATGTCGATCGCGATGATCCGGCTGGCCTTGGCCATGGTCGCGCCGATGATCGCGGACAGACCAATGCCACCGATACCGAAAATGGCTACCGTGGCGCCCTCCTCGACCTTGGCCGTATTCATCACCGCGCCCATGCCCGTGGTCACGCCGCAACCGAGCAGGCAGACCTCTTCGAGCGGCGCTTCCTTGTTGACCTTGGCCAGCGAGATCTCCGGCAGCACGGTGTATTCGGAAAACGTCGAACATCCCATGTAGTGGAAGATCGGCTTGCCGTCCTTGAAGAAGCGCGTGGTGCCATCCGGCATCAAACCCTTGCCTTGCGTTTCACGGATCTTCTGGCACAGGTTGGTCTTGCCCGATTTGCAGAATTTGCATTCGCCGCACTCCGGCGTGTACAGCGGAATCACATGGTCGCCCACCTTGACGCTGGTGACACCTGCACCGATCGACTCGACGATGCCGCCGCCTTCGTGACCGAGGATGACCGGGAAAATGCCTTCCGGGTCGTCACCGGAGAGGGTGAACGCATCGGTATGGCAGACGCCCGTGGCGATGATGCGAATACGCACTTCGCCGGCTTGCGGTGGCATGACAACCACTTCTTCAATCGACAATGGCTGGTTGGCACCCCATGCAATGGCCGCCCTGGATTTGATCATCTGAGTCATGTTTTTTCCTTGGTGGGGTGCGCGACGCGGTGAATCGGAAGAGCCGTGCGCTGCGTTGCAATCGTAGACCAACAAAGCCGGATCGCTACTGCGTCAATCCATTCCTGCTGGATAGAAGCCTATTGTTTGGGCCCGTAAATAATCGCAGCTGCTTGCTTCTCCCGCTGGTGTGAGAACGAATAGAGGATAGTCGTAATATTCAAGGCTCAATCAATTGACACACCTTCGCGATCAAGCTGAATCGAAGCAATATACGGCGAGTTTGTTGCCGTCGGTATCGCGGGTATAGGCGGCGTAGGCGTTGCGTGCCCAGCCACGCGGGCCCGCTGCGCCATCATCCTTCATCCTTCGAGCCGGCAGCCAGCGCCGCTTCGTGCGTGGACCGCTGGTTCGTGCTCGACGCGGCCTTGAAAGGGGTGGGCTTCGTTCACTCCTTGCCTACTACGCACAATCGCCACCTGTCCCCGAAGCTACGATTGATGCCCGGCCAACTGGTACGGGGCCTCGACGACGCCGGCAACTGACCCCTTCGCAATCGACGATTCGTGCCTGCTGAGGTGTGCGCTATCGCGCAAAACTTGCGCCGATGCGAAAGTGCCGTGGTAGCTGTAGTGCTCACCCGGACACACCATGTCGAAGTCCACCCCTGCCATTCGTCATAACTGAAAATACTTGCCACGGCAGGTATTGACCCTTATTATTGAACTGATAAGTATTGTTATTTCGAGCCCTAGCATGACCGTCTTGCAACCCCTTGTTCGCCAACCATTGATGCCAACCGAAAACCGCACGCGCCAAACGCCGCCACGGATAATCCTCGTGGCTGCACTGTCGATGCTGCTCGCCGCGTGCGCGGTCGGGCCGGATTTCCGCGCGCCTGAAGTTCCCGCTGAAGCCGAATATCGCAACGACGCGTTGCCGGACGCGACCGTGTCGACCGATACGCCGACCGGCGACGCGCAGCGTTTCCTCAATGGCGCGGAAGTCCCTGCACAATGGTGGACGACATTCGCCAATGCCGAACTCACTCGTCGCGTTGAGCAAGCGCTCAGCGCCAGCCCCACAGTCGCCTCTGCCCAGGCCGCGTTGCGAGAGGCCGAAGAGCAGACCTCGGCATCGCGTGGCGGTTTGTTTCCATCGGTCGACGCATCGCTCGGGACCAATCGCCAGAAGAGCCCGGCAAGCACCACGGGTGGTGCCTTTTCCGCTTCGCCCTACACAATCCACAATGCTTCGATTGATGTCGGTTATACGCTCGATCTTTTCGGCGGCGTGCGCCGTGGTATCGAGGCGCAGTCCGCGCTCGCCGACTACCAGCGCAACCAGCTCGATGCCACTTATCTGAGTCTCGCTGCGAACGTCGTCACGACCAGCATCCGTGAAGCCTCATTGCGTGGTCAGATTCGCGCGACCGAGGAAATCACCGACGTCTATCAGCAGCAACTCGATCTCGTCGACAAGCAATTCGAAACCGGCTCGAAATCGCAGGGCGAGGTCTTGTTCGCACAGAGCCAGGTCGCCACGGCGCGCGCGCAGTTGCCGACACTGCGCAAGGCACTCGCGCAAACCCAGACCCTACTGGCCGTCTACCTCGGGCGATTCCCGTCGCAATCCGAACTCGAAGCGCTCGATCTCGACGCGCTGACACTGCCGGTCGACCTGCCGGTCAGCCTGCCATCGAGCCTTGTCCGTCAGCGCCCCGATATTCGTGCCGCCGAAGCTCAGCTGCATGCGGCCAGCGCCAAAGTAGGTATTGCCACGGCCAAACTCTTTCCAAACATCACCTTGTCGGCATCGTTCGGCTCGCAAGCCTTGAACAGCAGTGATCTGTTCGGCAGTTCGAGTGAGGCCTGGAGCCTCGGCCTGAATCTGCTGCAGCCGATCTTCCGGGGCGGCACCTTGCGCGCGCAAAAGCGCGCCGCCGAGGCCGGGCTGGACAAGGCCGCTGCCGACTACCGATCGACCTTGTTGACCGCGTTCCAGAATGTTGCCGACAGCCTGCGCGCGATTGAACTCGACGCCGAAAGTCTCGCCTCGCAGGCAAGCGCCTTCGAAGCCACCGGCAACAGCCTCGAGCTGACCCGCAAACAATTTTCCGACGGCTCGGTCGCGTACCTGCAGGTACTTGACGCGACGCGTCTCTACCAGCAATCACGGCTCGCCGTGATTGATGCGCGTGCGACCAGGCTCGCCGACACGGCGGCCTTGTTCGCCGCACTCGGCGGCGGATTGGGTGTGAACTCCGACGCCTATCCAGCCAGCGACGCGACGTCAGAATAGTTGATCGCCTGCATAACCTTGAACGTCGACGCGCAGCGCCTGCGTGGCGAACCCGATCCAGAACTCCGAACATGAGGAATGCGCATGAACTCGCGCACTGAACGCAAACCCAACACTACCGTCCGCATGATCATCATGATTGGCATCGTCGGCCTGATCCTGGTCCTGCTGATCGGCTGGAACCTGGTCGGCCAGCATTTTGCCGGGCAGGCGGCGGCCAACATGCCGATACCACCGCAGACCGTAACTTCGATGAAAGTGCCCATGGATTTCTGGCAGCCCGAACAGAGCAGCGTCGGTTCACTGCGCGCAGCCAAGGGCGCAGATCTGGCCTTCGACGTCGGCGGCATAGTCTCATCCGTGCAGGTCAATTCAGGTGAAGAGGTCAAGCAGGGAAAGCTGCTGATCAGCCTCAATGCTGACGACATCGTCGCCCAGCGCCGCCAACTCGAAGCAAATACCGTGTTGCTCAAGACAAACCTCGAGCGCGCACGCCAGCAACTTGCCTACAAGGGCATCAGCCAGGCCGAGTTCGAGAGTGCGCAAGCCAGCTACAAGGCCGCACAGGCGGGCATCAACCAGCAGCAGGCCCTGGTTGAAAAGCGCCAGTTGCGCGCACCGTTCAGCGGACGAGTCGGCATCGTCAGCCTGACCCCCGGCAGCTATGTGAATGCGGGCGATGTGGTGATGACCCTGCAACAGGTCGATCCGGTCTTTGTCGATCTCAACGTGCCGCAGGAACGGCTCGGAGCCATCAAGGTCGGGCAGAGTGTCGTGCTGAGTCTCGACGCGTTCAAGGATCACCCTTTTCTCGGTGAAATTACTGCAATCAGCCCGAAGCTCGATTTGGCCACGCGCAATGCACAGATTGAAGCACGCGTGCCAAATCCCGATGAGTTGCTCAAGCCTGGCATGTTCGCCGACGTCGCCGTGAAAATTGGCGAGCAGAAGGAATATCTGACCCTGCCGCAGACGGCGATCACCTTCAATCCCTACGGCGAGACCGTGTTCCTGATCCAGCATTCCGGCAAGAAAGGTGCCGACGGCAAACCGGCAATGCCCATTGCGCAGTCTGTATTTGTCACCACCGGATCAAAACGTGGCGACCAGATCGCTGTGCTGAGCGGCGTCAAGGAGGGTGACGAAGTCGTTACCACCGGCCAGCTAAAGATCAAGAATGGCACTCCGTTGATCATTGACAACAGCACGAAACCGCCCAACCAGGCGGCGCCGACTCCGCAGGAACAGTAATGCCCTACGTGGTCCGGCCAATAACACCTCCATTCATTGCGCCGCCACCCTCGCGGCATGAGCGCAAGCAAGGCACAACGCCATGAAATTTACAGATGCATTCATCAACAAGCCGGTCTGGGCGATCGTCGTCAGCCTGATCATCCTCGTGCTTGGTGTGCGATCGGTCTTTGACATGACCGTGCGCCAGTTTCCGGAGACGCAAAACGCCGTGATCACGGTGTCGACGGTCTACTACGGTGCCGATGCGAACACCGTCGCCGGCTTCATCACCCAGCCGCTGGAGTCGGCGATCGCGCAGGCGCAGGGTATCGATTATCTATCGTCGTCCAGCCTCAGCGGAGTCTCATCGATTACCGCGACGCTCAAACTCAACTACGATTCCAATCGTGCCCTGACCGAAATCCAGACCCAGATCAGTTCGGTCAGCAACCAGCTTCCGCCCCAGGCGCAGCAGCCAGTGATCACGGTCCAGGTTGGCGAGGCCACCGCAACCATGTATCTGGGCTTTTACAGCGACTCGCTGCCAACCAACAACATCACCGACTACATGCTGCGTGTGATCAAGCCTCAGCTGGATTCCGTCGACGGCGTGCAGACGGCCGAAGTGATCGGCGGACGCCAGTTCGCGCTGCGCGCGTGGCTGGACCCGGCGCGCATGGCCGGCAAGGGTGTCACTGCCGCTGACGTGTCGCAGGCGCTCGCCGCAAACAACTATCTGACCGCGGTCGGCGCGACCAAGGGCGATGCGGTCACGGTCGCGCTGACTGCGGCGACCGATCTGCATTCGGTCGAGGAGTTCCGCCAGCTCGCGGTGAAATCGGTGAACGGTTCAGTTGTTCGCCTCGAGGACGTCGCGAACGTCGTGCTCGGCGCCGAAGACTACGATTCATTCGTCGCTTTTGACGGCAACCAGTCCGTCTTCGTCGGCATCAAGGTGGCACCCGATGCAAATGTGCTCGACGTGGCCGAGCGAGTGCGCGCAGTTTTCCCTGAGATCCAGGCTCAGCTGCCGACCGGCCTGACCGCCAATATCGCCTACGACGCCACCCAGTTCATCACCACCTCGATCGACGAGGTGATCAAGACGCTGGTCGAGGCATTGCTGATCGTGACCGTCGTCATCTTCTTGTTTATGGGCAGTCCGCGCGCAGTGATGATCCCGGTCATCGCGATGCCGTTGTCGTTGATCGGCGCGTTCTTTGTCATGTTCATGCTGGGCTACACGATCAACCTGATCACCTTGCTTGCACTGGTTCTGTCGATTGGTCTCGTCGTCGATGACGCGATCATCGTGGTCGAGAACGTCGATCGTCATATCACCGAGGAAGGCAAGACGCCGATGCAAGCCGCATTGATCGCGGCACGCGAGCTTACCGGTCCGATTTTCGCCATGACCATCGTGTTGATCGCGGTCTATGTGCCGATCGGATTTCAGGGTGGTCTGACCGGTGCCCTGTTCACCGAATTCGCCTTCACCCTGGCCGGTGCGGTCACCATCTCGGCGATCATCGCCCTGACCCTGAGCCCGATGTTGAGTTCACGATTCCTAAAGAGCAGCCACGAAGGCAGCCGCTTCGTGCAGTTTATCGACCGCCAGTTCGAACGACTGCACGGGAGCTATCAGCGACGCCTGCATGGCACGCTGGATACCTGGATCGTGCCAGTGGTGATGGGTGTGATGCTGCTCGGCGGCACCGTTTACCTGTTCATGAATTCGCAATCCGAACTCGCACCGCAGGAAGACCAGGGCTTCGTCGTCGGCATCGCCAGCGGCCCGCCGAATGCCGCACCGGCCCAGGTCAAGTCCTACATGGAGGAAATGCAGGCGATCACGAAGACAATCCCGGAAGTCGCGCAAACCTTCCAGTTGACCGGCTTCGGTGGTCCGGCCTCGGTGCTGACTGGCGCCAAGCTGGTGGACTGGAGCGAGCGCAGCCGCAGCGCCACCGAGATCCAGAACGAACTGCAAGGCAAGTGGGGTGGCATGGCCGCAACCAACGCTTTCGCATTCCAGTTCCCCTCGCTGCCGGGTGCACAGGGTCAACCGGTTGAGGTGGTGATGTCGACTACCGAACCCTTTGCGAACCTCTACGAAGTCGCCAACAACGTGCTCGCGAAACTGCAGACCAGCGGCAAGTTCTGGTTCGTAGACATGAACCTCAAGATCGACAAGCCGCAAAGCACGCTCAAGGTCGACCGAGACATGGTCACCGCCCTCGGACTGACCCAGCAGGATGTCGGCTCTTCGCTCGGAGCGGCCATGGGCGGTGGCTACGTCAACTACTTCTCGATCGCCGGTCGATCCTATCGAGTAATTCCGCAGGTACTGCAACAGGACCGGCTCAACCCGGACCAGGTGCTCGATTTCTACATTCGAGCGGGCGATGGATCACTGGTTCAGGCGTCAACAGTGGCTAGTATCGAGGACACGGTCGTTCCACAATCTTTGACCCGTTTCCAGCAGCTCAACGCGGTGACTTTTTCCGGCGTGCCCAGCGTGACTCAGGGCGAGGCGTTGGAGCTGGTCCGCGACACCATTCGCGACCTCGCACCTTCCGGCTACCAGATCGACTACTCGGGTCAGGCACGTCAGTTCGTCAACGAGTCCGGAGGATTCGCCATGACCATGTTGTTCGCCCTGGTCATCGTCTATCTTGCCCTCGCAGCACAATTCAACAGCTTGCGTGATCCGATCATCATTCTCGTCTCGGTACCGATGGCCATCTTCGGCGCGATGATCTTCATCAACCTGTTGCCGGGCTTTGTAGGCATGGGGGTGTTGTCCGGGCGCTGGGCGACCTCGCTCAACATCTACACCCAGGTCGGACTGGTCACGCTGATGGGCCTGATCTCCAAGCACGGCATCCTCATCGTCGAATTCGCCAATGAGCTGCAACGTGCGGGCAAGACCAAGCGCGAAGCCATCGAGCAGGCCGCGGCGACTCGTCTTCGCCCGATCCTGATGACCACGGCGGCCATGGTGCTTGGCGTCATTCCGTTGGTGATCGCGAGCGGAGCGGGTGCCGCCGGTCGCTACAACATGGGTCTGGTCATTACCACCGGCCTGACCATCGGCACCTTGTTCACCTTGTTTGTGGTGCCCGCGTTCTACATGTTGCTGGCCCAGGACCATCACGGAGAATCGGTCAGGCAGCGCGAAGGCGAGCTGGCCTCCGCACGTTGATTGCGATTGGCATTGGCAGCGATGCAAGCGACACACATCGCGCACGACCGCCGGAGCCCGCCCAGGGGCGAGCTCCGGCTTCGATTGACGAAACGCTCCCTGAAGCGACAGCTCTGAGCGGGGATGGGGGGCTGTCCCGATACAATGGCGCGATGAACAATACGGTCCACGATTCAGCGCTCGGCAAGAGCGTCGCCGGCAGCGCTCACTACGATCCGGGTCTGCTGTTTCCGATACCGCGTGCCAGCGGACGCGAAGCACTGGGTCTCGGCGCAGCATTGCCATTCCACGGCGTTGATATCTGGAACGCATACGAACTGTCGTGGCTGGACCCGCGTGGTAAACCGCAGGTGGCGATGGCCGAGTTTCGAGTTCCGGCCAGCTCGCCAAACCTGATCGAATCGAAATCCTTCAAGCTCTATCTCAACAGCCTGAATGCGATGCGATCTGCGGATTTCGAGTCAGTGCAGCAGTTGTTGCGTGCCGACCTGTCGAAGGCGGCAGGCGGCGACGTCGGAGTGATCCTGCGACTCCTCAATGCGAAGGAAGTCTCGACTATCGAGGCACCTGAGGGCCACAGCATCGATGAGCTCGATATCGAGATCGATCAATACGGCCCGCCACGGGCGGAACTGCTCGGGGCCGATATCAATGCCAAAGCGGTCGTGGAAACACTGGTCTCGGACCTGCTCAAATCGAACTGCCCGGTGACTGGCCAACCGGATTGGGCCAGCGTCCAGATCCACTACGCTGGTGCGCCGATCGATCGCGCCGGACTGCTGCGCTATCTGATTTCCTACCGCAATCACGATGACTTCCACGAACAATGCGTCGAGCGCATCTTTCGTGACATCCAGATGCGGTGCGCTCCCGAGCAATTGACCGTCCATGCGCGTTACACGCGCCGCGGCGGCCTCGACATCAACCCGTGGCGCAGCAACGTCAATGATCTCGATGCCGAGAATCGACGACTGATCCGCCAGTAGTTTCGTTGTGAACACGGCGTAACCATCAATCACGAATTTCGCCGGCAAAAACGGTTTATTAACGGGTCGGCAGTGTATTTTTGACGACTGTACCTGGGTGGGAGATCAGCATCATGACCAATGAATCCGGCAAGCCGGACTTTTCGAACGTACACAGCGGCGTCAAATCGACCGCCGGGACTGCTGCGAAACCCGATTTCGGCAATGTCAGCAGTGGCGTTGCCTCGACTGCGCCGAGCTCGCCGAAGGCCACGGTGCAGACCTATACCGTCATCGGCGGCGACAGCCTTTCGAAGATCGCCAAGAAGTTCTACGGCAATGCAAACAAATGGCCAGAAATCTTCGAGGCCAACAAGGATCGCATCAGCAATCCGGATCTGATCCAGATTGGCCAGGTACTCAAGATTCCCGCTGAAACCACTACATCCAAGGAGTCTCACGATCATGACCACAACCATGAATAAGTTGTCCATCCGTTCACTTACCCTCGGCCTTGCTGTCGCCGTTGCGTTGGCCGCTTGCGGCAAGAAGGAAGAAGCGCCGGCGCCGGTCGTCGCCCCTGCACCAACGCCGGCTCCGGTGGAATCCGCCCCGCCGTCGCCGATGGCGGAAGCCGCGAGCTTCGCCGGGTTGACGCTCGGCAACGCGGTCGACGGCAACCAGAACGTCACTTCCCCGACGACGACGTTTGCCCCGACCGACACAATTTATGCTGCGGTTGCGACCAACGGCGCCGCGCCGAACGCGGCGATCGTGGCGCGTTGGACCTTCGGCCCGGACCAGCTGGTCGATGAGAGCAGCCAGTCGATTGCACCGACTGGTCCTGCTGTGACCACCTTCCATATCGCGAAGCCGGACGGCTGGCCGGTCGGAACCTACAACGTCGTCATCACGCTCGATGGAAATCCGGTCGCCAACAAGGGATTCGAGGTCAAGTAAACCTGACCGCATCTGATCGACCCGGAAAGGCGCGGAGCAATCCGCGCCTTTCTGTTTTGCAATCCAGCTCGACATTGGCGCAAAAGCGCCATTCCAGCGACAATAGAGATGAACTGCGCCCGCCGCTGCGCCCTGCCGCGGCCCATCTGCGCAACAACCCCAAGCGGAGACTTACATGGCCGAATCCACCCTCACGCACCCCGCCGGTGGCGAGAAAATCACCATCGCCAATGGCGTCCTCAATGTGCCGAACCAGCCAGCCATTCCGTTCATTGAAGGCGACGGCACCGGCCCGGATATCTGGAAAGCGTCGGTGCGCGTTTTCGATGCCGTGGTCGAGAAAGTCTACGGCGGCAAGCGCAAGATCCACTGGATGGAAGTGCTGGCTGGCGAAAAAGCTTTCAACGAAACCGGCAACTGGCTGCCCGACGAGACCGTCGCTGCGTGTCGCGAGTATCTCGTCTCGATCAAGGGTCCATTGACCACACCGGTCGGCGGCGGCATCCGCTCACTCAACGTTGCCCTGCGTCAGATGCTCGATCTATACGCCTGCGTGCGTCCGGTGCGCTGGTTCAATGGCGTGCCTTCGCCGGTCAAGGATCCGTCCAAGGTCAATATGACGATCTACCGTGAGAACACCGAAGACATCTACGCCGGTATCGAGTTCCAGCAGGGAAGCGATGACGCAAAGAAATTCGCCGCCCTGATCAAGGAAAACTTTCCTGATCGCTACAAGAAGATCCGTTTTCCGGATACCTCCGGATTCGGCATCAAACCGGTTTCGAAGGAAGGCACCGAGCGCCTCGTCCGCGCCGCGATCCTGTACGCGATCGACAACGATAGTTCTTCGGTGACCCTGGTACACAAGGGCAACATCATGAAGTTCACGGAAGGTGGCTTCCGCGACTGGGGCTATGCGCTTGCGCAAAACGAGTTCGGCGCGGTCGAGATCGACGGTGGCCCGTGGAGCAAGTTCAAGAACCCGAAGACCGGCAAGGAAATCATCGTCAAGGACGTCATCGCCGATGCCTTCCTGCAGCAGATCCTGCTGCGTCCGGCCGAGTACGACGTGGTCGCCACGCTCAATCTCAACGGCGACTATCTTTCCGATGCATTGGCTGCCCAGGTCGGCGGCATTGGTATCGCGCCGGGCGGCAACATCAACTATGTCACCGGACATGCCGTGTTCGAAGCGACCCACGGCACCGCGCCAAAGTACGCAGATCTGGACAAGGTCAATCCGGGTTCTCTGATCCTGTCCGGTGAAATGATGCTGCGTTACATGGGCTGGCACGAAGCCGCCGACGCGATCATCTCCGCAATGGACAAGGCCATCAGCAAGAAGCAGGTCACCTACGATTTCGCCCGTCTGATGGAAGGTGCAACCGAAGTGAAGTGCTCGGAATTCGCCGATCGACTGATCGCGGCGATGTGAGGTCTGACGAGAATAGGGAATAGAGAATAGGGAATGGGTAATAGAAAAGGCCGAGTCATTTGCACTGCTGATCTTCACCCAGGCCGGATTTCGCCCGAGCGCGGTAGGCCACCCGCCTCCGCTCTTGATTTCCGACTCCCCGCTCCCTGTTCCCGATTCCCGGCCGTCACCACGTGACGGCCACCATCCAACACCGAGCCGCAGCGCTGGTCCTCGATGCGTTCCTCGATTACAACGCGCGCTTTTCCGATATCACGCGGCGGGCCAAGCGTCGCTTCGAGCGGCGTGACTGGAAGTACGTTCGCGTCGATGCTGCCGCACGTATCGATCTTTATGATGTCTGCGTGCGCGAGACGCTGGGTCGGCTCGAATTGCTGCTCGAGGAACGTGTGCGCTCACGTTCGATCTGGGCGCAGACTCGAAACGAACTCGGCCAGCTCGTGGCGCCGATGCTTGACCATGAGTTTCCGAAGACTTTCTTCAACTCGTTGTCACGGCGTTTCTTCCAGACCAACGGTGTCGCAACCGACATCGAATTCGTCGCCCTTGACAGCGAGCCGACCGAAGGGATCGCCGATGCCACCGACCTCAACAGCTACTCCGTCGCGGACGGGTTGGCGCCAGTCTGTGAGCGCATTCTTGCCGATTATCCGTTCGCCAACGGCTACGCTGACATCGCTGGCTGCGTGAAATCCATCGCGCGCACTATTGGTGCACGCATGCGAGCGATCGGCGTGAAGAGGGCGAACTCGATCGATCTGATCAAGACCGCATTCTTTCGCGAACGTCGGGCCTATCTGATGGGTCGCATCAGCACCGCGCAGGGTGACATGCCGCTGGTCATCGCCTTGGTCAGCTCGGCCGATGGCGTGCGCGCGGATGCCGTCATCAGCAGCGTCGATCAGGTCTCGTTGATCTTCAGCTATACGCGCAGCTATTTCCATGTCGACTTGCCGACGGTCAGCGATGTCGTCGTCTTCCTCGGTGCGCTGTTGCCGCACAAGCCGGTCGAGGAGCTCTATACGGTCCTCGGCAGGGCCAAGCAGGGCAAGACCGAACGTTACCGCCACCTGTTCCGCCATCTCGGCACACATCCCGAAGAACGACTCGTACGCGCCGATGGCGAGCGCGGCATGGTCATGGCCGTTTTCACGCCAAAATCGTATCCACTGGTATTCAAGATCATCCGCGATCAGTTTGCCTATCCAAAGGACATCGCAAGACGCCAGGTCGAGGAAAAATACCTGCTGGTGTTTCGCTATGATCGTATCGGCCGACTCGTCGATGCGCAGGAGTTTCGACATTTACGCTTTCCACGTCGGCAGTTCGATGAGGACATGCTCGAGGAGTTGCTGACCCAATGCGCCGAAACGGTGTCGCTGGTGGGCGAGGAGGTGCTGGTCCGCCATTGCTACGTCGAACGGCGCTTGCGGCCGATGAATCTCTACGTGCGCGAAATGTCGGCCGACGCCGCACGCAGCGCGATGCTCGATTATGGCCAATCGATCAAGGATCTCGCCCGCAGCAATATCTTTCCTGGAGATTTGTTGCTGAAGAACTTTGGTATTACCCGCGGCGGCCGCGCAATCTTCTACGATTACGACGAACTGTGCCTGCTTGATACCTGTTGTTTCCGGAAAATTCCGGAAGCTCGCATCGAAGATGAAACACGACCGCTGGAGGAGTGGTTGTCGGTGCGCGAAGGCGATGTGTTTCCCGAGATGTTTCCGCGATTTCTTGGCGTGCCTGCGAAACTGCGCGAGGCTTTGATCGAGGCCCACGGCGAAATTTTCGATGCCGAATGGTGGCGCGGTGTCCAGCAGGGGATCGCGCGGGGCGACTACAACGATATCCCGCCTTATCCATCATCTGCACGAATCAATCGATAGCCACGTTCCCGGAAATGAAGTTCGCAGAAATGAAAAAGCCCGCGTAGCGGGCTTTTTCATTTCATCCAGCATGCGTCCGGAATCAGAGCTTTTTACGGCCGAAGATCAACGAAACAACAAACAGAACGATGAAGACCAGGAACAGGATCTTGGCGATACCGGCTGAAGCACCGGCGATTCCACCAAAGCCAAGCACGGCGGCGATGAGGGCGACGACAAGAAAGACAATTGCGTAGTGCAGCATGAGATTCTCCTAGATAATTTGGACTTTCATCGCTGCTCTTGAAGACTCCCCGAACAACGCGATGACGGTGCCAAAGGTAATCCCGCCAAGATGAATTGCCCCCTAGTTTTTCCCGACCGGGAGATGAACGACAGGCTTTCGTTCATCTTCGCGCCGCCACGGCCGCAGCTGACGATCCAGCCAAACCCCCTTCATCGAGGAACTCTCGCGGCCCTATGCTAGGCTTTGCGGCCCACTGCCGCCCTGTCGGCAACACTATGGAGTCGACCATGAAACAACTCTCATTGGCGTTAGCGATGACGCTCGCGCTGACTGCATGCGGCCCTGCCGCCGAACAGCCCGCAGCTCCCGAGTCCGCCTCGGATCAGCCTGCTGTTGCCGTTCCGCCCGCCGCCGTTGAAGCGGCTTCAGCCAATCCTATGGACAGCGTTCTTGCCGGCACCTGGCGCTCGGATGAGAACAAGGCCCGCGACAGTTATCGGCATCCTGCAGCAACCCTCGATTTCTTCGGCGTGACGCCGAACCAGACCGTCGTCGAAATCACCCCGGGTGGCGGTTGGTATACCGAGATTCTCGCACCGCTGCTGATGAAGGACGGCCACTACATTGCGGCGTTTCCGGTCGATGCCAGCTCCGAGTACGCCGCGCGTGGCAATGCGAAGTTCCGCGAGAAGCTCGCCAGTGATGCCGCGCATTTCGGTGCAGCCAAGACGGTCGAGTACGATCCCAAGGCGCCGAACTTCGGACCGGACGGATCCGCCGATACCGTGCTTACGTTCCGCAACGTGCACAACTGGGCCGGTGGCGGCAATGCCGAAGCGATGTTCAAGGGTTTCAACGCCGTGCTCAAGCCGGGCGGTACGCTGGGCATCGTCGAGCATCGTGCGGCTGACGGCGCAGATCCCGCGTCCCTTGAAAAATCGGGCTACCTGACCACCGCGTCGGTCACCAAGCTGGCCACCGACGCCGGCTTCAAACTGGTCGGTGAGAGCGAGATCAATGCCAATCCGAAAGACACCAAGGACTACGAGAAAGGCGTCTGGTCTCTGCCGCCTTCGTTTGCCAACAAGGAGGTCGATCGCGACAAGTACCTCGCCATCGGTGAGTCGGATCGCATGACCCTCAAGTTCGTCAAGCCCAAAGCAGACCAGATTTTCGAGCAGGGCACGGACAGCAGCGATCCCGACGCCGGCAAGGAATAACCCGAGTCAAGCAACCGGCAGTAAATACGGCCGGTTGCAATCGTCCCATGCTGATTCTGTTCAACAAGCCATTTGGTGTGCTTTGCCAGTTCACGGATGCGCAGGGCAGGCCCACGCTTGCCGACTTCGTCAAGCACAAGGACGTCTATGCTGCGGGTCGCCTCGATCGGGATTCCGAGGGGCTGCTGGTGTTGACCGGTGACGGTGCGCTCGCTCATCGCATCACCGATCCGCGCCGCAAGCAAATGAAAACCTATTGGGTCCAGGTCGAGGGCCAACCTGGATCTGAAGCCCTTGATGCGTTGCGCAACGGCGTTATGCTCAACGATGGCCCGACCTTGCCGGCCGAGGTTCGAGCCATTGCTGGCGAGCCGGCTGGATTGTGGCCGCGCGATCCACCGGTACGCTTTCGCAAGTCCGTGCCCGACAACTGGCTCGAACTGAGCATTCACGAAGGTCGCAATCGCCAGGTTCGGCGCATGACGGCCGCCGTCGGCCTGCCAACCTTGCGCCTGATCCGCATCCGAATTGGCGACCACGCGCTTGGAGACCTCCGCCCCGGTCAACTGCAGGTGATGTCAGAATGAACTTCAAGGATCACTTCTCCGCGCATGCGGCTGTTTATCAGCAGGCACGCCCGGACTACCCCGCAGCCCTCTACAATTTCCTGGCATCGATTACACCCTCGCGCGATCGGGCCTGGGATGCCGGTTGCGGCAATGGCCAGGCCAGCGTCGATCTTGCCAAGCAATTCAGCGAAGTCATCGCCACCGATCCAAGCGCGCAGCAGATCGCCAATGCGTCGCCGCGCAATAACATTCGCTATCGGGTCGAGCCTGCCGAGCATTCGACCCTGGAAAGCGGCAGCGTTGATCTGGTTTGTGTTGCCCAGGCATTGCACTGGTTTGATCTCGGTCGCTTTCACGAGGAAATCCGGCGCGTGCTAAAGCCTCGGGGCGTGGTTGCAACCTGGACTTACGCCGATTGCCGAGTCTGCAGCGAAATCGATGCCCTGAAGGATCGCGTCTATGTCGATCTGACCGGGCCGTACTGGCCACCCGAACGCGCACTGGTCGAGAGTGGTTACGCCGATCTGCCATTTCCTTTCGACCGCATTGACACGCCCGCGTTCGAACTGTGCATGCAATGGGATCTGGATCGATATCTGGCTTACTTGCGCTCATGGTCGGGTACCCAGCGCTATATCCGGGCGCGCAACGAGGACCCGGTGTCATTGGTCGAGGACGACTTGCGCGAGGCTTGGGGCGATCCGGTTCAATCGCGCCCCGTGCGCTGGGATTTTTATCTGCATTGTGGGCGCGTTTGAGCACCGTATTTGCTCGATGGAACGATCGACAAGCTCAGGTTTTCAGCGCAGATTTGCAGCCGAGGCCTTGAGCACGGACAATCGGCGCCCATTTGAATCCATGCGTACGATACGCGTGTCACCTTGAGGCCAAACCCAAACCGTGTCCGAATTCCTCCATCGCCTGCCCGAGTTCATCGGCAATCATCCATTTCTTTCGTTCGGTTTCATCGGCGTCCTTGCCGCCATGATCGCGATGGAAATCAATCAACTTACTCGTGGTTACAAGGCCTTGACGCCGGCTGCGCTGACTCAATTGATCAACCGGAACAACGCACTGCTGATCGATGTGTCGAGCATCCAGGACTATGAAAAGGGCCATGTGCCCGGCGCGCGCCATGTCGCCATGAGCCAGTTCGATCCCGAGAGCAAGGACCTGGCCAAGGCAAAGGATCTGCCGGTCGCGATCTATTGCAAGACCGGGCAGACCTCCGGGACGGCAGCCAAGCGACTGAAGAAGGCAGGCTTCAGCGATGTCTACACGCTCGAAGGTGGTTTGCGCTCGTGGGTGGAAGCGCAATTGCCGCTGGTCAAGGGCCGCAGCGCAAGCTGAAAACACGTCTCGGCAGACGCGCACGCCGCTAGCCGACGTGCTTTGACACCGCCGGCATGGGATAATCCCTGCCCTTTTTTCCCTCGTTTTTCGGAGCATCTTAACCATGGCAGAGAATTCCCCCGCGAACGGCGCGGCCAATCCCGCAGGCGCCGACGCCAACCAGGCCCAGCTCAACCTGCAAAAGATCTACACCAAGGACATCTCGTTCGAAGTTCCGAACGCGCCGAACGTGTTCCAGTTGCAGGGTCAACCCGCCGTCGAATTGAACCTCAGCCAACGCGTCAACCCGCTTGCCGATGGTGTCTTTGAAGTGGTGTTGAGCGTCACCGTTACCTGCAAGATCGAAGAAAATACGGCTTACTTGGCCGAAGTTCACCAAGCTGGCATTTTTGGTGTCAGTGGCTTCGACGCTGCATCCCAGGAAAGCGTGCTGGCAACCTATTGCCCGAACGTGCTTTTCCCGTACGTGCGCCAGATTGTTTCCGACCTGGTCCAGGGCGGTGGTTTCCCGCCTTTGTACCTGCAGCCGATCAACTTCGATGCGATTTTCGCCGAGCAGCAGCGCCGTCGCGCCGAAGCACCGGCTGAAGTCCCGGCGCTGAACTCCTGAGCCAAGCAAGCGTGAGCACGCCGGTTGCGGTTCTCGGCGCCGGATCGTGGGGCACGGCCCTGGCCGTGTTGCTGGCGCGAAATGGCGTTCCCACGACCTTGTGGGGACGCTCGCCGCAGGCCGTGGTCGACATGGCCACCGAGCGTGCGAACACGCGCTATCTACCCGAAATGAAGTTTCCGGACGCGCTTGGCGTCAGCGGAGTCCTGGAAACCTGCGTGCGCGATGCCGGTATCGTTCTGATCTCGGTACCCAGCCACGCCTTTCGGGATTTGCTCGACGAGATAACGCCCTGGGTTGCACCCGGTGCCGGTATCGCTTGGGCGACCAAAGGCTTCGATCCGGGATCGGGTCGATTCCTGCATGAGCTGGTCGAGGAGCGGCTGCCGGACCATCCCGCTGCCGTGGTTACCGGACCCTCGTTCGCGAAAGAGGTCGCACAAGGCCTGCCGACCGCTTTGACCGTTCAGTCGAATGATCCTGAATTCGCGCGCCAACTCGCGCAGCTGCTGCATGCGCCAACCTTCCGCGCCTACACGGGTAGCGACATCCTCGGCGCCGAGCTCGGTGGGGCGATGAAGAACGTGCTCGCCGTTGCCACCGGCGTTGCCGATGGCATGGAACTCGGACTCAACGCACGTGCCGGACTGATCACTCGCGGCATGAACGAGATCCTGCGCCTCGGTACCGCGCTCGGCGCCAAACCGGAAACCCTGATGGGTCTAGCCGGTCTCGGCGATCTGGTCCTGACCTGCACCGGTGATCTGTCACGCAATCGTCGACTTGGTATCGCTCTCGGACGCGGCGTTTCGCTGTCGCAAGCCGTCGCCGACATCGGTCAGGTCGTCGAAAGCATTGTCACCGTCGACGAAGTGGTTCGCCTCGCCAAACGCGTCGGCATCGAATTGCCGATCGCCGAACATGTGCAACACGTCCTCCACGAAGACATGACGCCGGAAGAGGGACTTCGAGCACTTCTTGCCCGAGAGCAGAAGCCCGAATACCCTGAGTAGCACTACCCGTGCCAGCGTAGAGCACATTCAGCGGAGAGCTTTTAGCCAAGGTGGAACAAGCGCTCCCCTCTGAACGGGCTGCTACGATCCTCGATCCCATTCGGGTCTGAACCGCCTGGCCTCACGCGCCACCCTCGAACCCCATCTGCCGCCACGCTTCAAAAGCAACCACCGCGACTGCGTTCGACAAATTGAGACTGCGATTTTCCGGGCGCATCGGCAAGCGGATCCGCTGCTCTGCAGGGATCGCATCGATCACGTCCTGGGGCAGACCACTCGTTTCCGAACCGAACACCACGGCATCATCGGGCTGATAGCGCACCGAGTCGTAACGCACTGTTCCGCGCGTCGATATGACGAGGATCCGCCCCGGATCAACCGCTGCGACAAACGCCGCCAGATCGTCGTGCACGGCCAGGCGCGCATACTCGTGATAGTCGAGCCCCGCCCGCTTCAGCCGCGCATCGTCGAGCTCAAAGCCCAGCGGACCGATCAAATGCAGATGCGCACCGGTATTCGCACACAGGCGAATCACATTGCCGGTATTCGGCGGAATTTCAGGTCGGTGGAGAACAATGTTGAGCATGGCGCCATTGTGCGCGAAACTGCCTGCACTGACGCCAGCGACGCGCATGTTCCTCGACGGAGTGGCCACGCCTGATGCAGAACATGATCCTCGATTTCTGGTTCGACGAAATCACCCCGGCCCAATGGTGGAAGGTCGATCCCGATTTCGATTGTCGGGTCCTTGAGCGATTCTCGGATCTGCACGCGCAGGCGAATCGTTGCGAGTTGTTCTCCTGGCGCGGTGACGCGCAGGGCTGCCTGGCAGAGATCATTGTCCTCGATCAGTTTTCGCGGAACATGTATCGCGACACGCCGGCAGCGTTTGCCAGCGATTCGTTGGCCCTGGCGTTGGCCCAACAGGCGGTGGCCGCAGGCGCAGATACCGAACTGACCAGCGAACAGCGCAACTTCCTCTACATGCCGTTCATGCACAGCGAATCGAAGGTGATCCACGAATTCGCGGAACAATTGTTCAAGGAACACGCATCAAAAAACACGCATGACTTCGCATTGCAGCACAAGGCGATCATTGATCGCTTCGGCCGCTACCCCCATCGAAACGCGATTCTCGGTCGCGAGTCCAGCGAAGAAGAGCGAGCTTTCCTCGAGCAACCCGGTTCGAGCTTCTGATACCGAATTCCATTTGCCCAGAACAGGGACTCCTCGCAGGCGTGGCGCTTTTCGCTCGCGCCGCCAGACAGCATCGAGATTGCACTCGCTCCAAACCAGTCGTGATAGCGCCGCCGCTCACCAACCCGATCGCCAGTCTCGCGCTCTGAAGGCATACTCCATCTCCTCCCTCGCGGAAGCCGATCATGTCGATCGCAGCCGTTAATCCTTCGATGCTGGCAACATTGGGCATCATCGCGCTGATCCTCTGGCGCGTGTATGCGCGCATTCGACGAGTGATCGGGCGTCAGGCATTCAAGCGAAGACGGTCGATCGGGGCGCTCGTTTTTTTCCCACTATTGCTCGCCTTGTTGTTGCTGGCTTCAATAGCTCATCCGATCAATCTGATCACCCTGTCTGCAGGCGCTGCAGTGGGTGCCATGCTCGGCGCCTACGGTCTGCGTCTGACCCGATTCGAGGCCACCGAGGAAGGACATTTCTATACGCCGAATGCCCATCTCGGTATCGCGTTGTCGCTGCTTTTCGTTGGCCGCCTGGTCTATCGCTACGTGCAACTGCAGATGATCGGCGAAGCTCTGGCCGGATCGCCGATGGATTTCACGCGAAGTCCGCTGACCCTGCTCATTTTTGCGACCCTCGCCGGCTACTACGTTGCCTATGCATTTGGCTTGTTGCGTTGGTCGCAGCGAACACCGCTTCCGTCTCCTGCTGGCGTCGCGGAACAAAAAATGGCTGCATCGGATGTCGAGTCCGCCAGGCTCGAGCAAAACTGGAAATGAGGATGGGCATCGACACACTGCATCAGTGGCACGAACTAGTCCAAAACAGGAGACTCGCGGTGCTTGGTGACCTGCTCGCCGACGACGTCGTGTTCCATTCGCCGGTCGTGCATACGCCACAGGTCGGCAAGGCAATCACCACGATGTATCTGCAGGCGGCGCTGCATGTTTTCGGCAACGATTCGTTTCGATACGTGCGCGAAATCAGTGGAACGCGTGACGCCATCCTCGAATTCGAGCTTGAACTTGATGGCATCGCGATCAATGGCGTCGACATGATCCGTTGGAACGACGAGGGCCGCATCATGGAGTTCAAGGTCATGTTGCGCCCGCTCAAGGCGGTCAACCTGATCCATTCGAAGATGGGACAGATGCTCGCTGGCGCAAGTGCCGTATAAAAAGGTTTTGACTAACTCATGCCGTTCGCCCTGAGCCCGTCGAACGGCGAGTTCGAGATGCTGAAGTTTCGCGACACCGCTCGATCGTGGTCCCCTACAACATGCCCGCCCCACCGCGAACGGAAGTTGATCAGACGCTCCCTGGATTTCTGTTGTGCGTTGGCGGGCGCAAGCCCTAGAATCCGCGCGATTCTGTGACACAGGAAGAGCCGGGCATGACTTCGGCGAACTGCCTGTCCGTGGAGGGTGCCTTGTTGTCCTGATTTGTCAGCCGAGGTTTTCTTGATGGGTCACCCCTGCTTGTCCTGCGGCGCATGCTGCGCGACCTTCCGAGTCGCCTTCCACTGGTCGGAGACCGATCATTTCCTCGGTGGAGTGACGCCATCGGCTTTGACCGAAACCCTCGACCCGCATCGTGTGGTCATGCGCGGAACGCAGGCGCGTGCCCCGCGCTGTACTGCCTTGCACGGCACGGTTGGCCAACGCGCGGACTGCGGAATCTACGCGCAGCGACCGTCTCCTTGCCATGATCTGAAGCCGGCCTGGGAATCGGGTCTGGCAAGTCCCCAATGCGATCGTGCCCGGCTCGCTCATGGTCTGCCGCCGTTGACTCCCGCTAGTTGGGGTGTCGTGTCGTCTATTGCAGCCGTCGGAATGCCGGTCGAGCCCGGCGCGATGAACAACGCCAACGATCTTGCGCAAGCCGGGTTCCGCGCCGATCAGTCGTTCTGAAGAAACTGACGGATCAAGTAGTTGATCCGCTGCGGTTGCTCATGCACGACCCAATGTGTGCCCTCGGCAATGCGCTCGATGACGAGATCGTCGACCCATCGCTCAAGGCCATCAAGCAGGTGCTTTGGCAGGGCATGGTCGCTTTCGCCCCAGATCACGCGGGTCGGAACGCGAACGCGCATGTCCTCGGGATTCAACTGCAATGCCAGCGGTCCCGGTTCAGTAGCCGTCGGTGGGTGCATCGGGGTGGCGCGGTAGTAGTTGACCGCTCCATGCAGTCCGCGCTGCCAGCACGCGTGATAGCGGGCACGTACATCGCCGGTGTACCACGCAGGCGTGTCGTTTCCGAGATTGCGTAGAAAGCGTTCAACCAGAGCGAAATCGTCATCCTTCAAGAGCATCTCGGATCCCTCGCGACGCAGCCAGTTCATGTACTGGCTCGATTTCTGCTGAGCGGAGTCTTCACGCAATGCCTGCAGGAACAACCAGGGGTGGGGTGAGTTGATGATGATCAGTTTCTCGAGCAGTTGCGGCAATGCGATCGCGAGATTCCAGGCCACCGCGCCACCCCAGTCATGCGCGACCATGACGAATCGCTGGTAGCCGAGCTCGGCCGCGAGCAGACGCAGATCCTCGACCTGATGACGCGTCTTGTAGGCTTCAACCTCGGTCGGCATGTCGGAAAGATTGAAGCCGCGCAGATCCGGCGCCACGGCAAAATAATCCGACCCGAATTCACGCAACTGAGATTCCCATGCATACCAGAACTCCGGGAATCCATGCGCAAACAGCAGCAAAGGCTTGCCCCGCTCACCCGCGCTGGCGTAGTGCAATCGCGTGCCATTGGCCAGGCCGACGAACTGATTGGTAATGATCGAGACGGTCATCGACAGCGATACTCCGGGTGGCAATACCCATTATGTCGCAGCTAGGATTCGCCAACCGAAACGGCGGAAGACGCTCGGGCCTTGGTCCACCGTTACCCGCGATTGATGCCGTGATCCCGTGCGATGATTGAATCATGCCATCACCCGCCAACCTTTTTGCTCTGGTTGTTTTCAGCGTCACCGGCTTCGCCGTGTTCAGATGGGCAACCAAACAGGCGTACTGGCGTGCCGCCGGGATCGGCGTCGCCTTGATGGTCTATCCGTATTTCGTCGATCGCACCTGGTTGCTCTATGCGATTGGCCTGGGACTATGCGGATTGCTGTTTCTATTCGAGGATTGACTGTCACCTGGCTGATGGCATCGTCGCGCTCTTCGAAAATCAATCGGTAGACACGGTATCCCGCCTGTTGGACGCTTGCTCGCAGGGCAGTTTCGTTGCTTCGGCAAACCCCCCGATTGAACCTGCGTGTCGCCGGCTACTTCGTCGAAAAGTGAATCGCAGCTGTAGCGAATCGATGCAATTCAGCGGGCATTGCAACGCGGGCTTCCACTGTCTCGTCGCTTCTCATCCTTTTGGAGACACGCACCATGCGAATCACAACCATTGCTCTCGCCCTGAGCGTCCTGCTCGCAGCACCGGCCTTTGCCGACACGATGCCGACAACGGCGCCGAGCAATACAACGAGTGCGCCGTCGACAGCACTGACCCAGCCACAAATCGAAAGCGACATCGCCAACGCAGGCTTCAAGGAAGTCAAGAACCTCAAGTTCGCGAACGGCATCTGGCAGGCCGACGCACGCGGTGGCGACAAGGAATGGGTCGCGATCTACGTGCACCCGTTGAGCGGAAAGGTCTTCAAGGAAGGCTCGCCATCGCCGATGAACAAGCAGGAAATCGAGGCCAAGATTACCGCCGCCGGCTATCAGAATGTCCACGATGTCGATTTCAAGAATGGCTTGTGGATGGCTGAAGCGGATAACGGTGCCGGCAAGGAAGTCAACCTGATGGTTGACCCGGATGATGGTTCGGTTATCGGTGAAGCACTCGACTGATCCAGGCCGCTATTCATGGCGGGTTGAAACCAAAAGGCGGAGCTGACGCTCCGCCTTTTTTTGGCAAGCAGTCCAGCGTGTCACAGACAAGAATTGCACGACCAGAGGGTGACTCGAAACATTTCAGCGCCGGGAAAAGTCCGGAAGAAATTTCTCGCCTCCCCTGGCCGGCATCGCAGGACATGACGCAAGTCGGCAATCCCTGTCAGGATGAGCGTGCCTATTCCCCATGGACAAGACGCCATGCGTTCTCGATTGATCATCGCCGCCGTTCTATTTGGGGTGTGCAATGTGGTTGGCGCGCATGGCATCCCCGGCACCGCGACCTATCTTGGCAATGAGGGTGTGCTGGTCGCGCGCGGCAAGTCAAAGGTTGTATTCGACGCGTTTTATGCCGAAAGCTACGGCAACTATGCGCTGGTTCCAGAAACCATCAGCGCGGCCCTGCTCAAGGGACAGCCGCCCTACGACGGCATCGATGCGGTATTCGTATCGCATGTCCACGGCGATCATTTCACCGCTTCGCACGCAGTCAAATTCTTGCGTGTCCATCGCAAGGTGAAGCTGTTCGGATCGAAACAGACGTACGACGCCATCGTCGAGGAAGTGGGCACGGATGATGCCCTGCTGGCGCGCATCGTCAGCGTCGATCTGTCACCCGATGACGACGCCAGAACGTTTGATCTCGAGGGTTTGCATATCGAAGTCGTCGCGATTCCGCACGCTGGCGGAAAGTCTCGAGCCAATATCCAGAATCTGTCGTGGCGGGTGACCCTGGACAAGGACACCACCGTCCTCCATCTCGGTGATGCCGATACCAATCCGGCTGACTTCGAGAAACACGCCGTCCATTTCGCGTCGCGTCGCGTCAAGGCTGCGTTTCCACCCTACTGGTTCCTCAGCTCGGACGCTGGTCAATCCATCATCGACACCTACTTGAATGCTGACCAGGTCATCGGCATCCATGTGCCCGCCGCGGCGATCGGCAACGGCAAGCAATGGCGCGAGCGTTCGGACGGCGATCTGTTCACCGACCCGGGTGAATCCCGGCAACTGGATTGATCATGACCAATCCCTTCCATCTTGCGATTCCGGTTCACGATTTGATTGCCGCGCGCACGTTCTATGGTGATTTGCTTGGCTGTCCGGAAGGGCGCAGTTCCGCGCAATGGATCGATTTCAACCTCTATGGCCATCAACTGGTTTGCCACAAGATCGACAGCGTCAAGCCAGCACCGCCAGCGGACAACAATCCAGTCGATGGGCACGCAGTGCCCGTGCCGCATTTCGGCGTCGTGCTCGACATGGCCGACTGGAAAACACTGGCTGAGCGTCTGCGCTCAGCGGGAATCGCGTTCGTGATCGAACCGCATGTGCGCTTCGTCGGACAACCCGGAGAACAGGCGACCATGTTCCTGCTGGATCCCACGGGCAATGCCCTGGAGTTCAAGTCCTTCGCAGATATCGAAGGTCAGCTGTTCGCGTCGTAGATCGGGCACGGCACATCGGTCTGGCGCCGAGTCAACGCTCAGGAAACCGTGAGACCGGCGCGTTCGTTGTCCCAGATCATTGAGGTGATCTGCCAGTGACCGTGCTCATTGCGGAACAACTGAATCGAATTGATACCGCGTCGTTCGGGTTCCGCATCGTCGGGCGATCGACGCGCTTCGTAGACACTCCAGACGTGTGCAATGTTTCCAAACTCCTCGATCCGTCGGTCGATCTCGACCTCGAAAAAATCATGGGTCGCAAAAAATTGCTCGGTGTCGGCACGATAGTCTTCGAGGGTCATGATCTTGACCCACGGCCTGTCGTTCGCATCGGTACCGGTGCGCATCTGTCGTGCGCTCGGATGGAAAACCTGTTCTTCCACACTCCAGTCGCGCGGACCGGCGGGGCCGGAAATCATCGCGTACATGGTGTCGATGATGTCGGAGAGGCAAGTGGGGTTCAATGTCGGCTTCATAGTTGCCTCAGCGGGCGGTTGTGAGCGTGCTGGCCGCAATCATCTCGGGCCATGGTTGATCGACGAGGTACCTGTGCTCGCCCCAAGCTTACCGCCGCAGGGACTCAAACGTCGAAGCCATTGACGAATATTTCGTCGGCTCGCGGATCCGGAGTGACGATTGCCGCAGCGCGGTTTTGCTGGCGGCAGCATTTCATTGCTCGATACTGCTTTTCACACATCACGAAAAAACCGGCTGACGAACCGGCGAGACACTCGTAATCAGGTGACCAGCCTTGGTCGACCACCAGTGAATTGCTGGTTTGCGATGCGCGGTTAGGCTAAAGGTCGGACGCAGACACTCACGCTCGAGATCAAGTGGATCCCCTCACCGAACCCACCCGGAATGATCCGGTTTCCCGGTTTTCTCCGCATAGGGAGAGCAAGCGGTGTTTTGCCGCGCGAGTGGAGGAGGCAGGAGTGTTTGCGCAAAGACCCAGTACAAACGAAACCAGCGACCGAAGCGGCATGGTCCGAGTCAGGCATACGCTCCTGGTCGCAGCAATCTCGCTGCTGATTTGTGCCTGTTCGGGAAATGAGGAGGCGTTTTCTGCCGAGTCACGACTCAATGGGCCCACGCCCGCGACATATCCGCAGAGTATGAATGCCCAGATCCCATTGCAGACGCAAGGTGCTGTTCGACCGTTGGCGGCCGATGGCGGGCAGGGTGACCGATCAGCAAACGGCATCAACCATCCGCGACCCGCGCTGCAGGGCCATTCGCTGCGCATGCAACGCGTCGAGATCGTTGATCGTCAGGGCTTCGAACGACCCATGGTCGCCGCCACTGCGATGATTCCGGTCGGATGGCGCACCCAGGGCGGAGTTGTCTGGAAACCGACCACCTGTGGCAATGGCTACAACTTCAACTGGTCGGCAAGCTCGCCAGACGGCAACCGCGGAATCGCGCTATTTCCGGGTGAGCAATGGAGCTGGAGCAATTTTCCGGTCAGTGGCACGAATTGCCCCAAGGCAGAAGTCAGTTCGGTCAAACAGTTCTTGCAGAACCTGGTCGGTCGCGCGCGACCTGGCGCGCGCATCATCGATTTTCGTCCCCGCGAAGATCTGACCAAGCCTTACCAACAACTCAACAGTGTCACGCCCATGGGCAGCGGTGAGCTGAGGAGCTGGGTCGAAGCGGGAGAAATCCTGATCGGATACAGCAACGCACGAGGTGTCGAGATTCGCGAAACTGCAGCGGCGGTCGCGTTCTTCAATCTGAGTCGCATGCCCGGCATCTATGGCGACGAGATGCGCACCTTGAGCGGCCAGACCCTGGCCGGATTTGCCGCCTATGCGCCTTATGGCCAGCTCGATTTCAAGGCCGATGAAACCATGCGCAAGGCGATCCAGGCCGCACCGGACTGGATGGCGAAGATCAGCAATCACGATGCAGCGATTGCGAAGAATACCAACGAAACCTATCGAAACATTGCCAAAACCAACGCCGACGGCGCGCGCCAACGCAGTCAGCTGATTGCCAAGACCAGCGCCGAGATCAGTGACATGCAGATGGATACCTGGAGGAGCAAAAATGAACTCTGGGACAAACAGTTGCGCGAAAACGGCGAGATGATCAACGAAGTGGAAACCTACGATGACCCGCAGAGCAGTACAGGTGCAGTGCAACTTTCCTATGACTACAAGAACGCGTGGCGCCTCGACGACGGAACCTACGTGCTGACCGACGACGCCAACTTCCAACCGTACAAGGATACCGGCCAGTATGGCCAAAAACTGAAGGTCCAGGAATGAACATCATGACAATCAAATCGGGCTTCACGGCACTGGCGATCCTGTTCGCGACGACGGCATCCGCGCAGGACAGTTTCAACGATCCACAGGGACAGAACACGCAGCAGCAGGGGTATCCGCAGCAGCAGCAACAAGGCTACCCGCAACAGCAGGGCTATCCGCAGCAGCAACAGGAGTACCCGCAACAGCAGCAAGAAGGCTATCCCGCTCAGGGTGCTCCTCAGCAGCAAGGCTATCCGCAACAACAACAGGGCTACCCTCAACAGCAACAGGAATACCCGCAACAGCAACAACAGGGTTATCCGCAGGGTCAGATGCAGGCGCCCCAAGCCCAGGGAAATCCGGCGCCGCCGTCTGGCAGCAGGCAAGGCTTTGGCCAGCAGCAACCCGGTCAGCAGGGCGGCGTGCAACCACCCAATTTCAATGCTTCATCACAAATCGAAAGTCAGGAGTTCGGCATTCAGCCGACATCCGGATTGCATGACGGTGCACCGCATGGTCCCACCCCGACCAGCATCCCGGGAGGCAAGGTCGTCAGCACCCAGCAGTTGGCCATGAGCATGACCCAGAATCCGCAAGGAATGGCCATGCTCGACATCCTCGGCGGTGCGGAGACTCTGCCGACCGCGACGTTTGCCACGCCCGCTGCCGCGGCCGGCACTTTCAATGACCAGGTTCAGCAGAACTTCGGTCAGTACCTGCAAAAAGTGACCGCTGGCAACAAAGCCAAACCGGTTGTCATGTATTGCCTTAATCCACACTGCTGGATGTCCTACAATGCAGCCCTGCGCGCAATCAACATGGGCTACACCAATGTCCTCTGGTATCGCGGCGGCATCGAAGCATGGAAAGCGGCGGGCCTTCCAACCGCCAGCCAGAACGGAAATTCGAACTAGCGGATTTCGCCGGAATCATTTGCTTGCCGGCGAACCGCATCATCCAACTTCCGTCATCCCTGCGCAGGCAGCGATCCAGCGCCTGTGCTCTGATCTTCAACGGGTCGTTGCGCACGGGCTCGGAGAGTTTCCAGCGATCGCGCGCGTAGCGCAGTTCAAACATGCACAAGACGACAGAGTCACTGGACCCCTGCCTGCGCAGGGGAGACGCGTGCAGGGTTGATGAGCTGAAGCAGACCACGCATCTCGCCAATCTCCAGCCGCGATTCCCCGAAACAGAACCTCCGCC
>JBBRBU010000033.1:0-41958 GCA_038205505.1 Lysobacterales bacterium | reverse complement strand
AGTCCAGCGACTCAACAGCTATACGCGACCGTACCCGCTTCGGCCGGTCTGGATCATCGCAACCGCGTACTGGAAATCGACCCAACGATCGGGGTAATCGGCCGTAGCGTCATTCTTGGCGTTGATCCCAATGCCATCGCGATGTCGCCTGATGGCTCGTTTGCCTATGTCGGCCTCGATGGCCCGGCTGCAGTCAGAAGGCTACAGATTGGGCCAATGACCGGGGGTCTCCAATTCGGGTTGGGCGAGGCACCCTTCAACACAAGGCTTTATGCCGAAGTCATCATCATCTTGCCTGGACGGCCGGACAGCATTGCCGTTTCAAGAAGAAATTTCTGCTGCAGCCCGCACAGCTACGGTACCGCCATCTACGATAGCGGCATCATGCGTCCCAATACGACCGAGGGCGGCGGTTCTGGTTGGCAAGGATGTCCAAGCATTGCCCTGCTCGATCCATCGACGCTGCTTGGTTTGAGCAACGAGAGCACGAATTTCCAGTTGCAGGTTCAGCACATCGACACGTCGGGTGTCGGCGTAATCGATGTCGTCTCCAATGTCATTCCAGGATTTTACGAGCGGCTTGTCATCAACGGTGGAGGGGGGTTCGCGACCAGCGGTCGGGTTGTTGATCCTCGGACGCTTGGACTGATCGGGACCTTCGCAGCGCAGGGACCCGTCGTTCCGGAGATGCTGCCGGGCGTCGTCGGTTTTGCGGACCGCAACCAATCCGCTGTCCGCTTGTTCGATCGGGAAACCTACGTGCCGCTCGAAACCTTCAACTTTCCTCCTGCATTCGGAACTCCCAGGGTGGCGGTTGCCTGCGGACCGGCGTGCATCGCGTTTACGACCGATGCGGACAAACTCGTCATCGCTCAACTCGGACGCGACCCGATTTTTGAGAATGGCTTTGATGAATAGGGTGACGCAGAAGGCTGGCTTTCGGCGAGAGTTGATGGCAGCGCGTCGCAGGCGGGCAAGCGTCGCCAATCCAGAACAGGCGACGTTTTCCGGCACCGTCAGTGCATTGGATCGGAAAGCACCCAGCTTCTGCCTGGCGCTTGGCAAGCTGCTCTTGTTGGCCGCGATCGCATTGCCATCGTGGCATGCTCGTGCTGCCAATGTATTCTTCGAACTCCCGCTCAAGAGCAGCGATGTCGCTTATAGCGCAGGTACCTCAAAGATCTACGTAACCGTGCCCAGCGCCGCCGGGCAGCCTCATGGAAACCGGCTCGTTGAAATCAACAAATTCAGCGGTGCAATTGAAAGAAGCGTGTTTGTCGGCAGCGAACCCGGCGTAATTGCGGTGGCGCACGATGGGTCGTTTGCGTATGTCGGACTGGATGGCGCAGCGGCGGTTCGTCGAGTTGATCTAGCCACGATGACATCCGGACTCCAGTTCAGCCTGGGCCGGCCGGATTGGTCGGAGACGTTCTATGTCGATGACATGCGGGTATTGCCCGGCCTCAGCGATTCGGTTGTGGTCAGTCGAAGAAACGATACGACTATTCCGTGGCACGAAGGCGTCGCTGTTTATGACAGTGGCGTGCCACGTCCGATCACCACACCACCTCAAAGCGGGCCCAACAGCATAGCTCTGCTCGACGCATCGACCGTGGTCGGTTACGACAACACTTCAACGGCTTTCGGTTTGTGGCGAATGGCCATCAGCGCTGATGGTATCCGGGTCTTGGAACACGTTGACAATGTGCTCAATGGAAACGACCACCGGATCGTGACCAACGCTGGCACTGTTTTCTCGACATCGGGCGTGGCCGTTGATGGAGCCACGTTTCAAGCGCTTGGATCATTTGGCAGCGCCGGCCCCATTGTTCCGGAAGCAATGCCCGGAATGGTGGCGATCATTGGGAACGATGGCGCATCCGTTCAGATATTCGATCGTTTTCTTTTCAGTTCGACGCGAACAATCACGCTGCCCTCGGTAAACGGCACACCGAAAAGGGCTTCCTCTTGCGGGCCCGCGTGCCTCGTATTCGATACCGCTCTGGATCGCGTCGTCATTGTCCTGATTGACTACGATTCCATCTTTCTCGGCACCTTCGACTAAAGTACCGGTTCCCTGCGGCGCTGCTGATGCGTCTCGGCTCAGAACGTACGCTCGTGTTGTCAGATCGACGAGCTGCTGACCGGACTCGACGGTGAAAATCACGCCCTCGCGGTCGACATCGCCTCGGTGCCTGAACACATTCGCGGCTACGGTCACGTCAAGGAGCGTTTCCACGCCGATGCGATGAAGCGCCAGGACGATCTGCTCAGCGCCTGGCGCAATCCGTCTGTGGGTCGCAACGCTGCCTAGACAAGAGAATAGCGCGTCTGATCTATTCAAATCGTCCCCGTATTCTGTTATTTTTCAATTCCAGCCTCCTTTCACTCGTCTCAATATGAGATAGATTAACATACTGTTTCTATTGGCTTTTATTCGAAACTCGCCAACGGACGGAGGTTTTGTAGGACTCGATACTATGGAAACGACGTCTTGACTATCTATTCATGAATCTATTCAATCGGATTCATGACTGATGAACGACCTGAGCGACTGGCATCCTTGTTGCGATCACGCGGCCCGCAATCTGCGAGCCTGATCGCCGACGTACTCGGCATCAGTCAACCCACGGTTTCACGTCTTATTTCCGATGCAGGCACGCGCATCGTGCGTATCGGCCGGGCCCGCGCGACGCGCTATGCGTTGGCCCGCGAAATTGCGCGGGCAGGCAGTCACTGGCCGCTGTACCGGATCGACGTCGACGCCAAGCCGCACACCCTCGGTGAACTTCATGCGCTGCATGGCGGCGGATTCTTTTTCGATTCGAAAGGTTCGCGCCCCGCGCTCGTGCACGGCGACTTCGCCTCCGGTCTCTTCCCCGGACTGCCATGGATTCTCGACGATCAACGCCCGCAGGGGTTTCTCGGGCGCAGTTTTGCACACCGGGTCGCCAGCAAGATCGGTGCCCCGGAAGACGTTCTGCGCTGGCGCGCCGATGACATCGTGCTTGCCCTGCTCGGCCACGGCGACGACGCGCCAGGTGACCTGGTACTTGGAGAAACTTCCCTGCAGAAAGCCTTGCACGGAATCATCGCCCCAACAGACACCGTTGGGCAGCAAGAACGCTCGTCCCGTTACCCGCGACTGGCCGAAGCCACGTTGCGCGGCGAGGATGTCGGCTCCTCAGCCGGCGGCGAACAAGCCAAGTTCGCGGTGACCTTGCAGTCAGGCGAAAGCATGACGCCAGTCATCGTCAAATTCAGCGAGAGCACGGAAACAAGAGCAGGCCGACGCTGGGCCGACCTGCTGATTTGCGAGCATCACGCGAGCGAAATCCTGCTTGAATCCGATTTCCCCACAGCGCAAAACGAAATCATCGAATCAGAAGGTCGCGTCTTCCTGCAGTCGACCCGTTTCGATCGAACGCCTGCGCTGGGGCGGCGTGGCTTCGTGTCGCTCGCGGCGCTCGATGCCGCTTTCTACGCCAATGGCAATGTCGACTGGTGGCGGCTCGCCCCCAGACTCATGCGCGACGGCTGGCTGGATGACGCGGATGCACATCGCCTATGCGTCATCAGTTGGTTTGGGCTGCTTATCGGCAACTCCGATATGCATCTCGGCAATGCCGCGATGCATCTCACAGACCAGCGGCCGCTCGGCCTCGCACCGGTCTACGACATGTTGCCGATGCGCTTCCGACCGGCCAACAGCGGCGAGATTGTCGAGCGTCGCTACGAGATCGCCTTGCCAGCGCCCGAACAGAGGGCCGACTGGCTTGACGCGGCGCCGATGGCTCGGAAATTCTGGCAGCGGATCGGCATCGATCCACGCATTTCGCGTCAGTTCCAGACGATTGCCGTCGACGCGATCGCGATGATCGATCGCGCCTTGCGACACCTGGATTCCTGACGGACCAGTGCAGCTCGACCATGCGAATGCGCTGATCGAGTTCGGCAGCGCTACGCCATGCCGGGTGGAACAGATCCGATTGAATCAGTCGTTGTTCAACTCAGGCGACTGAGAACGGCCATCGCACCTTCAGAGGATGGCTGCAGGAACAATTCGGTGGCAGCCGCCGAGCCCTGCATGCGATACGTCCCCTCCTCCAGCCTCGGCCCTTCAAGGTGCTGAAAGTGGACGCTGCATTGCCGGCAATGCGCATCAGCGCGAGCATTCGAAACTTCGCTGACCTCGAGCACCGTGCCCTGTTCACAACGGAAGCGATCGCCGATGCGAAAACCGAACTCCGCCGGTTGTCGGGCACCGGAAGTCGCCGCCAGGGCGATTCCCGGAGTCGCGCTGGTCACCGCCAGCGCACAAGCAGCCATGATAAAGCGACGTCGTTGCATGTTCTTGGCCTCGATGAATGACGGGAACAATCTCAGGTCCGCTGGCGACGCAACTGCGTGACGCCAATCAAACCGATCAGGGTTAGCAGGAACAAGAGCGAAAGATTGCTCAAGGTTGGAAGGTCGACGGCTGCCGGATCGATCCGAATGGTGAAATCCGCACTGACACTGGCCGGCGGCGTATTGCTGTCGGTCACCGTGACGGTAAAGTTGTAAACACCACGATTGCCCGGAACACCGGAAATCAGGCCGGATGGATCGAGGCTCAGGCCCGGTGGCAGCGCGCCGGCTGTCACCGCGAACTGGTACGGCGGCAAGCCAGCGGTTGCCGTCAGCGTCTGCGAATAGCCAACGGCGACGACGCCATCAGGCAATGTTGTCGAGACGAAGGTCAGTGGTGGAACCTGGACCAGCACACTGTAACTGCGTGTGGCCGTCTGGCCGTTGGCGTCCGAGGCCTGGACATCGAAGTTGAACGTTCCCGGCCCGGTCGGAATACCGGAGAGGGTTCCGTCAGTCGCCAGACTCAAGCCGCCCGGCAAGCTCCCCGCCGTGACCGCAAACGTGTACGGTGCCACGCCGCCGGTGGCACTGATCACCGCGCTGTAGGCTACGCTGGTCACGCCGTCGGGGAGGCTGGCCGGATCGATCACGATCGTCGGAGCGGTGACGTCAAGTACGTAGTTGACGGCCACCGTGAATGGCGATCCGGCGCCCGTGGATCCGGTGTCGGTTGCGGTGATGGTGAAGTTGAAAACTCCCGGTGCTGTCGGACTGCCCGAGAGCGTTCCGCCCGAGAGAGTCACGCCGGCAGGCACCGATCCGCTCAGCGCGTACGTGTAAGGACCAATGCCGCCAGAAGCCGTGAACGCCTGCGAGAACGGCATTGCATAGGTGGCGTAGAAGGTCGTCGTCGCCGGAGTCATCGTCAATGATGGTCCGGCAACAGTCAGCGTGAATGCCTGGCCTACGGTGAACGGGCCGCTTCCGGTGCTGCTGTCCGTCGCCGATGCGTTGAGCGAGAAACTTCCGGCAGCGGTTGGCGTACCGGAAATCGTTGCGCTGTTTGCGCTGGTTGCGGTGATCGACAAACCGGTTGGCAGGTTGGTGACCTGATAGCCGCTGTACGGCGAGGCACCACCAGACCAGGTGAAGGTTTGCGTATAGGCGACGCCCACGGTCGCGGCGAAGCCGCCACTGGGCGTGACCGTAATGACCGGATCACTGACCGTTACGGTGACGGTCGCCGCTGCCGACGTGCCACCGGTATTGGTCGCCGTGTACGTGAAACTGTCGCTGCCGGCGAATCCGGTGGTCGGCTGATAGGTGATGGTCGTACCGCTCGCGACCGCCGCGCCATTCGAGGCAGGGCTGGCGACGGCTACCGAGATCGGCGTTCCACCAGTGATGTTGAGCGTGACCGGATTGGCGCCACTGTTGTAGGCCACCGTGACCGAAACCGGGTTGGCGACGGGGGGCTGATCGACCACCGTGATCGAATAGGACTGCGTGGCGGTGTAGGGTCCCGTTCCGGTGCTGCTGTCGGTCGCCGTTACCGAGAAATTGAACGTGCCGAGTGCACTGGGCGTCCCGCTGATCTGGCCCAGCGCCGACAGGGTCAATCCACCGGGCAATGCGCCGCTCGTGACCGCATAGTTGTACGGCGCGGTGCCACCGGTCGCGGGGCCGACGCTGGCCGAATAGGCCGAACCCAGTGTCGCGTTCGGCAATGCCGCAGCAGGTAGCGTGACCACCGCCGGGGCGATCACGACCGTATACGCCCGGCTGCCGGTAAACGGACCGGGCGAGGGGCTCGAATCGGTTGCCGTGACCGTGAAATTGAACGTGCCGCCAGCCGTCGGTGTTCCGCTTAGTACGCCCGCTGCTGAAAGCGTCAGCCCCGCCGGCAATGCCCCGGCGCTCACCGAGAATGCATAAGGCGCGAGTCCCCCGCTGGCCGTTAGCGTCTGGCTGTAGGCCGAGGCCACGCTACCATTTGGCAGCGTGGTCGGGCTGATCGTGACCGGCACATCGTCATTGGTGATCGTGCCGACGCCCTGGTTGTCGGCAATCGTGGCGTTGGTGACACCACTCAGATTGACGAAAAAGGTTTCGTCTGCTTCGGGAACCGTATCGCCATTGACGACGACCGTGATGGTCTGCGTTATCTGTCCGGGCGTGAACGTCAGAATTCCGCTGGTCGCGATGTAGTCGGTGCCCGCGGTCGCGGTGCCATTAGCCGTGGCGTAATTGACCGTGACGCTCTGTCCGCTGGCTGCGCTCAGAGTGACGGTGAAATTCGCATTCACGGTGCCGGCGTTACCTTCGACAACGGAGGCATCGTTGATCGACAGGCTAGGCAACGGATCGTCGTTGACGATGGTGCCCAGACCCTGGCCATCGACAACGACCGCTCCGGTCACGTTGGTGACATTGACGAAAAATGTTTCGTTGGGTTCGTTCGCGGTATCGCCGTTGACCAGCACGGTGAAGCTGTAGGTGCTGCTGCCGGCCGGAATGGTCTGGCCGGTCAGGCTGTTGGCAACGTAGTCGACACCGGCAGTCGCCGTCCCATTCGCGGTGGCGATATCGAAGGTCGCGCCACCGGGGCCGGCCGGTGCACTCAAGCTGACCGTGAAGGTGAAGTTGGTCGTGCCGGCATTGCCTTCGGCGGCGGTCACGTCATTGATGGTCAAGTTCGGCAGATCGTCATTGAGGATCGTGCCGGTAGCGCTGACCGGCGCGACGACGCTGTAACCGGAACCCGCGGCGAGCGTAATGATGACCGTTTCATCGGCTTCGATATTAATGTCTGCAGTCGGGTTGACCGTGATCGTGCCCGTAGTGCTTCCCGTCGAAATGACCAGCGGCGACGTGATCGTCGCGTAGTCGGTGCCGTTTGTGGCGGTACCGCCGATCGAGTAATTCACCGAGATCGCACTGAATGCCGCTTGATCAAACGTTACCGTGTAGACGAGGTTCGCCGCGCCATCCTCGGCCACGGCGGCGGGCGCGACCGTGATCGAAGCAGTCGGGACGTCATCGTTGAGGATCGTACCGGTGGCGCTGCTCGGGCTGCCGATGGTGTAGCCGGTGCCCGCAGCGACAGTGAGGATGACTGTTTCGTCAGCCTCGACCGTGGTGTCGGCGGTCGGGTTAATCGTGATCGTTGCCGTCGTCGCCCCACCAGGGATGCTGACCGTGGCGACGCCGCCGATGTAGTCAGCGCCCGAAGTCGCGGTTCCGCCGGTGCTGATGTTCACCACTGTCGGAGACGACAGATTCAGGCTGCGGGTAACGGTGTAGACCAGGTTGGTCGCGCCGTCTTCATTGACGCTTGCCGGAGCTACCGCGATCGACACGCTGGGTGGCGGACTGACCGTAAGCGTGAAGTTTTCCAACTCGAAATAGCTGCCCGGACCTGTGCTCGAGTCCGTGACGCGCAAGGTAACCGGGTAGCTGCCGGGCGCGGCTGCGGTCGTGCCACTGACCACGCCGGCGCTTGAGATCGAGATGCCGGCCGGGAAGGTGCCGGTTTCGAGCAGATAGCTGTGCGGCGCAACACCGCCGACAGCGGTCAAGACTTGCGAGAACGCTATGCCCTGGATCGCGGTTGCGCTTGTCGGGGTGATTGACAGCGACGGATTCTGCACCACACCGGTGTAGCCCTTGTCGGCGAATTGCGCGATGTTATCGGTCGAACGAACGCTGAAGGAATAGCCGCCGCGCTGGGTCGGGGTGCCGGACAGCACGCCGCCGCTGGACAGGCTGAGGCCTGCGGGCAGCACACCGCTCTGCAGCGTATAGACGTAAGGAGCGACGCCGCCAGCCGAGGTCAACGTCTGTGAGAACGGCGTACCGGCCGTCAAGGTGGGCAGGGAGGCCGGAGACACCGTGATCGGCGAGGTCGGCGGCGTAATGGTGATGGTCACCTGCACCGTGTCGCCGGAAACGGTGCCATCGGTGAATTCGAATACATCGCTGGTCGCGCTGTTGCCGTTGTGGCTGTAGTCGGCAAACCAGTTGGAGCCGGTGATGCGAAGGTTGGCGGATCCGTGCGCGGGGAGCGCCGGGCCATCGACCGGACCGGTTCCGGCGAAACCAATATTGACGGCGCAGTCGGTGACATCAACCGCAACCGTGCCGCCGTTACTGACCGTGCCGGTCTTCGCGGCGCATTGGAGTGACGTGTGGGCCGCGTTGGCGATGCCGGGCAGCAGCACCGGGCAGCACAACATGAGAGCGATCGCGAATAGCCGAGCTCTGCCGGCGGCATTACCGAAAAGGTATGACATGACCCTGAATCCCCTATAGAAACCAACCTTTAATGTCTCGGCCGCATCGGCTTGCCGGGTCATCCGCCAGATCGCCTTATCGCTGACGACGATGGCGGCAGATTAGCACACGCGGGTGGCCCTTTTGGAAGGGCCTCGGTCAGTCCGTAGAAGTGCGAATGATCAATAGTTTCCGATCTGCACTATGAGAAGGTCTTGTAGGATTGCCCGTTGCGGTTCAGAGTACGCCAGTGCCGCGCGATGAGGTGGCGGGCAGAATTTCCAAAGGGAGGGTATTTCGATGAGCGAGTTCTTCATCGGTCAGATCATGATGGCCGGCTTCAACTTCGCGCCAAGATATTTTGCGCAATGCAATGGTCAGTTGCTGCCGATCAACCAGAATCAGGCGCTGTTCTCGTTGCTGGGGACCCAGTTCGGCGGCAATGGCACCACCAACTTCGCCTTGCCGGACCTGCGTAGCCGCACCCCGGTCAGCTTCGACTCGTCGAGTGTCCAGATCGGCCAGGCGGCCGGCGCCGAGAACGTGACCCTGCAGGGCAGCAACCTGCCGGCTCACAATCATTCGATGAACGCCTCGACGGCCAACGGCGACAACCGCAACCCGGGCAATCGGGTGTTCGCCACCAGCACCAGCACGGGAACACCTCCCGATCTGTACGCTTCAAGTGCCGGAGCAACCGTTCCGCAGAACCCTGGGACCGTCAGCACGGCAGGCGGCAATCAGCCACATTCGAACATCCAGCCTTACACGACCATCAATTTTTGCATCGCCCTGCAAGGGATCTTCCCGTCGCGCAATTGATCGTCCATTGGACATCGATTTCGTTATCGCCTTGGCGCGCGAGTAGACCACTACTTCTGGAGCAAACACATGAGCCAACCCTACATCGGCGAGATACGCATGTTCGGCTTCGGCCGCACTCCCAGCGGCTGGCAGGCCTGCAATGGCGCCTTGCTAGCCATTTCGGAATTCGACGCCTTGTTTTCGTTGATCGGCACCACGTACGGCGGTGACGGCCAGACCACCTTCGCAGTACCCGATCTGCGCGGGCGATTGCCGATTCACCAGGGACAGGGGCCCGGCCTGAGCGCCTACGTCATCGGCCAGAAAGCCGGCGCCGAGCAGGTGACCGTGCTGAGCTCGCAAATGCCCGCCCACACCCATGCCCTGGTCGCAAGCACCGGTGGCGCAAGCACTGTGACACCGGGCCCAGGCCTGCTGCCCGGTTCGGTCAGCGGGGAAACCTTTTACGTCACCGATATTGCAGGCGCGACCCCCTTGCCAATGTCGGCGCAGTCAACGTCAACGGTGGGCGGAAGCCAGCCGCATGAGAACACGATGCCCACCCTGACCGTGCAGTTCTGCATGGCCCTTTTCGGCATCTATCCGTCGCAGTCGTGAATCCCTTCGTCTCATCCCGACAGGTTCGCTTAGTCAGCGCCGTCGGCCTCACAGGAGAAAACAGTCATGACAGAGCCCTTCATCGGCGAGATCCAGCTCTACGGTTTCAATTTCAACCCACGCGGCTGGGCGTTTTGCAATGGCGCGCTTTTGCCGATCGCGCAGAATACCGCCCTGTTCTCGTTGCTCGGCACGACTTACGGCGGCAATGGGCAGACGACCTTCCAACTGCCGAATTTCCAAGCCCGCGCGGGCTGCCAACAGGGAAACGGCCCCGGTCTCAGCCCACGGTCGATGGGTGAAACTTTCGGTACGAACACGGTCACGCTCACCAGTGCCGAATTCCCGGTTCACAACCATGTCATCAATGCCTTTCTGCAACCGGACTCCACCAAGCGCAGCGGCTCGCCGGTCAGCAATGGCGGCCTCTCTCAGCCGGTCACGGCAATCAACAAGCCCTTCGCCGCGGTTGCGCCCAACACCACCTTCTCGCCAAACATGCTCGGCGCCAGTGCGGGAGGCAGCCTTCCTCACGAGAACCGGCAACCGTATCTCGGCGTGAATTTCTGCATCGCACTGCAGGGCATCTATCCTTCGTTCTCTTGAGAAATGCCGTTGCTCGACCCAACACGGCCGCCTTCTCTGCTGGACCCGTTTCCGCTGCATCGCGACGACCGCCAGCGCGGAGATTCCATCCCCGTGCTCCTCTCCGAGCACGGGATTTCCCTGCGTCCTCTGGTTGACGCCGACCTGCCCTGGCTGCGTGATCTTTATGCGAGCACGCGAGCCGAAGAAATGGCGCCAGTGCCGTGGCCAGAAAGCGCGAAGCGGAGCTTTCTCGACCAGCAATTCGCGCTCCAGCACCAGCACTACATTGCGCATTTCGGCGACAGCGATTTTCTGGCAGTCGAACATGTCGGCCGCGGGCCGATCGGCCGCTACTACCTGCAACGCAAATCACCCGAGCATCTGATCGTCGACATCTGCCTGTTCACCGAAATGCGCGGACGCGGCATCGGCTCCTTGCTGATTCGTCAAAGCCAGCGGGATTGCGCCACGCAAGGACGCGGAATGTGCCTGCGTGTTCAAGAATCCAATCGGGCAGCGCGCCAGTTGTACGAGCGACTCGGTTTCGTGAACGAAGGCAACGGCGGAATACATCGGCTGATGCGTTGGTCGCCGCCGACACCTGAATAGGAAAGCTTTGGGGCAGGTCAGCGTGGATCGGACCCGCAGCCACTGCTGCAGCAAGGGCCGGATCAGTTGAAGACCGCCTGATACAGAAACCCCGCCTGTTCCTGCGCCACCGGCACGAGGAAGATGCCGACCTCGCCCACGCGCGGATGCCGCATTGGATAAATCTGCTGCGGGAACAAGAAAGCCGCGGTGTTGCGGAACAATAATGAAAATGGCGGCCGCGCCATACGCTCGTCCGTGATTGGCAATGGCCGCGCCTCGACCAGAACGAAATCCACATTCATGTCATTGAGTGCGGCCGAGAAAGTCTCGTTCACGCACCCGGAAAAATGCTCCAGCGTCAGCAGATCCACTCTCTCGACATCCTCATCCCAGTGCTTTTCGATGCGGGCAATCTCAGATTGCATTCTCGATGCGTTGCATCGTCGTCACTGCCCGGCATTTTTACAATACCCCAGACTTGCAATGGTCGCAGCCTCGCAGATGACTGCCTTACCGGGCGCATTCAAGATACATCGAACCTTGCGCGGTTGTCGACTTCGACACCCACATGCTCGCACAACGCTGCCAGCATCTGGAACTCGGCCAGGGCGGCGAACCAGCGCAGACACAACGGGAATGGTGAGGTGTGGACGAAATCCTCTCAGTTGCACTACCAATCGAACCGCCGCCTCCCTGTCAGGGGCCGATTGCCTGTACAACGGCAATTTGCAGCGATCCTGATAGCGCCCGATCTGTCCGCAATAGAAGTCGACGCCGAGGATGGCATAGGAATAGCGGCGAGGCACTTCGGTCGCGATGTTTCAGTGTCAGACGTGTCTACGCGCAGCGTATCTGCAGAAATGCGAAAGCGGCCGACACTGTCGACCGCTTTCGGGACTAAACACACACAGGTCCTTCCGTGGGCCTGTGTGGGGGCGGTTGTTACTGGACCGTATCGAACTGCCCGAGGAATCGACCCGCGGCAACCGCATAGGCCGCACGTGAGACCGCGTTGTTCGGGTCAAAGTAAGCCTGAACCGTGGGCTGCGGATCAAACGGTCCCTGGCTGATCGTGAAGCGTGCACTGAGCAAGCCCTGGTCGAGTGCAATCTGGGCATAGCCGCGCATCGATGCCGGGATCAGCGCCGCATCCATGACCGGAACTCGCTGGCCCATGAAGAATGCAGTCATCTGACCAGTGAACGCGGATGCCTGACTCTGCAGGGCTAGGCTCTGCACGAGACCGTAGGCCACATCCATGCGCGTCACGTTGTTGTTCGGCTTGAATTGGCCATTGATGAGTTTCATCACGCCGTTCTGCTGCTGCGACAGGTTGCGCAACGGCGCCCCCATGGCAATGGCAGATTCGGCAAACGGGTAGGCCGGATTGCTAGTCGACAGGTCGGTAAAGCTGCGTTGACCGGAGAAGGGCAGCGCCTGGCGCACGCTCGAGCCCATCATCAGGTACTCAGCCAGTTCGCTGCGCTTGATGTTCTGGTCCGGACGGAACTTGCTGTCGTTGTAACCATCGACCAAGCGATTGGCGACCGCGAACTGGATGGCCGCGCTGGCCGGATGGCCGACGATATCATTGAGCCCGGTATAGCCGCCGCTGTTGAGGAAGCTGATGTTGCCGGTGATCGTGCCCGGCAGGCCATAGCCATTGGTGACACCCGCCGGATCGAGGGCGACACCGGATACCGAGCCGACGCCGCGGACCGTGATCGTCCAGACGCCAGGCTTGCCAGCAGCTCCGACCGTGAGGGTCTCGCCGAGGACCGGCAGGGCGATCGAGGAACCGTAGCGAATGCCATCCGGGTCGGTCAGGACCAGGGCGACCGTGTTTTCATAGACTTCTGCACGCGCGCTGACGTAAGCCACTTCCGAACCGACCGTGAAGGACTGCTCGGTGACTGGCCCGACCGGCGCAAAGTCGATCGAGAACGGGATCGGCGCGCCACCCGGAACGACGAGTGCGTTGCTGTTGAACGGACGCAGCGCATTGACCGTGCTTCCGTAGTCATTGCGAATGCCCTGGGCTTCAGCCACGGCGGCATAGGCGTTGATGTGGCCGGCGCCGACTTCCCAGTTTTCGCGGCCGCTCATGTTGGTGGCCGTGCGCTCGAGGATGTCCCGGACCTGCAACGGGGTCAGGCTCGGATTCGCCTCAAGCATCAGGGCGATGACGCCAGCCACGTGCGGCGTCGCCATCGAGGTTCCACTCATCGAGGCATAGAACGGCAGATAGGCCGGATCGATCTGTTCGGCGTCTTCCGGCAGGCTGAGTACGGTCAGGGAGCCCGTTGTGTCGCGGGTCGAGATCACATTGACGCCGGTGGCGACGATGGTCGGCTCGTTGTAATAGGTCCACTGGTGGCCGTCGGGCATGGTGAAGCTGCGCGATTCACCGCGCTTGCCGCGCGACGAGAAGTCAGCGAGCTTGCCGTCCTTGGTACCGGCGCCGACCGAAATGACCCAGGGCGCCTGGGCATACGGGTTGTGCGTATCTTCGCCCGGACCATCATTGCCAGCAGCAAATGCCACCACGATGCCGCGCTTGGATGCTTCGTAAGAAGCGACATTGACCGGATCGGTCTCGTCGAACGTGCCCGAGGTTCCCCAGGAATTGGAAATGACACGGATCGGGGAATTGAAGCTGAACTGGTTCGTGACCGCATAGTCGAGGCCGCCGACGGCGTCGAGGATCAGCAGCACGGCACCCGAGCCATAACCGACAAGGTCGGCACCAGGAGCGGCGCCGCGATACAGTCCGTTGGAGCGTGCGCCGGTGCCGCCGACGGTGCCTGCGCAATGCGTGCCGTGGCCCGAACCAATGTCCGTATTGAGCTGCCCTTCGAGATAGGTGATCGGAAGGATGCTGTCCCAGGCTGCCAGATTGGTCAGCGCCTGGACGTTTTCGACGACGTGGTTGCCGAACTGCAAATCCATATGCGTGGCATCGATGCCGGAGTCATTGACCATTACGGTGACGCCGCGACCGCTGTACGGGATCGCGCGGCCGAAGTCTCCGGGATTCTCGACAACGCGTGCGGCGCCAGAGATTTCGCGAGCTTCACGGTTGGAATATTGCAAGACGCGATTCGGATGGATCGAGTAGACGTCGGGCTGCTGTGCCAACGCGTTAATGACTGCGGGAGTGGCTTTCACACCAGCAATCGGCAGCGAGCGCATCGTGATCGCTTTCTGCACACCGAGCGAGCTGAGGGCGGCGACCTGTGCCGCGCTCGGCGGTGTGGACTGCTCGTAGGTGACGACAACGGTCAACTCTTCGCCGGGCAGGGTGGTATTCAGCTGTTGCAGCAGATCCGGGCTCACATGGGCGTCGGCCAAGGCGAGCCCGCTCGCCAGCATGCCGACCGCGAGAACCGAGAGTCGCATTGATCGGGTGGTGCCTTTCAAACGGTCGCGCACGAGGTGTGCGGTGGGCTTCGTATTAAACAGATTCATGTAGAAACTCCGGCAAAAGGCCCGACGTGGGCTCAGGGGGAGGACAGCATCCCGCGCCGTGCTCGGAATCTGAATGAGGAAAAACCCGCATTGTCATAGGTGATACTCCTCAGAGACTTCGAGACTGGATGCGGTTATGCTCGGGAATCAATTTGCGGGAGGGAGACCGCACCACGCATTGCAAGTCCTTGATAAGACAGGCAGTCCATTGCGGGAGTTTTCCATGCCAATATCTACGCGGCGCCCTTGCGCCTGGTTGATAGCGATCGCCATCATCAGCCTGAGCTCCCTGGTTCAGGCCCAGCCCCTGCCAGTCGACATCGTCGTCAGCGGCAATTCCGCCACGGTCCGCATCGGCTCGTCGAGCATGCCGATCGCCGATCTGAGCCTGAACTTCGATGATGCCAGCGGCTTGTCCGCGTCGAGCCTCGGCATCAGCGCGGAAACGGTCAACTTGAGCAATCCTGGACTGCTCGCCCGCCTCTCAAGCCTGTCGCTGAAGACCGTGCCGGCCTCGTTGCCGGTCATGATCACGGTGGAACCACCGACACTCGGCGGACTTTCATTTCGCCGACTGGTCAATGTCGAGGTGCACACGCACGCACTGGTGTACACACCTGGCTCGCGGTTCCGCTTGCTCAAGGCGCCTCTCGGTGGCGCATTCCACGACATCACCGGCAGCGTGCTGCCCGGCAGCGTGCGCACACGCGGCACCACTCCGGGATTTTCGCAATTTCTGGTCGTTGCCGATCCACGCCCGACCAGCGCGGTGGTCGTGACCAAGCTGGGCAACTTGCGTAGCCACGTTACCGCGGTGCAATTGCCTTTGCGCACATCGCTTTCCGACCATCTTGATAACATCCAGGCAGCGGTGGAAGCGGCCGACTTCACCAGCGCGATCACCAGCCTCGATGCCTTCCGCGCCCAGGTGGCGAGCCAGGCCGGCCTATCGATTCCCCAGGAATGGCGGGCCCTGCACGACAAGCAGAATACCGCCGGTGAACTTCTGGCTGGCGCGGATACGCTGGGCTTCAGCATCGGTTTCCTGCGCGACTACGGTAATTGATGTCAGCGCCTTGCGACTCGCGCTGACTGATACGCGCTGAAAACCAGCGCGCCGGGATCGGCACATTCCGGGCATCCCTGAGCTTTGCCGATGAGTGGCGCTACTATGAGGTCATGCCTGCACTCCTGACCGCGTATTTTCCTGGCGCTGCCGCCGAAACCTGCCTGCTGAGAGACCAGCAGCAGGTGACAATTGGCCGTGACAGCGAAAGTGACTGGTGTCTCGATCATCCGTCGGTATCGCGCCTGCACGCTGAACTCCGGCGCGATGGCGATGTCTGGTTGCTGCATGACAAGCGCAGCAAAAACGGATGTTTCGTGGAAGGCACGCGTACTCACGATGCGCGCCTGGAGCAATCCACCTGGCTGCGCCTTGGCGATATCCACTGCGAATTCATGCCGCTCGATGCGCAGGCAGCCGAAAGATTCGATCAGCGCGGTGCGCGCAGACAACAGTCGTCGATTGCGCTCGCCGAGCGCGTAGGTCAGCACACTGTCCTGCCGGACGTCCTCGATGAGACCCTGCGCTCGGTCGTCGAGCTGGCCGAGTGCGAACGCGGGTTCATCCTGCTCAACGGGCCCGACGGTTTGCGCGTGCGATCCTGCCACGGCCTAAAGATGGAGGACCTGCACATGCGCCGGTTTGCCGGCAGCATGGGTGCGGCCATGAAGTCCCTGACCGCCGGCAAGGTCGTCGTCCACAACGCGCTAGCCGCCGACGCCGAAATGGCACTGCGCGAGTCGGTGATCGATGCCGGCCTGCGCGCCCTGGTCTGCCTGCCGCTCAAGATAGGCAATGCCGTGGTGGGCGTTGTCTATGCGGACACGCGGGGTACGGGGTCGACGATCACGTCGCTTGATCTGGAACTTCTGGAAGCTTTTGTCGAGCGTGCCGCACTCTGGATGGAGGCCCGCCGGGGACAGGAAATCCTTGCTGACGTAAGCGCCTCGTTGCTATCGCATCCCGGTGAGTTCAATGATGCCCTGCGTGTGATGGGGAGTCCCCGATGACGCGCGATAGAGATTTCGCGGCGACCGCCACGGGCATCCATGAAGACGGCGGATTTGCGGCAGGCAGCCTGATTGCGGAACGCTTCCGGATTGAGCGTCAACTTGGCATCGGCGGCATGGGCGTCGTCTATCTGGCCACTGATATCGCCCTTGATGTAAAAGTGGCGATCAAGTTGCTGCGCCCGGATACCGCCATGCGACCGGAAGCGTTTGAACGATTCAAGCAGGAATTGCTGCTGGCTCGGGAAGTCTCCAGCCCGCATGTCGTGCGCATCCACGATATCGCCGTGCACGAAACCGCCGGCGCCGAGCGGCGCTGGCTGATCAGCATGGCATTCATCGATGGACAGTCGCTCGAGCGCTTCATTGACAGCAACGGACCGATCCCGGTCGAAGAAGCACTGCGTATCACGCGCCAGCTCGCTGTCGGTCTCGCCGCCGCGCACGCGCGTGAGGTCATTCATCGAGACCTGAAGCCCGCCAACGTGCTGCTGGATCAGAACGGGACCGCCTTTGTCAGCGATTTCGGTGTGGCCCGTTCCCTGCGCGTCAGTGGCCTGACCCAGACCGGCGGAGTGGTCGGCACGCCTGACTACCTCTCACCGGAGCAAGCGCGCGCAGCGCCCGTCGATGCCCGATCCGACCTCTATGCGCTCGGTCTGCTGCTTTACGAAATGCTCGCTGGCAAGCCGGCCTTTTCCGGTGGAACGTCGGCCGAATCACTGACTCAGCGCCTGCTCGGTCCACCACCACCAATCCGCAGAGTTCGCGCCGACGTGCCGACATGGGTCGAGGCCCTGCTCGATCGCCTGCTCAAACCATCACCCGCACATCGCCTGCCGGATGCCGATGCAGTCATCGCCGCCATCGATCAGCGCAAGGTTCCGCGTGATTTCCGGCCGGGCCGGGGCAGCGCGTTTGCCGCGATCGTTTTGCTCGGCCTCGGCCTTGCAGGTCTTGCCTTCTGGTATTGGCCCGAACGCGGCCAGCTGCCGACACCTCCGCCTGAACGACTTCTGCTGCTGCCAATTGCGCACGAAAACCGCGACTCTGCGCTGGAACCCGTTCTTACTGCATATGCGGAACACCTGCGCCAGGGGCTCGGTAGTCTCGACGGCTCAGTCGTCGTCGATGGCGAGCGCACAATCGATGCCATCACACGCATCGGCATCGCCGCCAGCGATGCCAGGGATGCAGACCTGCTTGCCGCGGCGGCAGCGAGTCGCGTGTTGCGCACGAAACTCGTGCATGACGCGGCTGGCTACCGATTCCACGCGACGATCGCCTCGGCAGGCAATCCACCGGTTGCGGTCGAGACAGCGTCGGCGAATACCTCTCTCCTTGACGCGGCGCGCGCATTTGATGCCGCGGTGACCCACGCCTGGCGACCGAACCAGTCGTTTCCGGCCGACTTGTTGCCCAGCTCGGAGTTTGCGCTGGCTGCCTATGGCCGCGGATTGCTGGAACGTCGCGGTGGAAAGATGGACGCTGCGATTGTGCAGTTCAATGCGGCAATTGCCGAAGACGTGAATTATTCGGCGGCCTATCTGGACCTTGCCGTCGCTGCGCACAACAGCGGCCGCAACGATGAAGTGCGCGATGCGCTCGACAAGGGCTTGCTGGCTGCCAAGCCGACCACGCTGCGACCGGCAATGCTCGAGCTGATGGCAGTACTCGAGGGAAACCCGGAACCCGCCATCGCGATTCTGACTCGGCGCCTTGCCGAGCAGCCTGACGATCTGGACGCCGCTAGACGGCTGGCGACTCTGCAAGGAGAAAGTGGAAATCTGGAAGCGGCCCTGGACCTGTTGCAGATACTCGTGCGCCGCGATGGTGATGATCCGCGTCTCTGGTTCCTGCTCGGCAAGTACTCGATTCTGCACGGCAATCTTCGCCCGGCAGTCGAAGACTATCTCGTGCGCGCGATGGTCCTGTTCAAGCGCAGCCGCAACAGCTACGGCGAATCGGAAACGGTCAATGCATTGGGCGTCGGTTACGCACGCCTCGGCCAGACCGCCGATGCCGAGGAACAGTATCGAAAGGCAGTCCAGCTGCGCCGTACGCTTGGCAACAATCGCGGTGTCGCCACAACTCTGCGCAATCTCGCCCAGTTGGCCACGATCCGCGGCGAGTTCGACGAGGCCCAGCAGCAATTGGCCGAGGCTCGCGACCTGTTCACGAATCTTGGCGACCGCGCTGGCTCGGCCGCGGTCGACAACGAAATCGGACTGCTCGCAGAAGAACAGGGCAAGTACGCCGATGCGCTGGCGGCCTTCAAGCGCGCCCTGCAGATGCGCGAACGCGATGGCGATCGTCAAGGTGTTGCCGAGAGCCAGAACAATATTGGCTACGCACACTATGTCCTTGGCGATTATGACAGTGCGCAGGTGTTCTGGAAGCAGTCGCTGGCCACGTCGGAGGAGCTCGATGACCCGGCCGGAATCGTGCGCGCCCAACAAAATCTTGGCCTGCTCTACCTGGCTCGCGGACGCTGGAATGAGTCGCGCGCGTTGCTCGAGGAATCACTCGCAACGTCCCAGCAGAAGCAGATGATCGAGGAGGCTGCGGTGAGCGGACGCAACCTCGCCGAGCTCGATATCGTCGAGGGGTATCTCTCCGCCGCTCAGGATCGCATCGCGCGGGCTCGAGCCCTGTTCGCCGAACGCGAGGACCAGCGCGGGCTGGTCGATGTCGCCCTGTTGCAGGCACGTCTCGAGCTTGCCGCGCGCGATCGCGAAACAGCGGCACGCTCGCTGGATGCTCTCGACAATTCCGCCTCGGAGGCGACCGACGAACAAAAAGCGGGCACCCTGCTTCTTCGCGCCGAGGCCGGAAAGGGCGATGCGGAAACGCTGGCAGCAGCGCGCCAATTGGCCGAGCAATCCGGCATCCGCGCGCTGCTCGTCCAGGTCCGCATCGCGATCGGCGAGACCAGCGCCGAAGAGGTTCGCGAACTCGGCAACCTGCCGTTGCGGCTGGACTGGCTGCGCACCGAAATCGACAGTCTCTCGAAAACTGATCCAGGCCTGGCCGTCCGGCGCTACGAGGACGCACGAACAGTACTGCGTGAGCAGCCGAACGCTCTGCTTGCGTTCGACCTGCATCGCCTTGGCGCCACAGTCCTGCTCGCGTCGAATCCGACCGCAGCCGCATCGGCGAGGCGCGATGCCGGCCTCGCGCTCAAGGCATTGCGCGATTCCGCCACGCCGGCGCAACGAGCGACGATTGACGCCGACCCGGAGATCGTCGCATTCGAATCAGCCGCGCATGACCGCTGAAGGAAGCCCCACCCAAGTCCTGCTCGAAGACCTGCGCCAGCGCTACGCGCAACTGCTGCAGCGCTTCGAGGGCAATCAGGCTGACCTGCAACGTCTCGCGCGCTCTGTATACCGTGTCCAGGAGACGGAACGGCGACGCGTCGCACTGGAGTTGCACGATGGTCTGGGCCAGAACCTGACCGCACTGAAGAACCAGCTTTCGCTGGTCATGGCCACGCTGCAGCCGGACCAGACCGAGGCAAGGGAGCGCATGGACGCGGCCCTCGACCTGTGCGCGAACACGCTCGCCGATACGCGCGAGTTGTCGCGCCTGCTGCGACCGCAGGTACTTGACGATTTCGGCCTCGAGGCGGCCCTGCACTGGCTCGGACGCACGCTGGCCAAGAGCAGCACGCTACAGATCGAGATCCATGTCGAGCCGATGCCGGCCCTCGATCGCGACGTACAGACCGTCCTCTTCCGCATCGCGCAAGAGGCGCTCGGCAACACGCTTCGACACGCCGGCGCCAGCGAGGCGATGATCAAGCTCGGCGTGCGCGCGGGCTGGTTACGCATGACCATCTGGGACGATGGCGCCGGTTTCGACGTCGATGCCGCGCAGGCTGCGGCCAGCCGTGGCCAAAGTTCGGGGCTGGCCGGCATGCGCGAACGCGCGATGTTGTATGGGGGAAAGCTCAGCATCGAGTCCGGCAAGGGCGGGACGTGGCTGCGCGTCATGTTGCCGGAGGGCATACTGAACGGATGAAACATACCGCATTGGGACTGGGACGATTGCGCGTGCTGATCGCCGACGATCACACGATGGTGCGCGAGAGCCTCGTTGCCGTGCTCAATGCCAGCGATCAATGCGATGTTGTCGCCGAGGCGGCCGATGGAGTCGAGGCGGTCGAAAAGTCCTTGGCCTTGCGCCCCGATATCGCGATTCTCGACATCTCCATGCCCGGGCTCAACGGCATCGAAGTGGTGCGACGACTGCACGAGGCCTTGCCGGAGACGCGCACCCTCGTATTGACCATGCATGATGAGGAGGAGTACGTGTTGCGCGCCGTGCGCGCCGGCGCCTCCGGCTATCTGCTCAAGGACAGCACGACCGCCGAGCTGATCGCCGCCCTCGACGACCTGCGCTGCGGGCGAGGCCACTACGGTGCCTATGCTGCGCGCGTCCTCGCCGAACAGGTCCAGCAACCCGATCGCGTACTCGAGGATCCCTACGGCTCGCTGACTCCGCGCGAGCGCGAGGTCTTCCATCTGCTGATCGAAGGCATGACGACCAAGGAGATCGCACGCAAGCTCAATGTCAGTGTGAAGACGGCCGAAAACCATCGCTCGCGGGTAATGGAAAAACTCAAGGCGCGCAACGTCGCCAATGTTGTCCGCTACGCAATCCGCAAGGGCTTGATCGACTGATTGCCGATAGCGCGTGCTTCAGGCGTAGGCGTCTATCCCCGCGGCAACGCGCGCGCGCAGCTCGGCCAGCATCTGCCGCTCACTGAGCTCGACTGCCCATCCGGGCCGCAATTGAAAGTGCGGCTGGTCAACGATGGTCCGCCAGTTTCCGCCCCAATCCAGGCCAAGCTCGACGCCGAGCGTACCAACCGCCTTGTACATGGGCGATTCGCCGAGGTACTGGTTGCGCTCAAACAGCCCCACATCGAAGGCGATGCCGAAGTTGTGATTGGAATAGCCACCGCGTGCATTGGTGACGATGTTTCCGGGCCGTGTGCGGCCCTGCGCGTAAAGCGCATCCTGCTCGGCATAGGTTCGCAATCCGCTGATGATGTTGATCGTCAGGCCATGCTCGAGCGCCTTGAAGTAAAGCGCTCGCGCATACGGGTGGACAAGGGGGTGCAAGTTTGCGATGACTCGTTCGCTACGCGCATTCGCCTGGTCACCGAATTCGCTCAAGGCAACATCGACAGGCGAGGTTTTGTCGACAATGCGCTTGTAGATCGCCCCCCAGGTTTGCGGGCCGGGGCGACCATCAACACCGATTCCAAGTTTCGTCTGCACCGCACGCACCATCTCTTCGATCTGCATTGACCCTCTCCATGCGCCCAACTGGCCAAAGTATACCGCGAAAACGCAATGTATAGAAGTGGCGACGAGCGGGTTGCCGAGGATGCCGGAGCGGGCGCAATTGATCTGCTCCGAGCCTGAATCGGCATGCCGTCTGCCCGGAAAACCGGTCCGCAAGTCTGATTGCGCCCCTGCGCCTCTGAATCCCGTGGCTGGGTTCACATATTCGTGGGCGATCCTGCGGCACATTGCTGATCGGCCCCGCGAAGGCGGGTTCTGCTTCCAATTCCGTTCATGGTCACCGCTACATAGTGGCCCCATGGGCAGGAACGTCAGCGAACGTCATCCCTGCCAAGCCAACGAACCACCAGATATTCGCGTAGCCGAGGAACACGACATGCCGGTCAATTTCGACCCCGATGAATTCGACAGCGCCCTGCGCCAGCTCAGCCAGCCGAGGACTGTCCGCACGCCGCCCCAGGCATCGACTACCGCGCAAAACGCCGACGACTGGCACCAGAGCGAAGCGTTTCAGGTGCGAATCATCACGGCACGCACGAAGCTGAAGCTGATGCGCGACCGTAGCGATGCCTTGCGCGATTCCCTGCAACGCTTCCGTACGCGGCAGGAAAGGGTAAACGGTGCCTGAGCCGAGCGCATCCCGGCAAGGATAGTCACGCCAGCCGAGCTGTGAGTTGGTGCATGACGTCTACCCCCATGAGTTGCCTGCAGGAGCCGCTACAATTGATGCTCCATCGCGCTTTTGGGATCTCCATGATCGGACGTCTTGCTGTATGTGCGGCACTGGTCGCGTCATCTTCCTTGGCCGTCGCCCAGGTTGATCCGGGTTCCTTTGAACATCTCGATTGGCGTCTTGTCGGCCCCTTCCGCGGAGGCCGCGTGCTCGCCGCAGCAGGCGTGCCCGGACAACCGCAGCATTTCTATTTCGGCTCTGTCAACGGTGGCGTCTGGGAATCCAACGATGCCGGGCGCACCTGGCAGCCAATCTTCGATGATCAACCGATCGGATCGATCGGTGCGCTCGCAATCGCGCCCTCCAATTCGAACGTCATCTATGTCGGCAGTGGCGAAGCTGACATGCGCTCGGACATCGCCCAGGGCGACGGCATGTACAAGTCGATCGATGCCGGAAAGAGCTGGCAAAAGATCGGGCTCGAGGATTCGCAGCAGATAGGCCGCATCATTGTCGATCCCGCCGATGCCCAGCGCGTTTACGTCGCAGCACTCGGCCACGCCTACGGACCGAACAATCAACGGGGCGTGTTTCGATCGACTGATGGTGGCGCGCATTGGCAGAAGATCCTCGGCAACGACGATGCAACCGGCGCGATCGATCTGGCCTTCGAGCCTGGCAACGCCAAGGTCATTTACGCGGCGATGTGGCAGGCAAGGCGCACGCCGTGGAATGTCTATCCGCCAGCCAGCGGCCCCGGCTCGGGCATGTACAAATCCGTCGATGGCGGTGATTCGTGGACGCCGATCCGCGGCCATGGCTTTGCCGAAGGGAAGCTCGGCCGCATTGGAGTCGCCGTCGCACCGAATAAACCGAATCGTGTCTATGCCATCGTCGATGGCGATGCCGGCGGCCTGTATCGCTCTGACGATGCGGGCGCCAACTGGAAGCGCACGAGCAGCGACAACCGGATCTGGAATCGCGGCTGGTATTTCGGTCGCATCACAATCGATCCAGGCAACGCTGATCGCGTATACGTGTTGAACACGATCGTGCTGCGCTCGGACGATGCTGGCAGCTCGTTCATTCCGCTCAAGGGCGACAACACCGGCGATGATTTCCACGATCTGTGGATTGATCCGGCCGATCCGCAACGGCGCATCCTCGCCGTCGACCAGGGCGCGATCGTCAGCGTCAATGGCGGCGAGACCTGGTCGAGCTGGCACAACCAGCCGACCGCGCAGATGTACCACATCATCACCGACGATCGCTTTCCGTACCGCATCTACGGCGCGCAACAGGACTCCGGCGCGATCGCCCTGCCGAGTCGCGGCAACTCGCGCAACGGCGTCACCATGATGCAATTCCAGGAAGTCACCGCGGGCGGCGAATCCGGCATGATCGCGCCCGATCCACGCGACCCCGACATCATCTACGGCGGCAACGTCGACAAGCTCGACCTGCGCACCGAACAGACCCGCTCGATCGATCCGACCCTCGCCGAACCGGATCTCTACCGCAACACCTGGACGCTGCCGTTGGCTTTCGATGCACGCGATCCGGGCACGCTCTACTACGGCAACCAGAAAATCTGGCGCACCCGCGACGGCGGCGAACGCTGGCAGGCGATCAGTCCGGACCTGACCCGCGAGAATCCGCCGGTGCCGGCCAATCTCGATGCAGTCACCGCCGCCAACAACCTCGGCAACGGGCCGCGGCGTGGCGTTGTCTATGCGATTGCCTCGTCACCGATCAAGGACATGCGCATCTGGGCCGGTACTGACGACGGCTTGATATGGCGCACCGACGATGCCGGCGAGCACTGGAACGATGTCACCCCGAACGCGCTGACCGCGTGGTCGAAGGTCGGCATCATCGAACCCTCGCATTTTGATGCGGACACGGCTTACGTCGCGATCGACCGTCATCGGCTTGATGATCGCAAACCCTACATCTACCGCACACGCGATGCCGGCAAGAGTTGGCAGCTGATTGTCGACGGCATCCGCGATGGCGATTTCGTCAACGCCGTACGCGAGGATCCGAAGCGCAAGGGCTTGCTTTACGCGGCGACCGAACTCGGCATGTACCTGTCATTCGACGACGGTGCGCACTGGCAGACCCTGCAGAAGAATCTGCCGCGAACGTCGGTGCGTGATATCGACGTGCACGGCGATGATCTTGTCATCGGCACGCACGGTCGCGGCATCTGGATCCTCGACAATATCAGCGCCCTGCGCCAGCTTGATCCATCAACGGCATCAACGACACGACTGTTCGCACCGGCCACGGCAATCCGCTATCGCGAAGCCGAATTCACCGGCACACCATTTCCGAAGGACGAGCCGATGGCGGCGAATCCGAAGAGTGGCGCGCAAATCGACTATCGCCTCGCCGAGGATTCCAGGACACCGACCTTGCTGGTGATCAAGGACTCCGAGGGCGCCCTGATTCGGCAATGGAAGAGCACCGACATCCCGGCTGCGAACGACCTGTCAAAGATCGGCTCGGCACCGGAATGGATCGACCAACCGACACCACTGGCAACTTCGAAAGGCATGCATCGCTTCATCTGGTCGCTGCACTACCCATCAGCCACAGAAACCAAGGATCCCTATGCCGACGGCATCTGGGCCCCGCCCGGTCGCTACAGCGCCGAGCTGACTGTCGATGGGCAGACCTATACGCAGAACTTCACGGTCGTGGCTGATCCACGCATCGATCTGCAGGCTAGCGCCTACAAGGCCAGCTTCGACCTCGCCCGCAAGATCGAAGTGCTGCAGGTGCGTATCAGCAAAGCCAGCGAGGAAGCAGACACCCTGCGCAAGTCGCTGTCGGAACTGCGCACCGCGACGAAGGACGCGGCGAAGCGAGAATCCCTCGATGCATTCGAGACCCGACTCAATGCAATCACCGGCAGCACGCCGGCAGCGAATCCGTTCAATGCCTGGTCGGTGCCACCAAAATCCACTCAGAGCCTGAGCTGGCTCAGTCGCGCGCTCGGGCAATTGCTCAACGCCGTCGATGGTGCCGACGCAACGCCGTCTGCGGATTCGCAGGCAGGCTACGAAAAACTCGCGGCGCTGGTCGTCACAACGCTTGAGGAATGGAAGCGCGTCAACAACGACATACCAGCGCGATAGTTGCTTGCTTGCGTATCGATGCAATTGCATCGATCGCGAGCTGACATTTCGACCACCGCCCGTCGCTCTGCGGCTTTCAACAGCCGAATGGCTGATCAGGCAGGGGCCGAGCGCCTTCTCGACTGAATGCAGGGTCACTGGGTCCCTGCCTCCTCAGGGATGACGAGCCGATATTCGAGGATGCTGAATAGGCTGCTGATCCATAGAGCTGCCTCCTACAAATCGCAGCACACAACGATCAAACAAACTCCTCATTCTCCATATCCCGTCGCCCCTGCGTAGGCAGGGGCCCAATGACTCTGTTGTTGAACTTTGCTGCAGAGCGACCCCCCTCCCCCGATCGTTTCTGAACCCTGCAGAAGAGGGCCACACGACGACTTTGCACAAGAAGCAGGGTCTGAGTGGGTCCCTGCCTTCACAGGGATGACTAGCGGGTTTGGTGTTGCGCCTGAAGCATTGCGGAGAAACCTCCCGGATCCGCCCCTGATGGACAAGAGTCTGGGTCAAGAGATTGAGCTTGCGCAGCGAGGACGAGCGAGGTGTGGTGATGCGACAGCGATGTTGCACCATCCGAGTGACCAAGGATCGGTGACTGAAAAAAGCCTGCTGACACCACGCTGTCAGCAGGCCCTGTCTATCGTGGGCAGGGTGCAATCACGCACTCGCCCCGAAGGAAATCCCATGCTCAATCCGAATGTTCCGGCCTGGTTTGAAATCGCGACGATCGATCTTGATCGCGCCCAGCGTTTTTACGAAACCGTTCTCGACGTCAAGCTGCAACGTGAGGACATGGGTGGTTCGCCGATGGCGGTATTCCCGTACGGTGGCAAACCGAATACGAGCGGCTGCCTGATCCGCACCGAGGATGGCGAGCCGTCCGTGCAGGGCTGCGTGATCTATCTCAGCGTGGACGATCTGAGTCCGGTGCTCGAACGAGCGATCGCGCAGGGCAGCGACACGATCGTGCCGCGCACCGCCCTGCCCGGCGACATGGGCTATTTCGCCCAGTTCCTCGACAGCGAGGGCAATCGCGTCGGGCTGTGGTCGCCGAAGTAACCACCGGCTTCGATGACGAAGGACGGTTGGCGCCGCGCAGCCAACGCGCGATGATTCGGGCATGCGCCGTGCCGACCGTCTCTTCCTCATCATTCATTCCCTGCAGGGTCGTCGCACAGCGTTGCCGGCGCGACGGCTCGCGGAATCGCTTTCCGTTTCTTTGCGCACGATCTATCGCGATGTCGCCGACCTGCAATTGTCCGGAATACCAATCGAAGGCGAGGCCGGTGTCGGCTATCTGCTGCGCAAGGGTTCGGATATTCCGCCGCTGATGTTCAACGCCGAAGAACTCGAAGCACTCGTGGTCGGCACCCGCTTCGTGCGCGCTTTCGCCGGAACGAGGCTTGCCAGTGCAGCCCGCACGGCCCTGCTCAAGATCGAAGCCGTACTGCCCGACGAACTGCGCGCGCGTTCTCAACGTTCGCGCATTTTCGCGCCCGGCGGCTGGTCCACGCCGCGCACGCTGATAGATCAGTTGCACGAAGCGATCGAGCACCGTCGTGTCGTCCAACTCGACTATCGCGATGAAGCCGGTGCATCGAGTCATCGATATGTCGAGCCACTGTGTCTGGCGTTCTGGGGTGGCGCCTGGACCCTCGGTGCCTGGTGTCGCCTGCGTTCGGACTTCCGCAACTTTCGCCCCGACCGCATCGCCGCGCTCAACCAAACCGACGAACGCTGCTCGGCGCTCCCCGAGCGCGGATTTGATGCCTATCTGAAATCGGTTGGGGCCGACTCTGTGCAGGATCTTGGTTAGGGAAGGCCCGAGCTCCCTCAGCCTTTCGCTCTGAGACTGTTGAAGAGGAAGTCCGTTTTGACGATCCGATCCCTCGATTTTCATCACTGCATTCCTTCGGAAAATTCAGGACAGGCGCGGCTCAGCACCAGCCGAGGTCAAACGGGTGACCTGCAGAGCGCGAACCGACTGAGTTAAGCCTTTCGCAACTTCGGGATCGTCGATCGTATCGAGGTGCACTTGAAGTGTTGACGGGGAATGCGATCATGCAGGCTGATGTCGATGCGGGGATTCAACATGAAAGTTCTATCTGGCGGCCTGCTCGGCCTCGGCTTGTGCCTGGCGATGGCGCGATTGGTTCACGCCGATGAACCTGCCCCGTCATCCGCCGACCAGCAGTTCAAGGCAATTTATGAAAAAGAGTGGGATTGGCGCAAGCTGCAATTTCCCGGCATCGACGAGGACAAGGACAGCAACGCTCGCGTGGACCATCTGCCGCATGTCGATGCAGCGAGTCAGCAGGAGCGACTGACCATCTGGAACGAAGTGCTGCGCCAGCTTGATGACGTGCCGGTGAGCCAGATGTCGGCGGCCGAACAGATCAACTACGCCGTGTACCGACCACAGATTGAGAATCTTGCCGACTCGATTCGCTTCGCCGACTACGAGATGACGTTCAATTCCGACTCCTCGTTCTGGTCGAATCTCGGCTTCATGACGCGCGAACCGCTGCGCACGATCGAGAATGCCGAAGACTACATCGCTCGCCTGATCGATGTGCCACGCTATTTCGATGAACAGGTCATCAACCTGCGCTCCGGCCTCAAGCGTGGTTTCAGCGTGCCGCGTGCGGTCCTGCCTGGTCGCGATGCCTCGATCGCAGCCGTTGCCGAGCTTGAAAACGCCGAGGACAGCGAGTTCTACAAGCCACTCAAGGATTTACCTGCATCAATACCGGTGGAACTCCGGGAGCAGCTACGCAGCAAGGGCCTGGTCGCGATCCGCGAACAGGTGATTCCAGCGTACGCGAAGTTGCTCGAATTCTTCCGTAGTGAGTACATGACCGGGGCGCGCAAATCGTTGGCCGCCGAATCGATGCCAAACGGCAAGGCCTGGTATCGCCAGCAGATTCGCGAATACACCACGCTCGATCTGAGCGCCGAAGAGATCCACAAGATCGGTCTCGACGAGGTCGCGCGCATCCACAAGGAAATGCTGGCGACGATGAAAGAAGCGAAGTTCGATGGAAGCTTCCCCGAATTCCTCGCCTTCCTGCGCAGCGATCCGCAGTTCTATGCGAAGACGCCGGAAGAGTTGCTGATGCGCGCGGCGTGGATTGCCAAGCGCGTCGATGCCAAGCTCTCTCGCTTCTTCGGTCTGCTGCCGCGCGGGCGTTTCGCTATTGAACCGGTGCCGGATGACATTGCACCTTTCTGGACGGCGGGTCGTGGCGGCGCATCAACTTATTGGCTGAATACCTACGATCTGCCCTCGCGACCGCTGTACAACCTGCCCGCATTGACCCTGCACGAGTCGGCACCGGGCCATTCGTTCCAAATGTCCCTGGTCAACGAGCAGAGTGCGCAACCGGCATTCCGGCGCAACAGCTACATTTCGGCCTATGGCGAAGGTTGGGGTCTGTACACCGAAAAGCTCGGCATCGAGATGGGCATCTACACCACGCCGTACGAGAACTTTGGTCGCCTGACCTACGAAATGTGGCGCGCCTGTCGCCTGGTCATCGACACCGGTGTTCATCACAAGGGCTGGAGTCGCGACAAGGCGCTGGCCTTTCTTCGCGATCACACCGCGCTCAGCGAGCACGAAGTCACCACCGAGGTTGACCGCTACATCTCCTGGCCAGGGCAGGCCTTGAGCTACAAGCTCGGCGAGATCCGCATCGTTGCCTTGCGCGCCGAAGCCGAGAAAGCGCTCGGTGCCGACTTTGACATCCGTGCTTTCCATGACGCCGTGCTGGCACAAGGGTCGGTCCCGTTGACCGTGCTCGACGGGCAGATCCGCCAATTCATCGCCGAGAGCAAGGCGAGTGCGGGCAAGAAGCAGAAGATTGCGCCACGGTGACCGGTTGACGAATTGCGGCCAGCGGAAGTCCCTTTCTCGTTGCGCCTGGCGGCGTTCCCACGGCAGCGAGCATTGATGCGGATGGGGCAGGAACTCGCCCGCAATCGGGTTCCTGCAAAGCGCACGCTTATGCTATCCGACTTGGCCTGCGTCGCATGAGCCTGCTTGCGATGGAGGCTTCGTTACGAATTGACGAACGGTTCGCGACCAACGGAAGTCTTTTTTGGGGTGCCTGAAGGCGCTCCTGCGGGACTGGATGTTTTTGAATCTCTTGCTTACGTTTAGTCATTCGCTGGGGGTACTGGTTTTTCGGCTTTCGGCTTGCTGGCAGATTCGGGTTTGGCGCCATCCTTGACTGAGTTCTCGCCGGCCGCCTGTTGGGCCCATTCCTCGATCAACTGCGCGCGCGCCTCGCGTCGACTTGGCGGCTCCACTTCGGGCGGTTGTTCGACTTGCTCGGATTTCCCGGTATCGATATAGCGCAGCAGACGATCGACCTGCGCAGCAAGTACGCCATCGACGGCAGGCGCGATTTCAGCAAGCGCACTCGGGCTTGCTCCGTTGACACGATAGGTCACATCAAGCGCAGTCGTTTCGTTGTCGGCGGGCTCGAGCTTGAAGGTCAGGATGCCTTTCAAGGCCAGTTCCTGCAGTGGCCCAAGTGCCGCTTCAAGACGCAGGACCGAGCCGTTGAGGGCGAGGATCACGCGACCATGCTCTGCGCTGCCTTCGGCCCAGCGCTCACAGAAGCAGCCGCCAGCTTCGGTTTTCAGGCTGAGATTTTCAGCCTTGCCGGACCAGGCATGGTCCGAACTCCACCAGTGCGCAACGTCGCCGAGCGCAGCATAGACCTTGGCCGGCGGTGCCTCGACATGCGCGCTGAATTCAATCAGGAAATGATCGGTCGATTTCTCGACGACTTCGGCGTCGGCGTTGATCGCAAGCAGGCAGCCGACAGCAAACAGGCAGATCGCGGTTTTCATGAAAGCCTCGGATCGAACAGGATGGGACGCCGCGATGTTGTCGCAGCCAGCTTGTACCGAGTCAAGAAGACTCGGCGCTCAGCACCCAGGTTCAGGCGTCCGCATCGGTCGCCCAGCCCTCGCCGGTGCCGCGATGGAATACCACATCCGCATCCAGCAAGTTGCCCGCAGGGACCGATTCCTGATTGGCCAGGCGTTCGTAAATCGGCACGAAATCCGGACGTGTCGCAACCATCAACTGCTCGAAGCTGTCGATGACGAAATAGGTTTTCTGAAAAGTGTCGATGCGATAGCGCGTACGCATGATGCGATCGAGATCGAAGCCGATACGGTTGGGCGCAGCCGACTCGAGGCAATGGATCGACTCTCCTTTGGAGGAGACGATGCCCGAGCCGTAGATGCGCAACTCACCGTTCTGGCGGATCAGGCCGAATTCAACCGTGTACCAGTACAGCCGGGTCAAATTGACCAGGGCTTCGGCGCTGATGCCGTGAGCCTTGACGCCGCCGCGACCATACGCGGCCATGTAATCGGCAAACATCGGATTGAGCAACAGCGGCACGTGTCCGAACAGGTCGTGGAACATGTCCGGCTCGGCGATGTAGTCGATCTGATCGGGGCGGCGAATCCACCAGGTCACCGGAAAGCGGCGATTGGCCAGGTGGTCGAAGAAATCGAGCTCCGGCAGCAGGCCCTCGACACCGATCAGCTTCCAGCCGGTGGCCTTTTTGAGCACCTCGTTGAGTTCCTCGAAGCGCGGGATCTGGTCGGCCAACATGCCGAAACGCTCCTGGTTTTCGATGAATTCGGCGCAGGCGCGACCCTTGAGGATTTCGCGCTGGCGATTGAACAGGGTTGACCAGGTTGCGTGATCCTCCTTGGTATAGCTGTCCCAAGGCTGGTCGACGATGGTTGTTGTATAGACCGGGACATAGCCCTTGTCGGTCAACGTGTTTTCGACGCGGCGCGGTTCAGCGGACATGACTTCAACCCATTCGATTCGACGTCCCATGCTAGCGGGTTCGAGGCACAACAAGATTGCGAACTTGCTCCGTAGGGCGCGCCTGGCGCATATTTGTTGCGCCAATCTGGCATTTGCCGCATGAAACGAGCGAAATCATGACTTCCTCTCTTGATCGTACCGACTTGCGCATCCTCGCCCTGCTGCAGCGGAATGGCCGCGCGACCAATGCCGAGATCGCCGAATCGGTAAGTCTTTCCGCGTCAGCCTGTCTGCGCCGGATCCAGAAACTCGAGGCCGATGGCGTGATCGCTGGCTATGCGGCCCTGGTCGATCCGCAGGCCGTGGGTTTGGGCTTGCAGGCTTTCGTCCGCGTGCAACTGGAAAAACACGGCAGCGCCGCCGTGCAACATTTCGTCGAAAGCGTGCAGAGCTGGAGCGAAGTGATTGCCTGTCATGCGCTGACCGGCGAGATGGACTACCTGATGCACATCGTGGTCAGCGATCTGGAGCACTTCTCTCGCTTCCTGCTCGACAATCTGCTCAACGAAACAGGGGTCGCCGACGTCAACTCGAGTTTCGTCTTGCGCACAGTCAAGCAGACGCGTGAGCTGCCGATTCCGACGAACTGATCAATGCAGGGTGTGGCGCGGTCCATCCTTGTCATCGGCACGGGTTGGAAACTGGAGAATGCTCGCCGACTCCGATGACTCGGGTTCGCGTTTCCAGAGCACCGGCACATCGTGTGGTCGCGGCAGTTCGAGTTCGGCGTCGAGCGCGGCCTGCGCTTCCTCCTCCTCGTCCTCCCAGCTGTAGCGTTTGCGCGCAGGTTTCGGATCAAGGCGGAAAAACAGGATCGCCGCGATCGCGCCGGCAACAGCACCCGCGAGGTGGTACTCGAACGAAACGTTCTGCTCGCGCGGGAGCACCGTCAGCAGCATGCCGCCGTAGAAGAAAAACACGACCATCGAGATTGCGACACCGATCCGGTCACGCCGGAAAAGCCCGGCCAGGAACAAGAAGAACATCAGGCCATGATTGACACCGCTCATGCCGACATGAGCGGAGTCCCGCGCGAACAGCCAGACCCCGGCACCTGACAGCAGCCAAATCATCGGCAAGGCGAAGCGCGTGGCGCGCGGATAAGCGTACAAGGCCAGAGTAGCCAGCAAGGCCAACGGCAAGGTATTCGACATCAGGTGAGCAAAGGACGCATGGGCCAATGGCGCGCTGAAAATGCCTATCAGTCCGCTGACCTTGCGCGGCTCGACGCCGAGATCATTCATCGACCAGCCCAACATCCAGCCACCGAGCCAGACCAACCAGATACCGATGAGCAGGATCGACGCACTGAACACGGCATAGCTGATCCGCTCGCGATCCAGCTTGACGGCAGTACTTCCGGGTTCGGGCGGCGCGGGTGCGATATCCATCAAGCAGAGGTTGGGTCGAGGTCGACGGGTGCAAGGGTTGAACTTTGGATCGGAGCCGGGCGGTGCGTCCCGAGGTCGGAGCGTGGATTCGAATTCCGATCGCTGTTGTGTCGGTCGCCGGGGAATCGCGCTTGAGAGTGCCACCCTCGATTGCCTCGCACGACGTGCGCGAAATCGCGATCAGGGCATTCTCGCAGCCGATTGCGCGTGGCCTCCACGAGAACTACGCACGTAATTCCCGCAACAGTCCGCTTGTCGCCTCGACGTTCGAATCTCGAGAAATTGGCTCGAATCTTGCTTAGACATCTTACTCAACTGGTTGTCAAACCATGGATTTTCATATCTCCACTGCCATGCAGCTGACCGCGACGATGACTTTGATCATCGGCCTGGCGCTGGCTTTCACGGCAACTGGCTATCCACGCGATCTGCAATATCCAATTCAATTGTGGGTGCGTGGCCTTTTGCTCCAGCCTCCTACCTATGCATTGTTCTCATTGCGAGATCAGATTCCGGATTCGCTATCGATCATCGTTGCCAATACTTTGCTTGCCATCGCCTTCGCCCATTTGATGCACGCTTTGCGCGTGTACAACGGCAAGACGAACCGAAGCCGCGACTTCATTGCCATTGCAGTGTTGACGGCGATCGGCGAGATGCTGCTGACCTATGTCTGGCCCAGTCTGCACGGGCGCATCATTCTGATATCCGTGGTGATTTCGATATATTCGGCCTATGGCCTCAGCGCGATCTATCGATCGCCGCATCTGATTACCCGACCAGAGCATCTGGTCGCGATAATGCTCGCCGCAACCATTGCGATCTTGTTTGCCCGCATCCTGCTCACACCGAGCTCGAGCTCGGTTTTTCTCACCACCTCGTCGGTCATGCAGGGCGTCGTTTTCACCTTCGCCTCATTGATGCCGGTGATCGCGACCTCGGGCTTTCTGCTCATGTGCGGCGAGCGCATGAACAAGGATCTGGCGCGCCTGGCGACCCTCGATCCGCTGACCGGTGTCTACAATCGCCGCACCATGACCGAGCTGGCGAACAAGGCCATCGCCGCGAGCAAACGCCACGGACGCGCCCTGTCGTTGTTGAACATCGATATCGATCGATTCAAGCGAATCAACGACCTGTTTGGCCACGAATCAGGGGATCTTGCGCTGTGCCGCTTTGTCGAAATCGTCCGCGGAATGATGCGCGAGACAGATGTCATGGCACGCCTCGGCGGCGAGGAGTTCGTCGTGATTCTGCCTGACACCGAGGAAACGGATGCGCTTAACCTTGCCGAGCGAATTCGCGAACGCTTGGATGATTCAGAATTCGTGATCAGCGGCTGGCCGGTGCCATTGCAGGCATCGATCGGCGTCGGCTCCCTCGGTCCCGAGATCAACAATCTCGAAACCCTGTTGCGCGAATCCGATCGCGCCATGTACGAGGCCAAACGCATGGGTCGCAACCGCGTCGTCGCCGCCTCGTCGTTGCGCCCACAATCCAGCCTCGATCAGGAATCCTGAGCTCAATCGATTTGCGGCCACAGGCGACTGGCGACCAGCGAAGCACCAATCAGCAGGGCGACCATGCCCAGCGATAATCCGATCGGAATCTTCCAGAAATCGACAATCAGCATCTTTACGCCGATGAAGCTCAGCACGGCAGCAAGGCCATAGTTGAGCAAGTGGAAGCGGTCGGCCATTCCGGCAATCAGGAAGAACAGGGCACGCAGGCCAAGCACGGCAAACACGTTCGAGGTCAGCACGATGAATGGATCTTCGGTGATCGCGAAGATCGCCGGAATTGAATCGACTGCAAAGACAACGTCGGTAACGGCGAGCAAGGCGATGACCACGAACATCGGCGTGAACCAGCGCACGCCATCCTTCACCACGCTCAAGCGCGAGCCGTGGTACTCGCTGGTCAGGCGCAGATGTCCGCGCATCCAGCGCATCAACGGATTGGCCTCGAAATCCGCCTCGTCGTTCGGCGTGCGTACCATCTGAATCCCGGTATAAACGAGGAAGGCGCCAAAAAAGTACAGGATCCAGTGATAGCGCTGGATCAACGCCGCGCCGACAAAGATCAGGATCGCACGCAGCACGATCGCGCCAAGGATGCCGATCATCAACGCGCGCTGCTGCAGTTCGGGGCTTACACCGAAGCGCGAGAAAATCAGCAGGAAGACGAATATATTGTCGATCGCCAAGGCCTTCTCGACCACGTAGCCGGTGAGGAACTGCAACGCCGTCTCGTCGGCTACGGCGGGACTGACATGGCCGCCGAGCCAATACCAGAGGCCGAGGTTGAAGAGCATTGCCAGTACGATCCAGGCGATGCTCCACCATGTCGCTTCCTTGAACGACACCTTGTGCGCACCACCGGCGCGCAGAACAACAAAATCGACAACCAGGGCGACCACGACCAGCAGGCCGAAAGCGAGCCAAAGACCCGGTGTACCGATGGTGTGCATGAGCAAAACTCCAGAAAACGAAAAGGCCCCGCGCCGTTATCGGCAGGCAGGGCCTCGGTGAATTCCGGGCACAGCTTCGCCGTCGTTCGGCGAAGGTCTTGCTCGCAAGCCACGCTGAATACCCTCGTGGCTTGCCTGCCGGACCGGGACCGGCGGGGCGGTCCGTGCTGACGATCACGGCAACGGGAGAGCTACTCCCCTTCGTTACGCAGCGGACTCTATCGGAAACCCTGCCGAAAGTCATGACCGCTGGCGATTGCAACGAATTGAGGGATTCGACGGTTGCTGTATTCCGCGTGAATCGTCTCGTTCGCCGCCATCGCTTATCATTCCGGGATGGAAAACCATCCCCCGGGGCCGCTGCCCGTCGTACAGCTGAAGATCGAACGTCGTTCGAACCATCCCTGGATCTACCAGAAGATGGTCGAACGCCCTGAACCGAAGCCGAAACCAGGCAGCATCGTCGAGATCGTGGACCGCAATGGCGAGTACGCCGGACGTGGCTTCTACAACGGTCATTCGCGGATCACCCTGCGCGTACTCACCGCCGACGTCGAGGAACAGATTGACGAGGCTTTCTTCGAGCGCAAGATCGCCGCCGCTGTCAGCTTGCGTCGTGACCTGCTCAAGCTCGATGCAGTCACCGATGCCTATCGCCTGGTCCACTCCGAGGGTGACGGACTCTCGGGCTTGGTCGTCGATCGCTTCGCCGATACGCTGGTCATCGAGTTTTTCTCGGCCGGCATGTACAAGCAGCGTGACCTGATTCGGCGCTGTCTGCTCGAACACTTCCCCGACAGCCAGATTTACGCCTATACCGAAAAACATGTGCAGAAGCAGGAGAGCTTCGACTGTGCCGTGCCGGCGACGCCAGAACCGACCGTCATCGACGAGCACGGGGTCAAGTTCCACGCCGCACCGGGCAGCAAGCACAAGACCGGCTTCTTCGTCGACCAGCGCGACAACCGCAAGGCGCTCGCCGAATTCTGCGAAGGCAAACGCGTCCTTGATCTGTGCTGCAATTCGGGTGGATTCGGCATCACGGCGATGACCATCGGTGGCGCCCGCGAAGTCGTCGGCGTCGATCTTGATGAGAGCATCCTCGAGATCGCCGAAAAGAATGCCTACCTCAACAAGGTCAAGGTGCGTTTCGTCCAGGCCGACATTTTTCACTGGCTGCGCGATTTTCCGAACGACCGCACCGAAAAGTTCGATGTCGTCATTCTCGATCCGGCCAAGATGACCCGCGACCGCGAGCAGGTGATTCCGGCGCTGAAGAAATACCTCGACATGAACAAGCTCGCGATGGGCGCGCTCAAGCCGGGGGGAATACTTCTGACCTGCTCATGCACGGGCCTGGTCAGCGAAGACCAGTTCCTCGACATGCTGCGCCGCGCTGCGTTCTACGCGAACCGTACGGTGCAGGTGCTCAAGGTGACCGGCGCCGGGCCCGATCATCCCTGGCTTGCGCACGTGCCAGAAAGCCGTTATCTCAAAGCTGCGTTCTGCCGCGTGGATTGAACGCCATACAGTTGATCCCTGATCGCGCTGCTGGCACAGACAGCCCATTCGGGGAAGGACTGCTGACTGCTAGACTTCAAAATCGCCTACCAACGTCCCGGATCCCGCATGGCCGCCCCACTCAAGAAGTCCGCCAAGTCGAAGAAGCCCACCGTCAGCCGCGAGCAGGCCGAAGACGCCGTTCGTACCTTGCTGCGATGGGCTGGAGAAGACCCGACTCGGGAAGGTTTGCTTGATACACCGAAGCGTGTGGTCAATGCCTATGGCGACTGGTTTTCCGGCTACGCGGTCGATCCGACCGAATACATGAAGCGCACCTTCGAGGAGGTCGCCGGATACGACGAGATGATCGTCCTGCGCGATATCGAATTTGAATCCTATTGCGAACACCATATGGCGCCGATCATCGGCCGCGCGCATATCGGTTATTTGCCGAATGACAAGGTCGTCGGCATCAGCAAGCTCGCGCGCGTCGTCGACGCGTATTCACGCCGCTTCCAGGTGCAGGAGAAACTGACTGCGCAGATCGCCCACTGCATCGAGGATGTACTCAAGCCGCGCGGTGTCGGCGTGGTCATCGATGCCGTGCATCAGTGCATGACCACGCGCGGCGTCCACAAGCGCGGCGTGTCGATGATTACCAGCCAGATGCTTGGCGATTTCCGCGAGGACGCACGCACGCGAGCGGAGTTCCTGCGCTTCATCAATATCCAATCGAGTTCGTGAAGGAACGTCGGCGAACCTCCCATGGGATTCTCCTGGGTCGCTTGCGAGAAAGGCGGGTTGCTGATCCGCTGTCGCTTGTCATGCCTCCCCGATCCGCAACGACCCGTAGAACTTGATGTCTGAAACCAGTCACACGCCGGTGCGCCGCGCTGCGGTCATCTTCATCTTCATCACGGTGATGATCGACATGCTCGCGTTTGGCATCATCATTCCGGTTTTCCCGCACCTCGTGCAGAAAATGACCGGTGGCGATATCGCGACGGCGGTGCGATGGACCGGCATCATGGGCGCGCTGTTCGGGCTCATGCAGTTCATCTTTTCGCCAATCCAGGGCGCGCTCTCGGATCGCTTCGGACGACGCCCGGTGATCCTCGGCTCCAATCTCGCTCTGGGCCTCGATTTCATCCTCATGGCGCTGGCCCAGACGCTACCGATCCTGTTCATCGGGCGCGTCATCTCGGGCATTGCCAGTGCCAGCATTTCCACCGCAAACGCCTACATCGCCGACGTCACGCCGAAGGAAAAACGTGCGGGCGCCTATGGCCTGCTTGGCGCGGCGTTCGGTATCGGATTCATTATCGGCCCGGCGCTCGGCGGGTTTCTCGGCGACATTTCCGTGCGCGCGCCATTCTGGGCGGCGGCCGGACTGGCCCTGATCAACTTCCTCTACGGCCTTTTCGTCCTGCCCGAATCACTGCCGAAGGAAAAGCGCAGCGCGCGATTCGATTTCAGGAACGCGAATCCATTGGGTGCCCTGCGCATGTTGCGGCGCTACCCGCAGGTATTCGCACTGACCGTGGTGTTCTTTCTCGCCGCCCTGGCGCAGTTCTCGCTCAACTCGACCTTTGTCCTGTACACCGACTATCGCTTCAACTGGGGTCCGCGCGAGGTCGGCTATGCCCTCGCTCTTGTTGGCGTCTGCAGCGCGATTGTGCAAGCAGGACTCGTGCGCCGCGTCGTTCCTCGATTCGGCGAGCGCCGGGTCATGCTGGCAGGCCTGTTCTTCGGAATGTGCGGATTCCTGACCCTCGGCTTCGCCGCCAACAGCACCTTCTTCCTGCTCGGAATCCCGCTGCTCGCCCTGGCCGGACTGGGCGGGCCAACCACGCAATCGATCATCACGCGCCAGGTAGATCCGAGCGAGCAGGGTCGGCTGCAGGGTGCGATCACCAGTCTGTCTAGCCTGGCAACGATTTTCGGCCCCTTCGTTTTCAGCCAGACCTTCGCCTACTTCATCGGCACCTCGGCACCGTTGCATCTGCCGGGTGCAGCGTTCCTGCTGTCGGCCGCCTTGATCGCGCTGGGCTTCGTGCTGGGTTGGCGCGCGACCAGGGACATGCATCCGATGGCATCCGAATTGCCGGTAACGGCTGAGCCCGACCCACCCGGAAGCGGCGAGTTGCCGCGATTGGCCGACGTCGAGATCAAGCCATGAATGAGTTGCCTGACAAACCGTTTTCTCCATCCTGTGAGCGCAATCGCGAGTCAATTCTTGGCCTCTTGCACGAAGTGTTCGCGGATCGAAAGCATGTCCTCGAGATCGGCAGCGGCACCGGCCAGCATGCTGTGTTTTTTGCCCAAGCCTTGCCGCATCTGCAATGGCAGACTTCGGAGCGCAGCGAATATCTCGCCGGCGTGCAGAGCTGGCTTGACGACGCGGCGCTGATCAACACGCCTGCGCCGATCGTGCTCGATGTCGGGCAGGTTGACTGGCCCGCAATGACATTCGATGCAATTTTCACCGCGAACACGCTGCACATCATGGCCTGGCCGGAAGTCGAGCGCCTGTTCGCACGACTGCCCGAAATCATGGACGGCGATTGCATCGTCGTGGTCTACGGCCCGTTCAATATCGACGGCCAGTACACCAGCGACAGCAATGCCGAGTTCGATCGCTGGCTGCACGAGCGCGGCGAACACATGGCCATCCGCGACCTCGCCGCCGTCGATGCGCTGGCCGCTGCGGCCGGTCTTGAACGCATCGCCCTGCATCCGATGCCAGCCAATAATTTTTGCGCAGTCTGGCAGCGGCAGGACTCCTGATGATTGGGCCGGTAAAATGGCACGAATCAGGGTGAAGGAGTCAATCTCCCTCAGCCGTTCGCCCTGGGCCTGTCGAAGGGTGATTCCGAGCTGCGGAACCGCTTCAGAAATGTTCGATCACGGTTTCCTTCGACAAGCTTCAGGACATGGCCAGCTCACCACGAACGGAGCTTGATCAGACCTTCACTTGAGTTACGGATGGGTCTCCCGCCCCGGCAGACGGGCCGCCAGGCAATCGGTCATCGCTTCGCCGAAAACGACATAACTCTTCTCGGAAGGATGAAAGCCATCGGCGCAGAAGCTGTCGTCGCTCATCTCGAATTCGACCTCGACGTGGAATACACCGGGGCATTCGCGCACCACGGCGCGGGTGACCGCGTCGAGTGTCTCGCCGCGAAAACCGATCAATCGGCGTAACGGCTGCGGGATCAATGGAAACGAACGCAACGGCGGCATCCCGGCGAAAACGATGACCGCATCGGGTGAGTGTTTGCGCAAGGCGGCGATCAAGCCAAGCAGGTTTCTCTTCCAGGCCCTGATAGTCGTCAAGGAAGTAACGTCGTTGACGCCCACCGAAACGACGATGGCATCGGCCGGAACCGGCGCAAGCATCGGCACCAGATCGTTCAGGACCTGCTTCGACGAGGCACCGCTGCGGCCGCAAGCTAACCATTCAACGGCGCCGCCACAGCGAGCGACGAGCGCATTCGCCGTGCAGCCGACCAAGGCTCGGTCCAATGTCGACGCACCGACACCGGCGATGATCGAATCACCGATGGCGAGCAGACGAAGGGCCTGACCGGTTCCGATACGCCCGACTGCATCGCCCGCTGCCGCTTGCAAGCGAGGTGCGCGCTTGCGTAGACGCAATGCCTGGACGATGACGAATGGAAACAGCAGCCAGAATACGAGACCACGAACGGCAATCGGCATCGCGTTCAAAGCCTGGAGACGGAATCAGCGCGCACGCTGCGTGGCAATCCACGCATCGATATGGCGTTCCAGCGCGGCCAATGGCACTGAACCGGTTTCGAGCACCGCATCGTTGAAGGCACGCAGATCAAACTTGTCGCCCAGTGCTTCGCTGGCCTTGGCACGCAAACCCGAGATCCTGAGCTGGCCGATCTTGTAGGCCAGCGCCTGGCCCGGCGTACCGATGTAGCGATCGACTTCGTTGACGATGTCCTGATCGGTCTTCGGCGCGTTGTCCTTGAAGTAGGCGATCGCCTTGTCGCGACTCCAGCCCATCGAGTGCATTCCGGTATCGACGACCAGGCGCACCGCGCGCCACATCTCGTAGGTCAGCTGACCGAAATGATCGTAGGGATCGTCGTACAGGCCCATCTCGAATCCGAGTTGCTCGGCATACAGCCCCCAACCCTCGCCATAAGCCACGAAATACGCGGTGCGACGAAACTTCGGCGCATCGGCAAGCTCAAGTCCGCGGGCAAACTGGAAGTGATGCCCCGGCACCGCTTCGTGAAGGCTCAGCGGCACCATTTCCCAGGTCGGGCGCGACTCGGGCTTATACAGATTCACATAGTAATAACCAGGGCGGCTGCCGTCAGTTGCGCCGGGTTGGTAGTACGCCGTGGTCGTATCGGGCGCGATGTTGTCGGGAATCGGACGCACCCCGTAGGGCATCCGCGGAATCGTGCGGAAGACCTTGACCAGTTCGGGATCAAGGGTCTTGGCCAGCGCGCGATAGCGTTGCAGCAAGGCTTGTGGTGTCTTCTCGAAGAACTTCGGATCGCTGCGCAGATAGACGAAGAATTCGGCGAGACTGCCCTTGAAACCGGACTTGATCTTGACCGTCTCCATCTCGCCGCGGATGCGCGCGACTTCACTGAGTCCGATCTCGTGAATCCGCGCTGCGCTCAGATCAGTGGTGGTGTAGTAGCCGGCGAGAAAGTCGTAGTACGTCTTGCCATCCGGAAGTTCAGACACCGCGATCGAGTCCCGCGCATGCGGCAAGTATTGCTTGTCAAAAAACCTGGCGAATCCCGCGAATGCCGGCACCACGCGCTCGCCGATCACCTTGCTTGC
>JBBRBU010000032.1:0-43092 GCA_038205505.1 Lysobacterales bacterium | reverse complement strand
ATAACCGGTGTCGAAGCTGCCATCTTCGGCCAGGCGAATGATGCCGGTGTGCGCAGTCGCCGGTGGCGCGATCTCGCGAACCGCGACCAGCAAAGAGCCGTCGCGTTCGATTGCGAGTGCGCTCGCGGCCCAGCCTTCCGGCGCGGTCGCCGGCAGTGCCGCGAGCTGGACCTCACCGCTGCCGGCGCCGAAGCTTGCGTCAGCCTGGCCCGACGGCGTGAAGCGCACCAGCAGCGGCACGTTCGGCGTGACGCCGACGCGATATCCGGCCAACACGATGCGCCCCTCGGAATCGGTTGCAAACGCATTGAAGCGCGGTTGTCCCACGACCGGGATCGACGCCCAGCCGTTCGCGCCGAAGGTCGGATCCGGTTCGCCGTTCGCGTCGACGCGCAGGACGACGGCGCGGTAAGAGTCGGGGCAACTCAGGCAGTAGCCGCCAAAAAGGAACTTGCCATCCGCTTGCCGAGTCGAGTTGCCGACATAGAGAGATGCGTTGGGCCACGGCGATTGCGAAAAAATGCGCTTGCCCTCGTCACCGAATGTCGGATCTGCATTGCCTGCGGACGTGAGGCGCACCATCGCGGGTCTTGCGCGAGCCACGATGTCGTCTGGAATTTCAGCCCGCCCCAGTACCATGAGCTTGCCGTCCGCGAGTGGGTAGACACCATTCAATGAGTCGTAGCCGTCCGCTACCAGGTCGAAACCGACGGTGCGATATCCCTGAAAACCGAATCCGGAATCGACCGTGCCATTCGCGCGCAACCTCGCGATTGCAAAATCCCGATTGCTGCCATTGATGATGACCGTGCCGCCGACGTAGACCTTCTCGTCGGCCGCGACCGCCACGCGGACCGGCGAATCGATCCGCAACGGGGCGGCCCAATCCGCAAATGCGATGCCGTCTCCGGCAAACGTCGGGTCGAGATCACCGTCGTCAGCGTAGGCGGCGGGCGCTGCGATCATCAGAGCAAGAACAAAAAGGACGTCACGTCCGATGCCAACGCACATTCGCGTATTAAAAGCCGATTGAACGTATTGATTGGTGCGGTTCATGACATGATCCTTTTGAGGATAAATTCATTGGCTGAATCCACGTTTCGCACGGCGTTGAGTACGAAAGAAAATTGGCGTTGCGCGCTTCGGGTGAACTCCCTTGCTCAAAAGGCAAGCGCGGCAGCGCTGGCGGCTGGACGCAACTCTCAATCGAACCCGTCGGCAAAGATCAGATCGGAAATGCCGTAGCCGCCTTCATAAGCGCCCATATCGTGTTTGACGCCCTGTGGCCGGGCTACTCCAAGCAGATCGATCAGGGGAATTCCGGTGCACTGGACCGTATTGCAACCGATGTCAATCAGCGGTGAATTGACAGCCAAACGGAAATCTTCCAGGCCGGGATTGGAGAAGAGCGGATTGACATAGACGACGCCGGCGCCGTTGCAGACGATCACGTTGCTGAAAACGCCGACATCGTTGTAGCCGCAGTTGTTCTGGCTGGCGGTAGTTCCGATCACGCCCAGGTCGGAATTGTCATTGCCCCAGAAAATATTGTTGTTGATGTAGGTGGGTGCATCGGCCACGTTCTCGAGCACGAGTCCGCCAACCGTGCTGACATTGCCCACGCGGTTTTGGGTGAACGTGTTGTTGAAGATGTAGGTCGCATTGAAGCCATTCTCGTTGATGATTCTCGCGCCGCCCGCGCCGGTACTCCCGGTGAAATTGGAATGGAACAGCGAGCCTTCGACACGGATCGGCGCTTGCGTCTTGACGTACAGCGCGGCGTAGGTCTCGTTGTGATGGAGGATGACGCGATCGACGAAGACGGATAGGCCGAAACCCGATACATGGTCGAAATGCAGCGCGCCGAGAACGCCTGATGCCACATAGCCGCCGGTGATTGTCAGGTTGCGCACGGTCATCAACCCATTCGCGTTGCGGAAGCGCAGCACGCTGGTCTGCAGGTTTCCGGACAGTACGGTCAGTGTCGCGTCGTTGGTCATCAGGCTACAACCCGAATTCCAACCGCCGGATACGGTGACACTGCCGAGGTCGGCGTTGTTGCTGGGTGGGTAGTAATAGAACCCGTCCGGAATCGGCGCCACATAGGTGCCCGTGCGAATGCGGATATCGTCCGACTGGTTGTTGGTTTCCGCGGCGATGATGGCCGTGTTGAGCTGCCCGGCCGTACTGACACAGACGGTTGCCGCTCGCGCGTGGGCGCAAAGCAGCAAGCTTGGCAAAACCGCGCCCAGCAACACGCGGAGGATCACACGGCTGGGATCATTGAAAATCGTCAATGCTGATCTGAACATGGTGAAGCTCCTGGCACCGCCACCGCGCGAGTGGGCGGCTACCACGGTGTCCACGTAGAACGGCGCGATCAGGGGCCACGCATGACCGGCATGGCCGCTGGGAACCGCTCCCGGCGCTGTCGCTGTAGCGCCGTAGCGCCTTCGACGCATGCCTCGACCATGTCATCGGACAGCGCGCACGCAATCCGAAACCCGCTGCGTTCGATTCAGCGGTGGTGTTTCCCATCAATTCAGCGACGCTGCAGTGGTTGGCGCTTCGCTAGCGGGATGTCGAAACGGAGTTCAACGGCGGATCGGGCGCTTTCACTCCTGCTGATGGTGTCTCGCAATCTCCGCAGCGCTCAATCGCAGGAATCTTGCCGCATTGTTGTAGAGGATGTCGCGTTTCTGCGTTTCGCCAAGGAATGGCGCATCTTCGATGGATTTGATCGACGCCTCGATCGTGCCGGGCCAGATCATCTGGTCGGAGCCGAACATGACGCGATCCCCGTAGCCAGCTTCGACGATTCCTTGCAGATAGCGATAGAACGCCGCACGGGGCTCGGCATAGACGATCACCGAGATGTCCACATAAACCTGCGGATGCGAAAACAGCAATGCACGCAAGTCATCAAGCAACGGATAGCCTGCATGCATCAGGTACACGCGCAGCCTCGGATGTTTCACCAGCACCTCTTCCATGCGCAACGCGCTGCTGTTGCGCGCGCGATAGCCCGGGCTGCCGAAATACGGATCGCCGGGTCCGCCAGCGCCAAGGTGGATGCCGACCGGGATGTCGAGCTCCTCCGCCAGTGCCCAGTAGGGTTCCAGCCGCGGATCGTCCGCGGGGATTCCTTCGTACTGGGCCATCACTTCACCAAGCACCTGAAACGCACCTTTGGCATGCAATGCGCGTACCTCTGCGGGTGTGCGCGTAGCCACGTGTGATTGTGATTTGTCGGATCCGATGCGCAGATCCAGTCCGACCATGATTCGCTTGGGAGCGGCCGCTTTCCAGACTTTCATGAGCTCCGGCTCACCGCTGACCATGCCGATGATGTTGCGTTTTTCCATCACCGCAATGGTGTCTTCCATGACCTGCTTGTCGCTCGTTGCGGCGAGGATAGGTTTCTCGCACGGAGGCATTTTCGAGAACGTCAATCCCTCTTCGATGGCCACTGAATTGTCCCAGCGCGGCATCGCCGAAAACGGAGCACACATGGGCGGCGGATTCGGCCCCATGTAGTCGGCATGCCGCGCGTGCAGGTGCATGTCGATGATCGGCAGCGCCTGCGTCGCGCTGGCCGACAGCGGGACAAGAACCAATCCGAGCAACAAGGCAGAGTCGATTGCTTTCAAGGAGTCACCTTTAGACGAATAGTGAAACGTCGTTGCTGCAGAACGTCACCCGGACAAGGTGACAAGATATTTTTACCCGTTATCCGGACCGAAATGCCAGCACATCGTCGATCAAGTGCCTTAACCCGGTCGGGAACCTTGCCGGTTTTTTCCATCCTGTCTCCATCGAACCGAGTTCGAAGACGCAGGATTTGTCAGTAGAAGCGCATCTGGCCGAAATGCAGGGCGTATCAAACGAATAATTCCTCCGCCCCCGTTTGAGGATCGGGTGTATGCCAACCACGCAGTATTGCTTCGGCGATGAAATACGGTAGCCAGGCCAACGGAAAAATCCACGCCGCAGACGTGCTGTGCAACTCTCCATTCGCATCGCGCACGGCAGGCTCCGAGAACACCATCATCAACACCACCATCAGAACGAGTCCTGCACCCCAAACAAGAAAGGAGAGTCCGGCGCCGACGAAGATCCAATGCCGGCGTGCTTTCGTTCCAAAGCGCAGCCCCGCTGGCGGCAGCAGACGAGCGACAAGCAACCACGCGGCGATCAAGATCACCTGGGGCATGTCAGCCTGCTCTCCGACCAACCACGCGGAAGCCAGATAACCAAGGGCCACGAGGACAAGCGCGAGATAGCGAAACGACGCGACGCGACGCGCGTCAGAGCCAGAATGCCCGCAAAAACAAGCGCAAACGAGACCACCAACTCGAATACGACGGGCCACATCAGCCAACCGCGCAAGGTGTCGTAGTCCAAAAGCTCGCGACATAGCCAGATGCCAGGAAACGCGATTGCGGAAGCGAGATCCATCCAGGCATTGCGAAGAATGCGCGCAAGGTGCCGGTTGAATCCCATTGTCGAGCGCGTTTTCAAGACCTTGTCGCCCATGCATGCGCCAACTACTAGCGGCCGTGTCATTTAGCCGATGCACGACGTTCACGGCAAGCTCCGGAACGCGGGAGAGATCTGCCTGCCAGCGCAGATCCTCCACTCACCTCGGTCAGTTGCGCGCCATCGCGGGGGCCGAAGCCGATGCACTGGCCGGAGGTGGACCGAACCGATTGGATCCTGGCGTACCTGCCATGAATCCATTGAACACCAGGGCGATCAGTCCGCCGACAACCGGTACAAGCCCAATCAATATCCACCATGCGGATTTGTCGACGTCGTGCCAGCGCTTGGCCTGAATCGCCAGAGCGGGCCAGATCATTGCCAGCATCGCGATCATCATCGGCAAGCTTGCCATTCCGCCGGCACTGGAGGGACCTTCGGCGTTCAACATGGCCATCATGCTGAGCGCAGTCAGTCCGCCGAATACCACCATCACGACGATAAAAAACATCCAGTATGGGCCTCGACCTACGCGACCCTCGAATGAAAACAACAGGTTTTTCCAGTTCATGCTCACCTCTCCCGGTATTGAGCGGGGCGTTGTGCCTCCGCCTTTGATATTTACGAAGCTTCGCGTCATGAAGGGCCACCAGGTCTGATGCGAGGTCCTCGGCACTCGATCCGCCATGCTGGCCGAATTGAGGAGTCGGCCTTTTGTTCGGATTAGGAGGACTATTTCGCGGCGGGATAGCTGACCGAGTTCTCGCCGGCTCGATCCCAGTTGTCTCCGTCTCGCGACAGTACGATCGGTCCGCGCACGATCCAGCCGATGCCGTTGCGTGCCTCGACCATCAGCACGGCATCATCGCCAAGCTGATATCCGCCATTGACCTTGACGTCGCGCAACATGCGCAATGACTGCACATGCAGTTTTTGCTTTCGATCAACGAGCGGGATCGGCTTGTCCTCGAAATCCTTGTCACGAAAGACAATGGTGGCCATTTGTCCGCCAGAGTGCATGGCGGCATCGGGATCCCTGGCGTCAACCGCAGCTGACATCGCCGTGGTCTGCGCAACAAAGGCCTTGCCCGCCTCACCACCGTCGGCTGGGAGCTTTGTCGCCGCAGTCGCCCAATCGGTTCTCGATTCGCCCTCGGCATCACGAATGCCCTGGGCGAATAGTTCGTCAAGCAGTGCCTGATCGGACTTGGATCGCAGTGCCGCAAATTCGGCGTCCGTGAAATGGATTGAAGTGAGCTTGTACTCGCCACCGACGTTGGCATACGGCATCTCCATCGTTCCCGAGCCGCTGCCGTCCCTGGATTTGACGTCCACCTTGACGACGCCTTCTATCGCGGGCGCTTGTGCGTGAAGTTGCTCGGCCTGTGCTTTCAAGCGCTGGCGCAGCGCGTCGTCAGCCGCTGCTGTCGACGCTGTGCAGGTCGCCTCGCTCGCACATTCCCGGACGGTGTCGAGAAAAAAGAAGTGCAGCTCGGCCGGCGCATCTGCAATGTCAGCGAGCTTCAGGGCGGCTTCGAAATCACCCTTGTCGAGGGCGACCTGCAAAGCCTTGATCAAGCCATCGGGTGTCGAGGCAGCCTGGCCGCCCGAGGCAATCAGCAGAACGGAAAGCAATGCGATTTGTGACAGGCGACTTTTCATGGCGAATTTTTCTCGTTGTTGAGGACTGGTTGTCGACGACCGACGCGTGGGCGCCGAGGCAGCGAGGTTTGTAGAACGGGAAAACCTCCCCTTCCATTGTGTGAAACGTAAAACAGAGCAGCAGGGGGACACGCAGGTTTCAATCCACAAAGCCAATGCCGAATGCATGATTTCGCGCTAGTCTCGGCTGCGGCCAGCGTCGGCCGTATAGCCTTTGGGGAGGGGTCATGTCTCGTACGGCATTGGTGGACTTGTTGCGCCGCGCGGCGGCGATTTCGACGGTGGCTCGGCATTCCGGTGAACCACTCGACGAGGCGATCGATCGTGACATCGCGCTGCGAACCAACGCTTCGCGGCGACGTTTCCTGGGCCAGTCGATCGCTGCATCCACCGCGCTGATGCTTGGGGCCTGCGCGCCGACTCGGTTGATGCGCAAGGACAGCAGTGACGACGTGATCGTGGTGGGTGCGGGTGTTGCTGGATTGACTGCGGCATGGCGATTGCGCCAGGCCGGTGTCGGCGTGAAACTCTATGAAGCTCAGGAGCGCGTCGGCGGACGCATGTTCAGCCTGCGCAATCATTTTGCCGACGGCCAGGTTTGCGAGCTTGGCGGCGAGCTGATCGACACGGGGCATGCGCGAATTCGTGCGCTGGCCGCCGAACTGGGTTTGGTGCTCGACGATCTTGCTGAAGATCCGACCCATGCGTTTGGCGACATCTGGTTCCACCAAGGCCGGCGCTACAGCGAAATCGAGATCCTGCGCGCGTTTGCGCCGCTGGCCGAGGCCATTCAGCGCGATGCGGATTCGCTTCCGGACGAAGAGATCACTTATGCGACGCCGGGCGGTTGCGAAGCGCTTGATCGCGAAACGATGACGCAATGGCTCGTTCGCAACGGTGCATCGGGCTGGCTGCGAAAATTGATCGAAGTGGCCTTCACCACCGAGATGGGACTTGATTGCGATGAACAATCGGCGCTCAACTTCCTGACTTTCATCGATCCGGGTCTCGAGGCTTTCAAGATCTTCGGCGAAAGCGACGAGCGCTTTCATGTGCGCAGCGGCAATGATTCGATCGTGAAAGCGCTCGGCGCAAGACTCGACGATGCGATCCAGCCTGGATGTGTTCTCGAATCCATTCGCCAGTCCGCGGATGGCCGTTACACCCTGAGTTTCAAGCGCGGCTCGAGTGCATTCGATGCGAGCGCTTCCCGAGTGATCCTGGCCATGCCATTCACGACGTTGCGTCGCGTCCAACTGGATCTCGAACTACCCGCCGCCAAGCGACGTGCAATCAAGGAACTCGGCTACGGCACCAATGCCAAGCTGATGATCGGCTTCAACGAGCGTGTCTGGCGCTCACGGCATTCCCTCGGTGGTGCAACGTATAGCGATCTGCCGTGTCAGACAACGTGGGAAACCAGTCGCATGCAGGCCGGCGCGGCCGGGATCCTGACCAATTTTGCTGGAGGCAAACACGGCGTCGAGATCGGCAGTGGTTCGCCGAAGGAGCAAGCCGACCTGGCCAGCCATCAGCTCGACGCGATCTTTCCCGGATTGTCCGACGCGCGCGCTGGAATGCGTGAGGCACGCATGCACTGGCCGACGCATCCGTGGACTCTCGGCAGCTATGCCTGCTTCCGCCCGGGGCAATGGACGACGCTGCGTGGCGCGGTCGGCGAGCGGGTCGGCAACCTGCATTTCGCCGGCGAACACTGCGCGTTCGACAACCAGGGCTTCATGGAAGGCGGCGTCGAAACTGGCGAGTGGGTCGCCGAGGTGATCGTTGGCCATTATAGACGCCAGGCTGCCTGAGCCTGGATCTCGAGGCTAAACGCGCTGCTGGCTGTGCATACATCAAGCCTCAGAGCCGCCAGGCCTTCAGACGAGCGCCAGCGCTTCTGTAAATTTGACACTGATATCAAGCCAATCCAATGGGTCAAGCCTGCCACCGAGGTTGACGAAACCGAGGCAACATTGTCGCCACCAAACCATTCATGTTGCGCTGCGGCGTGGCAACTGTTGGAAAATCATTAGAATTGCGTTGCCAGATGTAAAGTCTCGTGGGGAGGGAGAACCCGTCGCAGCAGCAATGCTCGGCGGGTTTTTTTATGGCCATGGATGGCCTGTACGCCTGAATTGCAGGAGCAAATTCAGGCGTTGCGAAGGATCGCCTCGACTCCTGCTAGTGCACGAGCCATTCCAGGTAATACCAAGCACAGCCTGTACGCCTGAATTGCAGGACGACTGCACGGAAGCAGGAGGTAGGGGCCGCTCCAGCGCATCCGGCAACTGCTCCTGCGTAGCTCTACCTCCGGCATCCATGCCGTCGCCTGCGCTCGCGGCATTTGCACATGCATGTGCGGCACAACGCAGGAGCAGTTGCCGAGCAATTGCTGGTCTACGGTGCGATGGCAGTTTGCTGGCTTACACCGACGTCGCCAAGTACCGTATCGATGACCGCTTCGAGTTCATTGCGGTAGCGCAACTGGCCCAGCGCACGCAGTTCATCGGGCAATTTGCCGGTCGATGCCATGACATCGATCGGTAGCGTGTCACGCAGCGCGGCCAACGTCGCGAAATAGCGATCTCCTCCGATTCCGGCCGTTTCCAGAAGGATGCTTGGCAGCAGCCACGAGGTCGTGTTCATCGGCCCGTGTTCGGACAGATTGCGGCGATTGTCCAGAAGCAGCCATGGTACCGGCTGGGTTTTCGGTCCCTGACCATCGACAAAACCGATCTGGTGGTAGACCGGCGGCAGCGCCGGTAGATGGTCGCCATAGAACAGCAGCAAGGTGCGGCGTTTGCGTTTCTGCAAGGCTTCGGCGAGGCGACCAAGTTCGTGATCGGCATCCTCGAGCAGGTACAGATAATTGCGCATCCAGTACTCGCCGCCTTCATCGAGCCCTGGCGGCGTCTTTAGCCCTTCCAGACGCTTGGCATCAAGCCCCGGACGCCAGTCGAACGGCCCGTGATTCTCCATGCTGATCGCAAACACCAGCTGCGGCGGACCCTCCTGGTCGAGCTGGGCCAGCACATGATCGGTCAGCGCAGCATCGCCAGTGAACAAACCGACGATATCGCTTTCCTCGAACGCCTTTTCGTCGATGAAACGATCGAAGCCAATCTCCTTGAAGGCACGGTTCCGATTCCAGAAGACCGCGCTGTTCGGATGGATCGCAGTGGTCTCGTAACCTTGCGCCGAAAGCGTCCGCACAATGCCCGGAATCGGCTGATCGGCAATCTCGAAGTACGGGTACTGGACCCCGGGGAAGAACTTGAGCGAAAGCCCGGTCAGGATCTCGAACTCGGTGCGGATGGTGCCGCCAGCAAACGTCGGCACCTTCATCTCGCCCGAAAGGCCGCGCTGCTTCAGGCGATGGAAGTTCGGCAGATAAACATTCTTCGGCGCATCTTTCAGTCGCACCGGATCGAACAGCGATTCGCTCTGGATGATGACGATGTCGGGCTCGGTGCCGCTCGGCATCGCCAACGACGAGGAATTCGGGCTCAGGCGCGTGCGCAACGCGTCGACATGCCCGCGTAGCAAGGTCAACGCAGCGGCACGATCCGGACGCAGGTTCTGGCGTTCTGCCAATTCCCAGTTGTAGAGGACCAGATTGCCGACCATGCCGGCCCGCTTGGCGCTGTCGACCACCGACCACGGCGCGAAATTCAGCCGATTGGCGCTGTAAATCGAGCGCCATGGCGTCCAGCCCTGGACCAGACCGACGCCGAGAACGATCACGGCACTGACGACGATAACGCGCCGCCAGCCGTGCATGGCCGGCCATGGCGATTCGCGGAACAGGGCAATGGTCAAGCCGATCAGGACGACTCCAATCAGGATCGGCAGCCAACTGGCTCCGATGTAGTGGGCGAACAATGGCAAGGTCGCGCCAAGATCCTGCAGGAAATGAAAGTCTCCCGGCAGCAGGGGCATTTCCAGTTGCTCCATCTTTGCGGTGTTCGCCGCGTAGCTGGCGATCAACAGGAGCGCACCGATCCAGCTCGACAAGACGATCCGTCGCGTCAATGCGCTGAGCAGGATGACAATCAGAACGAATGGCAGGATATTCAATGCCGCAAGTTGCGCTGACCATTCCCAGGGCGAGTTCCACAACCAGCCGATGGCGGGATCCATTGCACTGACGACGATCGCGAAAATCACCACGGCAAGCACCAGCCAGGCCAGGGCCGACAGGTTCTGCTTGTTTCGAGAGGGAGTGGCGGATGAGATCATTGATCGATCAGGATAGGCCAAAAGCGAGGGAAAGTTGCATACTTTTGGTCAGCACGCCTGAGTGGCGTGTGAACTGCCGAACAGGCGGGCGGCGCGGGGCAACTGGCCGTGGCGACAGGTGCCTGCCAGAATCGACGAATGCCCAATCTTCCTCGCTCCCCGGCCATCGAGGCCTTGCTTGACCAGAAGGTATCCCGCCTGGAATCGCTGTGCCGCGAAGCCAGCATTCCGTTCTATGACGATGCCGGCGTCGACCATCATCTCGGCCGCGTGCTGATCGCCAGCGACTACGCCTTCGAGAGTTTCGCCAAGGATCCGCAGCTGCTCGGCCCTGATCTGGTTCGTCTGATGAACGATCCGCGGCATGCCGACGCACGCACTTCTCCGTTTTCGACGAAGCTTTCCGACAACGAATTTCGCAGCGAGATCCGACGCTTTCGCAGGCGCGAATCGTTGCGTCTGATCTGGCGTGACGTGAACAACATCGACAAGGTCGAGACCACCCTGACCGGAGCCAGTGTGCTCGGCGAGGTCTGCCTCGAAGTGGCCTTGCGACATGCCGAAAGCGAACTCGCCGAACGCCATGGCGTAATCCGCACGGAAGCCGGTGCAATCCAGCGTCTGGTCGTGCTGGCGCTGGGCAAGCTCGGTGGCGGCGAACTCAATTTCTCCTCGGATGTCGATCTAGTCCTGGCCTATGACGAGCGCGATGGCGTCAGCGATGGCGCTCGACCGCTCGAGGCAGAGGTCTGGTACTCACGCGTAAGCCAGCACCTGATCTCGCTGCTGGCCGATCGCACGCCTGATGGTTTCGCCTATCGTGTCGACCTGCGCCTGCGCCCGTTCGGCAATGTCGGGCGCGTGGCGCTGTCGTTCTCGGCGATGGAACAGTATTACCAGCGCGAAGGCCGCGACTGGGAGCGCTACGCCTGGATCAAGGCGCGCCCGGTGGCAGGCGACAAGGCGGCCGGCACCCGCCTCCTGGAAACCTTGAGGCCTTTTGTATTTCGCCGCTATTTTGACTACACGGCATTTGCCGGATTGCGCGAGATGAAGGCGCTCATCGACGCCGAGGTCGCGCGCAAGGACCTTGCCGATCACCTCAAGCTTGGCCCTGGCGGCATCCGTGAAATCGAGTTCATCGTCCAGCTCGTGCAGCTGATCCGCGGCGGCCGGGAACCCGCGCTGCGAGTGCGCGGATTGCTCTCGGCACTGTCGGTTTGCGAGCAACTCGGCCTGATCAACGCTACCCGCGCCAAGCGCCTGGCGGAGGCTTATCGCTTCCTGCGCCGGGTCGAGAATCGAGTGCAGATGTTTGCTGATCAGCAGACCCACGAATTGCCCAGGGATGAAATTCAGCGTCAACGCGTCTCGCTTGCATTGGGATATGCCGGATGGAAGGACTTGATCGACGAGTTGGATCGGCATCGCGAAGCAGTCAGCGAGGAGTTCAATGCCGTCATGGCACCGGCCCGGCGCGCGCGCAGTTCGGCCGGCGCCGCCGAATGGAATGCGCTGTGGCAACGCTTCACCGAGTCGGGTGTCGATGTCGACGCCCTCGTCGGGGCCGGCTTCGATCCGGTTGAGCCGGTGGTCGCGGCGCTGGAAAGTTTCCTCGGCAGCCCGATCCTGCGCGCGGCCTCGGCTCGCTCGCGCGAACGCATTGATCGGGTCATGCCGGCGCTGTTCGCCGCGGCAATCGACAGCGCCTCACCGAGCGCGTGCCTGGTGCGCTTGATCGGCCTCGTCAACGCCGTCGCGCGACGCTCGGCCTATCTGGCGCTGCTCGACGAGCAACCGGCGGCACTCAAGCGCCTGACGGCCGTGTTCGCCGCCAGCGCCCTGCTCGCCGAGCGCGTCATCGCGCATCCCCTGCTGCTCGACGAATTGTTCGATGAGCGCAGCGAGGGCCCCCCACCAGACCGCGATGAAGTCGAAGCCGAAATCCAGCGCCGCCTGGCCGCCGTCCACGATCAGGATATCGAGCGCGAGATCGAAATGGTCCAGGAGCAACGTCTGGCCGCACATTTCCGTATCGGCCTCGCTTTCCTCGGCAAACGTCTCGATGCGGTGCAGACCGCACGTTCGCTGGCGGTCATCGCCGAAGCCGTGCTCACCTCGGTCTTGCGCCTCGCCGAGCGTGATCTCGTCGCCAATCACGGCACTATCGACGATCGCTACGGCGACAGTGCCGGCATGACCGTGATCGGATATGGCAGCCTTGGCGGCGTCGAACTAGGCTTCGGCTCGGATCTCGATCTCGTCTTCGTCTATGACGGAAGTCTGGCCGCGCTCGAGTCCAACGGCGCCAAACCGCTGGACGGGGCGCGCTACTACGCGCGACTTGCCCAGCGTTTCGTCCATCTACTGACCATGCTGACGCGCTCGGGCCGACTTTACGAAATCGACATCCGCCTGCGTCCAGACGGCGGCACTGGTTTGCTCGTGACCAGTCTCGAAGCCTATGCCGCCTACCAGCAGGAACGCGCGTGGACGTGGGAACACCAGGCGCTGGTGCGTGCGCGCGTCGTCGCCGGCGATGTCGCCCTCGGCCGGCGTTTCAACCAGGCTCGCGCGCTTGCCCTTGATGCGCGAGTCTATGGAGCGGAATTGCGCAGGAAGATCGTCGATATGCGCACACGCTGGCGCAAGGAAAGCGATCGCTCCAGCGAAACGGTCCTCGATCTCAAGCAAGGCCTCGGCGCTCTGGTCGACATCGAATTTCTGCTCCAAGCGCTGGTTCTCGAGCATGCCGGTGCGCATCCGCGACTACTGACGGTCACCAACAGCATCGACCTGATCGAAACATCCGCCTCGGCACAATTGCTCAACGCGACCCAGGCAAGCACGTTGCGCGAATCGCACCAGTTGCTGCTGGCGCGCTCGCTGGCGACCAAGCTCGATGCACGCCCCCGCATCACACCACACACCGAGGCACTCAATCAGGCAACCCAGGCAGTGCTGCGGGTTGCTCGTGAGCTGGATCTGGCGTTTGACTGATTCAGTCTGCCGCTGATCCAGCGATCCGACGTCATTCGCGTGTGCTGATTTGGAGAAATCGGCAATGCGCGCGATGATCCAGGGTCTGGAAGAATTGTGCGCATCAGGGGAGTGACAAAAAATGAGCGATGAATGGCGCGGAGTGAATGTGGGCGCCCGCATTATCCTGGGATTGATTTTCCTGTTCGCTTCAACCGTTGTGAATGCTCAGCAATCCGTTGCACGGCAATGGAATGAGCAGGCGCTCGAAGCGATCCGACATGATTACGCCCGGCCGACCGTGCACGCGCGCAATCTGTTCCATACCTCTGCGGCAATGTGGGATGCGTGGGCCGCCTATGACAGCGTTGCCGACGGCTGGCTGGTGCGCGAGAAATCAGCTGTCGGCGACGTCCAGTCGGCTCGCAACGAAGCCATGAGCTTCGCCGCCTATCGCTTGTTGAGCTGGCGTTTCGCGCATTCGCCTGGCGCTGACACCTCCCTGCCCGCATTCACGAGCCTGATGCAGAGCCTCGGTTACGACATCGGCAACCAGAGCGTGGACGGCGATTCCCCTGCTGCGCTCGGAAACCGCATCGCCGCCGCCTATATCGAGTTCGGACTATCCGATGGCTCCAACGAAGGTGCGGACTACGTCAATCGGCACTATGAATCGATCAATCCTCCGCTCGTTCCGGCGCTGCCGGGCAATCCGTCCGTTCTCGATCCGAACCGCTACCAACCGCTGGCGCTGACCTATTTCGTCGACCAGTCCGGCAACGTGATTCCCGGAGGATTTCCCGAATTTCTCAGTGCGGAGTGGGGACAGGTGGTGCCGTTCTCGCTGACCTCAGCCGACCTCACAATCCGCCGCCGCGACGGCTTCGATTACTGGATGTACCACGATCCAGGCCCGCCACCACAGCTCGGTGGCGCTGGGGATCTGGACTACAAGGCCAACTTCGAAAACGTCGTTCGCTTGAGCGGTCTGCTCGATCCAGGCATCGGACAGAACATTGACATCAGTCCGGCTTCGCTCGGCAACAACACGCTTGGAACCAACGATGGTCACGGCTACGCGGTCAATCCGGTGACCGGCGTCGCCTACACGCCGCAGTTGGTTCCTGCCGGCGACTACTATCGTGTACTCGCCGAGTTCTGGGCGGATGGGCCGCATTCTGAAACCCCGCCTGGTCACTGGTTCACGATCGCCAACACCGTTTCCGATTCTCCACATGTGGTCAAACGTATTGGTGGCACGGGCCCGCTGCTCGATGATCTTGAATGGGACATCAAACTCTACTTCGCCCTCGCCGGCGCAATGCACGACTCGGCGATTTCGGCCTGGGGCATCAAGGGCTGGTATGACTATGTGCGCCCGGTGTCGGCGATTCGCCACCTGGCCGGTCTCGGCCAGAGCTCCGATCCGAATCTGCCCTCCTACAACGCCGCGGGTATTCACCTGTATCCCGGCGAGATCGAACTGATCACCGAGCAATCTATCGCACCCGGCGAACGTCACGAACATCTCGCCGGCCCCGGCAACAACAACATCGGAAAAATTGCCGTATTCGCCTGGCGCGGACCCGACTACATCACTGATCCGGCTACCGATTCGGCCGGCGTCGGCTGGATCCTTGGCGAAAACTGGTGGCCGTATCAACGCCCTACGTTTGTCACGCCACCGTTCGCCGGCTACGTCTCGGGACACAGCACCTACAGTCGCGCCGCCGCCGCGCTGCTGAGCGGGTTTACCGGCAGCGAGTATTTTCCCGGCGGTCTCGGCCAGTTCGAGGCGCCACAGAACCAGTTCCTGGTCTTCGAGCAAGGCCCCAGCGTCGACATCACGCTTGAGTGGGCCAGGTACTACGACGCGGCCGATGAGTGCAGCCTTTCGCGCATCTATGGCGGCATCCATCCGTCAGCCGATGACATTCCCGGACGCCTGATCGGCGCGGTGATCGGTCCCGAGGCGCTTGCCCGGGCCATGCTCCACTATCGCGGCGCGGCACCTCCGATCGGAGTCATACTGGCGCCACCTGTGGCCGTGCCTGCACAATCCCCGATCAGCTTGATCGCCCTGTTTGCTGGTCTTGCCATGCTCGGAGCCATCGCCGCACGGCGTCGAATCACATAGCGGGTAAGTCGGTAAAAATCGATATTCGGAAAAGGAATCCTGAATGAGCGTGGTTTCGAGCGACGCGCCACTGGACTCACGTGTGTTCCGCAAAGTCATGGGGCGATTCCCGACCGGAGTTGCCGTGGTGACTTTCCTGCGCGATGACGAGCCGGCCGGCATCACCGTCAATTCGTTCCTGCCGGTATCGATGGATCCGCCGCTGGTGCTGGTTTCGCTGCGCCGCGAATCGAGCGTCGTCCACCATCTGCAGGTCGGCGATCGTTATGGCGTCAATTTCCTGTCCGAGGCGCAGCAACAGCTCGGTGCGCATTTCGCCGGGAGTCCTGTAGCCGAGCTGTCCGTCGACTACAGGGTTCAACACGATGTGCCGCTGATTCCCGGTAGCCTTGCGCACATCGTCGCGCGCGTCGTCGATGTGCATGAAGCCGGCGACCATTACCTCTACATCGCCGCCGTCGAATACCTCTGGCAAGGCACCGAAACCCAGCCGCTGATCTTCTACAGTGGCCGCTACAAGCAACTCCATGCGCACGAGCCCTCGGCGCATTTTGATGATGTGCTCGAGAGTTGGTAGAAGCTGGCCCGTCAATCAAACCGAAATACTCGCTGCAAACGCGTGGCGCTCCTGATTTGAGCAGGAGAGACCTTCAGGCCAACAACAAAGCGGCAACGCGAGAACGGCCATCGACGTCCGCGCCAGTGGTTGGCGCTTCGTGGAGGAGGCATTCATGCCCGATGCTCTTCGCCACGATGCGGGAAGAGCATCGCGACTGAAGTCTGCTTCTACGATGCGATACGCCTTGGCATCGACTCTACTCCGCACAATCCAGCCGCAACGCCGGCATTTCCTCCAGCGTGCATCCATCCGGTGGCCCGAGTTCCTGCCAGTAGGCCAGCAAGCCTTCGCGTCGGGTCAAATCGAGGAAGCCGGGCAAGCGCCGGAACGTCTTGAACTGTGGGTACCAAAGGCTGAGCAAAAACGACTGCGTGGCTGATCGGTCGTTACGCATGGCGCTTTCCATGGCCGCATCGGTCAGCCCGAACACATCAAGCAGGATTGTCCATTCGAGCTTGGGATTGGCCGCGACCGCACTCAACAGTGCAGCACTCGCCTGCTCGCGCTGCGCGGGATCGGTCAGCGCGGGGGCGAGCGAACGGGCCAGCTCGCGCTGTTCATCCGAAAGCGTATCGTCGTCGTGCAACCAGTCGTAATAGCGTTGTGTGAGCGCTGCCTGGTCACCTTCGGCATGCGCAATCAGGAACAGGGCCCGGCTGGCCGGGCCACGCCAACCCGATATATGAGCCTGCTTCAGCAAGACCTCACCCTTTGTGCGGTTGCCGAGTAACGAGGTACTGATACCAAGCCACCCTTGCTGCAAGCCGCTGAGTGGATCCAGCCGCTGCGCCTGCACGAAGCTCGCATGAGCCGCATTGATGTGTCCCGCCTCGATCAGACTCAGTCCTTGCCACAGCCACGTGTTGGCGTTGTTCGGCTCCAGTGTCAGCGCGCGCGCGATCAGCCGCGCTTCAAGCAGGCGATCGCCGGACATCGCCGCCAGGCGCGCACTGACAGCGAGCGCGCCGGGATGATCGGGTTGCAGGGCCAATGCCTTTGCCGCCGCGTCGGCAGCGCGTTGGTAGGCATCGATCCCTTCCGGCCCGGGCGCATAGGATCGCCACACATACCAGGTGCCGGCCAGGGTCGCCCATGCATCGGCATAGTCCGGATCCTGATCCAGCGCGCGCTCCAGCAGTTCACGAGCGGCCGGCAAATTGGAACCACGCTGGATGAACATCTGGCGTCCACGCAGATACCCCTCGTAAGCTTGCAGATCGGTCGTCGCTGCGGCCACCTTGACCGTGCGCACGCCGAGCGAGTCGGCCAGCGTGTCGGCAATCGACTGGGCGATTTCCTGCTGCACATGGAAGATATCCTTGAGCTGACGATCATAGGTTTCCGACCACAGTTGGCGACCGTCATCTGCATTCACGAGTTGCGCAGTGATGCGCACCTGATCGCCCTGGCGGCGTACCGATCCCTGCAAGAGATGAGCAACGCCGAGTCGCGCCGCGATCTCCGTCGCGCCGGCAGATGCATCGCGGAACGCAAACGACGAGCTGCGTGAGGTCACTTTGAGATCGGCGATTCTGGCCAGTACGTTGAGCAGTTCTTCGGCAAGGCCATCAGCAAAGTAGGCATCCTCGGGATCGGGACTCATGTTGGCAAACGGCAGCACGGCAATTGAACGCGGATCGGCCGGACCTGCCGGTACTAGCGGCACTGCAGTATCTGTCGGGACTGTTGGTTCAGCCTGCATGGCTGTCATCGCGGCTTCCCGTTTGGCCGCGTACGGCGCCAATACTTGAAACAAGATCGACAAACTCAACGCGCCAAGCATCAGCACGACGCTGGCCTGATCGATACGACGTGCCATGCGCCGACTGGCCGGATTCTGATCATCTTGTCCACGATCCACGCGCAGGCCCTGCGAGCTCATCTGGTAACGCCAGGCGATCAGCAGCACAAACGGGAATGCGCCGAGCAAACCGAGCAATAGCCAGCGCACCGCACTGATCGGCACTTCCATGGCCGGAAACAGCAGATTCGCGATCGCCACCAGCAACCATGACAAGGCCAGCCAGGCGACACCAACGCGTACCACATTGCGGCGCTTGAGTTCGGCAAAGAGTCTCATCACGCACCCCATATTTTCAGGATCCATGACGCATAGCGCCGATGGTGGGTCCGCGCTGTGCGCGGACGCTCTCGCGGACCTGTGAGGAAAAGCGTTCGACCGCAGAGCCTGCCCCGGCGCGCGCTTGGCTGGGGTCGACCCACCAAACCTGGTGCAAGAGCATCTGACCTGATCAAGGCTGCTCCGGGCAGGAAAGATCGCGCCCGGCCATGCGGATGACGTTGCGGCGCTTGAGTTCGGTGAAAAGACTCACGTGCAACTCCATTCAGGGATTGGGGAATGCGTTGCCGCTCACACGCGTCACAATCGCAATCAAGCCCATCAGATTGCGACAAATGTCCGGTTGCGCATTCAAGGTGCTGCAGCCATCACCCGTGGGTTCAGCACATCGCCAATCCCCCGAGACTCACTTGGATTTTGCCCAAAAGTAAACGTCATCCAGCCCTTCGAAATCGGCATCCTGGGTCCAGACAAGGGCCTTGGATGCTTGCGCTGTCGCATAGATGATGCTGTCGGCCAATGGCAACTGATGGCGCAACCCCAATGCTGCTGCGCGTAGCGCCAATGCTGCATCCAACGCAATCACCTTGCTTTGCTGCATGACTGCCACGTACTGCATTGCAGCTGATTCGTTGCGCTGCTGGCTGATGCGCTTGAACACTTCAGTCAATGTGATGGCTGGCACCAGCAGTGAATCGGGATTCTCGATCACCTTGGCGAATCGATGCGCATTCTTGCCGTCAGCGAAATATTCCAGCCAGGCCGAGGAATCAACGACATTTGCGCGTGTGCTCACAGACGATCCGCTTCTCGCAGCACCGAGGTATCAATGCCACGCAGGGATCCGCGCAGGGATTTGCTGGAACGCACGGGGATCATTTCGATGCGGTCTTCATAGTGGATAACTTGCAACTTGACCCCCGGCACGATTCCCATCGCTTCGCGCACGGCTTGGGGGATCACAACCTGAAATTTCGGTGACACAGTTACGGCAGACATACTACGCTCCATTGATCGATGGACCTATCGTAATACTGATGCATGATCGATGTCAAGGCACTGATTTACTTGCGCTTTTATGACCAAAGTCAGATCGATTTTCGCCCAGTCTGGAGAACATATTGGGTGCACGTAAACCTGCGCTCGCTCGCCACAACCCGGCCACGCGGATCATGTTGCGACGTTTGATTTCGGCGAACAGGCTCAAGGGGTGATTCCGGCAATGGCAGGATTTCCGTTCGGCGGCATCTCATGCGTCGCCGAGTTGCCGCTCACTTGGGCGAGGGAATTTTCGATAACCATCCACCGATGCTGGCCGCGAATCCCGTTCAATTGGTAAACGATCATTGAGTACGAAGCCTGATCGCGCGCAAGTTTTTCAGCACCAACCGGTTGACCTGTTGCAGATCGGTCAGCGCGGTCTGGTTGTCGGCGAATCGAACTTGCAGGGCCGGTACCAAACGCGTCAATCCCTTCAAGGCCTTCGCCGCCGCATGGATCTTTTCAGGCGGCAGGTCCAGCGCGCAGGGATAGTCGAGCTCGGCTTCGATGCTGGCATAGTCAAGCTCGGTGGTAATGCGATCGCCGCAGCGCAGAAGCAGGGCTTGCTGGACGGGCGCCGATACGCTCTCGCGAAACAAACGTCGGTATTCCGACACCCTGGTCTGCAGCATGATCTGCTCGAGAAAATTCGTGGTGAACAAGGAAACGGCGGATTCACGCAAGGTCTGATCGGTGACAAGCCCGATGTTTCCGGTTGACACCAGTTCGTCATAGGTCGAGCGATAGCGGTTGAAGTCCTTGTACTGCGTGGCGCGGTAGGCGCTGATCACGAATTGCTCATCCGACAACTCGATATCCCCCGCCATCGCATCGAGCACGCGGCGTTGGTTGGCATTGGTCTGGCGGCTGTAGTTGATGAGGGATTCGTAGGCCCATGCCTCTTTGCGCAGGTCGTCGGTCAGACGCTCGGTGAAGACGACCCCTTTCTGAGCGGTCTCGCGCTCCTCATTCCAGTTCGACACCTGCATGCCGATGAACACGCCGATGATGACAATCACCAATTCGGTGGCAATGGAGCCCCACGGCTGCTGCTGGAATCGCTGCAGGAATCGACGGAAGATCATGGTGAAACTTCCAGCTGCGGTGGCGACGGATCACCCGCACGAAAGCGAATCGCGTTGCGGCATCTGAGTTCGGCGATGAGGCTCATGTCAGGGCTTTTCCGCGCAAATCTCGGCATGGCGCGGATCGGTTGTTTTCAATTTCTGCACCACGGCGACAAAGCGTTGCTCACAACGGATCGGATTCATTTGCGGCAAGGCTACCGCCCAATCCATCATGCTGCCGAGATTATCCACATTGCGCTCAATATAGTTCAGCGCCAACGCATGCTCGTCGAGCAGCATCAGCACCAGGGCGACGGTCTGATCCTCCAGTGCATTGCCGCTGGACTGGTCGAGGTAGCTGTTGAATGGCAATGCCGCCATGCGCACGGCAAGCGCATGCGCATCCTTGCCTTCGGCAAGCGCATTCACCAATTCAGCCCCTTGCGCTTGGGCGCCCGGATTGAGCGATTCGGCCAGACGTTGCAGCATCGACAACGCGCCTTGCCAATCCTTCGCCATCAGATCCAGCACGCCAACGTATTGCAGGCAGGCCGAAAACTCTGGCGCGAAGACCAACACTCTTTCGCAACGCGCCTTGGCTTCGGCATTGCGGCCAAGCGTCATCAACAGGAATGTTTCGTTGTCGCCGATGACCGGCGAAAGGGGATCCAGGACTGTTGCTCGCTCCATCTCGGAAAGCGCATCGTCGAGAGCGCCGTTCCCCTGCAAGGCATTAGCCAGCCAATGGTGCGCGGTTGAGAACGAGGGCCGCAGCACGATCGCACGACGATATAGCTCGACCGCCGTTTCGCGATTCAACAGATTGACTGACGTATTTCCCAGCGCAGCATAGATCTCAGGCACCCCTGGATCGAGCGCGAGTGCATGCAGCGCGGCATCCTGGGAGCGCGCCAAGCCGTCTTTCCATGTGATGCTGGCGCTATACGCCGGCAATACGGTGTAGACCAGCGCCTGTCCCGCGTAGGCCTGCGCGAAACCGGGGTCCAGTGTGGTGGCCTTTTGCAACAATTCCACCGCCTGCAACAGGTTCTCTTCACGCCGCGTGTGCCATAGCGACATGCCTTGCAGATACAACTCGTAAGCCGCGAGATCGCTGGTACCGGTCGTGTTTTTTCCCGGCGCCCCGGTATTGATGAGCTTGACCTGCAATTCATCGGCGATCGCCTTGGCGATTTCATCCTGGATTGCGAAGATGTCCTTCAGATCGCGATCGTAAGTCTGCGACCACATATGGAAACCGTTGCTCGCGTCGATCAACTGCGCGGTGATGCGCACGCGATCAGCCTGCTTGCGCACGCTGCCTTCGAGCACCATGCGCACTTTCAAATCCTTCGCGATCTGCGGCACTTCCTTGTTTTGGCCCTTGAACGAGAACGACGATGTGCGCGCGGCAACTTGCAGCGTCGGTATTTGCGCGAGGACATTGAGGATCTCCTCGCTGATACCGTCGGAGAAATACTCGTTGGCCGCATCGCCAGACATGTTGACGAAAGGCAGCACGGCGATCGAGTTCGGATTGATCGCGGATTTCTTCGCTTCGGCGGCGGCATCGATCTGCTCGGTGGTTTGCGCAACCAGTTCGACATTGCGCTGCGGCGCGAGCACGAATTTGTCGACGGCAAAGTAGCCGAGTGCGAGCACCGCGACCACCAACAGCAAGCGGTCCATACGCCGTGCCGTTTGTGGCGCGATCGATTGCGCCGGGTCGACATCCTCATCGCGCTTGAGACCTTGCGCAGTCAACTCGAACACCCAGGCCAGCGCCATTGCCGGGAGAAAGCCCAAGGCGAGCAGAATGATCGTCGCGCGCAATACCCAAGTCGGCACATCGAACGTCGGCAGCACCGTCTCGGCAACCTGCACGATCAACCACGCACCAACCAGATACAGCCCACCCATGCGGATCACGTTGCGGCGTTTGAGTTCGGCGAAAAGTCTCATTTAATTCCCGGGATCGGATCGACCGTGAGATGTAAGGTGTTGCACGTCAATCACGGCACTGTGTTCGCCTTGGCCATCCACGCGCGCATTTCCTGCTCGATCACCGGAAGTGCCGAGGAGGCGATGGCAAGCAGTCGATCATGGAATTCGCGGATGTCGAATTTGTCGCCGTAGGCTGCCTCCGCCTCTTCGCGCAGTTTCTGGAGTCTCAGCATTCCGATCTTGTAGCCGAGGGCCTGGCCGGGCCAGACGACATAGCGCTCGATCTCCGACTCCGCGTTGCCCGGGTCGGCGCCTTCGGTCGTCACCATGTAGTCGATGGCTTGTTCGCGACTCCATTTCCTGGCGTGCATGCCGGTGTCGACGACGAGGCGGACCGCGCGATGCAGCTCATCACGCAGGCGCCCGAGATTGCCGAACGGATCGTCCTTGTACAGACCCATTTCCGCAGCGAGTGATTCGGCATAGAGCGCCCAGCCCTCTGCCGCGGCGTTCGAGTTGAAGGTCTTGGCGATGAACGGAACCTTCTGGTCGATCGCAATGGCCATCTGCATGTGATGGCCCGGAATTGCTTCGTGGTAGGTGAGCGTAGGCGAGCCGAACTTCGGCAACGCTGCCGTATCGCGCAGGTTGACCCAGTAAATGCCTGGTCGCGATCCATCCGGCGCGGGAGGATCGTAGTAGCCGCCCGGCGCCGAGTCCTGACTGAAATCGGGCACGACGCGCACCTCCAGCGGATGCTTTGGCAAGCTGCCGAAATACTTCGGCAACAACGCGGTGACACGATCAATATGCGATTGGATGTCGGCCAACAGCGCCGCCTTGCCCTCCTTCGTATTCGGGAAGACGAAGCGCGATTCGGCCGACATCGCCGTCATGCGCGCGCCAACGCTGCCTTCAGTGAATCCCTGCGCACGCAAAAGACTATCCATTTCAGCGCTGATCCGGGCGACTTCATCGAGCCCGATCTGATGCACTTGATTGGCATCGAGATCACTGTCGGTCATGTGCCGGATCGTCGCCTTGTACAAGGCCGCGCCATTGGGCAGACGCCAGAGGCCGGCATCGTGCGGTGCCTTCGGCTCGATCTCGGCGAGGTAGGCGCTGATGCGTCGATACGCGGGCAGCACGCCGTCACCGACGAGGCTCAGCGCCTTTGTCGAATAGCTGTCTGCATCGGCAACATTGGCTGCCTTGAGCTTGCTGACGAAATTCGCGTAAAGCACGTTCTCGGCTGCCGGTGCCGCCACGAACGCATCCACCACCGCTTTGGATTTGTGGATGATGAAGTCCGGCGGAATCGCGCCAAGCTCGACATCGTGACGCATCTTCGCAAGAGCGCCGTCGAGGATGTCCGCCAGGCTTTCGAGTCGGACCAGATAGTTCTTCGCATCATCCGCACTGCGCACGTTTTGCTGGGCTTCCATCAGCTTCGGGATATCGACCGTGACCCCGGAGTTCTGGGTGATCACGTAGGGCAGATACCAGATGCCATAGACATCGAAACTGCTGCCGTAGTCGACCACGCGTGAAGGTGCCAGCGCGCCGTCAAACAGGGTAATGAGCGTGGCGCGGACGCGTTGATGTTCGGCGTCAAGCGCTTGCGGCGCGGTCGCTTTCAATGCGGCCAATCGCTTCTCCATTTCAACGACGCGCGCCGCCTCGCCCGCCACCGAGCGGTCATTGAGGCGGGCATCCGCATGGGTCGTCAATGCGACTGGAGCCCCGTTGTAGGTCGCCGACTCCGGCACCTGCTCGTAGTAGCTTCGGGTCAGCTGTTCGACCGCAGCATCAAAGGCGATGGTTGCCGCAGGTGCAGCGTCGGCAACCGGCGCGGTTGCCGCAGCGACCGTTGGCTGAGTGTCCTGTGCCTGCTCGCCACAGGCGGTCAGGAGTGCGAGGGAGATCGCGGTGATCAAGGTCAATCGGCGCATGTTGAAACCTCGTTGTTGGTTGGCGCGGATTGGCGGACATCCGTGCAGGCGGATTGTGACGACAGACCCTGGTCGGGCTTGCGCAAGGAATGGGTTGGGGCGCGGGAATGACGAGCGCACTGGCGGACGACGTTGCGGTATCTGGGTTCGGTAAACAGCGAACGATGACTTTTCATGGATCGTGCTTTGTCAACGCAGCAGAATCAGTGGCAATCAGCTTCTGGAAGCGCGGATCCTTGCGCAGCGGATCCCAGACAGGGTCAATTTCGAGCAGCCTGACTGTTTGCGGATCGGTGGTCGTGATGTCGAGTAGATGGGTGAGTAGCGGCAAGGCGCGGTCGGCGTCGCCATTCTGGGCATGGATGCGGGCGAGATAGCGCAGCCAGGCTGGGCCGTCGATCGCGTCACTGGCTTCCGGAATCAGGGCAGTGGCTCGTTCACCGTCAGCGATTGCCGCAGTCGCTTCGCCGAGTCCCGCTTCAGCCATGCCGAGCACCGCGTACAGTGCGGCGCGCACATTGGTGTGATCAGGTTTTGCGGCCAGTGATGCCTGCGCGTTTTGCTTGATCGTTTGATAGACGGCGGCGGCGGATTCGATCCGTCCCGCACTCTTTTCGCTGAGGGCCAGGCCAAGGCGCATCGCCGTTGTCGTCGGTATATAGTCCTTGTAATTGTCGGGCGAGTCATCTTTGCCGGCAGCGACGATGGCCTGTTCGAACAGCACACTGGCCTGGTCGAATTCGCGCTGGTACAGCGCGCTGGTCGCGCGGCTACCGATGCTGGCCGGGGTCTCGGGAAATGCCGCCAGGGTGCGATCGATCTCGCTCCAGTCAACATGCCCATTGAACAGACAAATCGCTTTCATGTCGAGCAAGTACGGATCACTCGGCTTCAAGGCGAGGCCCGCATCGATCGCACTTTCGGCGCGGTCGAATTCACGCATCGCGATCAACGATTCGCCGAGCACGGAAAGTGTCTCCAGGCCATTCGGATTGAGCGAACGGGCGCGCTCGAGATCGCGCGTGGTGAGTTGCCAACGGCCAAGACGGCGTTCGATGAGGGCCGAACCGACCAAGGCCTGATCGTTGTTGGGCAGGCCGCGCTGGGCGGCGTGGAATGCCGCAAGGGCGGCGGCGAACTGGCGTTCGCCGTAGTAGAGAAACCAGCCGCGGGCAATCTTGACCTCGGGCAAATCCGGAGCCAACACCTCGGCCTGGGCGAGCGCGGCGCGCGCCGCGTCGAGGCCGACCTGGCCGCCATCGTAGCCCTCCCAGTATTCCCAGATATTGAGCTTGACCAGCTCCGCCCAGGCCAGCGCAAACGTGGGGTCGAGGGCCACGGCCTGCCGATGGATGTCCAGCAGTTCGGCGGTATTGGCGCGATCGTACGAGGAGGTCTCGTTGAGCGCGCGGCCTTTGAGCCACAGCGCATACGCATCGATGTTGGAGGTCGGTCGCAGTGCCATCGCGATGCGTTCGGGCTCGGTCAATCGCACTTTCAGCGATTCGGCAATCACCTGCGCAACTTCGGTTTCGACTGCGAACACATCATCCAGCGTGCGATCGTACGTCTTCGCCCAGACCTGGGTTTCATTGCCCGCATCGATCAACTGGACGTTGATGCGCACACGGTCTCCGGATTTCTGCACGCTGCCGGCGAGCAGATGGGCGACGTCGAGTTGTCGCGCGATCTCGCCGGGATCAACCTTGGCGCTCGCGTAGCGCAACGTGGAACTGCGCGAGATCACCTTGAGGTCGGCAATCCGCGACAGGTGGGTCAGGATCTCGTCCTGGATACCACTGGCAAAGAAGCGGTTGGCTTCGTCCGCGCTGAGACTCTCGAACGGCAATACGGCAATGGATTTTTCGTCGGCCGATGCGTCGTCGAACGCAACAGGCGATGGAGCCGAATCCGGCGATGCTGGCATTGCTGGCGGGACCGATTTGAACTCACGCCACAGGATCAGTGAAAGGGTTGCAAACAGCAAGACTAGCAGGATGATGTTGGTGGTTCTCGCGACGAAGCGTGCATGCCCTGGATCGCGCGCATGCGGCGCGTGCGCAGACACGGTTCGACGCACGCCATCGGGCGTGACCTCGTAGACCCAGGCCAGCGCCAGCGCGACCGGAAAACCGAATCCAATCACTGCCACCAGCCCTCGAACCAGGCCTGCGGGAATAGCAAACAGGGGAAATATCCAGATTACGGCAAGTGCGGCGATCAGACCGACAGCGGCATAAGTCACGCCGACACGGATCACCTGACGACGCTTTAGCTCCGCGACGAAGCCGGCAAGGCTCATTGCGCGACAGCCTTGTTCAATTTTCCATCGCCCGCGACAAGACGCTGAAACACCTCATCGTCACGAATCCCGTCCCAGGCTGGATCGACTTTCAGCAACGCCGGCGAAAGCGGATGCAGATAGGAGACCGCAAGCAGATTTTCGATCAACTTCGACGCTGCAGTGGAATCGCCATTCAAGGCGCGGATCCTGGCCAGGTTCTCCTGCCAGCCCGGCCCTTCCGCAGCATCCACGCTGGTCGGGATCAGATCGACTGCACGCTGACCTTCCTTGTTCGCTTCATCAGCACGACCCATTCCTGCAAGTGCCTGTCCAAGCGCGGCATGCAGGGCCGCCTGCACGGTCGCGCTGCCTGGTTTCGCGGCCAACGCGGTGCGCACCTGTTGTTCAACGTGTTGATAGTTTTTCCGCGCCGCTTGCTTGTCGCCCGAACGCATCTGACCCAAGGCGAGCAGCAGACGGTAGTCGATCGCGGCGGCGATGTAGCCGTTGAAGCTGCTTGGCGCCTGGCGGTCGCCCACCTCCGCCAGCGCGCGCTCGAGCAATCCAGAGGCCGCACTGAATTCGCGCCGATACAAGGCCTGTCGCGCCCGGCTGACGATGCCTTCGAGACTATCGGGATCGATGCCTTCGAGCGCGGCATCAGCACTTGTCCAGTCGCCGAGGCTGCCCAGACAGAAAACTTTCAGCGATATCAACGACGGACTGTCAGGTTTCAACGCCAGTCCGAAATCGGCCATCTCGCTGGCCTCGTCAAAGCGCCGCATCGCGGATTTGGTGATCGCGTAATTGGTAAGCAGGGCGACATCGTTCGGATTCAGGTTGCGCGCATGCTCGAAATCCGCCAGTGCCGCCTCCCATTGGCCGAGCCGACGCTCGAGCAAGGCGGCAGCGTGCCAGACCCAGGCATCGTTCGGCAGGCCGAGTTGGGCCTTGCGAACGGCGCTGAGCGCCGCCGGAAAATCGTGCTCGCCGTAGTACAGCAGCATGCCGCGGGCAAGCTCGACCTGGGCCAAACCGGGCGCGATGTCCGTGGCGTGCTGCAATGCCTGTTGCGCCTGCGCCAAACGTGCCGACGACGGATCAAATCCCTCCCAGTACATCCACACATGTTGCTGGGCGAGTTGCGCCCAAGCCAGTGCAAAGTCGGGATCGAGCGCTACCGCGTTCTCAAGCTTGATGATGATGCGTTCGATATTGTCGCGATCGAACGCCGATTGCGAAATCATCGCGCGCGCATCGAGGTAGGCCGCGTAGGCCTTCGGATTGTCGGTCGGCTTGCTTGCGATCGCCTTGCGTTCGTCGCCGGTCAGGGCAGCGTGCAGCGCTTCGGCGATTTTCTGGGCAACTTCGCTCTCCACCGCAAACACATCGTCGAGCATGCGGTCGTAGGTTTCGCCCCAGATATGACTGTCGGAGGCGGCGTTGATCAACTGCACATTGACGCGTACGCGCTCACCGGATTTCTGCACCGTGCCTTCGAGAATGTGGGCAACGCCGAGCGCCGTGGCGATCTCGGCGATGTTCTCGGGCCGACTCGAATAGCGTCGGGTCGAAATCCGCGAGATCACCTTGAGATCACCGATGCCGGCCAAGCCGGCGAGGATCTGATCCTGGATGCCATCGGCGAAAAACGCGTTTTCCTCGTCCGCGCTGAGGTTCTCGAATGGCAGCACCGCAATCGATTTCGGGGAAATCGCGGCGTCAACTTTGGCAGCCGCTTTCGGATTGGCGTTCTGAAAGCTGCCAGCAACGCGCAATGCATCCCGGGTCGGTGCGAGCACGTAATTGTCGAGCGCGAGATAGACCAGCGCCAGGGCCAGCAGGACCGCCAGAACGCCATTCAGACGCCGGCCGGTTTGCGGCGCGATCGACTCGCTGCGGTCGACATGCGCATCACGCTTGAGTCCCTCTGAGGTCAGCTCGAATACCCAGCTGAAAACCAGGGTCGGCACGAAGCCGAGAGCGACAACGATCATGATCGCGCGCAAAACCCAGTTTGGCACTTCGAACGTAGGCAACACCGTCTCGGCGACCTGGACGATCATCCACGATCCGACCAGATAGACACCGGCCATGCGGATCACATTGCGCCGCTTGAGTTCGGCGAAAAGACTCGCGGGGGGCTTTTCGGTCAAACGCGTTTCAGACAGTCGATCATCCGCGCGCCGACGCCGACGGACGTCACGCAATCCTGAGCTTGGGTCATTCCGGTTTTCATCACGACCGTTCAAGCGCGCACGCCCATCCACGGCAGCTCCAGAACGCCCCCGCGCTCGCTGCGAGCGATGTCGATGGCATCACCGACTGGATCCATTTCGCATCTCCCCGAGCGGCCGCGACCCCTTGCAATACTACACCAGTGCGAACTGCATCACGGTTTCGACTCCGGCGTTCTGATTCAACATTGCCGCGCTGACATCCTGACATCAGACAGGCCACCGCAATCGTTCTTCAATACGAAGCCACTTGCCGTCGAAATCGTCGGCCTAGTCTGCTTGGCGAGGATCCTCGAGATCGGTCGAGGCACTCGAAATGGTGTCCGCTTGTTTTTCGCGTCTTGATCGCGCCACCTGTTGTTCGGCCCAGCGTTTGAGCACGCGTGCACGACGCGCACCGGATTTCGGATCGCTGACCACGGTCCCGACATGCGCGAGCAACGCATCGACATTCATGTGCTCGCTCGATCGCGCACTGCGTCCGGCCGACCAAAGATCGATCAACACCTCGCTGCGTTCGCCCAGCCGCAACACGGCATGAAAATAGCGCGGCGGTTGAATGCCGGACAACAGAAAATCGAGCAAGGCTGCGGCCAGCGAAAGCGGACTGAAAACCAGATCGCGCACGGTATCGAGCAGCAGCTTGAGCTGGAAGAAGACGACATCGCGGATCAACGAGCGCCGGGTTGGAACGGATTCGGATTTCATGCCGGAAGCCTATGCGAGTTTCATCCGCGTTGAAACCACTGCAGAAAAGGGGCCGAAAAAGAGACGGAGGCAATTGATGGGCCACCCATTACCTCCGTCCCGAACGGCGCTTGCTTGGCGTCGTCATCCCGGCGGCGCTCAACAGCCGAATGGCTGGGCAAGCGGGGAAGGCAACCCTGACCAAGTGCCATTCACCTGCGTCCCCTTTTCTGCTCCGTACAATGGCGGCTTCACGTCAATCGGGAAATGCCATGCGAATCTGCGTCTATTGCGCCTCCAGCCAGGAGTGCGATCCGCACTATCACGAAGTCGCTTTCAAGCTCGGCAGCCTGCTTGCCGAAGCCGGATGCAGTGTCGTCTATGGCGGCGGCTCGACCGGCTCGATGGGCGCCGTTGCAAATGGCGCGCTTTCGGCAGGCGGTGAAGTCATCGGCATCCTGCCGAAGTTCATGGCGGATCTCGAGTGGGGACATCCGGGTTTGACCCGGCTCGAACTCGTCGAGGACATGCGCGAACGCAAGCATCGACTGCTGACTGGCTCGGATGCGGTGATTGCCATGCCCGGCGGTTGTGGCACGCTGGAAGAATTGTTCGAGGCGATCACGCTGAAACGTCTTGGCCTCTATTTCAATCCGATCATCCTGCTCAACTCGCGCGGGTTCTACGCGCCGCTGCAAGGCTTCATGCAAAGCGTCATCGAGCAGCGCTTCATGAATACGGAACATGGAACGATGTGGTCGCTGGTTGACCAGCCTGAGGATGTGTTGCCGGCGATCAAGGCAACGCCGCGCTGGCGCGAGGATGCACGCGAGATTGCGGTGGTCCGAAAAAGCGCGGCACCTCGCTAACAGCCAATGGCATTCGAGGCATTGCGTTGAATTGTCGCCTGCCAGCGATCTCCACGGAAGGAGGCTTGATCCCCAACGTGGAATCTCCTGCGCGGAATTTGCGCGCGAATTCAAGCAATGGACGTCCGTAGGGGCAGGTTTACGGGCAAGCCTTTGTTCGACGCTTCGCAATGAATCTCGATCGATCCGGAATGGGCCCCTACGTGACTCGGGAATCGCAGCTAGTTGTAATCGTCTGCGCTACCGGTCAACTCGCGCACGCCGCTGTCGCCATCACCGAATCCGTCGGCGTCCGCGTCATCGGACGAAGGGGCCACGGTGCCATCGTTCTCGGCACTGCGGTCGGCCTGCTTTTCCCAGCGTGTCTTGATCGGATTATCCGATTCGGCATCTTCCAGATCGCGGATCAGGCCTTCCTTGCGTTCCGCCGCAAGATCGGTCCAGTGACAATCATCAATCGCACCGGCGAGCGAATAGAGCAGGTTCAGGCTTGGTCGAAAACCGGCGCGCTTGACCTTGAGGAAGACGTCGACCGGGCCGATGCGAAACAGATCCTCGGCAGTGCGCACGCCGACCTGACGCAGCCATGCCGCAGATTTCGGTCCGACATTCCTGATCTTTTCATCCTTGCCGCTCATGCCGCCTCCGTTTCTGCTTACTGCGAAAGTGCCTTGATGTACTCGGCACAAATCAATTCCATGCCGATGCGATCCTGCTCATCGAAGCGGCCCGGTTCGGGGCTGTCGACATCCCAGACACCGAGCAACTCGCCGTCGAGAATCAAGGGCACGACAACTTCCGAACGCGAAGCGGCGTCGCAGGCGATATGGCCGGGAAATGCATCGACGTCGTCGACGACCTGGCTCTCGCGGCTAGTCGCCGCCGTTCCGCAAACACCGCGGCCGAGTGCGATGCGCACACAGGCCGGCTTGCCCTGAAACGGCCCGACGACCAGTTCGCGACCATCGAAGAAATAAAACCCGCACCAGTTGATGCGTGGCAATGCATGCCAGACAAGTGCGGCGAAATTGGCCGCGTTGGCGATCATATCGCGCTCACCATCGAGCAGCGCTCGCACCTGCCCGGCAAGCTCGGCATAAAACGAGGACTTGTCGTCGGTGAGGATGGCGGTGACTTCGAAACTCATCGGCAACATTCGGTCGAGGGAAAGACTCGGTATTCTACCCACCATTGGCGAGGTTCGCCGGTTGTTGCTTTCGCCACGCCAGTCAAGGTCGCTTCGAGTATGCCGTCGCCGCTACCATGCAGGCCGACCGACGTCATTTTGAATGGGCGCGGCTTTCCGCCCTGGCCTATCCCTTCAATCCAAAAGGCAAAGTCCGCCTTTCTTGAACGAGAACGGAAATCCCAATGCAATCGACACCTGAACCCGAGTTCAACGAAGACGGATTTCGCCATCGCGGTGCCGTGGTCACCCGCGCCGAGGCTTTCTTTGATGCGGCATTCGCATTCGCAATCACGCTTATGGTGATCTCGATCGACGTGATTCCCGATACCGCCGAAAAACTCACCAACGCGTTGATGTCCATTCCGGCATTCGGGGCAAGCTTTCTGCTTATCGTGCTGTTCTGGAGAGGCCATGCCGACTGGAGCAAACGATTCGGCCTTGACGACCGCCATAGCCAGCGCCTCAGCCTCGTGCTTGTGTTCCTTGTCCTCATTTTCATCTATCCCCTGCGCATGGTTTTCAGTTCCTTCTTCCAGCTTCTCGGTGGCGGCTGGCTACCGGCGCAGATTCATCTCAAAACCGTGGCCGACGCACGTCTCATGTTTGTCGTCTTCGCGCTGGGTATCGGCAGCATGGGCGCGGCCATGGCCCTGCTCTACCGGCACGCATGGCGACTGCGCGAATCACTTGGCCTCAATCCAGTGGAACGGCTGATGACCCGACATGCGCTTCTGCGCTGGGCGATGCTCCCGGTTTTTTCACTGGTCTCGCTCGGCTTGTCGGCGTTTGTGCTTCGCGATGAATTGAAGAGCGAGGGATTGAAGAGCGACTTGCTGATGTCAACTCCGGGGCTGATCTTCTTCGTCGGCAGTATCGTCCATCAGCTCATGGATCTGCGCATGCGGCGGGCGCGGCGCGCGATGCTTGATCGATGATGCGCGGATGCTTCGTCACCGGAACCGATACGGGTATCGGCAAGACCCACGTCAGTTGCGCGCTGTTGCGCTGCCTGCAATCGCAGGGCGTCGACGCGATCGGCATGAAGCCCGTGGCCAGCGGTTGCGAACGAACCACGGTCGGATTGCGCAACGAGGATGCACACGCCTTGATGGGTGCAAGCCAACAAAAGGCCGACTACGCGATGGTCAACCCCTATGCATTCGAGGATCCGATCGCGCCGCATCTAGCCGCTGCCGACACCGGTGTTTGCATTGAGCTCGGTGTGATCACGGAAGCGTTTCGCTGCCTGCAGGCGCAATCAGACTTCGTCGTCGTTGAAGGAGTCGGCGGCTGGTTTGCGCCGCTGGGTGATTCGCTGATGCAGGCGGATCTCGCCATTGGCCTCAAGGTGCCGGTGCTGCTCGTCGTCGGCTTGCGCCTCGGATGCATCAACCACGCTCTGCTTGCGGCGCGCGCGATCGAAGCGGATGGCTGTCGTCTGATCGGCTGGATTGGTAACCGGATCGACGCGCAAATGCTGCGCGTTGATGACAATATCCAAACCTTGAAACAGCGGATTCAGGCGCCGTTGCTCGGGATCGTCGAGCATGGGGGTAACACCCGCGACGAAATCGGCAGCTATGCACTCGATGAAGCCGCCCGTATCCTGATTGCACCCGCTTCTCATGAACGCCTGTTTTCGCCCAGCCGTTCGCCCTGAGCCTGTCCAAGGGCATCGCGAAGCGACAACTTCCGATAGGCGCACCGTTCGACAGGCTCATGGCGAACGCAGAGGTAGACCGGTCTTTTTTCACATGACAAGGAGACACCGCATGGCCAAGCCCCAACGCTACTTCATCACGATTGAGGATGTGTCCGCGTCACGCGGCGACTCGAGCGAACTTTCATTTGACGGGACCTCGCCCGAACATCTCGCCAGCACATTTGAGGCGATTCTGCGCGAGCCCCATTTCTGGGGACGCTGGCGCGCGATGCAGGAGGATCCCGATGCGATCGATCCAGGTACCGGCGCAGTCGATCCGGCGGCGACTGTAAGCGGAAGCCTGGAGGCTCAGCGTACCGAATTGATCGTCACCACGACGCTGCCTCACGCCATCGTCAAGCATCGTCTCGACCTCCTGATCGGGCGCCACTGGAAGCTGCGCGATGTCAGCTCTCCCTGAGTCGCTAGGACGCGTGGTCTGCGCTCGCAGGTGCAAGAGTCGTTAGAATTGGCGCCCTGCTCCCGCGGCACATTTGATCTGTGACTGAATTCGCCTTGTCTGCCGGCACCTCGAGTGCGGCCCTTGATGCTCTGCACTACGCCATCAGCACGGACAGGGTTTCCGTGCCCGCAGATGGTCGTGTACTTTTTCTGCGTGCGCGTGATGGCCATTGGTGGGGCGAGGCCTCGCGTCAGAACTGGTTGTGCCAGCAGAGTTTCAAGCCGTTCGCGACTGCCCTCGAACGATCGGGCATGGAGGTCTCCGAGCCTGCGCCAGGGCAACGCTTTCCATTGGTGATGGTGCTGCCGCCACGTCAGCGCGAGGAGGCCAGGGCCTTGTTCGCACGAGCCGCCCGCCATGTCGAAGTCGGCGGCACGATCATCGCCGCGATCGCCAACGATGAGGGCGCGCGCTCGGGCGAAGCAGACTTCAGGAAACTTTTCGGCAACGCGCAGGTTTTGTCCAAGCACCATTGCCGGGTGTTCTGGAGCAACCTCCGCGAAACTTCGCCCGATCCCGCCCTGCTCGCCGAATGGCAGGCGCTCGACGCGCCACGGATGATTGCCGAAGGGCGCTACATCAGTCGTCCCGGTTTGTTCGCGTGGAACCGCATCGATCCGGCATCGGCCTTGCTCGCCGATCAGATGCCAACGACGTTTCGGGGTCGCGTTGCCGATCTCGGAGCTGGCTATGGCTATCTCGCCTGCGAGGTGCTGCGCCGCTGCACGGGAGTCGAATCCATCGACTTGTACGAAGCCGAAGCGCGCGCGCTGGAGCCGGCCCGAGTGAACCTTCAGGCCACGCTCGAGCAGATCAACCGACCCGTCGAATCGGCGGTCCATTGGCACGATGTCGGCACCGGCCTGCTCGGGCGCTACGACGCGATCGTCAGCAATCCGCCGTTTCACCAGGGACGCGCCGACCAGCCCGAACTCGGCCAGGCGTTCATCGCCGCCGCCGCGAACGCATTGCAGGCCGATGGCGAACTGTGGCTGGTGGCAAATCGTCACTTGCCGTACGAAGCCACCCTGCAGGCACGATTCAAGCGCGTCGAGACAATTGCGCTGAAGAATGGATTCAAGGTGTTTCAGGCTTCAGGGATTCGCCGATGAGACTGGTTCGATTGATTGCCAATCTCGGCTACGGCACGCGCAAGGAGGTCGCCCTGATGTTCCGCGAGGGTCGCATCACCGAAGCTGACGGCGAGGTGCTTTACGCCGATGACCAGCGCGGACATGCCGACATCCGCATCGATGGTGAAGCGCTCGATCCGCCTTCGGGTCTTGTCCTGATGCTCAACAAGCCGACCGGCGTGACCTGCTCGACCAAGGATGTCGGCCGCATCGTCTACGATCTCCTGCCCGCTCGATTCCGTTCGAGAAATCCCGCGTTGTCGACCGTCGGTCGCCTCGATCGCGACACCTCCGGCATGTTGCTGCTGACCGACGATGGCGCGTTGCTGCACCGGATCATCTCGCCGAAATCCCGGATTGCCAAAGTGTACGAGGCGACGCTTGGCCAGGATCTCCGTGGTGATGAGACCGCGATGTTCGCAAGCGGCAGCCTGATGCTCGAATCCGAGAAGACGCCTTTGCTGCCGGCCGAACTCGATGTCATTGATGCGCGGCGTGTGCGATTGACGCTTCACGAGGGTCGCTATCATCAGGTTCGGCGCATGTTTGTTGCCGCCGGTAATCACGTCGCCAGCCTGCAACGCCTGACTGTTGGCGGACTTGGCCTGGGTGGGCTCGCCGAAGGCGATTGGCGAATTCTCGAGCCATCCGATATCGAGACGCTCTTCGCCAATGGAGAGACCGCGTGAATCCTGCAAGCCCCATCACTGGCCAGATAACAGATAGCGCTGACGAGGCCTATATCGCGGATACCCGACGCTGGATCGAGCTCGCGGTGGTCGGCCTGAATCTGTGCCCGTTTGCGCGTGCTCCATGGCTGGAAAATCGCGTTGCCTTCCGCGTCAGTCATGCGACCGATACGGATGGCCTGCTTGATGATCTGTGCGGCGAGTTGCAAAGCCTGCACGCGGCCGACCCGGCCGATTGCGAAACCACGCTCGTGATTGCGCCGTTCGTGCTGAGCGATTTCCTCGACTTCAATGACTTCCTTGATGCCGCCGACGCCGCGATCGAGGTGTTGAAGCTCGATGGTGAAATCCAGGTGGCCAGCTTTCATCCCGACTATTGCTTCGCCGACAGCGCGGCTGATGATGTGGAGAACTGCACGAATCGCTCGCCATGGCCGATCCTGCATCTTCTGCGCGAATCCAGCATCGAGCGCGCAGTTGATGCCATGAAGGACAGCGACGAGATCTATCGCCGTAATATGCAGACCTTGCATCGGCTTGGTTGGGATGGCTGGAATCAGTTGTGGCGTGAGGGCGACGCACACCGATGATCCACTGGAAACCCGGCACAGCCTGAAGTGCTCGTGTCATGATCGGTACGAACAGAATGACCGACAGGTGACGGCAATGACAGTTGCGCGCGTTCCGAGGTGAACGGCATTCCCCGGGCGGACGCTGGCGCGGGATGGGGCGTTGGCGAGGCCATGATTCAGTCCATGCATCAGGGGCGCAATCTGGTTGTGGTCTCATGACGGGTTGGGCGCCGCAGTCGCGGCGCATCGCACTCGACGGTTCGCCTCTCCGATTCCGCCAGTGATTGAAATCTGTGCCGCCTATTCGCCCCGGCGAAATGTTGCGGGCAGATGGATCGTCGCCGCGATGGGCAGATGGTCCGAGACCAGATGCGGCAAAGTGCGCAGTTCGTCGACCTTTATTGTCGAAGTGGCAAGAATATGATCGATCGCTCGGTTCGGCGCCCAACTCGGAAACGTCAGCGGCGGCGTTGCCGGTGGCTGCAACGAGGTGCGCGCGAACAATGAGCGCAGCTCGGGGCTCTCGATTGGTGTGTTGAGATCACCGATCAATACTGCATTGGGATGGCCCTCAAGCAACTCGGTGATGTATCCGAGCTGGTGCGCTCGCGCTTGCGGTCCCAGCGAGAGATGCGCAACAAGCACGATCAGCGAATTTTCCCCTTCGCCATAGCGAGCCCAGAGTACCCCTCGGCCGCGGATGCGACCGGGCAACGGATAGTCGAGCACTTCGTCGGGCTTCAAGCGCGAAAGCAGGCCATTGCTCGACGCGGCGACCTTGGCCACCTTGCGATTCGGCTGATGGCTCCAGTACGGAAATCCGGCGCATTCAGCGAGGTATTCGGTCTGGTTGAGAAAGCCCGATCGAAGCGAACCGAAGTCCGCTTCCTGAAGGGCGACCAGATCAAAGTCACCGATGATCTCGGCCAGGCCATCGAGATTGGCGCGCTTGCCAGTCGGCAGCACGTGTTTCCAGCTTTGCGTGACGTACTCGCGATAGCGTTTGACGCTGCCACCCGCGAGGATGTTGCAGCTGAGGATGCGCAGCGGCGTGGTTGTCGAATCGCTGACAGGAGTTTTGCTGCGGGTCATTGCAAACAGTCGTCGGTGTTGATCGGATTCCGGAATTTCAAAGTGTGCCATCCCGCGCATGAACGAAAAGGCCGCCCGAAGGCGGCCTTGGCAGGAGACTCAGAGGAGCGCTGACTATTTCTTTGCCGTTGCCGACGTCTTTGCAGCGTGCTCTTTCTCGACCAGCGTGTTGACCAGGGCGACCAGTTGCGGATATCCGCCTGCCGATGCGCCGGTGACCCGATACTTGCCGTTGATGATCAAGGTTGGCGTGCCATCGACGCCGAACTTCGGCACGAGGGCGCGTGAACGTGAGAGTTTGCTCTCGATCTCGAACGAGCTCGAAATGTCCTTGAATTTTTTGATATCGACGCCCTGCTCACCGTAGTAGGCAACGATCTCGTCGAACGAGCGGAACTGCTTGTGATCGCGATGTATCGCATCGAACAAGCCTTGATGGGTCTTGTCGAGCAGCCCCATCGACTGCGCAGTGTAGAACGCGCGCGCAAACGCTTCCCACGACTCGTTGAAGATTGCCGGCATGTAGCTGAATTCGGCGTAGGCCGGAAGCTTGGACTTGATTTCGTCGGCGTAGGGCTGGAAATGCGCGCAGTGAATGCAGGCATAGTTGAAGACTTCGAGCACCTCGATCTTGTCACCACTGGCCGTTGGCTGCGGCGGATCGATCGGGAAATAGGTCTTGCCGGCAACCGCTTCGACCGCTGGCGCGGCTTCATTGGCGGCATCATGGGACGCGCCGGAGTGCTCCTGGGCGCAGGCGTTGACAGTGAAGGCGAGCAGCGCGCCAACGAGCAACTTGGGCAAATGGTTGAGCATGGTGAATCTCTCCTCGGGATCGGGTTCGTTGTTCAGACAACGGATCAGGCAGCGAGTTGCCTCAAGGCAACGTCTTATTCGCCCTTGGCTTCCTTGTCGATCAGATAAAGGATCAGGGGCTCGAGTTTTTCGTAGCCGCCGGCCGTCTGGCCACTGACACGATACTTGCCATTGATCACAAACGCAGGCGTGCCATCGACACCATAGGCCTTGATCAGCCCCTCGTTGCGCTTGAGCTTGGCCTTGACCGCGAACGAATTCGAGGTGGCGATGAAATCCTCGGCGGTAACACCATAGTTGGCGTAGAAATCGGCAACTGCGGCAAACGTCGGTGAACGCGAATCGATCGTTTTGTCGACATAGATCTTGCGGAACAGATCGGCATGGGTTTTATCAATGAGGCCAAGCGCCTGCGCGGTGTAGAAACCCTTGGCGAAAGTCTGCCAGGCCGAAAAACCGAACTGGGCCGGGAGCATCACGAACTCGGCGTTCGCCGGCAACCGCTTCTTGATGTCGGCGACCATCGGCGCGACCTCGTTGCAATGCGGGCAGGCATACGAAAACACCTCCACCACCTCGATCTTGTCGCCGGTAGTTGTCGCCTGCACAGGTTCGATGACGAAATAGTTCTTGCCGGCAACCCAGGTGTCCTCGGCATGCGCCTGGCTGCCGAAGATCAGACCGAGTCCAACCGTCAATGCGATGAGGGATTTCATCTTTGCTTGTTCTCCACTGCGATGGGGGTACGCGAATGCTTAATCGATCAGTGTCGATCAACCGTGCTGAACGACAACAGAAGTCACTTGGCGCGGGAGGTCTGGACCTCATGCAAGCCCTGGACATACGAGGACAATGCAGCGATGTCCTGGTCGCTCAGGCGCTTGGCGATGTCCGGCATGATCCTGGCGTGCTCGTCGTCACCCCAGGTGGTGCCACTGCGCCATTCATTGATTTTGGCGCTGGTGTAATCGGCCCATTGGCCCGCCAGCTGCGGGTAGGCGGCACCGGCCATGCCGCGACCTGCCGGTCCGTGACAGGCCAGACAGGCTGGCACACCGAGCTTGCTGTCACCCGCGCGGAAAAGCTCCTGGCCGCGCTTGACGTAGGCATCGTCGCTCTGTCCCGGAGTCGCCCGCTTGCTCGCGAAAAAGGCACCGAGGTCGTGCATGTCCTGCTCGCTCAGGGTGCTCGCAAACGGCATCATGATCGGATTCATGCGCTTGCCGGACTTGAACTGGATCAACTGGCGAACCATGTAGGATTCATTCTGCCCGGCGATCTTGGGGTAGGTGGCATCGGCTGAATTGCCGTCGACACCGTGGCAGGCTCCGCAGACTGCGGACTTGGCTTCCCCGGCCTTGGCATCGCCGAGCATGATCGAATCATGGGTTTCGGCATGGGCCAGACCAGCGCAAAACAGCATCGCCAAAGCAATCACTTGCGGAAAACTCATTACACTGACTCCGGATAGACGGGAAATCCACGCGCTGCCGACATCCTCGGGCAACGCGGAGACGATAATCCGCGAATTATCCGCGTCAGCCGGAGACCGGTCAAACGCCAACACCCCGATTTCACCCAGCGACGGACTTCCATGCATATCCTGCACTCGGCAACATTCCTCAAAAGCGCAGCCAGTTTGCGCGACATGCCCGCCGACCAAGGTTGGGAGGTCGCTTTCGCCGGTCGCTCCAATGCGGGCAAATCCAGCGCGCTGAATGCCCTGACCAACCACAAGGGATTGGCCCGGGTGAGCAAGACTCCGGGTCGCACCCAATTGCTCAATGTCTTCTCGATCGACGACGATCGACGCCTGATCGACCTTCCTGGCTACGGTTACGCGAAAGTTCCGGTCGGCGTGCGCGATCAGTGGCGCGGCATGGTTGACGGATTCCTGCGCGCGCGGGAAGCGCTCAAGGGTCTGATCCTGATCATGGACAGTCGCCACCCGCTCAAGGATTTCGACCGCCAGATGCTCGACTATGCGCACGGCATCGGCAAGCCGTGCCATGTGCTTTTGACCAAGGCGGACAAATTGTCGCGCAACGATGCGACAAAAACGCTCGATGCCGTGCGCAAGGATCTCGGCGCGGATGGCTCAGCCGAAGCGCAAGTCAGCGTGCAACTGTTTTCGGTCCCCGCCAAGACCGGACTGGATGAGGCGCGAGGCGTGGTTGCGAGATGGCTTGAGGTGCCGGATCGCAGCGTGTCCGGCACCCCGCGCAAGGAATCGCCCCGATAACCGGTCTCTTGCGCGAACGGGCAACGGCCCCATATCGCCCGATTGCTTCAGAGGATTTCATCGATGTCCGGTCCCAGTGCGGAATCCAGCGAGCCGATCACGCGACGCGAACAATTGGTCGACTACATCGCGGCCGGCGAAAAACCCGTGGCCAACTGGCTGATCGGCACCGAGCACGAGAAATTCGGTTTCCGACTCGACGATCTGCGTCCACTGACCTGGGAAGGCCCGCAAGGCATTGGTGTCCTGCTTGAAGGCCTGACCCGCTTCGGCTGGGAGCCCGTGATCGAGAAGGGCAAGATCGTTGCCCTGCTTCGCGATGGCGCCTCGGTCACCCTTGAGCCGGCAGGCCAGTTCGAGCTATCCGGTGCGGCGCTCGAGAACATCCATCAGACCTGCAACGAGGTGCACACGCATCTGAAGGAAGTGAAGACCGTCGCCGATGAACTCGGCGTTGGCTTCCTTGGCATGGGTTTCCAGCCGAAATGGCGACGCGAAGACATGCCGTGGATGCCGAAGGGTCGCTACGCGATCATGCGTCGCTACATGCCGACCGTTGGCGACCTCGGCCTCGACATGATGACGCGCACCTGCACGGTGCAGGTCAATCTCGATTTCTCCGATGAAGCCGACATGGTGCGCAAATTCCGCACCTCACTCGCCCTGCAGCCGATCGCGACCGCACTGTTCGCCGATTCGCCGTTCACCGAAGGCAAGCCGAACGGCTATCTGAGCTATCGCTCGCATATCTGGACCGATACCGATCCGGATCGCACCGGCATGCTCGATTTCGTCTTCGAGGACGGTTTCAGCTACGAACGCTACGTCGACTACATGCTCGATGTGCCGATGTACTTCAGCTATCGCGATGGCACCTATCACGATCTGGCCGGTCAATCGTTCCGCAAGTTCATGCGCGGCGAACTGGCCGACCTGCCCGGCGCGACGCCGACGATGACCGACTGGACCGACCACATGACCACGGCATTTCCGGAAGTGCGCATGAAGCGCTTCCTCGAAATGCGCGGTGCGGATGGCGGACCCTGGAACCGACTCTGTGCTCTGCCGGCATTCTGGGTCGGCCTGCTCTACGACAACAGCGCACTCGACGCGGCCTGGGATCTGGTCAAGGATTTCAGCCGTGAAGAACGCAATGCCCTGCGCGACGGCGTGCCGAAGTACGGCCTCAAGCTGCCGTTTCGCAACGGCACCTTGCGCGACATCGCCGTCGAAGCACTGAAGATTTCCGCGCATGGCTTGAAACAGCGCGCACGCAGGAATTGGGAAGGCGCCGACGAAAGCATCTTCCTTGCCCCGCTGACCGAAATCGTCGAGGCCAACGAGACCCCGGCCGAACGCAAGCTCGCTCTCTACAACGGCCGGTGGAATCAGAGTGTCGATCCGATTTTTCGCGAGTTCCTGTATTAGGGGCTGGGATGACCAGCCATTCGGCTGTTGAAAGCCGGGATTCGGGATTTGGGATTCGGAGAAGCAGCGCGGCAACCTCTGCGCTGCCAACGGGAGTCCACTCATCGTGATCACCGTTTTGGTTGACTGAGCCGCTCTTCCCGCTCTTGGCTATCGGCTTATCGCCATCGGCTTCCCGTCATTCGTTCAAGTACGGCGAAAGTAGTGCGCACGGAAGCCAACGAAGTTGATCTCGCAAACCAGTCACTCACGCTCAACTCGCCGACATGGTGATCACCTTCTGATCGAGCGTCTGGAATCCAAGACCAGAAGCGGACGTTCGAAAATAGCCGTAAGGCGCGACTGAAATTCAAATTTCAAGAACTGACCCCCGAGCCCTGCACGAGCCTGCATGATCGTGTCGAGGCAACCTATAGGAGCGACTTCAGGCGCGAACTTTCCGTCAATCCCGCCAAAAGCTCGCGCTCTACGCGCGCGACAACCTACTGCAGAAGCCCTTGGTCCGCGCCTTGTCGCTCCCGGCTTGTTGGTGCCCTCTGCGAAGAATAAGATCAGTCAACTTCTGAGCTACGGAGTTCCAATGACCACGGACACACTGAATCGGCTTCGTACCCAGATTTCGACTTTATCCAAGTCGGAACGCGCCACGCTTGCCCACGAACTCATCACCAGTCTCGACGAAGTTCGGGATGATGCCGTTGAACAAGATTGGGATGACGAGATCATGCGCCGCATGGCGCAAGTCGAGACAGGCCAGGCCGAGATCCTGTCGCGCGATGCGTTTCGCGAGAAGGTGCGGAGTCGGATGGGAACCTGATTTGTGCGAACAGTACGGATACTGGGCGAAGCCGCCATGGAAGCCATAGAAGCAGCCGCATGGTATGAACAACAGCGGCGCGGCCTTGGCACAGACTTTTTCGAATCATTCGAAGCAGCAATTGACCTTGTAGAAGCACAGGTCATTCCGCTCTCACCCTACCCCGGCAAAGCCGGGGCGGCTGGTGCGAAGAGAGTCATCCTGAGGCGCTTCCCCTACGACATCGTGCTCGTCGAACACGCATCCGAGCTTCTTGTGATTGCCGTGGCCCACCATGCCCGCAAGCCAGGCTACTGGCGCGAGCGAGTTTCAACTTGAGCAGTTTCTCATCGCGTCACGGTGAAGTGCCAACTACAGTATCGATATCGGCTTGCGATGCGATTGGAGAATTTGGCATGAATCAACTGGCCAGCGCCCGTCGACTCACAACGAAAGTCCTGACCCTTGAATTTCTACGTCGCGTCATGGCGGAAAATCATGCTGAAGAAGCGTGAAATTCAAGATTCAAAACCTGACCCCTTTCTCCTTCTTGACGACTTTGATCTGCTCGTTCAACGCCAGGATAGCGGCGGCATCGGCAACGATGTCGGCGTCTGCCATATCAATCGTGGAGCCGAACGTGGCGGTCTTGTGCCACTCCAGTATTCGCGGCAACGTTTTGGCGCCGATG
>JBBRBU010000031.1:0-43519 GCA_038205505.1 Lysobacterales bacterium | reverse complement strand
CTCATCATCGTTGCCGACCGGAGCTGACGCCGCACCCGATTCAGTCTGCGTCTGGCGCATCAGGCTGTCGGCATCCTTGCTCCAGCGACTGTTGGGAAAATCCCGCTTGAGCTTTTCCAGAGTTGCCCTCGCTTCCGCGGTGCGCCTGGCTTGCAGCAGGGCGTAGGCCTGCCAGTAGATCGCCGCATCGGCGCTGGCCGGCTCCTTCTTGCGCAGTTCGGCCTCGAGCCGCTGAAAACGCTCACGCGCCGTACTCCAATCCGATTGTTTCAGCGACTCCTGGCCTTGCCAGTAGAGTTCGGCAAGTTGCTTGTTGTTCGGGGCCATGTCGCCATCCAGGAGTGCTTGCGCGGGAGACATTGCGAACATGCAGAGGCCGAACAAGGCAGTGGAAATTTTGTTGATCATTATTTCTGCTCCGAGGGGGTTCAGAGATTGCGCTTGCTGTCGGCATCGATCCGCGATTCGGTGGCTCGCACCTGAAACAACAGATCGGTATCGCGCAGGTAGTCACGCAACCCTTGCCTGCTTTCGATGGTTCCGGAGTCCGGTCGGTTAGCCATTTCGATCAGCACCGGTTCGAGTTGGCGCAGGAAGTCGGCAAGACGTGTATTGCCCGAGCGTGCAGCGGCGACCGCATACAGGCGATTCGATTCGACCAGGTTTTCGGCCAGTTCCTGATTGCCCTTGAGCAGATCGCCGCTTTCGTCATTGACTGCGGTCAACAGCAATCCTTCCGTTGCACGCAAATGTCCGGCGACATAGCTGTCGAGCACGCGCGTTGCCATCGATGGCGATTGCCCTGGAACCGACGCGATCGGCTCGGGCACGTTGTTGCGACCGGCGAAAAAACCGATGCCCAGTGCGATGACGAGCATGGTCGCAAACGCACCCGCCCAGGCCAGTCGCGGAGCGGAACCGATCGACAGGCGCTGGCGCAGGGAATCGAGCCAACTGGAACCTGATGGGGTGACGCCTGCGTCCTCGATGCGCTGATCGAAACGCGCCCACAGGCGCTGCTCGAAGTTGGCGGGTGGCTCAGGCGCCTGCATATCCACCTCGCCAAGCAGGCGGCAAAGGCCCTCGTGGCGTTCGCGCAACGTGACCGATGCGGCAAGTGCAGCTTCGATCTCGGCGTGGCGCGCCGGATCGAGTCCGTCACGATAGTGAAAAAGGATCAGTTCGTTGTCGTTGATCGCATGCATGTCGATCACCTCAGTGGTTCGAGTGCGCCGCGCAATTTGCGCACGGCACGGAAGATCGCCTGTTTGCAGGCGTTCGTATTGAGTGAAAGGGTCGCGGAGATCTCCTCGAGCGAATGGCCTTCGTGGTGGCGCATGACGAAGGCGGTGCGCTCGATCACGCTCATCCGGTCGAGCTGGGATTCGGCTTGGCGCTGGATTTCCGAACCTTGCGCGTGACGGTCAGGTCCGGGCTCGTCATCGGCGACGGCGTCGAGGAAATCGTCTTCGCTGTCAGGCCCTTCGACAGTCATTTCATGGCGACCGCGCCTGCGCAATTGTTCGAGCGCCGCGTTGACCGCGATGCGATGCAGCCAGGTCTTGAAAACGGCGCGGCCATCGAATGACGACAGATGCCGCCAGGCATTGAACAGCGCTTCCTGCACGGCGTCTTCGGCGAGGGCCGAATCACGGGTAATCCGTGCGCACAATCCGAACAACGGGCGCGCATGCGGTTCGACCAGGCAACGGAATGCCTTGGCATCTCCATTGCGGGCGCGGGCTATCCAGTGCTCGTCGTCGGCATTCATCGCATCTTGGATGATGCCGCAACAGGTTTGGTTAGCAATGGGCCCGTGCTCCATCACCTCAAAGCAAAGTCGCTGGATCCCTGCCTGCGCAGGGACGACGATCGGGGCGTTGAGGCCTCCAGCGAATGGGAAATTCCGGGCAGTCGATGAATCTGCCATTCTCAGGATGCGATCGCGCAATCCCGCAATCCCGCAATCCCGCAATCACCCAACCCGCCAATCCTGCATTCTCGCAATCGGCAACCCGGAAAGCCTCAACTCCAAATTTTCCGTCGCCCCTGCGCAGGCAGGGGCCCAATGCCTGTTCACTTGCATGGGGAGTTGCCGGATAACGCGCCATTCGACTTTAGAGAGTCGCCGGAATGGCGAACTGGTTGAGCTCGAGTCTATGGCGATGCCTTTTGATACGCTCAAAGCATCGCGCCCGGACATGCCGGGCGCGAAATTTGAAATGGGCGAAACCGACAACACTACCTGGCGTCTTTCGCGGTCCAGCGCTCCATCCAGCTATTGACGACCTTGTGCCACTGAACGCTGTTGTGCGGCTTGAGCACCCAGTGGTTTTCATCCTCGAACACGAGCAATTCGCTAGGGATGCCACGCCTTTGCGCGGCGTTGAAGGCCGCCAGGCCTTGCGAAGTCGGGATGCGGAAATCCTTGTCACCCTGAATGATCAGCATCGGCACCTTCCAGTCCTTGACGTGGTTGAGCGGATTGAACTTCTCGTAGGCTTCCGGCTTGTCGTAGACCGTGCCTCCATTCTCCCATTCGCTGAACCACAACTCCTCGGTCTCGTAGCCCATGGCTCGGGTGTCGAACACGCCGTCGTGGCTGATCAGACATTTCCACGATTCGTTCCAGTTGCCGGCGATCCAGTTGATCATGTAGCCGCCGTACGAGGCACCGAGCGCGCAGGCACGATCGCCATCGAGGAACGGAAACTTTTTCAGCGCCGCCGCCCAGCCAAGCTTGAGATCCTCAAGCGGCTTGCCACCCCAGTCCCCCGAAATCGCATCAGTGAACGCCTGGCCGTAACCAGTCGATCCGTGGAAATTGATTGTGACCACGGCGAAGCCCTGCCCGGCATAGGTTTGTGGATTCCAGCGATAGTGGAAATCATTGGTCATCGCGCCTTGCGGCCCGCCATGGATGATGAAGGCGACCGGATACTTGCTCTTTGATTTGAAACCGACCGGCTTTACCACGTAGCCTTGCACGGTCGCGCCCTCGGCACCCTTGAAGGTGAAGAATTCGAAATCGCCCATTCGGATGTCTTTCAAGCGCGCCGCATTGAAGCGACTGATCTGCTTCAGATTGCGGCCGCGCAAATCGGCCGTGTAGAGATCGGCCGGGTGCTTGAGATCGTTGCGTGAGATCAGCAGCGATTTGGTACCGACATCGAACCCGGCGATCTGGCCATTGCCAACCAGCTTGGTGACCTTGCCGGTGGCGACATCGATCGCGAACAGGGGATGTTCGCCGTTGTCGTTGGTTGTCGTGAACAGCGTCTTGCCGTCGGCAGATTCCTTGAGCGCGCCGGCTGAGCGGTCCCACTCCGGGTTGATTTCACGCGTTACCCCACTGGCCAGATCCAGCGCCATGATGGCGAAGCGATCAGCTTCAAATCCCGGTCGTTTCATGGCCAGGTAATACAAGGTCTTGCCATCCCTCGATGGCATTGGATTGGCATCCCAGGCCTTGTTCCCGGCCGTGTGATTGACCGGCTTGGCTGAAGCATCGGCTGGCACTGAATAAATGTCGAAGTTTGTGGACCACGGCTCACCGACATTGACGTTGCGCACGTCGAAATAGACGGTTGATCCGTCCGGCGAGAACGCATATTCGCTGTCGTCGCCAAAGGGCTTTGACGGCACGTCACCATCGATGCTGCCAGTCAGCAGTTTCGGCTGACCGAGCTTGCCATCGTTGTTGAAACCCGCAATCAGCAGCTGCGAGCGCCGACCATCCGTCCAATGATCCCAATGGCGGACGAACCCGCCGCTGTAAAGCATGCCGCTGGCCTTGTCGTCGGCGCGCTGATCGAGTCGCTTCTTCGTGCACGCGATCGGCGCGGCATCGTTGGCGCAGTCAACGAACAGATCGACGCTGAAGGCGACCGATTGCCCATCCGGCGACAGTTTGTAACTGCCGATATCGAGCGCCAACGTAGCCACGGCCTCGGCTTCGCCACCACTCGTACCGACACGCCAGAGTTGATTCACATCATCCTTGGCGGCGAGGAAATAGAGATTCTTGCCATCGGCCGACCAGCGCGGCGTATTCGCGCTGAGTGCGGCATCGGTGACGCGAGTCGGCTTGCCACCTGACATCGGCACGGTCCAGATGCTGAGCTTGCCCTTGTTCGCCGCGTAATCGGTCTCACGCAATTGAAACGCAGCGGTCCGCCCATCCGGTGACAATTGCGGATCGCCCACTCGATCCATCATGACCAGATCCATGGCAGTAAACGGTTGCGGCGCGGCCGAAGCCGGAACCGCGAGAACCAGCATCGAAAGTGCAATCAACGATTTCATTGGCATCAATCCAGGGGAATGAACGCCTGATGGTAAGACGGCGCGACGTTTGGTGAAAGCATCATGGGTCACGAACTGGCGTCGAAGATCGCGCCCGGCCCAAAAATTCCCGCAGAGCGCGGAAATGGACCGGATCAACTAGAGCCGATGACCTTGACCTCATTTGCGCATCCGCAACGCGTCACCTAGCTGGATCGGATTTGACTATCAGCTCGAAAAGCGATCGAGCGCGCGCTCGGCTTCGCCGCGCTCGTGGTCACCGAGTTCACCGGCGACCTCTCGATAGCGTGCAATCAGGCTTGGGTCGTTCGGCATGACGATGGCGAGTGCCGTCAGCACGTCGCGACACTCATTGTCCGACCCGATCCTGGCCGCTGATTCGAGTACCGCCATTGCAGATGGCTTGCCGAATCCCGAAGCGTGGATCAGTGACATCAATGCTTCACGGCGCTCGTAGTCTCCATCGATACCGTCAACGGCCGTTGCGTAGGCGGATGCGACATCGTCGGCTTTGTTGATCGCCCCGATCGCGGTCGAAAGCAGTTCGCGGCGTTCGTAGCCGGACTCGATCGTCCGCGCCGAGTCGATCACGCTGGAAAGAATCGAATTGTCGTTGCTGCCGGCTTCGATCAGCGCGGTCAGCGCGCGCCGATGCTCATAGTCGGATTCGATGCCACTGGCTGCCTTCAGCCATGCCTCGTGCACGGCCGCCGCGGCTGACAGGTTTGGCAGCAATCCGAGCAACAGTTCGGCACGCTCGTAGTCGGACCCGAACTTGCGCGCCTGGCCGATGACCAGCGACTGCTGCATGGCATCGAAAGGTGCGGCGCTGCCGAGCGCAGTCAGGGCGTTGCGGCGCTCATAGTCGGAGTGCATTGGATCGATGAGGGCCAGAACGCTGGTGACCTCGGCCGGTTTCAGTTTGGCATGCATCGAAAGGGACTTGATGGTGACGCCGCGCGCGTAGTCTGATTGGATTTCACCAATCTCGGCGAGCACGCCCGATACGCCGACGCTGACGAGCATTCGCTTTACGCGCTTGTCGACATCGAGAGCCGTTTCGCGGACCAAAGTCGCGATGACCGTGGCGATCCATCGACTTCCCGTGTCGTCAATTACCTGCTCATTCAGGCCGACAAAATAGCGACGCTGCAGTTTGCCGTCGTGATTGGCGTAGTCGACACGTCGACTGACGCCGTCACGCGTTTCAGCGAAACTTGCCGTGGCACCGCGAGCGAGACTCTGGATGCCATCATGGTTGCTGGTGAACTCGACGCCGCCCCTGATTTCGGCCTTATAGCTGTGCTTGTCATCGCCCAGGTTCATGCTGATTCGGCGACTTGACCCTTCGAACTCGCTGGAGACATGCAGAAGACGGCCTTCGCCCGATTTTGCCGATGGTGGCGCAGGCGGCGGCGGGGCTGCCGGCACAGTAGGTGGCGCCGGAGCTGCGGGTACGTCTGCCGATTTCGCCGTCGGTGCAATGGGGGGCGTCGGAGGCGTCGGCATTGGAGCCGATGGTTGAGCGGGTGATTTCGGTGGCAAAGGCGCAGTGGGTGGAAGCGGTCGCTGCGTTGCGGGCGAAGCTTCGACTACGCCGACGCCTGGCAGCAGGGCCAATGCGGCAGCAAGAGTCAACGTCGTTGCCATCAGCAGGTTTGGCAGGGATACACGCAGGTTCATGGGAACTCCTTCAATCAATTGATTGATCCGTTGCAGGACAGGGGAATGACGGCCGTTCATGGCGACGGCGAAATCGAGCTCAGCTCCATACAAGTGATGTTCGGCGCACTCATAAATACATTCGGCGAGAACGCGACCATCGCCACACTGCCGCGCCGCCCATGCATCGCAGGACTGTTCGGCGATCTCGTCGAGGCGGCGTCGCGCAAGTCCGCTCAGCGGCACGAACCAGAGCAGCGCACAGACGCCGGCAATGGCCAACTTGCGCGCCGGATCTCGACGCGCAAGATGAGCAATCTCATGGGCCAGCATGGCGCGTAGACGTGGCTGATCGAGGCGCTCGATTGTCCAGCGAGGCAGCACGATGCGATGACCACCGACTGCTGCGGGACTGGCCAGATCATCGAGCAGCAGCAAACGCGGAGGCGTTACGCCGGCATGCTTGGCGAGCTGAGCGGCGAGGTCGCTGATGGCGTCATCGAATAACTCCTCGGCATCCGCAAGCGTGCGGCGAGTCCGCGACCAGGCACGACCTATCCGCGCAAGAGCAAGCAGCACGCCGACCAACCACGCAGCAACAAGCAACTGATACCAGGACGGCAGTGTGATCTGCCATGACGATTCGGCACTCGCCAATGCAGCCGACCCCAACTGCGATGGATACGCAACGATGCGCTGTCGGGAGCTGGTCGAAATCGATGTCGCCGACTTGAGATCAGGTTCGCGTCGCGGGATTGCGCGAACGGGTTGTGCGGGTATCGAACCTGCTTCGACCGTCTGGGTTACCGCGATTCGTGCGGCCTTGGGCGTATCCAGCAGCATTTGCCCGCTGGCGCTGATCAGCGCCCCAAACAGGGCGATGCGCCAGATCCAGTCGCGCCAACCGAGGTGCTTGCGCAACAACTGTCGATCGGCCAGCCATGCAAGCGTCAGCAAGACTGCCGCATGCAGGGCCAGGGTCAGCAGCCATGCCGCCATCAGCTCACTTTTCATTGTCGTCTCCGGATTGCAGACGCTGGCGGATCCGGGCGAGATCGCCCGGCCCGATCTCGGCTTCCTCGACCAGATGCGCGACCAGTTCATTGGCATCGCCCGCAAACAAGGAGCCGATCAGATCGGCGACCATCGACCGACGCACATCGGCCTCTTCGATCGCTGCGCGATAGAACAATTGCCGACCATCGCGACGCTGTTTGACGACGCCGCGCTTCTCCAGTCGGGTCAGCAAGGTCGCGATGGTGGTGTGGGCCAGGCCGCGTTCTTCGGCAAGCGCCGCCGCCATCTCGGCGGTACTCGTTTCGCCGCGCTCCCAGAGCACACGCATCAGTGCAATTTGCAGTTCGCTGAGCGAAACATGGCTTGATCGGGTCATTGCAAGCTTCTTCTACAAGTGTCGTACTACGACTGTAGAACTAACCCCCGCTCGATGCAACAGGTCGGAAGTCATGCATGGTGAATTCCGCTCGCCTGCTACCATCGACCGGTTGTCTGACCTTAGGAATCAACCGATGAAAACCCTGATTGCCAGCGCGATTGCGCTTTCCCTGCCATTGTTGGCCTATGCCGCCGACGCCCCGCAATTTGATGCCAAGCGCCTGTCCGAAGAGGTGAAAATCCTGTCCTCCGACGCGTTCGAAGGTCGTGGCCCGGCCACGCCCGGCGAGGAAAAGACTCTCGAATACGTGATTGGACAAATGCAGGAAGCCGGCCTTCAGCCCGGTGGTGACCTCAAGGATGGCAAGCGTTTGTGGACCCAGGCCGTGCCGCTGCTGCGCGCCGAAATCAAGGGCAAACCGACGCTCTCGTTCGATGTGAACGGCAAGTCGGAAGTGTTGATCCAGGGCGAACAGATCGCCGTGCGTGCGGCGATGGATGGCTCGACCATGGTCGACGTCAAGAACGCGCCGATGGTCTTCGTCGGCTACGGCATCGACGCTCCCGAACGCAAATGGAACGATTTCGCCGGTGTCGATCTGAAAGGCAAGATCGCCATTGCACTCGTCAACGATCCGGATTTCGAATCCGGCAAGGGCGATTTCGGCGGCAAGGCCATGACCTATTACGGCCGCTGGACCTACAAGTTTGAAGAGGCGGCACGCCAGGGCGCGGTCGGCCTGCTTGTTGTCCACGAGACCGAGCCGGCCTCCTACGGCTGGGCAACGGTGAAGAACTCGAATACCAACACGATGTTCGATGTTGTTCGTGACGACGCGAAATCCGTGCATCCGCAGATCGAAGGCTGGCTCCAGCGCGACACTGTCGTAGATCTGTTCAAGCAGGCCGGTCTCGATTTCGAGGCGATGAAGAACAAGGCGCAGAAGCGCGGCTTCAAGGCGGTCACGCTGAAGGACGCCTCGTTCTCGGCCAACTATGCGGTCGATTCCAAGGTCATCACCTCGCAAAACATTGCCGCACGCATCGAAGGCAGCAAGCGCCCGGCTGAAACGGTCATTTACAGCGCGCACTGGGATCATCTCGGTGTCGGCCAGCCCGATGCGAAGGGCGACACGATTTACAACGGTGCCGTCGATAACGCGACCGGTACGGCTGCTCTGATCGAAATCGCCCGCGCATTTGCCAAGGCTCCGCAGCCAGAACGGTCAGTCGTGTTCTTGAATGTGACGGCCGAGGAGAAAGGTCTGCTTGGTTCCGAGTACTACGCTTCGAAACCGGTGTATCCCCTGGCGACCACGGTGGCCGTGATCAACATGGACGCGCTGAGCCCGATGGGTGTCGCACGCAATTTCACGACCTCGGGAAGCGCCAAATCAGAACTGCTCGATACCTTGATTGCCGACGGCAAGGCCGCGGGCATGGCTTATGTGAGCGATCCGCGCCCTGAAGCCGGAAGCTTCTTCCGCTCCGATCATTTTTCGTTTGCCAAGCGCGGCGTCCCGGCCCTTTCCTGGGGCTCGGGCAACGACTGGGTGGACGGTGGCAAACAGAGCGGCGAAGCGGCCGGCAAGGACTATGTGACCAAGCGTTATCACCAGCCGGCCGACGAATGGGATCCGAACTGGACCTTCGCCGGCATGGTCCATGACCTGCCGATGTTGTACAAACTCGGCAGCGATCTTGCCAATTCCAGTCGCTGGCCGCAGTGGGCCAAGGATTCGGAATTCCGTGCCGCGCGTGATGCCAGCGCTGACCAGCGCAAGTAGATTCGCTCGCGGAATCGGATCGTCGAAAACTCGATGACAACGGTCGCGTCTTCGCCTAATCAAGGTCACGACTCGCGCGGCTTCGCCGGTTCAAGGGCCCAGTTCGCCATCCCGAAATGCCTAAGTCGCTGGGTCCCTGCCTGCGCAGGGACGACGACCAAGAACAGCATGAGGCGCGGTCTGATGTGGCTGTGAAACGACATCGATTCATCAACGGATCGTAGTGCGGCAATCGCTGAATTCCCTCAACCCCCATTTCCGTCGCCCCTGCGCAGGCAGGGGCCGAGCGCCTCATCCAGGAAACAAGGTCGCTGGATGGGTGGCCCTGCCGATCTTGAAAAGCGCTGGGTTCTTCAGAGCGCGAAGTAAGGTTTGTGGACAATTCAGATCGGTTGCGTATCCCCGTCTTCTGACTGAAATCGGTATGCTTTGACCTAGCCCTTGCCCAGTTCGAGAAGCTCATGAAGGTCGCCGCACGATGCGATCACGCTGAAGCGTGGTCCACCCTGAAAACGCAGTTCGACGAGAGCGGCGCTGGTTTCGATGTGCGCCGGGCTTTCATGGAAGATCCGAATCGATTCGAGACGCTCTCATTCGAGGCGCCCGAGTTGTTTGTCGACCTTTCCAAGAATCTGCTCGATTCAGCGACTCTTTCGACCCTGCTCGATCTCGCCCGCGAATGCGGCGTCGAGCAGCGACGCGATGCGATGTTCACCGGTGAAACGATCAACGCTACCGAGGACCGCGCCGTTCTGCATACGGCCTTGCGCGCGCCGCGTGGAATGGCTCCGCACAGTGAAGAGGTCCATGCCGTACTCGATCGCATGCTGGCCTATTCCGAAAGCATTCGCGACACCGCGAAAAGTGGCATACGGCATATTGTGAACATAGGTATTGGTGGCTCCGATCTAGGGCCGCAAATGGCGGTTCCGGCGCTTGATGGGTATTGCCAACGCGACCTGAGCCTGCATTTTGTCTCGAACGTCGACGCCGACGACGTCTCCACTGCGCTGCGCGATCTGAAGCCTTCAGAAACCCTGTTCGTGATCGCATCGAAAACGTTCACAACCCAGGAAACGATGACCAACGCCCACATCGCGCGCGAGTGGTTTCTGGCCAACGGTGGTGTCGATACGCGCAAGCATTTCGTCGCCACGACGACGAACATCGAAGCGGCCGCGGAGTTCGGCATCGACACGACGTTCGGGTTCTGGGACTGGGTCGGCGGCCGCTATTCGCTATGGTCGGCGATCGGTCTGCCGATAGCGCTGGCCATTGGCGAGACGAATTTTCGCGCCATGCTCGATGGCGCGTACGCGATGGACCTGCATTTCCGCGAAACGCCCATCGAGCGCAACCTGCCGATCCTGCTGGGTCTGCTCGATGTCTGGTACCGAAATTTTCACGGTTTCGGCAGCCGCAGCGTGGCACCGTATCATCAGGGCCTGCATCGCCTGCCGGCGTTTCTCCAGCAACTGGAAATGGAGAGCAACGGCAAACGCGTCGATCTCGATGGCGAGGAGTTGCCGTTTTCAACCAGTCCGGTTATCTGGGGTGAACCCGGCACCAACGGCCAGCACGCCTATTTCCAGATGCTTCATCAAGGCAGTGACGTGATCCCGGTCGAATTTATCCTCGTCCGAGAATCCGACCACGAACATCCTGACTCGCATCGCAAACTGCTGGCCAATGGGCTCGCTCAGGCGCAGGCACTGATGCTTGGAAAAAGTGCCGACGAAGCGATCGGGGAGAAAATCCCGAGTGCATCGGAATTCATGGATGCAGAAATTCTTGCGCGACATCGCACGTTTCCGGGCAACCGCCCGAGCACGACCCTGGTACTCGATCGCGTGACGCCGCGCTCGTTCGGCGCCTTGATTGCGATGTTTGAACACCGCGTTTTCGTCAGCGGTGCGCTGTGGAACATCAACAGCTTCGATCAATGGGGCGTCGAACTCGGCAAGGCGTTGTGCAACGACCTGCTACCACGCCTGACGAACGGGGACATCAGTGGGCTCGATGGATCCACGTCCGGCTTGCTGCGCCGGCTTCAAGACTGACGGCAACCGCCATCTCCGCAGGTTCGCAACGCGCTCGCGAACAGCTGCCTTGCTGCTGGGCGAAAGGCAGCTCAAGCACAGCTACTCTGTCGCTGCGACCGGTTTTGCGGCGATTCCTATACTGCGATCCAGAAATCCGATTACTTTTTCGTACATGTCGGTGACATTTTTCTCGATATAGAAACCGTGCCCTTCATTCGGCTGATATATCCATTCCACTTCCTTCCCACGCTTGATCATCGCGTTGCGCATGTTCTGGCCCTGGAGTGGCGGAACACGCTCGTCCTTGCCACCAACGACAAGCATGACCTTTGCCTTGATCCGGTCGATCTGGTTGATTGGAGAGCGCTTTTCCAAGAGGGTCTCATCGTCGCCCAGCACGATATCGAGATAGCGCTCGCCGCTGAAGGATTGTGGAATGTCGCCACGCGACTTCATCAATTTGAGGTCATACACGCCGGAATCTCCAATTGCACATTGATAGAGATCAGGCTCGCGGGCTGCTCCTTGCAGGGCCGCATATCCTCCGTAGCTGGTGCCGTAGATGCAGATGCGCTTCGGGTCGGCAACGCCCTGCGCGATGGCCCAGCGCGTTGCGTCGGTAACATCATCCTGCATCTTGCCGCCCCATTCGCCATGTCCCGCATTGACGAACTCACCTCCGTATCCACCGGAACCGCGGAAATTCACCTGAAGGACGGCGTAACCTCGACTCGCCAATGCCTGGACGGTCGACGAATAGCCCCAGTTGTCGCGTACTGAATAAGGACCGCCATGGACATAAACCACGGTAGGCAGATTTTTTGCATCCTCCTTGCCAAGCGGCTTGGTCAGGTAACCATGCAGGGCAAGGCCATCACGTGATTTGAGACTGATCGGCTGCATGCTGGCCATTGAATCGGACTTGATCCAGGGCTCCCGAGAAAGCAGCAGGCTCAGCTTTTTACTATCGACGTCATACAGATAGTAGGAACCGGGATTCAGATCGCTTTGAACATGGACAACGATCTTCTTCCCATCTCGGCTGTTCGAGGTGAACGTCACATCTTCGCCGGGAAAAACTTTCATCATCTCAACGAGAAGCTTGCCCTCGAAAGCCGAGGCATCAAGCAAGGTCACCGCGGTACGGCCGGGCATCGAGCGAATGGCGTAGACATCCTTGCCATCAAACGTGCGAGCCAACTCGAACGCTCCGGAATCCTTTCCGCTCCAGAGTGTCTTGAACGATTGCTTGGCAACATCCCAAAGACAGACGCCACCAACGCCGTCGCTCCCGCCACAAAAGAAATAGACGCCGTCGCCGGCCCGATTGAAGGCCACCGGAACAGCAGAGACTCCGCCCACCGCCTCATCCAGCACCAGGCTCCAGCTCTTGTTGTCACCTTCGCGATAGTAGACCTTGTTCATCAGCGAGCTGTCTTCGCCAAAAGCGAATCGGGCAACACCCTCGTGGTCGGTCAGGAACAGGGAATCCACCAGCGGCGAGACCGCCACGGTCCTGTTTTTGCCGGTACGCACATCGATCTTGCGAACCTCGATGTGGAGTCGCTCACCACCCGACGAGTGGACGGGATTCCAGTTCCAGCGCCGCACCATCAATATCGCGTTCTTGTCGTCATCACGCAAATCGTCAAGCATCCAGCCGCTGGCGTTCTCGCTCTGCTTCTTCGCGATATGTGTGCCGGTACTGCCGGAACGACTGTCGCTGGCCCGGTACCCGAACAGCACTTCCTGCCCTTTGCCGTCCACATTGACGGCAAAAAGCTCGCCGGTCGCCTGCGGCCTCTCCGATCCTCCGTAGCGATGCCCAATTGCATAGACGACCCGATTGTCCGACACCCACCAGAAGTCGACGATCTCGCTCTGGTCACTCAAGCGCAGAGCCTTGTTCTCCATCGTCGCGAGATCAACGAAGTTGAGAAGGCTCATGCCATCGATGATGGCGCTGACAGCCAGATGCGTCCCTTGCGGAGAGATCTTCGCCTCGCTGAACGCACCATGTCGCGCAAAATCCGACAACGGCACCGGCTCGGCTGCTTGAGTGCAGATCGACATCAATAACGCCGAGAGAAAAACTGGGAGGGAGAAGCGCATCGTGACCTGCCGTTCACCGGATCATGGAATATGCAATATTGCATGATGTATCAAACATTTGACAGCGACCTCATTGCACAGCCTGCGGTCCGCCGGTCTCGCCGAGGCCCCTGCACTTTCCTGAAGAACGGGCCGACGGAACAATCAGGGAGGATGTCCCGAGTGCATCGGATTCGATGGATGCCGGGATTCTGACACGACATCAAACGATTCCCGGTAATCGACCGGGCACGAACCTGCTCCTTGATTGCCTGACGCCGCGCGCACTCGGTTCGTTGATTGCGATGCATGAGCGCCGCGACTTGGTCAGCGCTGCGCCGTAGAACCTCGACAGCTTTGATCAGTGGGGCGTCGAACTCGTCAAGGCTCTTTGCAATGTCCTGCTGCCGAAATTTGCATCGGCTGACAACCGTGGTCTGGACTCCTCAACAGCCGACTTGCTCAATCGACTATGCGACTGTTCACACATGCCAGAGGGAATCGCGACGACGCAACAGGGCGCGTCGCCAAAATTTCTTCATCAATCCTTGGCTGCCTCTTTTGAGGCTTCAACCGGACCGACATCCACGTTGCGCTTTGAACCGATATTACGATCCAGGAATGCCAGCACGCGCTGATACAGCTCTGTGACGTTCGCTTCATCGTAGAAGCCGTGGCCTTCGGTAGCCTGATAGAGCCACTCGAGCTTCTTGCCACGCTTGAGCATCGCATTGCGCAAATTCTCGCCCTGCACAGGAGGGACGCGCTTGTCCTGGCCGCCGACTATCAGCATGACGTCGGCCTTGATGCGATCGATCTGGTTGATCGGCGAGCGCTGCGCAATCAGTGTGTCGTCTGAGCCCAGAACCATGTCGAGGTAACCTTCACCACTGAACGATTGCGGAATGTCGCCGCGCGACTTCATCAGGCGTAGATCGTAGACACCGACGTAGCCAATCGTGCACTGATACAGGTCCGGTTCGCGCACTGCGCCCTGCAAAGCTGCATAACCGCCATAGCTGCCACCGAAGATGCAGATGCGCTTCGGGTCCGCGGCGCCCTCTTTGATCGCCCAGTGTGTGGCATCGGTGACATCGTCCTGCATCTTGCCGCCCCACTCGCGATAGCCGGCTTTCTGGAATGCCAGGCCATAGCCACCGGAGCCACGATAATTGACCTGAAGCACGGCATAGCCGCGACTGGCCAGCACCTGCACTATCGGATCGTATCCCCAGGTATCGTAGATGCCATGTGGACCGCCATGGACGAAGACCACCATTGGCAGAGTCTTCGCCTCCTCCTTGCCGGGCGGTCGAGTCAGATATCCGTGCAGAATCTGGCCGTCACGCGCCTTGATCGAGAACGGCTCCATGACGGCCATCGCCTCGGGCTTGATCCATGGCGCTCGCGCGAGCAGAAAACTGAGCTTCTTGGCCTTGGCATCGTAGAGATAAAACGAGCCGGGGTCGCGATCGCTCTCGACGATCACGACAGCCTTGCTGCCATCCTTGCTCGCATTGACGAAATGGACATCTTCACCGGGAAACTGCTGCATCAGGTCGACGAGAACCTTGGCCTCCTCGGCATTCTTGTCGAGCAGAGTCACCGCAGTGCGGCCCGGCATCGATCGAATCGCGAACAAATCCTGTCCGTCAAAGGTTTCCTCGAATTCGTCGGCACCTGAATCAACGCCACTCCACAACGTCTTGAACTGGCGCTTTTCGACATCCCAGAGACAGACGCCACCGCGATTGTTCGAGCCGCCGCACTTGAAATAAACGCCCTTGCCCGAGCGGTTGAACTTGATTGGCCAGACGGCATCCCCGGTGACAGTCTCGTCGAGCACGACAATCCATTCCTTGTCGTCGCCTTCGCGGTAATAGACTTTCTGCTTCTGCTTGTTGTCCAGGCCCGCAGCAAAGCGGACCTCGCCGTTGTGGTCGGTCAGGAACTGGACATTGGCCAGCGGTGCCGTCGCCACAGAACGGTTCTTTCCGGTGCGCACATCGATGCGACGGACTTCCGCGTGCAGACTTTCGCCGCCAGCGGTTGCAACATGGCTCCAGTTCCAGCGCTGCACCGTAATCAGCGCATTGTCATCATCGTCGCGCAGGTCATCGAGCATCCACGCGCTGGCGTATTCGCTTTGCTTCTTCTGGATGTGGCTGCCGGTCGAACCGGAAGCGGAATCGCTGGCGCGATAGCCGAACAGTACATCGCGGCGCTTGCCATCGACGTTGACGGCAAAGAGTTCCCCGGTACTCGCCGGGACTTCGAGATTGCCGACATGCTGGGCAACCGAGTAGACGATGCGCTCATTCGACACCCACCAGAACCGATAGACTTCGTCTTCGTCACGAGGCCGCACGGTAAGCCCAGTATTTTTTTCGAGGTCGATGATCGACAGAACGACCTTGCCATCAATGACTGAGCTCGCCGCCAGATGCTTGCCATCCGGCGATATCTTGACCTGCTTGAACTGCTGGTGCCTGGCGAATTCAGCCAAAGGCACCGGCTCGGCCGCGAGCGCCGAGAAGCCCATAACCAGCATGCCTGCCAATAAAACTCCCTGAATCCGCATTGCCATTTCCTGCCGTGTCAAACAGGCGAATCTACACTATTCGCCAATAGTTTCAAAATCACGCCTTGGGAACGCGCCCATAGCGGTCTTCGAGGCGGACGATGTCGTCTTCGCCGAAGTAATTGCCACACTGCACTTCGATCAGATGGATATCCCGATCGGTCGGGTTTTCCAGCCGATGCACGGTCTGCATCGGGATATATGCCGACTCATTGGCATTGAGCAGGAATTCACGCTCGCCAATGCGCACCTTGGCCGTGCCGGCGACGACGGTCCAGTGCTCGCTCCGCTGGTGATGCAATTGCAGGGAAAGTACGTGGCCAGGCTTGACCGTCAGTCGCTTGACCTTGCAGTCGTTGCGATCTTCAAGAATCGTGTAACTACCCCACGGTCGATGCACGGTGTTGTGCAAGGAAGCAGCGGGATGGTTGCTCTCGCGCAGGCGTTCGACCACGGCCTTGACCAACTGGGTGCGATCGCGATCGGCGACAAGCACGGCGTCGCCGGTATCAATGATGATCAGATTGTCGACACCAACTGCCGCGACCATGCGCGCATCCGACTGGATGTAGCAGTTGCTGCTCTCGACGACGATAGCCTCGCCCTGGATGCGATTGCCGGCGGTATCGGTCTCCACGTCCATGTCACTGATCGCCTTCCACGAGCCGATGTCGCTCCAATCGAATCGTGCCGGCACCACTGCAACGCGCGACGCGCGTTCCATTATTGCGTAGTCAATCGAGATGTCGGGCTGGGCCATGAATAGTTCGCGCACGAATTCGACCGGACTGGCCTGACCGCTTTCGCTGGCATGACAGGCGCGCGCAGCGGCAAGTACCTCAGGACAAGTAGTTTCCGCCGCAGCGATCAGCGCATCGGCACGAAAACAGAACATGCCGGAATTCCACACGTAATCGCCAGACAGCAAATAGCTCTCCGCGGTGGCCTGATCGGGTTTCTCGACGAAGGCCGCAACCTCGCGTCCTTCGCATTCCGCCACCTGCTCGCCCATGCGGATATAGCCGAATCCAGTTTCCGGCGCGCTTGGCTGAATCCCGAAGGTGACCAGCCAACCCTTCTCGGCAAGCTTCTCGGCGCGGCGAACGTCGGCGGCGAAAGCGTCAACATCACGGATCAGGTGATCAGAAGGCAGGATCAACAAGGTCGCATCGGAGGCGCATTGGTCGAGCGCATAGAGGGCCGCGAGCACGACTGCAGGCGCTGTGTTGCGCCCGAGCGGCTCGAGCAGGAACGGCAGGCGATCAAGATCCGCGTCGGGGTGACTGGCGTACTCGTCGCGGGTCAGAAAGTAGTAGTCCCGTCCGGTCACGGTCAGCACGGTGCCGCCATCGGCGAGCTTGAGTGCGCGATCGAGAGTCTTGTACAGCAGCGACTGGCCATCGCCCATGCGCATGAACGGCTTCGGATAGGCACTGCGTGAAACCGGCCAGAGTCGGGTACCGGCACCGCCGGAAAGGATCACCGGAACGATCATCAAACATCTCCATGAGGTCGGGCAACGGCGAGTTCGCCGATTACCTCGTGCAACCCTTCTTGCCAGGGTCGCGGTTGTTGTCCAAACACGAGGGCGAGCTTGGTGTTGTCGAGAACCGAGAAGGCCGGACGCTTCGCACGCGTCGGGTAGTCGGCGCTGGTAATCGGCAGCATGCGCGGGAGCTTTTCAAGCAGTCCGGCTGATCGGGCCTCCTGCAGGATGGCCTCGGCAAACTCAAACCAGCTACAACGCAGCGACGTGGTCAAGTGATAAGTGCCAAGAGCCATTTCGCGCTCATGCTTGTCCATGGCCAACCATCGCTGCAGAACGTTCGCAGTCGTTCGCGCAATCAATCGCGCCGGAGTCGGCGCGCCAATCTGGTCATCAACCACGCGCAATTCGTCCCGTTCGGAGGCGACACGCAGCATCGTAAGCAGGAAGTTTTGCCCGCGCGCTGCATACACCCAGGCCGTGCGCAGAATCAGATGTTTCGCTCCGCTGGCGCGCAAAGCCTGCTCGCCAGCGAGCTTGCTGCGTCCGTAAACACCGAGAGGCGCGGTCGCATCGTTCTCGTGTCGGGGCTGACTGGCCTCGCCATCGAACACGTAGTCGGTCGAATAATGAACGACCAGCACGTCGTTGCGTGCCGCCCAGGCTCCCAGCTCGGCGACGGCAAGATGATTGATGCGATCAGCCAGTCCGGGTTCGTCCTCGGCGCGGTCGACTGCGGTGTAAGCGGCCGCGTTGACGATGATCTTCGCGCTGCTCGCATCAAGCACGGCTGCCAGCGACTGCGGGTCGGCGAAATCGAGCCTGACACATGGCGTCCCGTCGTCCAACGACCCCGATCGGGTCGCGCAAGTCACATGACCAACGAACGCGAGCGGCTCGCGCAACGCATGACCGACCTGACCATTGGCCCCTAGCAGGAGAATATTCACGCGTAAACCGGCAGCTTCTCCGCCGCCACGTCTGCGAGAAAGGGTGCCCTGCTGTCCTTGTCCGACAATGACGGTTTCGCCAACGGCCAATCGATGGCCAGAGTGGCATCATTCCAGCGGATGCTCGCATCGGCTGCACCGTCGTAGTGGGCCGTGCATTGGTAGACGAAGGTCGCCGGCCCGCTCAACACGGCAAAACCGTGGGCATAGCCTTCGGGAACCCAGAAGTGGCGTTTGTTCTCGGCGCTCAGGATCGCCGCCGCCCACTGACCGAAAGTCGGTGAGCCGACGCGAATGTCGACAGCGACGTCATAGACCTCGCCTTCGAGCACGCTGACCAGCTTGCCTTGCGGATTCGGCCATTGGTAGTGCAATCCGCGCAGGACTCCCTGTTCGGATCGCGACACATTGGTCTGCACGAACTTCAGGTCGAGCCCTGCCTCGGCAAAACGATCGGCGTTGAAGCTCTCATAGAAAAATCCGCGCGCATCACCATGGACCCTCGGCTCGATGACGACACAGCCATCGAGTGATGTCTTGATCAGCTTCATGCCGGGCGCCCTTCACGAACGAGTTCATGCAAATACTGTCCATACGCGTTCTTGGCCAGCGGCGCGGCCAGCTTCAGAACTTGCTCGGCATTGATCCAGCCATTGAAAAACGCGATTTCCTCGGGACAGCAGATCTTCAATCCCTGACGATTCTCGATTGTCTGCACATAGCTCGATGCTTCGACCAGAGACTCGTGCGTGCCCGTATCGAGCCAGGCGAAACCGCGGCCCATGCGCTCGAGCATCAATGAATCGTCGGCGAGATAGCATCGATTGAGATCGGTGATCTCGAGTTCACCGCGCAGGGAGGGTTTCAGGTCGCGGGCGAAATCGGCGGCTCGGCCGTCGTAGAAGTAAAGCCCGGTCACAGCCCAGCTCGATTTCGGCTCGGATGGTTTTTCCTCAAGCCCGATGACGCGATTGGCGGCATCGAACTCGGCGACGCCGTAGCGCTCGGGATCGCGGACCCAGTAGCCGAATACCGTCGCTCCATGGGTTCGAGAATCCGCGGCATGGAGCAGGCGGGTCAGGCCATCGCCATAGAAAATATTGTCACCGAGAATCAGGCAGCTCGGATCATTGCCGACGAAATTCCGACCAATCAGATAGGCCTGGGCGAGTCCGTCCGGAGAATCCTGCACTGCGTAGCGGATCGACAAACCCCATTGCGATCCATCGCCGAGCAGGCGCTGGAACAAGGCCTGCTCATGCGGCGTGTTGATGATCAACACTTCGCGGATACCCGCGAGCATCAAGGTGCTCAGCGGGTAGTAGATCATCGGTTTGTCATAGACCGGCAACAACTGCTTGCTGACCGACTGGGTCAATGGATACAGGCGCGTGCCGGAGCCGCCAGCGAGAATGATGCCGCGTCGTGAAGTCACCAGAAGACCTCGATGCCTGATTCGGGCCGCATAGTGTAGTGGGCCGCGCCCCAAGACGCTCGCAGCATGTCCGATTCAATCTCATGCCATTGATCCGGGGTAGGCCTGATCAAGCCCGGACTTTCGTCGCCCGATCGGGTCCGCGGCGGACGCTGAGCCTGTCGATGAATGATTCCCGCTGTTGAATAAACGCAGCAACTTCCGATCATGGTTTCCTTCGACAGGCTCAGGGCAGGCTCAGCACGAACGGAAGTCGATCCGGCCACCCTGCGAGTCTTTTTAGAGGTCATGGCGGACGATGGGATGTTTCGCCTGCGCGATGGTCACGCGATCAGATGCCTCCTGCGAGGCGAAAGCATCCTGAAACAACCTTCCTTTTGCCAAATCAATTGGCCGCGAAAACCTCGGCCAGGAAGCCGTCCATCATGCGGAAAGCGCGTTTCGCCGCACGTTCGTTGTAGAGGCAACCCGGCGGGCTGTTCGCATCGGGTTCGGCGAAGCAATGCACGGCGCCGCTGAAATTGACGAACTCCCAATCGGCATCAGCCTGGTTCATTTCCTCATTGAATTTGCCGATGTCTTCGAGGGATGTGCCTTTGTCGTCGGCACCATTGAGGACAAGGATTGGCGCCTTGATCGAGCCGGGAGCGGCAGGTTTGGAGGTTGTCAAGCCGCCATGGAAGCTGACGACGCCCGCAATGTCCGCACCACTGCGAGCCAGCTCGAGCACGGTCGATCCGCCAAAGCAGAAACCGATCGCCGCGATCTTCCCGGGCGTCAAGGGCACTTTGCCGGCTTGGCCGCGCAAGCTCGCGACTGCCGCGTTGATGCGCGCTCGCAGCGTCTCGCGATCCCCGTACAGCTTGGTGACCTCAGCACGAGCCTCGTCGGAATTATTCGGACGCACGCCTTCGCCGTACATGTCGGCGACCAGGATCACGTAGTCGGTCGAAGCGATCTTCTTCGCCTTTTCGACCGCGGCTTCGTTTTCGCCCATCCAGTTCGGCACCATGACCAGGCCCGGACGCAGCGCCTTGCTGCTGTCGTCGTAGACCAGATGTCCGGCAAATACGGTCTTGTCGACCGCGTAGCTGATCGGTTTGACCACCATCGCGGCCTGGGCCGCGGTCGCTGCGATCAGCAGCAACAGGGATGCAATCATTGTGCGCATGGGAATTTCCGCCTTGGATTCACTCCATGATAGCCCCTGATTCGTAATGGCTCAGGCGGTTGCCGCCAGATGCACGCCGGCCACGGCACGCCCGGATGGATCGGCGGCGTTGGCGAACGCTGGATCCCAGGCGATTGCGGCAGGCGAGGAACAGGCGATCGACTTGCCACCTGGAATGGTCTGCGCGCAGGCATTGCCGGGAAAGTGTTGCTCGAAGATGTTGCGGTAGAAATAGGCTTCCTTGGTCGCCGGCGGATTGAGCGGAAAGCGCTTTTCTGCGGCGGCGAATTCCCGATCGCTGACATGCGCCTCGGCATGTGCCTTGAGCCCGTCGATCCAGCCATAGCCGACGCCATCGCTGAATTGCTCCTTCTGGCGCCAAAGGATCGAATCGGGCAAGGCCCCGACGAAGGCCTCGCGTAGCACAGCCTTCTCGATGCGCCCGTTGCCCGCCATCTTGAACTTCGCATCCATGCTCATGGCCACGTCGAGAAATTCGAGATCGAGAAACGGCACGCGCGCCTCGACTCCCCAGGCCATCATCGATTTGTTCGCACGCGCGCAATCGAAGAGATGCAGGGCGTCGATCTTGCGCACGGTTTCGGCGTGGAACTCCTGCGCGTTCGGCGCCTTGTGGAAATACAGATATCCGCCGAAGATTTCGTCCGCGCCTTCCCCCGAGAGCACCATCTTCACGCCCATCGCCTTGATCCGTCGCCCCAGCAAATACATTGGCGTCGATGCGCGGATCGTCGTCACGTCGTAGGTTTCCACGTGGCGGATCACCTCAGGCAAGGCATCGAGCCCTTCCTCGAACGTGTAGTGGAAGCCGTGGTGCACAGTGCCGAGCGACTTCGCGGCTATTTCGGCGGCGGCCAGATCAGGCGATCCGTCGAGACCGATCGCGAACGAATGCAATCGCGGCCACCAGGCTTCGGAGGAATCGTCCTCCTCGATGCGACGACGTGCGAACTGCGCGGCGCAGGCGGCAACGAGGGAGGAATCAAGGCCTCCGGAAAGCAGTACGCCATACGGTACGTCGGTCATCATCTGTCGATGCACGGCGGCCTCGAACGCCTGACGCAGATCTTCCGGCGAAACTTCGACGCCCGCAGTCGCCTGATGGTCACGCCAAGGTTTGTCGTAGTAGCGTGTGAGTTCGCCTGTCGCGCTGTCGAACACATGGCCGGGCGGGAAAGTTGAGACATCGGCACAGATTCCGACCAGCGCCTTCATTTCGGAAGCCACACAAACACGACCTTCACGATCATGCCCCCAGTAAAGTGGGCAGACGCCAATCGGATCGCGTGCAATGAGGTAGCGCCCGGCAGCCCGATCCCAGAGAGCGAATGCGAAAATGCCGTTGAGCCTGGCAACCCCTTGCACACCGTGTTCGCGATACAAGGCATTGATGACTTCGCAGTCTGATCCGGTCTGGAAATCGTAGGTCTGACTCAGGCCCTGTTCGAGCTCGCGATGGTTATAGATCTCTCCGTTCACGGCGAGAACCAGATTTCCATCGGCGGAACGGATCGGCTGCGCACCACCAGCGGGGTCAACGATGGCCAGGCGTTCATGAACAAGGATGGCTCCCTCATCGACGTGAACGCCACTCCAGTCCGGTCCACGATGCCGCTGACGTTGCGACAGCTCCAGTGCAAGACGGCGCAGGCCGGTGAGATCGTCGCCAGCCTGAAGGCCAAAAATTCCGAATATCGAGCACATGTTGGTGATTCCTGGAGGTTCGAAAGTCCAATGCCTGCGTGCTCCTGCATTGCAGGCGTACATGCCATCCATGGCAATAAAAAAGAAGGCCCGCTCAGTGGCGGGCCTTCTGCGTGTGTATGGTGTCCAATCCTCAGTGCACACGAGCCCCGAATGTCGAGCACACATTATTATTTCGGCCGTTGCCAAACGCGGCGGGAAGCGGGGACGGATTGGAGGTTGCGATGAACATGGGCATCACTAGACCAGAACCGTTCGATCAAGGCAAGCACTTGTTCACACTGCAATCCTTGCACTTGAAACCATCATGGATGCTGCTTTCCGTGCTCGCTGTTTGCGGCGCCGGACATGCCCAGGATGGCCGCATCCATCGATGCATTGGCGAAAATGGCGAACCCACATTCAGTGACCAGAAATGCAGCGCATTGAAAGCGCTGCCTGCCCCTGACGCGCCCCCCACTGCGTCTGGTCAAACCGGTAGCGGCCATTTTTCCACGATCTATCCCGTCGCACCGGCAATCACGCAGACCTGTGCGATCTCGGCGGACGACCTGCGCAATCGTGTCGCCTCCGCACTTGCCCAGGCCAACGCGATCAGCTTATCGGGCCTGTTTCTTTGGGACGGTTACGGCTACGGATCGGCGACCGCCGCGCTGCGCGATCTCGCGAAACTGATCCGCGAACCGCTGCTCTCGATCGATCTCGACTCGACAACGCAATTTCGCGAACCCGACCGGTACGGCGACCGCGAAGAGCGTTACCAGGGCGATGAAATCTACGAAGTCGTCATTCGCACAGTCGGCGAGCAGGAGCGCAATGTCCCGTTCGAGTCGGAGCGCCGCTATGAAATACACGAACAAGCCGGTTGCTGGTGGTTGCGCATGCCGTGGTGATCTTTCGGTTTCCTGATCACAGGTTTCTCCGCTGATGGGCGGCTCCGCGGTGCATTGCGACAACGAATTTTTCGCTACGACAATCAGATTCGTCGTCCGTGCTCTAAGACAGGCCAAGCACAGGCTCGGCTTCGCCGAGGCAGGGGTCCGCTGACTTCGCTGGCCGTTGCTACGCGCCTTCGGAGCGCGGCATCCGTGCCGTTTTTCACTCGCTCCCCATCTCTCGTCACCCCTGCGAAGGCAGGGGTCCAGCGACCTTGGTCGGTTTGTGACTGTCCGCGCTTCGAGTGGAGACAGTCTGTCTTGTTCCACTCGCCATCCATGGCGATCGTCCTGCCTTCATATTGCGTGCCACCGCGCTGCAGGAGCGCAACAACCAACAGCAAAGTCACCCGCAATGTGGATCTCGACCAGGATAAACAGAATCCGTAGACCGTCGACTACTCGGCCCGTCATGGAAAATTGATATCGAGAGACCGGGGTGATCGCCCGAGTCGGGCGGCGCGGTTATCATGGAAGGCTACCCATCAAGGATTCCGACCATGGCTGCGAGCTATCCCGAGTTCATCTGGCAGAACGGCAAGATCAAGCCCTGGGCCGAAGCGACCGTGCATGTCATGGCTCATGCGCTGCACTACGGCTCCTCGGTCTTCGAAGGCATTCGCAGCTATGAGACGCCGAACGGACCGGCAATCTTCCGTCTCGGCGATCACCTCAAGCGTCTTTTTCTATCAGCGAAGATCTACGACATCGTCATTCCGTACACCGTCGACGAACTCGCCACCGCGTGCCGCGAAATCATCCTCAAGAATGGTCTGACCAAGGCCTACCTGCGTCCGATTGCCTTTCGCGGGCTTGGCGGCTTTGGTCTTTCCGCGGATACGCCGACCGATGTCGCTGTGGCGACCTGGGAAATGGGGCCGTATCTCGGCCCGGGCGTGCTCGAAGCGGGAATCGATGCTTGCGTATCGAGCTGGAACCGCATGGCACCGAACACGATTCCTACCGGTGCCAAGGCCGGAGGTAATTACTTGTCGGGGCAGTTGATCGCACGCGAAGCGCGCCGCCTCGGTTTTGGTGAGGGCATCGCGTTGGCCTCGACCGGCCTGCTCAGCGAGGGCGCTGGAGAAAACCTTTTCCTCGTATTCGACGGCCAACTTCATACGACACCAGCCAGCGCCGCAATCCTCAATGGCATCACCCGACATACCCTGATCACCCTCGCCCGCGACAACGGCATCGAGGTGATCGAGCGCGATATGCCACGCGAATACCTCTATCTCGCCGACGAGATCCTGATGTGTGGGACGGCGGCCGAAGTCACGCCGATCCGCTCGATTGACGGCAAGACAATCGGCGAAGGCAAGGCCGGACCGGTCACGCGCAAGCTGCAGGACCTGTTCTTTGGCCTTTTCACCGGCAAGACGGACGATCGCTGGAACTGGCTCGATCCGGTCAATTGAATGACGGGATCGCTGGGGTTGCTCAGGGTCGATAGTCGAACTGCAAAGTGGCCACTGCGCCACCTTGCGGACGTGGTGCAAGGGTGACTTTCCAGCCATAAAGCTCGCAAAGACGTCGCACAATGGCCAGGCCCAGGCCCGCGCCCTTGACCAGGTTGGTGCCGCGCTCGCCACGTTCGAACAAGCGTTCCGCATCTTCGGCGGCGATACCCGGCCCGGTATCCTCGACGGCAACGCGGCCGTGTCCGACGATCACCGCGACTTCACCTGTTTGCGTGTACTTGAAGGCATTGCTGATCAGATTGGTCAGGGCCACGGCAACCACCGATGAGGGCGCGACGGTCATCAAGGGTTGCTCGACTTCAAGACGCACCGTGACCGGCTTGCTGCCAAGGTGCGGGCGGCTGATGTCGATAACCTGCTCGGCCACTTTGGCCACATCGGTTGTTTCACCATCCACGGGTGCCTGACGTTCGCTGCGAGACAACAGCAGCAAGGCATCGGTCAACTCAGTCGATTGCTTTACCGCGCGCTCGATCCGGCGCAAGCGCTCGTGTGTCTTCTCGGACAGATCCTGCTGACCCATCATCAGCTCGGTCGTCGATGCAATCACCGCCAGCGGTGTGCGCAATTCGTGGCTGACATCGGCATTGAATTCGCGGTCGCGCTCGACCAGATGGGTCAAGCGAGCGGAATAGTCATCGAGGGCCAGAGCCAATTCGCCAACTTCGTCGTTGGCGAAGCGCGGCGCCATCGGTGCGTATTTCCCGGATTTCTTCAATTCACGCAGACGTCCGGCCAGCTCGGTGACAGGACTCATGACGCGTGAGGAAAGCCACAGACCCATTAACAGCGAGAAAATCGCGAACAGAATGACGGTGACCACCAGGGCAATCAGCAATTGCCGCTCGCTGAGCTGCTGCGCGGTTACGTCCTGTTGCAAGAACGCCCACAAGTCATCAGATTTCGACACGGCCAGCTTGTAGGGACGCAAGTGGCCATTCTCGTCGAAATCGGCCAAATCGTAGACGCCAGTCTCGAACTTCTGCCACGCCAAGGGCACATTGGCAAAACGTCGTGCGCTGAAAATACGTGCCTGATACAGCGACAATTGCCAGGGTGCATCGGGAGACGGATTCTCACGCTTGAAGTCGGAGAATTTCTGGACTTCACGCGCCAGCGTGCTGTTGATGAACTGATCTTCGAGGCGCGCCCGCACATAGATCGTCGCGACCGCGAACAAGGCTGTAAGGCCCAGCCCGAACAACGCAAACGAGATAATGATCCGGCTGCGAAGCCTACGCCGGTATTGCATCCGGATCGACCATCACGTAGCCGATGCCGTGGCGCGTCTGGATCAGCGGCTTGTCAAAGGGCTTGTCGATTGCCGCACGCAGACCATGGATATGCACGCGCAGCGAATCGCTGTCCGGCAATTCCTCACCCCAGACACGGGTTTCAAGATCCTGGCGGGTCGCCACGGATGGCGCCTTGTCCATCAACGCTTGCAACAGCTTCAATCCAATCGGATTGAGCTGGATCGACTTGCCTGCTCGGGTGACGATCAGGGTATCGAGGTTGTAGGTGAGATCGGCGAGCTTGAGGATTCGGCTCTTGATTCCCTTGCCGCGGCGACTGAGCACCTCGACGCGGACGGCCAATTCCTGCAGGGCGAATGGCTTGACCATGTAGTCATCCGCACCGGATTCGAATCCGACCAACTTCTGTTCGAGCGCGTCGCGCGCGGTCAACATGAGCACCGGGGTCTGGCGGCGGGCGTCCTGGCGCAATTTGCGGCAGACCTCCAGACCATCCATTCCAGGCAGGCTCAAATCAAGCACGATGACATCGAACTCGTTGACCACAGCCAAGTGCAGGCCAGTGACGCCGTCCCCGGCGAAATCGACCACGTGACCACGATCGGCCAGAAAATCACCGATGTTGGCAGCGATATCGCTGTTGTCTTCTATGACGAGTATGCGCATGGGGGATATAGCTTAACGCGGAACGCCGATCAGGTATGCACGCGATCGGTATTCGGCAAATTGTGGGAGGGGTCGGACGGCAGTGCAATAAAATGGCCCAAGGAGGTGGCTTTGGGGGAACGCACCTCGCTTGGGCCAAAAGCTACTGCCCCGATTACCGTAATCTGCTGGTCACCATGCCAAAAACGTTAGGAGTGTCGAGCAGAACCTACAGTGGGAGCGAATATAGAGATCAAAGGCTTAAATGGAGGTTAAGCCACTCTGATGCTTCCGTTAATAGTGCGGCGCAACATCCAGCCGGCCCGCATCCTCACTGCGATTTTCGCTTCCTCGCCGCCTTGGTGGGCAACTTTCCTGCGTTTGTCGCCGTTTCGATATAGCCAAAAATTTCGCCCGCGATATCAAGACCCGTTGCTTGTTCGATACCTTCGAGACCGGGCGAGGCGTTGACCTCAAGCACAAGCGGGCCGCGCCGCGAACGCAATAAATCGACGCCGGCGACGCCGAGCCCCATCGCCGCTGCCGCGCGAATCGCGACCTCGATCTCCTGTTCGGTCAATTCCACCGAACTGGCCGTGCCCCCTCGATGCAGATTGGCGCGGAAATCCCCTTCAGGTGCCTGCCGATGCATGGCACCCGCAACGCGATCGCCAATGACGAAGCAACGCAAATCGCCACCGCCGGCTTCGCCGATGAATTCCTGGACCAGGAAATTGGCATACAAACTGCGAAACGCCTCAATCATGCCCTGCGAGGCAGAGCGCTTTTCGGCGAGCAGCACGCCCTGCCCTTGCGCACCTTCATTGAGCTTGATGATGTGGGGCGGATCCCCAAGCATCTGCAGGAGATCGGCGGTGTCATCGGGATAATCACCGAACACCGTCATCGGCAGGTCGATGCCTTCGCGCGCGAGCAACTGCAGGGATCGCAGCTTGTCCCGCGCACGCAAGACCGCATCGGAACCATTCGGCGTGTACACCCCCATCATCTCGAACTGGCGCAGCACCGCCGTACCGTAGAACGTGATCGAGGAACCGATGCGCGGGATCACCGCATCGAAATCCTTCAGCGCCCGACCCTTGTAGCGAATCTCGAAACCACTCTGCGAAATACGCATGTAGCAACGCAAGGGATCGAGCACGCGCACGCGATGACCGCGATTGCGGCCGGCTTCGACCAGGCGCCGCGTCGAATAGAGCGAAGAATTGCGACTGAGGATGGCGATCTTCATGGCGGGCGCGGACTCGATCGATGCATCGGAACGGACTGCGATCAGGTCCGCAACACGGATTACGGATCGAAGTGGAGCGGGTGAAGGGAATCGAACCCTCGTCAGTTGCTTGGGAAGCAACAGCTCTACCATTGAGCTACACCCGCGCGAACGCAAGATTATCCGGCAATCCCGGCAGGCAGCAAGCACCGACCGCAAGAGCGTGGATGGTTCACGTTCAGGCGCAATGCGGTGAGATAAAGGTGCGCGGGCCTGTCGTCCCCTATACCGCGCTTCCCCCAGAGGAGACGCTTCATGTTCAACCGCCAAATTCCCTACCGTTCGGTCTGGCTGGCACCCGTTCTGCTGCTTGTCGGCATTGCGGGGCACGCCCTAGCGGATCCGCCCAGCCGCGTCGCCCGTTTGAGCTATGTCGATGGCCAGGTCAGCATGCAGCCAGCAGGTATCGATGAATGGTCGCAAGCCAATCTCAATCGGCCCTTGATCACCGGCGACAGCCTCTACACGGATCGTGGCTCGCGCGTCGAGATGGAAGTCGGTTCGGCGACTGTACGCCTTGATGAACGTACGTCCTTTCGCTTGCTCAACCTCGATGACTCGACCGGGCAGATCGAATTGACTGCCGGCACGCTGAATCTCAGCGTGCGCCGGGTTTTCGAAGGCCAGACCTACGAAATCGACACACCGACCCTGGCCTTGGTCATCAATAATCCCGGCCAGTATCGAATCGATGTCGCGCCGGACGGCGAGTCGACGATGGTTTCCGTTTTTGATGGCGATGGCGACGTCTACGGCCGCGACAACGCCAGTTTCCGGCTACGTGAAGGAGATTCCTACCGCTTCTTCGACTCGCGGTTCGACGACTATGAAGTGCTGGATCTGCCGCGTCAGGATGACTTCGACCGCTGGTGCTTCCAACGCGCTGAACGCTATCGGAACTCGCCGTCGCGTCGCTATGTATCCGATGAAGTTATCGGCTATGCCGACCTTGACGACTACGGCAGCTGGAGCACGGCGTCGAGCCACGGCTCGATCTGGTATCCATCGCGGGTCGATGCCGGATGGACTCCCTATCGTGACGGCCACTGGTCGTGGATCGATCCGTGGGGCTGGACCTGGGTCGACGACGCTCCCTGGGGGTTCGCACCTTCCCATTATGGTCGTTGGGCCTATGTGGGCACCCGTTGGGGCTGGGTCCCTGGACCGCGTAACGTCAGACCGATGTACGCGCCGGCGCTGGTTGCCTTCGTTGGCGGCGGCGGATTCAGTGTCAGTATTTCCAGCGGCGGCCCGGTAGGCTGGTTCCCACTTGGCCCGCGCGATGTATACGTGCCCTGGTATCGCGGTTCGCGCAGCTACTTCAACAATATCAATGTGCGCAACACCACGATCATCAACAACACCTATATCACCAACGTCTACAACGACTACTCAAATGGACGTCCGGTGGCGAACTTCAACTACGCTTACCAGAACAACCGCAATGCCTATACCGCCGTTTCGCAGGATGCTTTCATCAATGCGCGTTCGGTGAGGCGGGCCCAGGTCCAGGTTACCCAGGCACAGATGAGCCAGGGTCGCGTGGTCAGTCGAGTCGACGTGGCACCAACGGCGCGCAGTTTCGTCGGTGGCGGCACCGGCCGAGGGGGTGGTCGCAGTGTCGAGGCGAAGACGTTTGATCGCCAGGTCATTGCACGCACAGCACCGCCAGTACGTCGTCTTGACGCGCAGGAACGCATCCGTGCGATCTCGCGCAACAACAATCAGCCACTCGCGGTGTCTGAAATGCGCGACTTGTCAGCCCGCGCACCCCGTTCAAGCGAGAACAAGCGCCAGCGCGTCGATGTTGTCGGTGGCGATCGTCCTTCAGCGACAAGGACACCAACACGCAGCCCGGCTGACGCAGGATCGCGGGAACGTCGCCAGGAGGCGGCAGATGGCGTCCGCCAACGGGAAGCGGATGGTCGCCCGCGTCCAGGCGCGGACGCGCGGGTCGAACGTGGCCGGAGTGATGCCGCGCCGACCCCGGTACGCGCGCCACGAGGAAATCCGTCCGAACGGAGTACCCCGCCGACCTTGGAACGCAAGCCGAATGTTGACCGCGGAGCGACCCGTAGCGGCGCCACGCCACGACGCGCAGACGATTCAGATCGTTCGCGCGGTGTCCCGATGCCCGAAAGACGCGATGCGCCAAGCGTTAGGACCGCGCCTGAATCCGCACGCCGCAACCGCGCCGATGACGAACAACGCGAAACACCGCGGCCGGTGCAACGTCGGGACTCTGGTCAGGGTGAACCGGTGCGTCGCGCGGAACCGGTGCGTCGCGATTCGCCGCCTCCTGCCGAACGCGCAGTTCAACAACGAGGCTCCGATCAACAACGAGGATCGGAAGCTCGATCCGAACGACAGGCGCCGCGACGTGAATTGCAGCCGCGAGTCGCCCCACAACCACAGGACCGCGAAATGCCATCTCGTGTAGCGCCGCAACCGGCCCAACGCGAAATGCAACCGCGCGTCGACCCGCGCACACAACAGCCCCAGCCGGTACAGCGCCCGCCCGCCAGAGGCAAACCTCAACAGGCACCGCGCCAGAACAAGAGCGATGACGAGGACTCGCAAGACGAAGAAAACCAGCGCAAGCGTCGCGAGTAGGCGCACATAGCTTGACAATGCTCGGACGCCGCATTCAATGCGGCGTCTTTTTTTCAGGTGTGCTCGGCAAACCGGTGCAATTCGAATCGCTCGTCGAATGTTCGGGCAACCCTGCAAGCGTGAAAGTCGCCTCGATGGCGTCTCGGCTCGAGCGCGTGTTTCATTGATTTCGAGCTCGATTGGCTGCGCAATCGGCCGCCCCCTCGATAATCGTTCGGGCTAGAATAACGCGATGAAAGTGACATTGAATGGACAAACCCACGACGTTGTCGAGCCTGTGACCCTCGAACACCTGCTTGAAGCGAACGGATTTGGCAGCAAACGCGTCGCGGTCGAAATCAATCGACAGATCATCCCGCGCAGTCGATATCAGGAGCAAATATTGGGCGAGGGCGACAAGATAGAAATCGTTCACGCCATAGGCGGTGGCTGATCCAACGCCAATCGCTCCCTGTCCAGAATCTCTGCAACGCGAAATACAGCTCAAGAATTCGATGACCGAAACTGATACTGATACCCTTGTGATCGCGGGCCGCCATTATCGATCGCGGCTGCTCACAGGCACTGGAAAATTCAAGGATCTTGAAGAAACCCGCCGCGCGACCGAGGCTGCGGGAGCGGAGATTGTCACGGTCGCGATCCGTCGCACCAATATCGGCCAGGACGCGGGTCAACCCAGTCTTCTCGATGTGCTGCCGCATGATCGCTACACGATCCTGCCAAATACCGCCGGTTGCTTCACCGCCGACGACGCCGTGCGCACACTTCAACTCGCGCGCGAGTTGCTGGATGGGCACAAGCTGGTCAAGCTCGAAGTCCTGGGCGACCAGAGGACATTGTTTCCCGACGTCGTGCAGACACTGGAAGCCGCCGAGCGGCTCGTCGCCGATGGATTCGATGTCATGGTCTATACCAGCGATGATCCGATAGTGGCGAAACGTCTCGAGCAGATCGGCTGCGTAGCGATCATGCCGCTGGCCGCGCCAATAGGATCCGGACTCGGCATCCAGAACCGCTACAATTTGCTGGAGATCGTCGAGAACGCAAAGGTTCCGGTGCTGGTCGATGCCGGTGTCGGCACGGCCTCCGATGCGGCGATTGCGATGGAACTTGGTTGCGATGGTGTGCTGATGAATTCGGCAATTGCCGGCGCACGTGATCCGATCCTTATGGCCCACGCGATGAAACTCGCGATCCAGGCCGGGCGCGCCGCCTACCTTGCGGGCCGAATTCCGCGCAAGCGCTACGCCTCGGCTTCGAGCCCTGTCGACGGCACGATCGGCTGAGCAGATGACTGACCCCCGCCACGCCGACCGCCAGCCCGAAGACATCATCGAACCGCGCCGCGTGCGTAGCTTCGTGCTGCGCCAGGGTCGCATCACGCCAGCACAGGCTCATGCTTTTGATGCGCATTGGTCACGCTTTGGCATCGAGTATTCAAATCGAGCACTTGATCCCGGCGAACTTTTTTCACGCCAGATGCCGCTCGTTCTCGAAGTCGGCTTCGGCAACGGCGAGCAACTGTTGCACGCGAGTGTCAATGAGCCCTCGCGCAATTTCATCGGCATCGAAGTTCACCGCCCGGGCGTCGGTCGTCTGATGAATGGACTGGCCGAAGCCGATGTCGACAACATCCGGCTCAGCAACCACGACGCAGTCGAGGTGATCGAGCACCAGCTCGGCCCGTCCTCGCTGGATGAGGTCCGCATCTATTTCCCCGACCCGTGGCCGAAGAAGCGTCACCACAAGCGTCGCCTGATCCAGTCGGAATTTGTCGAGCTGCTGGCTACGCGCGTCCGTCCAGGTGGTGTGCTGCATCTGGCCACCGACTGGGCCGAGTACGCCGAACACATGCTTGAAGTTGTCGATTCGTCGACAAACTGGCAAAACCAGGCAGGACTCGGGGCATACTCGGAGATGCCGCCGTGGCGTATCCATACGCATTTTGAAAAGCGTGGCGTGCGACTGGGTCATGGCGTGTGGGATTTGATCTACAAGCGCAGCTGAAAAGCCGAATCAGCAAGACACCTCGAACTACACGGATTGATCGAACCGCGAATGGACATGAGCCTGACCCTGACCACCGACATGATCCTAGTGCTGGGTCTGCTGGTGTTCACTGTGGTCATGCTTATTCTCGAATGGGTACGTGGCGACCTGGTTGCACTGCTCGTCATCGTCGTCATCGGTGTGACCCGGTTGATGCCGGTCGAACAATTGTTCAACGGGTTCGCCGGCAACGCCGTGATGTCCCTGATCGCGGTGATGATCATGGGCGCTGGCCTCGATCGCACCGGCCTGCTTGGCAAGGCGGCCAACTTCATCCTCAGAATGGCCGGAGGCGTCGAGACGCGCGTTTCTCACCTGGTCAATGCGATGGTCGGCAGCATGTCGGCGATCATGCAAAGCCAGGCGCTGGCAACCCTGTTCTTGCCAGTGGTCAGCCGACTCAGCTCACGCACCGGCATTCCAATCAAGCGGCTGCTGCTGCCGATGGCCTGCTGCATTCTGGCCGGCACCAATATCACGATGATCTCTAACTCGCCGTTGATCCTGCTCAACGACCTTGTCGCCAGCGCCAATCGCAATCTGCCACCGGGCGCGCAAAGCATCGAACCCTTTCCGTTATTCGCAATTGCTCCGATCGGAATCCCGCTGTTGATCGTCGGCCTCGCCTATTTCGCATTCCTGACCCCGCGTCTGTGGCCGAGCGACGAGGAGAAGCAAAAAGTCACGCCGGGACGTACTGAAACCTATTTCGCCGAAATGTACGGTATCGATGGTGAAGTCATGGAGCTGACTGTAACCGCCGAAAGCCCGTTGGTCGGCATGAGCGTAGTCGAGGCTGAACGTCTGCACGGCGCACCGTTGATCCTTGCGCTGAAGACCGGCAACGAGGCACGTCTCGCCCCTCCCGGCGACCAGATGATCTGGGTCGGCAGCGTGCTCGGCGTGCTTGGCAAACGCGACGAAATCAGCACCTTCGCCAACAACCAGCTGTGCAAGATGCAATCGCGACTGCGCAACTTCGGCGACATGTTCAACCCGACCCGCGCCGGCATTTCCGAAGCGGTGATTGCGCCGAATTCGCGCTGGATCAAGCAACTGGTCGGCGACCTGCGCCTGCGCAAGCGCTTCGGCATCAGCGTGTTGGCGGTGACCCGCGGCGACCAGGTATTTCGCGAAGATGTGCGTGAAGTGAGCTTGCGACCCGGCGACACGATGGTCATGCACAGTCTCTGGCGCGACCTGACCCTCGCAGCGGAGTCACGCGATTTCGTCGTCGTCACCGATTACCCGCAGGAAGAACAGCGGCCGAGCAAGATCTGGCATGCCGTGTTTTTTTTCGCGCTTGCCATGTCGCTTGGCTTGTTCACCGACCTCAAGTTGGCGGTTGCCATGCTGGTCGGTGCGGTCGGCATGCTGCTGGCCGGGGTGCTGAGCATGGATGAGGCCTACAACGCGATCAACTGGAAGACAATCTTCATCCTTGCCTGCCTGATTCCCCTCGGCGGCGCGATGGATTCGACCGGTACCGCAGCCTGGATCGCGCAAGAGCTGATGGTCTACTTCGGCGACCTTCCACAATGGGTGATCCAGGCCTTCATCGCGGTTCTTGCGCTTGGATTCTCGCAGGTTATTTCGAATGTTGGCGCGGCCGTGATGATGGTGCCGATGGCGATAAATATCGCGCTTGCCTCGGGAGGCAATCCTGCGGCCTACGCTTTGATCGTCGCGATCTCGACCTCCAACACCTTCCTGTTGCCGAGCGCCAATCCGGTTCTGCTGGTCGTCGCCGGTCCAGGCGGCTACCGCACGCGCGACTTCCTTCGCGTCGGATTGCCGTTGACCGTGTTGATCCTGGTCACGACGTTGATCGCGGTGAATATTGTTTTTGCCGGCAAGTAAGCAGCAGGGCGTGGACACCGCGAGCCTCACGCGACACGCGTGTCGCGCCATCCAGCAGGGTGCCAACGTTCATTCCGGATCACGCCATACGGCAAGATTTTGCCAGATCGCGCTGAGCGCCGACGCCTTGCCACCAACCACCAACCGTCAGTTCGATCCACCCGCAAGGACAATCACGTGAGCCGAGGTCGCCTGTTCGGGTCTGACTTTCAGTGCAACGCTTGCGCTCGAACCATTCCTGCAAAGATGCGATCCGGTGGATGGCATGCAGATGTCTTCGACATCCTGAAAGTCACTGACCAATGCCAGCGCCCGAGCCGTTGCGGATTTTTCCGCTGCCGCCATGACTGCAGTGGACCCGCGCCCGGGTCGGCACACGTGTGAACCGATCGGCGGAGTACACGGACCATCCACTGATCCGCTGGCGACATAGGATTTGCTGACGAACTCAAAACCCTGGCGGAATTTTTCCGCGCCACGACCACTGACACTGAGCGGATCAAACTTCCACAGCCGCAGCGCGTCGCGTGCGGCAACCGCAAACGCTCCGTGCCTATCGCCAGAAACCACCTGGATATCGCGCACACTGCCGCTGCGGTCGATCGAGAATTCGAAATCCACTTTTGAATGCTGCGAACCAAACCCATTGTCGGGGTAGTTCGGCGAGATCTGGCGAACGAGTCGTGGCGATTTGCCCAGCCGTTCAACGATCTGCGCGGATGCCGACGGCGCAGGAATCGACTCCAGAGACATGCCCGCCATGGGCGGCGCCATCGGTGCCTCGTTCACAAGGTCCGCCATGGAGGGTGCATCGACTTGCGCAACCGCAAGGGTCTCGACTGGAACCTGCCTTATTTCGATCTCGCTTCGGGGTGCCGTCGCCGACTCAAGGTCCGATCCGACATAGGCGCCAATCGATGGCATGGCTGCAAACACCAACGTCCGGGTCGATGGCGTTGTCAGTTCCAGATCAACCATTGGCTTGTCTGGAAGCGCGTCGACGTGCACCAAGCGCTCAACCGACACAGACTCATCGTCACCACCCGTGTGGGGCAGGAACAACGCGGCCGGAAGAGCGATACTGAAGCCAGCTGCAATCAACCAGACCCCGACCAGCGAGCGTCGATGATGCGTTCGTGGAGCGGCCGCGCCGACAATCCTGCGCACACGATCGAGCAGCATGCCGCCGGAGGCTGCGACCGCCAGTTGCGGAGCGAGTTGACGGACGTCCTCGAGCGCGGCCAGGGTTCGCGCATATTCCTGCGGTTCGCTGTCGGTAAGCCTCAGCACGAGGTTGTCGCAACACACTTCCCGTTCGTGACGCACTTCGCGCGAAATCCAGTGCACCACCGGATGGTAGAACAGCAGGGTTTCGATCACCGCCTGACCGAGGTTGACCAGATGATCGTAACGACGCAGATGACCAAGCTCATGGGCAAGAATCAGTTCGAGCTGATGGCGCGGAAAGCCGATCACGACGGCAACCGGCAACAAGATGACCGGTTTGAACCAGCCAATCAGGGTCGGTGTGTCGATGCTCGCCGATACCAGTACGCGCGCACCCGGCAACGAGCCGAAACGTTGCGCGACTCGGATCAGCATGTTCTCGATCTCGACCTCGCGCCAGGCAAGGTGTGTGGCGATGCGATCGAGTGCGCGCCAGTGGAAGACTGCACGCCAGACCATCAGCACGACACCGGCCAACCAACCCGCGACCAGCAACGGCAGCCAGCCATCCAGGCTATCGGAAGTTGCAGTAGCAAGCAGGGAAGTTGATTGTTCCGAAACCCCAACCATGACCTCGCCCAACGGGATCGAAGCCGACGACGCTGGCGACCAAAGCAGGAAGAAGCTCAGCAGCGGGCAGAGCACGAGGATCGCCAGCGCCACCAATCCGATCAGGTAGCGAGCCGAGCTGCGTTCTTTCGGCAGCAAGGCCCGCACCAACGCATACACGATGCCGACCAGCGCGCCCTGCCAGAGAAAATGGATCAGGCTCCAGCCAAGCGCCTGTATCCAGGAAAGATCCGCAGCGATCTGGCTCATGGCGATTTCGCCGATTCGATGCTATCCAGCAGCGCGCGAATTTCGTCCAGTTCCTCCCGGCTTGCCTTGGGTTGGCCGCCAAGGGCCTGCAAAATCAACTGCGAGGGCGATCCATCGAACACGCGCTGGACGATATCAGTGAGAAAACGGTTCTGCGTGATCTCCTTGCTGATCGCGGCACGATAAACATGGGCTCGCTGCGAATCATTTCGTTCAACCAGTCCCTTTGTGTGCATGATCTGCAGCATCTTGAGCGAGGTCGTGTAGCCAGTACTGTCGTCGCGATAATTCGCTTCGTGCAACTCCCGCACGGTCATTTCACCGCGATCCCAGAGCACATTGAGAATGCCGAGTTCGGCTTCGGTCGGTTTCGGTGTCTGTGGATTTTTGCTGCGCATGGAAACCTCTGTGTGGGCCCAGTGAGCCAGGCTGCGGCAACATCCGCAGCATTCAGCAGGCGAACAGGGTGAGACTAGACACTCACCCGCAGCATGTCAACGAGAGCCATCGTACATCCAGGCCGGGAATCATGAAAAAGAGCGGTAAACCTTGCACGTAACCGCAGGCGCCCCTTCAGAGGCGAGCTTCCGCGTAGAGCGACGGAAGGCTCGCCCGTGAACAGGCTCCTGGAGTCCACGCAATTATCAGCTCCCACTCAGGCCGAGAAAACGTAACCGTCGATGATCCGGACCGGCACACGCAACAGTCCGTTGCTGCAAGGCCCCGACACGCAATCTCCGGATCTGACCGTGAACATCGCGCCATGGGCGGCGCAGATGATGCGCCCGTCCTTGATCAGGAACTTGCCTGGCACATAGTCGAGGTTGCGACCCTGATGCGGGCATTCGTTGTGGTAGCCGAAAACCTCGTCGCCTTCGCGCATCAGAATGATCTCGAAACCGCCTGTCGAGGATTCAACATGCACGGAAATGGCCCCGGCATCGGGAATGTCATCGACCTGGCACAGGGCGCGGGATTCGTTCATGCAACCTTCGACACTTGTTCGGCGGGCTTCCAACCCCAAGAATACCTTTCCTGAGCCGCCATTCGCAGCGACTTTGCTAAGAGGCAGGCAATCCGAGGAGTAGTCCATGTTTGTTTTCCAGTCCAATCTGCGCCCACGCAACCCGCTGGTTCGCCTGATTGGCGGCATCCTCGGCCTGATCGTCGTGGTCGGACTCATCACGCTGGGCTTTTTTGCATTCATCGCGTTGTTTGTCGTGGGCGCTATCTGGTATCTGATCCACATCCTGCGCGTTCGCTCGAAAGGTGCGCACCGCTCGCCGCCAAAAGCAGCAAGGTCCGAAGATGGCGTGATCGACGGCGAGTTCACGGTGATTGCCGATACCGATCGTCGGACTCGCATCGAGCAACCCGTTCGTGGCGATCAACACCAGCGCTGAACTGGTTCCATTTCCTTCGGACACAGTGGTACTGGCGAGGCCTGGTTGAATCACCGATGCTTCAGCGACGCGATGCGACCCATCCATCCCTGTCTGTCACCGTGTCAGGCTCACACCCGCTGACGTCGTGAAACAGGATCGGGCTACTCATTCCTCAGGCCTGCGCGCAATGCCGGAAACTGGTCGCTCCAACGCAAACGCACTCGCATCCAGTCCCGCCGAGCTCACGGAATCCGTGCCTGAAACCTTGCTGACCTCGCCTCGCCTGCTCGTCCCGCTGGCCTTGCTGGCTGTCTACGTCGTCTGGGGATCCACCTATTTTGCGATCCGCGTCGCGCTCGAAAGCTGGCCGCCGTTTCTTCTCGGAGCAGTTCGCTTCCTGCTCGCAGGCGGCATGCTTTACGCCTTCCTGCGCCTGCGCGGCAATCCAAGTCCGACACGCGAGCAATGGATCAATGCGGCCGTGACCGGCACCTTGCTGCTCGGTGTCGGCAATGGTCTGGTCTGTTTTGCCGAACAAACCGTGGCCTCCGGACTGGCCGCAATCGCCGTCGCCAGCATGCCGTTGTTTGCCGCGACGTTCGGTGCGCTTTATCGGGACTGGCCGAGCCGGCTTGAGTGGCTGGGTCTGATGATCGGATTCGGCGGCGTCATCCTGCTCAACCTCGGCAGCGGCATGAGCGGCTCGCCGCTCGGCGCGATCGCCTTGATCACGGCGGCGGTCGCATGGGCATTCGGATCGGTCTGGAGTCGTCGTCGCGACATGCCACCGGCATCGATGAACACGGCCGCACAGATGCTCTGTGGCGGCGCGGCGCTGACCATGGTCTCGTTGATCCTCGGCGAGCGCATGCAGGGAGTGCCGAGCGTTCAAGCAAGCCTTGCGATGCTCTATCTGATCGTATTCGGCTCGCTGATCGCGTTCACTGCGTATCTGTATCTGCTGCGCAATGTCCGCGCCCTGCTCGCAACCAGCTACGCCTACGTCAACCCGCCCGTCGCGGTCCTGCTCGGCGCGCTGTTTCTCGGCGAAGCCGTGCATAGCGGCGACCTCGTTGCAATGGCCGTGATTCTGGCCGGCGTGGCGATGATCACGTTGGGCAAAGTGCGGAAGCGGGATGTGTAGACAGGATGTCGGAACGAACAGCGAAGCTGGCCCGCGGGGCGCGCCGCAGGAAGCGGCGCGTCAATAGGTAGTCGAGAATGGGGAATCGAAACAGCAAGGAACGCGCGCAAGTTCGACGACCATTCACTCTTCCTCTTCCCATTCCCATTCCCATTCCCTATTCCCGATTCTCGAATCCCGGCCGTCAAGACTCCCGCAACGCCGTTGTCACCGGCAATCGCGCGGCGCGCACGGCGGGCAGCATTCCGCCGACGAAGCCGATAGCCAATGCCCATTTCACCCCGGTCCACAACAAGGCGGGCGAGACCGAAAACTGGAACACGACCTGGCTGAAATTCGCGCCGAGCGTCGACACCGAATAGTTGTTGAACAGCAGCCAGGCGATGAACGCGCCGAGCAGGCCGCCCAGAAAGGCCAGCAGCATTGTCTCGAGCATGACCGAAACGATGACCGGTGGTGAGCGGAAGCCGATCGCGCGCAGCGTGGCAATTTCGCGGGCTCGGGTGGCGACGGCGGCATACATCGAATTGAGCGCGCCGAAGATCGCACCGATCGCCATGATCGCCGCAATCGTGATGCCGACCACGCGAATCACCTTGGTCAAGCCTTCCGATTGCGCGGTGTAGTAATCGAGCGTGGACTTGGCCTCGACCTTGAGCTGCGGATTGCTGGCCAGTGCGGCCTTGAACGTATCGAGTGCCTCGGGCGAGGTCAGGCGCACCGTGACCGATTGAAACCCCGGACGACGATATGCCGCCGAAACGGTGTCGACATCTCCTTCGAGTTCGGACTCATGGGCATCGCCAGAAGCGAACACGCCGACAATCGTCCACTGCTGATTGTTGAGGTTGATCGTCGAGCCCGGATCGAGCCCGGAAAATTGCTCGCGCGCGCCCTTTCCGACAATCATCTCGCGCAGGCCCGGGGTGAACTTGCGGCCCTCGATGATTTTCACGTTCGGACGCAACGCCCACATTTGCGGACCGACACCGCGGATCTCGACATTGGCGTCGGTGCCGGTCGATTTTTTCGGCAAGTTTGCGACCACGACGAGTTCAGCTGACGAGATCGGCTTGCCATCGGCATCGCGCAGGATGCCGGCGGATTGCATGATCTGGATCGATTCCTCACGCGAAATCCCCGAACTCAATTCGGCCGTCGCGCCACCGCGCAGGACGATTGCGGTTTCGGTATCGCCGGTGCTTTTGAGCGTCTTCTGCAAGCCGTCACCCATCGCCAGCATGGCGACCAGTACACCGACCACGCCGGCAATGCCGACGATGATCACCGAGGAGGAACCGAGGCGCTGACCGAGGGTCGAGACGCCGATCCAGGTGATCGACGCGGCCTGCCGGCCAATTCGCGTGAATGCCATCCACAAGACAAGCATCAGCAATAGTCCAAGCAAGGCCTGCCACGGCAACACAACCCACATGGCCACCGACGCCAGGATGATCAGGAACATGCCCAGGCCGGAAAGGAGCGATTTAAATTTTTTCATGTCTTTAATCCTCAGCGGCCAGCCAATGCATCAACGATATTCAGACGCATCGCGCGCAATCCCGGCAACACACCAACCAGCACACCGATACCAATCATCATCAGCAACCCGGTAGCCCAGGTGCCGGCCACAACCGGTGGCAACTGGAGCATTCCGCCACTGGCAGCGCTGATCACAGGCAGCAGGATTGACGCCAGGCCGAGACCGAGTACACCACCGATAACGACAAGCAGGACCGCTTCGCCAAATACGAGCATGAGTACGCTCATGTCGGAAAAACCCATGGTCTTCAACGTCGCCAGCTCGGGAATGCGCTCGCGCACGGCCTGGGCCATGGTATTTCCGGTCAGCAGAAGCAACGTGAAGAAAACCGCACCCATGATTGCGCTGACGATCAGGCCAATATCGCCGAGCTGCTTGGCGAACGAAAGATTGAAGGCCTGCTCGGTCTGGGTCTTGGTTTCATGATCGGAATTGGCCGAGATTGCATCGATGGCTTTCGCGATGGCATCGGACTTGTCCGGATCGGCAACCTGAACGACCAGCCAGCCGACTTCGTGCTGGCCATAGCTGTTGGCCTCGTCGAAATAATCCCAGCGGAAAAACAATTGTTGCTCCATGCCGCGCATCTTCTCGTCCTTGACGTGGAACATCCCGACCAGATCGAAACTCCATGTGGTTTCGCCGGTGGCCTTGTTCGGATAGATCGCGCCGCTGATCGGAATCTTGTCGCCGATCTTCCAGCCCCAACGCTTGGCCAGCGACTCGCCGACCAGGGCGCCAGTGCGCGTCGATTCGAATGCCTTGAGCTGATCGGCGGGCACGATCATCTCGGGATAGATTTCAAATTGCCGGGGAGAGATCGCAATATTGATCATCTGGTTCTTGCGATCCTGGTAATAACCCCCGAACCAATTCGACCAGGTCACGTTCTTGACCCCTGGAACGGCTTCGACCCGCGTAATCAGACTCTGCGGCAATCCCTGGATGATCGAGTACTTGGAACTGACCACCATGCGATCGACCCCGGCCGCGTCACTGCCGGCATTGAATGCGACGCGCACGGCATCAAGCAGCCCGAACAGCAGGAAGGCGGCGAGTACCGACAACAGGGTCAGCATTGTCCGCGTCTTGCGCCGGAACAAGGCGGCCCAGATCAGGTGAAAATATTTCATTGTTCTGTCCTCCGCCTCAAGCGGTCGTTTGCTCGACCAGGGTGCCCTTGTCCAGGTGCAGGGTATGCGTCGCGTATTCGGCGGCCTTCGGATCATGCGTGACCATGATGATGGTCTTGCCGTGTTCGCGATTGAGCTGCTGCAGCAGTCCTAGAACCTCTTCCGCGGACTGGCGATCAAGATCACCGGTCGGCTCGTCGCAGACCAGCAAGGTCGGATCCGAGACGATTGCCCGCGCGATCGCGACTCGTTGCTGCTGGCCGCCGGATAGCTCGTTTGGCTTGTGCGTAACGCGATCGGAAAGTCCAACGAGTTGCAAGGCGATCGAGGCATTGCGCTTGCGCTCGGCGGCCGAAAGCCGGGTCAGCAGCAGCGGCACTTCGACATTCTTCTGCGCCGACAGCATCGGCAGCAAATTGTAGAACTGAAAGATGAAGCCGACATTCGCCGCGCGCCATTTTGCCAGGGAGCCGCTGCCGAGGTTGTCGATGCGCTGACCGCCGACGCTGACCGTTCCAGCGGTGGTCGAATCGAGACCGCCAATCAGGTTGAGCAAGGTCGTCTTGCCGGAGCCCGATGGCCCCATCAAGGCGAGAAAATCACCCTTCTCGATATCCAGATCAATGTGGTGCAGGACTTCGACTTTCTGCTTGCCGCGCTCGTAGGTCTTGCTGGCGTCACGGATTTCGACGAGGTTTGTCATGGGAATCTCCTGGTTCTCTGGAACGCTGGCGGATCGTCCTGTCGCGTTACGCGCAATCAATCCGCTGGTCTGATGAATCTGATTTGTCTGCTGTGTCTGGTCTGCCCGTCGGCGCCAGGAATCAACCAATCTACCCCGGTGTCGCCCCCGGATCGGAGTCCGGGACAGGCATTGAGCGTGCCGATCCCGGCGAATTTCCTTATTTCTTTAATTCAATACGCGAGCCATCCTGCATTTCGACGGGCGGTTCGCGAACAACCGAAGTTGACGGGTCGATGCCTTCGACCAGACGCAACTCGCCCATGTTCTGGCCCGGTCGCACTGCCTTCAATGCCACGCGACCCTCGTTGATTGCAAACACCACACTCTTGCCATCGCGCTGGACGATGGCCGAGCCTGGCAGCAACACGCCCTTCGGCACCTCGGTGATTGCCGTCGCGGCTGGCTTCTCATCCATGAAGGAGACGCGCGCGCCCATGTCGGGCAGGATGCGTGGATCTTTTTCTTCCAGTCCGACACGGACCTTGACGGTCGCCTTGCCGCGATCGGCCGTTGGAATGATCGCAATGACCTTGGCCGGAATGGTCCAGCTCTGGTAGGCATCGAGCACGGCCTCGGCCGGAGCACCGGCTTCGACCCGGTTGATATAGGACTCGTTGACGTCGACTTCGATTTCGAGTGAATCCATGTCGACGATCGTGCCGACGCCGGTTCGGGTGAAGCCGCCGCCGGCTGATAATGGCGAAACGATTTCACCGACCTGGGCGGCCTTGGCGATGACCACCCCGGCAAACGGAGCGCG
>JBBRBU010000030.1:0-45895 GCA_038205505.1 Lysobacterales bacterium | reverse complement strand
TCGAATCCGAGCGGACTGGGATGGGCCTCGCCTTCGAGGACGGTGACCTTGCCCGCGCGCGTCAGTAACGGCATGGCACCATGGATCGCCAGCGCCGCTTCGCGACTGGCATTCCATGCCACGAGCATGTGTTCGCCGACGTTGTCCACGCGCGCTGCTTCCGGAACCACGACGACGGGTGCCGACGTGCCAAACACGGTGCGCGAAGCGATCCCCCACCCAACCGGTGCGTCGGGGTTCGCGCATGGACGTTCGGTTACCACCAGGTCCGACCAGCGCGCGGCGTGACAGAGTGCGTCAACGGCATCGCCCTGGACCACCTGGAATTCTCCCTTGAGGCCACGCCGATCGAGTTGCTCCTGCCACCATGGCGCGCGCTGACGTGCTTCATCAAGCTGGTGACTGGTTTCGTTGACCTGCACGGCCACGGCTTCAGGCGAGACAAACGCCGCGGTTGATAGCGCAACCACATGCAGGCCCAGGGTGTGCGCGCCGAGACGAGCGGCCAGCGAAAGCCCTGCTTCAGTCGCCGGAACGACGCTGTCGCAACGACGCAAATGGATGACTACATCGTAATCGGTCATGACGGAATCCTAGGGATATCAGGTTCCTGCCAGTCTACGCCGGGAACGTGATTGCTACCCACCCAAACGCCGAACGGGATGAAGTTACGATCGGTTTTGCGGACTTTCTTCGATTATGATTGTCGAACAATGCCCTTCTGACGGGGCTTTCCGGAAGAGGCCAGGGACATGCGCAAATTCGTATTTGGCGCCATCGCGCTGATCCTGATCGCGTCGACAAGCAACCCGGCGCAGGCTGCGGGTGGTATCGATTGCGAGCTGAAATTCTCGATGTCGGGATGGTCGGTGTTCTACAAGCGATCGAGCGGCAGCGGCACGGTTACCTGCGACAACGGTCAATCGATGAAGGTGCGGATTTCCGCCAAGGGCGGTGGCCTGACTTTCGGCAAGTCGCGTATCGACAATGGCATCGGCAGGTTCAGCGAAGTTTATGCGATCGATGACATCATCGGCGGCTACGCGACTGCCGAAGCGCATGCCGGCGCGAGCAAATCCGCCAGCGCGCGCGTCGTCACCAAGGGGCCGATTTCGTTGGCACTGTCTGGCAAGGGCAAGGGCTGGGACGTCGGGGTCGCATTTGGCAACTTCATTATCAGCAAGCGCTGATCGGTTGAATATCGTCAGTTCGGAATCGTCATGCTCGATCATTCGCTCACGCCGCAATATTCGAAACCCGAGGAAATTGCCTCGAGCCTGAGCCATGCGCTAGGTATCATCCTCAGCATTGCCGGTCTGGCCGTGTTGACCGCTTTCGCTGCCTTGCACGGCGGGGCATCGCGGATCGTCAGCGTCAGTATCTACGGGACCACGCTGATCCTGTTGTTCACCGCATCGACGCTATATCACGCCCTGCCCAATCCGCGCATCAAGCCGATCCTGCGCTTGCTCGATCATTCGGCGATCTTCCTGCTGATCGCGGGCACCTATACGCCGGTCACCCTGATTACCCTGGCCGGTGCCTGGGGTTGGACGCTGTTCGCCATTGTCTGGGCGCTGGCGATCATCGGCATCAGCCTTGAATTGCGCCACGTGCGCAATCGCGTCGCGGCGGCTCTGCTTTATCTCGGCATGGGCTGGGTCGGCATCATTGCGGTCAAGCCGTTGATTGCGAATATCGAGCCGACAGGATTGTGGCTGCTACTCGCCGGCGGACTCTGCTATACGGTCGGCGTGCCGTTCTACCTGTGGAAGAAACTGCCCTACAACCATGCCTTGTGGCATGTGTTCGTGCTTGCCGGAAGCGTACTTCAGTTTTTTGCAGTCCTGCTATACGTATTGCCTGAGCAGTGAGGGTCGCTCAGAACAGATAGGCCACCACGAACACACCAATCATGGTGAAGCAAAGGGCAATGCGCGCGAGGGTTCCGAAAATGAAGCCCAGCCAGGCGCCGATCCCGACATGCGTTGAACGCTTGAGCGAGCTGCCGGCAATCAGTTCTCCGGCGACGGCGCCGACGAATGGCCCGAGAATGAGGCCGATGATGCCTAGGAAGAGACCGAGTACGGTTCCTGCGGCGGCACCGAACAAGGCCCAGCCACTGGCACCGACGCGTTTCGCACCAAACACGCTGGCGAGCACATCGACGAGCACGGCCAGGGCCGTCAACACACCGAGGATGGTCAGGGTCGGCCAGCCGATATGGCTGAAATCTCCGGCCCAAGCGGCGAGAATCATGCCGAGATAGACAATCGGAACGCCGGGAAGCGCGGGCAGGATGGTGCCGATCGTGCCGATCAGAATCAGCACCACCGCAAGTATGTAGAGAAGGATCTGGGAGGTCATGCGCGAGAGATGTGTTGAGGGGTTCGCCAATTCTATCGGGGAAAGACAAATCAATCCGACTGGATCGGTCAATCTGCCGCGATAATGGCGGTCATGCAGACCGAGCTACTCAAATCCGATGCGCTGGGGCGAATCGAGATCGTCATCGACGGCGATCGGCGCTGGATCCGGCGTGACATCCGTGCGGCGCGTTTCGGCATGCGCTGGATCGCACGCAATGCCGCTGCGCGCGAGGCGCGCGTGCTGAAAACATTGTCTGGACTCGATGGTGTGCCGCAGTTGCTGGCCTGGAGCGGGGGTGTTCTCGATCGCAGCTTCATGGCCGGTGCGCCGATGCAGCAGGCACAACCGCGCGATCCCGATTTCTATCGGCAGGCCCATCATTTGCTCAAGCGTGTGCGTGATCTTGGCGTTGCCCATAATGACCTCGCCAAGGAGCCGAACTGGTTGCAGCGTGATGATGGGCGTCCCGCGATGGTGGATTTCCAGTTGGCCTGGCATAGTCGAGGTCGCGGTCGTCTGTTCCGATTGCTCGCGCGTGAAGACCTGCGCCATCTGCTCAAGCACAAGCGCAGCTATTGCCCGCAGGCATTGACGCCGACCGAGCGCCGCGTGCTCGCGCGACGCTCGTGGATAGCCAGCGGCTGGCGGGCTACCGGCAAGCGCGCGTACAAATTCATTGCCCGGCGTCTCTTCGGCTATTGGGACAATGAAGGCAAGGGTCGCGTTCGACGGTAGTCCGTGAAGACCGTGCCGATGTCAGCCCCGCCCGAGATCAAACTTGATCGGTACGAGACCAAACGCTTCGACATTCACGCCATCGATCTGAACCGGTCGGAAGCGCCAGCGCATTACGGCTTCGCGAGCCGCACGATCGAGCTGTCGGAAACCGCTGCTTCGCGATATGTCGATGTCCATCGGCATGCCGTCGCGCCCGACGTGGACGCGCAGGATCACGGTTCCTTCTTCACGGTGGCGCCTTGAGTACAGCGGATAGCTGGGCTCAATGATGCTTTCGTAGGCCAGACTCGCGTTCGACGCGATCGCCGGGGCGACTGCGGCTAGGTTTGGGAAAGTGGCGGGAACGGTGATTTCGGTGGCCGGGGCGATGATCGGAATCGCCATCACGCTGCTCTCGACGACGACAGGTCGCGCCGTCACCACAGGCTGCTCTTGACGCCTCGGCATCTGTTGCGGCTGGGGTTCCGGTGGAATCGGGCTGACGGCAAGTTCGGATGGCTTTTCGTGGACGGTTGCGGAGATGACCACGGGCTCCGGACTCGACGTCGGAATCGCCACCGGCAGCGCGAGCAAGAGGAGGGCGGCGACATGCAGTCCAAAACTGCCGCTGAGTCCACTGATCCGTGGCCAGCTCCAGTTGGGTTCGAAGGTTTGCGGCAAGACACGTGTGGCCATGATCGTCCCCTTTGTCGTTGGTCGGCAAAAAACTGGAACGTGGCGAAGCTGGATCCGGGGTTTGGCGCCACCGAAGAGTCAGTCGGAAGACGCGATCTCGATCAGAAACGCGATCTTGCGAGATCGCGGCAGGCGCTTGATCGCGAATTCGGCTCGCGAGGCGCTGGATCGATCAGGAAAGGGTCTTGAGCCGACCAATCGAAGTGGCGGATTGGCGCGGGTATAGCGCGCTCCCTTGCCGTCGACGTGTGCGCAGTAGCGCGCCTCAAGATCGTTGGTAATCCCGGCATAGAGCGCGCCATTGCGACACTCGATCAGGTACAGGCACCAGCTCTTCTTCACAGTCGACACGGCCGCCACGTCAATCCAGGCTCTTGCGAAACCGGCGCACGGCAATCGCCAGGACGACGACGACGAACACAACAAGCGAAAGCATTTCGATCCACAGTTCACCGAGGCTGGCACCACGCAGCATGACGCCGCGGATCAGGCGCAGGAAATGGGTCAGCGGAAAGACTTCGGCGATCCACTGGGCGATGCGCGGCATACCGTCGAATGGAAACATGAAGCCGGACAAGAGGATTTGCGGGAGGAACAGGAAGAACGCCATCTGCATCGCCTGGAACTGGGTCCTGGCCAGGGTCGAAATGAAGATGCCCAGGGCAAGCGTCGCCGCGATGTAGACCAGTGAGGCGAGGTAGACATCGAGCAATAAACCGCGAACCGGCACCTTGAATACGACCAGGCCCAGGATCAGGACGAGGGTGACCTGGATCAAGCCAATGCCGATATAGGGCAGCACCTTGCCGATGGTCAGCTCAGTTGGCGAGAGCGGCGTGGCGATCAGCATTTCCATGTTGCCGCGTTCGCGTTCACGAACGATGGCCATGCCGGTGAAGATGGTCATCGTCATGGTCAGGATCACGCCAATCAGGCCCGGCACCGTGTTGATCTGGGCGCGCCGCTCAGGATTGTAGAAATTTACAATCTCGACCGGCCGCACCGCTTCGAGCCCAGGCCGATATTGCAACGAAGACAGTGGAAAGTTTGCGAGCTGGCGTGCCGCCGCCTGTACCGATTGATCCGAGCCATTGACCATTACCTGCCACGCGGCCCGGTTGCCGCGTTCGAGGCGTTCCTCGAAATCACGCGGAATAACGACCGCCGCTTCGATTTCGCCTTTGCGCAGCAGGCTGTCGATCTGTTGCGCGGCCGAAACACGATGGCGGAAGTCGAGCACCTGCGAAGAGGCCAGTTCGGCAACGAGCTCGCGCGAGCGCCAGGTATTCGATTGATCGAGCACAGCAGCAGGCAGATGTCGGATGTCGAGATTGATCGCAAAACCGAACAGCAGCAACTGCAGGGTCGGGATGCCGATGATCATTCCGAAGGTGAGCCTGTCGCGTGAAAGCTGGCGAAGCTCCTTTTGGAATACGGCGAACAGACGTCCAAAATTCACTGAATGTCCTCCACGTTATCGCGATTGCTGTCGCGGGTGACTGCGACAAACACATCTTCAAGATTCGCTTCGGTCGACTCGACGTTGGCCTCGACACCCACCTTCTTCAGCGTGTCACGCAGCCAGCCGACACCATCTTCCTTTCGATCGGTGAGTACGCGCAGGCTGGCGCCGATCTGGGCCACGCCAAGCACATGCGGCTCCTTGGCCAGTGCCTCCTGCAGCAGCCTCGGCTTTTCACTATCAATCCGCAGGGTCATGCCGGGCAGGTTGGCCATCAGTTCGGTCGGCGTGCCATCGGCTACCAGGCGACCACGATCGAGGATCGCCAGGCGATGGCAGCGTTCGGCCTCGTCCATGTAGTGGGTCGAGACGAGCAAGGTGGTGCCAGCATCGGCGAGATTGAAAAGCGCCTCCCAGAAATCACGGCGCGATTGCGGATCGACGGCACTGGTCGGCTCGTCGAGCAGGAGCAGCTCGGGTTTGTGCATGACCGCTGCGGCAAGCGCGAGACGTTGGCGCTGTCCGCCGGACAAGGTGCCGGCCAACTGCTTGCGCAACTCGACGAGGTTGTACTGCTCGTACAACTCATGCAGACGAGACTTCGATGTTTTTCCGGACAAACCGTACACGGCGGCGAGGAATTCGAGATTCTCGGCGACGCTCAGGTCTTCGTACAGGGAGAACTTCTGGGTCATGTAGCCGATGCGGCGCTTGACCGCCTCGGCTTCAGCGGGCAATCGATGGCCGAGCACGGACACTGATCCTTCGCTGGCGGTGAGCAGCCCGCAGAGCATGCGGATTGTAGTCGACTTGCCGCACCCGTTCGGACCGAGAAATCCATAGACCTCGGCACGACGCACGCGCAGGTCCAGATGATCAACCGCAACCACATCGCCGAAGCGCTTGGTCAGGCCTCTGGCGACGATGACTGCTTCGGCGGAATCGCGCGGCGTCGATCTGGAATCGTCGTCATCCATGGCTCAGTGCGCTGCGCTCGATTCAACGCCGTTGCATTGCGCTTGGACCGGGATTCCGGCGGCAAGCGTGCCGGCATCTTGATTGTCGAGTACGAGTTCGGCGCGATAGGCGAGGCGACTGGCATCGTTGCCGGTCAGCGCGAAGTAGGGCGTAAATGCCGGGTCGGAACGAATGCTGCGAACGTGCGCCTTGTACAACATGCCGGTGCCGGTGATGCTGAGCATGCAAGCGCTGCCCGGCTTGATCAGCTGGCGCTGACTGGCCGGCACGTAGACCCGTGCGTAGAGCGGCCCGGCAAGCAGACTGACCAGGGTGGCGCCGGCAGGTGGCTGATCACCGAGTTTGAATGGCAATGCATCGATATGACCATCGCGTGGCGCGACGACATCGTAGCGGGCGCGCTCAAGTTCAAGCTGGTCGACCGCGGATTGAGCGCTGGCCAGACTCGCCTCGGCCTGTTCGATGTCCTCGATGCGGGTTCCGTTGAGGCGTTCGGCGAGTCGGGCACGTGCGGCATCGCGCTGTGCCAGCGCGTTGCGCAAAGCGGTTTCGGCCCGATCGAGGTCGGCCTGGGCAATCAGACCGCGTTTGCGGATTTCGGCGAGCCGATCGCGTTCGCGTTTCGCATTGGCGGTACTCGCGAGCGTGCCGGCAAGATCAGCACGCGCGGCATCGATGGTTTCGATGCGGGTGCCGTTGCGCAACTCGGCGAGCGCGGATTGAGCGCGGCGAACTTCGGCGCGGGTCTGCTCGATTCGCGCATCGCTGCGACGCGCATCCAATGACAGGATCGAAACGCCGGCATGCACCGCATCACCCTCGACAACGTCGATGCGGGTGATGCGCTCGGAGGCTTGCGCAGTCACTGCCACGCGCTCGCGCTCAAGGGTGCCGAGCAACAGCGATTCATCGGAGGATCGGCATCCACACAGAGTAGATGCCAACATCGCGCCGAGGACGAGATTTTGCTTCATGCCGGTATCTCCAGGCCGCGTTCGAGCAAGGCGAGCGCGTGGGTGGTGATGGTGTCAGAGGAGACGTGCGTCGCACCGAGGCGGGTGCGCCAGATTGACTGCGAGGCGAATGGAAACAAGGTCAGCGAGATCAGGGTGACGACCAGAAGATTGGGGTCGAGGTCCCGATTGAGTCGGCCCTTGGCTTGTTCCGCAGCGAAACGATCCCGCAGTGGAACGATCAGGGCGACGCCCATTCCATCAATCAGGGGTCCGCGCAATTTCCCACCATCGCTAAGGACCTCGCGCACCCATAAAGGCGGAAACCATGGGCGACTGTCGACCGCATCGATCATCGCGCGAACGAAACTCCGGACCAGATCGCGCATGTCATCCCCGGCGTCCACCACTTTCATGCCGACTTCGGCCACGACCGGACGCAAGCGCTCTGACACCAGCGCATTGAGCAACTTGTCGCGACTGCCGAAGTAGTAATGCATCAGCGCGGGCGTGATCTGTGCCTCGCGCGCGATCGATGCCATCGTCGTCGCCGATATTCCTTGGCGCCCGAACAAGTCGGTGGCGATATCAAGAATCTGCGCGCGCCGATCGACGTCCGCAGGCTGCTTGGGAGGACGACCGGGTTTCCGTGATTGATCCGACAGGGGCATGGAGTCAATATTAAATTACCATTCAATTCAATTCAAGGAGAACGAGCTGGCGCAGGGCGAGCATCTGGTCAACAGTGGGTAGGGCAGGCTCGAACGCTTGGATGGGAGCCCGTCATGCCATCATTTCAGGACCAGCGTCTTTGCGGATTTCGTTCTGGAGCAAAATTGAGGCCGACCTTGCCCACTTCGACCACGGTTTCAGTGATTGCCCACCGTGGCGCGAGTGCCTGGCTGCCCGAGCACACGCTGGCCGCTTACGCACGGGCGATCGAGGATGGGGCCGATTTCATCGAGCCAGATCTGGTACTGACTCGCGATGGCGTGCTGGTCGCGCGCCACGATGTCGAATTGAGCCGCTCGACGACTATCGCCGCGGTCGCCCGCTTCGGTGCGCGTCGTACGCGCAAACTCGTGGACGGCGAGATCGTCGAAGGCTGGTTTTGCGATGATTTCACCCTGGCCGAGTTGCGAGAGTTGCGCGCGCGCGAGCCAATGCCGGACATCCGCAGCATCGACCATGATGGCCTCCACGCGATTCCGACCTTCGATGAAATCATCGAGCTCGCCGCCAGCGAATCCGGACGTCGCAGTCGAAAAATCGGGATCATCCCGGAGCTCAAGAACTCGACCTGGTTCCATGCGCGCGGGATGGACCCCGAGCGGGCCATCCTGGCAAGTCTGCGTGGAAGCGCATTTCTGCGCGAGGCACCGTTCGCGATCCAGTCGTTCGAAGTATCTAATTTAAAAGCTCTGCATGAATCGATTGGCGGCCAGGCGAACATATTGCTTGTGCAATTGATCGGTGAGGCCGATCAGCTTCCATTCGACCGCCTTATGGCAGGCGAGACCGATCACAACTACACGTCGATGCTGACACCGGGAGGATTGCTCGAGATCTCCCGTTACGCCGATGTCGTGGCGGCGAATGCCCGGAGCATCATTCCCTGGGAAACCATGGGTGAGATGGGTCAGGCCCCGTCGTGGATCGCTTGCGCGCACGCCGTCGGACTGCGGGTTCACTGCTGGACCCTGCGCCCGGAAAATTCGTTTCTGCCTCCACATTTGCGCTGTGGCGACAATCCGGCGACACGCTGCGAAACCGGAAGCATCGAACAGATGCGGGCGCTGATCCGTGTCGGTGTCGATGGCCTGTTCACCGACGATCCTGCCTTGGGCCGTCGCGCGGTCGATGGCGCCAAAGCGAGTCCGTAAAAGAAAATCGCCAGCGGCAAGCGCTGGCGGTGGGATCGTCGACCCGACGTTGGAGAGCCGTCCAGGTTCGCAAAGTGTGGCAGCGGATTGTTTCAATTTGCTTGCAGGATACGACCGACTGCAAGGCCGGATAGGGGCGGCCGAGCCCGTGACTTCCCGCACGCGCAAACCGTTGGCCAGCTCGATTTAATCGACGCCTCAAATGGTCGCGCCGGATTGCCGTTGACGTCGACCGATGATCAAACTACGATATTAGTCGTAGTTACCCTGATTTATCTGATGGAGGCTTGATCGCTTTCTCGTTTCTTTCTCGTTTCTTTCTCGGCGTTTTGGCTGGAAACCGCATCGCCGAGATTTCACATCATCTGGAGATTCAACATGATCCGCACAATTTCAATGGCCGCGCTGGGCCTGGTTCTGATGACTTCACTGGCAGTTGCCAAGAAGGAAGTGGAGAAAGTGGTCGTCGCCGATACGGCGCCGAAGTTCGAGTTGCTGGTCGAGAAAATCCACGACCAGATGGGCGAAGGTGAGCGCTACGAGTTCATGAGCAAGCGCGATCGTCAGACTGTCGATCTGTCATTCAAGAAGATGGCAGCCTTGCTGACGGCGAGCGGTTCGGTAGAGGCGATGAATAGCGATGAAAGAATGAAGCTGTTCAACGAGCAGGAAAAGGTCAATGGCCTGCTGGCCAGGAATGCCGATGACCGCCTGGTCTGCACCCATGTCGCGCCGGCTGGCTCACATATTCCGGTCAAGAGCTGCAGGACCGCTCGAGAGATCAACATGGAACGAAACAATTCGCGTCGGGATATGCAGAACATGACCAACGATCGTCTGAACCTGGGTCGCGGAAACTAGGTCGACGACGCTGACCAGGAAAGATTTGACACAGCCGAAGGCACGAACTACGATGCTCTTCGTAGATCGTGCCTCCGGCTTCGTTTCATGCCGCCATCCAGGCGCGTTTCTGCCACGCAGCCCATTTTCGGGTTTCGTCACTACACGCCCAAGGAGGTCGCCATGTCCCGATTTATATTGTTCTTTTTGGCATCATTGTTAGCGGTTTCATCTGCCGTTCTTGCGAAACAGCCGGAAGCGAAGGCTGTCGTCGCCGACACCCCGGAAAAGTTCGATTTGCTGGTAACCGCCATTCAGCAGGAAATGGCACCAGGCAAGCGCTATGAATTCCTCAACAAGGACAACCGGCAAGTTGTCAACGATTCACTCGACCGAATGGGCGAAATGTTGACCAGGGCCGGTTCCGTCGATGCGATGACGGCGGAACAAAAAGCCCAGCTCTTCAACATTCAGGAAAACGTCAATGGGCTGCTGGCGAAAAATGCCGACGACCGCTTGGTATGTACGCATTCCTCCCCGACTGGATCGCACATTCAAATGACGACCTGTCACACCGTGAGGGAGCTTTCGAATAGCAAGGCTTCGGCCAAAGACCAATTCCGCGACCTGACAAACAAGGCGAATGCCTACGAGACGGTCATCCGACAGAGCGAATGACTGGATTACCAACTTGATCAAGGCTGATCACGCTTTTGCAGCAATCGCTGATCGAGCTTCGCCGGTCGTGGATGGTTGCCCCGGATCTTCATCCGGGGCAACCGATTGAGACGGATCCGGTTTCCCTAGAAATGGTAAACCGCAGACATGACCACCGCGTTGACGCGATCCGACCATTCGGCACCAATATCCAGTTGCAGGTGATCCGCGATCACGGTGCCGAGCCCGAAGGTGAAATGCGTGTCGCCAGTATCGATGGCGGCGTAGCTATCGTGATCGGGATCACTGAAGCCGCCAGCGCGAATTGACAACAGTTGCATGCCGAGGATGGGTTGCTCAAATAGAATTGTTTTTTCCGCACCTAAATGGACGGAATACTTCTTGCCGAGAGAATCGATCGGCGTGCCGAGCCCCTGGAACGTTCCGAACAGGAATCCGCTGGGCGAGCCGTCGGGCAGACTGCCGTAATCGATCTGGTCCACCTGCAGTGACAAGAGCCAGGTATCGCTGGGTCGCAAGGCGATACCTGCCGAGAGAATGTCCGGAAGCTCGATCGTCTGTGAACGTTGCACCGAGCCGGTGAAGTTTCGAAAGCAGTCGACATCGCCCGCGCAACTGGCAAGGTTGACCACGCTCAGTGTGTTCATCGCCTTGTACGAGCCGCCCTGCTTGTAGACCAGACCTCCCGAGAACTTGCCGTTTGGATTGATCAGCAGGCCGAGGTTCCAGGTAATGTCGTGATCCGACGTGTTGCTGTCGCTACGCAAGCTGATCTCGTCGGTGAATGGGCCGGCACCAGGGAAGTTCACATCCAGATCACGAAACCCGAAAACCGAAGACGTGCTCTGTGAGCGGTATTCGAGTTTCGAGTACTTCAGTGAGGTGCCAATCGAGAACATGTCGCTGAGACGGAATGCGGCGCCCATCCCGAAGGAATCCTGTTCCACGTCGATTGCGGTGGAGGCCAGATACAGATCATCGAATTCGGCGTTGTAGGATGGGATGGCTGTCGTTGCGTTGAGCGCGCCGGAATTCTGGTAGTAGCCGGAAATCACGAAGCGGTCAATTGGATAGACGAAACTCGCGAACGATACCTTTGTATTGCTGTCCTTGTATCCGGTTATCGGACCAGGACCGACCGCGCCAAACAGTTGGGAATCGAGTTGGTTCGGATCGAAGAATCGAGCGTCGTAGCTGGCATTGCGCACGTGCACCGACACTTCCGGGCGAGTCAGGATGGTTTGTCCGGCCGGATTTGCTTCGGCAGCGGTGGCGTCGTCGGCGACTGCAACGAAGGCGCCGCCAAGTCCGAGTGCGCGCGCTCCCGGTGCAAGCAGGTCAAACGGAATGGATGCCAGGTTGCCTCGGCAAGCGGCCGTGTCAGGGTTGTTGACGTCGAGAAAAAAGTCCGCACAGGTAACGCGAATCGGTTCTTGCGCGAACGAAAATGGTGTCCAGCAGACTCCACCAATCAGGCACAGCGCTGCTAGCCGTTTGAATGAATGCATGATGCTTCTCCATAAGTAAGTCAGGCAATCTCGAACAGATTCAGGAATGTTTCTTTCACGCTTCAGGCAGAAGCGTTCGGCGCCAGGGCAACACGGAAATCAGGTTGCTTCGATCGTGCGAATGGGTTGATGCGGGAAGTATCCCCCATGCCTGCCCGACACCGTCCGGCATTGCTTTTCATCCACTTGTCCCAAAACGCGATCTTCATTGCAATTTTCCCTGCAAGACCCCGGCGCGTGGGAGGAGTATAGTCCGAGTGCCCTGCCCGGGTTCAAATGCGAAGAAACGGGCGTTGGAGATTCGCCATGATTCCAGACCTGAAATGCCGGCTTGTGTTCTTGTTCGGTGTGGCGCTCGCGCTGCCGGTTGGTGCAATCGGGAATTCCGCAAATAGCGATCATGTGTCCGATTCGCAAACCTGGCAGTCAACCAGTCTGGTACCTGCAGCGGCCGATGCATTGCGTCGCAAAGTGCTGGTCCAATGCGGATTGGAGAGCACCACAACCAATAACCTGTTGCCGTGGTATTTCCATTTCGAGTATGGACAGGCATTGCTTGAAGCCGGAGATGCCCGACGTGCCATTGTCGAGTTGAGCAAGTCGATCGATCTGAGGCCGGAACCACGTGCCCGCAAGCGAACCTACGGTATGTGGTTTCTCGACTACCTGCCGTATTTCCAGCTCGCCGAAGCCCATGCGATGCTATCCAACTGGCCCTGCGCCGAGCATGCGATGCAACTGTCGCAATCGACCGGGGAAGCCGCGTTGGGCCGCATCGAGCTACAGCGGATTCGTGCGTTGCAGGAAAGAATCGATAGTCACGCTGTCGATTTCGGTGCCTGCAACCTGCGCGACTATCGGAATTCCACGCATGCAGAATGATGCGCCTGAGCATTGCATGTCGACCATCGAACCTGGCTTCGATGTGAATTCGGCTGATCGCGCCAGAAAACTGATTCCCTCACGGAAAATTCCGTAATGACCATTCTGATAGTCGGATTGTTGATCTTCCTCGGCATGCATTCGCTGAGGGTCCTGGCCGGTGATTTTTACGCGCGGGCCAAGTCAAAGCTCGGAACGAATGCGTGGAAAGCGATCTACGCACTGATCTCGATTGCCGGATTCCTGCTGATCATCTGGGGGTTTTCGCTTGCGAGGCAGCAACCGGTTCTTCTTTATTCCCCCGTGCCTGCACTGAAACATGCGAATGCGTTGTTCACCCTGATCGCATTCGTGCTGGTTGTCGCCGCCTACGTTCCTCGAAATCATTTTAAAACCTGGATCGGCCATCCGATGCTGGCCGGCACCAAGGTCTGGGCTCTCGGCCATCTGCTCGCCACCGGCTTTCTGCATGATGTCGTCCTGTTCGGCGCATTCCTGATTTGGGCAGTGGTGTTGTTCGTGCTTTCGAGGCGGCGTGACCGACGCGACGGCATGGGCTATCCGCCGGGTGGGATCATCGGTGACATCGTGACGCTTGTGCTTGGCATCGGCACGTGGGCGGGCTTCGCGTTCTGGGCGCACCTGCACTGGATCGGGGTCAATCCCTTCGCGTGAAGCGACTTGCGAGAGTCTCTAGCGTGGATTGCGGATGGTTTCCTGACCTTGATTTTCCTATGCCCTTGCGCGCCGCCTGACTGCACAGGCGGCGCTGTCTTTCGGCTCCGCGACCGAGGATGTTCAATCCGTGTGATTGGAGTCCATCTTGTCTTCCATGGATTCCGTGGCCTTGTCCATCGCGGCGTCCTTGGCCTTGTCCTTGGCCATGTCGGTGGCGGTCTCGGTCATTGAATCGCCACCGAGCGCGGCTCCAGCGACTGCGGCGCTACCGACCTTGTCACCGGCCATTCCGCCGGCTTTTTCCATCGCGGCGCCTTTGGCCTTGTCCTTGACCGCGTCGGTGGCGGTGTCGGTCATCGACTTGCCGCCGAGCGCGGTTCCAGCGACTGCGGCGCTACCGACCTTGTCGCCGGCCATTCCGCCGGCCTTTTCCGTTGCGGCGTCCTTGGCCATGTCGGTGGCAGTGTCGGTCATTGAATCGCCGCCGAGCGCTGCCTTGGCATCGATAGCGCTGCCAGCGTTGACTCCACCCATTTCTCCCGCCTTGTCCATCGCGGCGTCTTTGGCCTTGTCCTTGGCCATGTCGGTGGCGGTTTCGGTTGCCTTTGATGCCATCGTCTTGGCTTCTTCCGCAACAGACAACTGCATGGCGAGACCCAATGTACAGATCGATGCTAGGACCATCAGTGATTTGCCAGTTTTCATTTCGCTCTCCAGGGTTGGTGAAAGCGCCGCACATTGCGGCAGCTGACGCCGCCGACGGATGCCCATCGAACAGCAATTCAGGACCACCCTAGCAGACTGCTGCTTAAGTTATTGTAAAGTAACGGCTTTTTAGAGCGTGATGGAGCTGATACGGGCACTTGCGAAATCTACGGAAGTCTTCGTATTGACTCGCCCGTTGATCGGGGTCAGATTAAAAGGGGGCGCCGTTTACTCATCCATGCGTGGGGAGGAGATCGTCATGAGAAAAGCAGTCTCGAAAGCAATGCCCATCGCGTCGATCGCTCTACTGCTTGCATTGGCTGGATGCGGGGGTGGCAGCTCCAATTCGAGCAACGATCCTGCAACCGACCCGCCGCCTCCGCCTCCGCCTCCACCGGCGTTGGACCCCGAATATCGTGTCTCTTCAAATTCTCCATTTGCGAGCAACTGTGAAGGCGTCGCGATTTCGGGAACGCTTGCGCTGAACAGCGAGGTCGAACCCCACTTCGCGATTGATCCCGGCAACCCGCAGCGATTTTTCGCGGTATGGCAGCAGGATCGATGGAGTTCCGGCGGCGCCCGGGGTCTCGGCGTTGGCGTCTCCAACGACGGCGGCCAAAGTTGGAGCCGCAAGTTTCCGGCGTTCTCACGCTGCGCGGGTGGCAATGTCGGCAATGGGGGCGATTACGAACGCAGCAGCGATCCGTGGGTGACGGTTTCCCCGGATGGAACAGCCTATGTCATTGCGATCGCGTTCAATGGTGCGGCGCTGGCCCCCGGCTCGGATACCGCCGTGCTGGTCAGCCGCTCAACCGATCACGGCATCACCTGGGGACCGCCGATCACACTCGTGCTGGAAGGCGACGTGGCCTTCCACGACAAGCAGACCATCACCGCCGATCCGATCGACTCGCGTTTCGTCTATGCGGTCTGGGATCGCATAGCCATCGACAACACCGGCCCTACCTGGTTTACCCGCAGTGTCGATGGTGGGGAGAGCTGGGAGCCGGCGCGCCCGATCTTCGATCCCGGCATCGACCGACAGACTATCGGCAATATTATTGCCGTGCTGCCGAACGGCACCTTGGTAAATGTCTATACACATATCGATATCAATGTGAATGGACAGAATTCCGCCTATCTGGATCTGATCCGCTCCACCGACAATGGCGTGACCTGGTCATCACCAACCCGGATCGCCAGTCAGCTCACGATCGGAACAGTGGACCCTGAAACCGGGGCCCGCGTCCGCGACGGCAGTCTGGTGCCGACGGTCGCTGCAGGACCGGATGGCAAGCTCTACGTGGCATGGCAGGATTCACGCTTCAGCAATGGCAATCGGGACGCCATCCTTGCTTCGAATTCGATCGACGGCGGGCTGACCTGGTCGACCCCGATTCGCGTCAATGGCGCGGCGGCGGTCGCCGCATTTCTGCCAGTGTCAAATGTGCGTGCCGACGGCATGATCGGCCTCAGCTATTTCGATTTTCGCTCAAACACCAGCGACCGGAATACGCTGTACACCAATATCTGGCTGGCGCGCTCCACCGACGGCGTCAACTGGCAGGAGAGCCAGGTTTCCGGCCCGTTCGATCTATCCAGGGCGCCGCTGGCACGATGGGGAAACATTGAGGCCTTTTTCCTCGGCGACTACCAGGGCCTGGCAAGTGCCGGATCACTATTCCTGCCATTCTATTCTCGAACCACGAGCGAGGAATCAGGCAATCGCGCTGACGTCTTCCTTGCGCCGGCTGTCTCCGTGACGAGCAGCTTCGCGACGATGGCCTCCGAGCTGCGAGCCAGCGGCACGGCGAAGGCCGCCGAAATTCCACCACGCGTGATCAGTCCGGAATTTCGCCAAAAGGTATCCGATGCGGTCGAAGCAAAAATGGAAATCCGGCGTCCTGGTCGACCGCGACCTGAGGTTGACTACGACTGACAAACCGGAAAATTCGTCCTTGCGTCTGACGACGATCGACACTATGCGTGAGCCGCGCGCCGGGCGCTCACTACGTGCCCGGAAATCGGAACCGGTGCGTGATCGGCTAAACTTCCCGTCATGACGACTCCCGACACACTGCCTGCCGCGAATCCGTGGCTGCTTTCGGTCGCGCCGATGATGGACTGGACCGATCGGCATTGCCGCTACTTTCATCGCCTGCTATCGCCGAATGCACGCTTGTACACCGAGATGGTGACGTCGCCCGCGCTAATTCACGGCGATCGCGATCGCCTCCTCGGCTTCCATCATTCGGAACATCCGCTGGCCTTGCAGCTTGGTGGTTCCGACCCTGTGGAATTGGCCGAAGCGGCACGCCTCGGTGAGCGCTTCGGTTACGACGAGATCAACCTCAATATCGGTTGCCCTTCCGATCGCGTGCAGTCCGGGCGCTTCGGCGCCTGCCTGATGCACGAGCCCACTCTTGTCGCCGATTGCTTCGCCGCGATGCACGAAGCCGTGTCGATTCCGGTGACGATCAAATGTCGGCTCGGCGTTGACGCGCAGGATGAATACGCCGATCTCCAGTATTTCATAGAGACTGTCGCGGCGCGAGGCTGCACGGTTTTCGTCGTGCATGCACGCAAGGCCTGGCTGAAAGGATTATCACCAAAGGAGAATCGTGATGTGCCGCCGCTCAACTATGAGCGCGTCTATCAGCTCAAGCGCGATTTCCCGGCGCTTGAAATAGTCATCAATGGCGGCATTCAGACGCTCGCGGAAGTCAAATCCCACCTTTGTCATACCGATGGGGTCATGCTTGGGCGGGTTGCCTATCATGAGCCCTACCGCCTGGCCGAGCTGGAAAATCAGTTGTTCGACATGCCGCTGCCGAGCCGTGAAGCGATCATCGAGCGGATGCGCCCGTATATCGAAAATCACCTTGCCAATGGCGGCAAGCTTCAACACATCACCCGGCATTTACTCGGCTTGTTTCAGGGCCTGCCGGGAGCGCGTTCCTGGCGCAGAACCCTGAGCGAAAACGCGCATCGAACTGATGCCGGCCTCGAAGTCATTGATCAGGCACTTGGCGTCTGCCTTGAACATGGGCGCGCACACGCCGCGTGATGCCCTCGACATGAGCTTGTTTCTTGCCGATTTGCGCATTGATCCGGATCGGGCACTCAACGGCGAGTCGGATGCTGCAGCGCAGCAAGGCCAATCAAGATTGGCAACTCTTCGTTAAGCTCGTGTTATCTTTGCGGCGCTTGTTCAGCGTCGGATCTCATTCGTTCAACCGGAGAGTGCGGGAATGAAAAAGTTACTGGCAACTGCTGTGGCAATCGGGCTGGCCGGCATGACCGGTAGCGCAATGGCGATCACCGACAACGAAGCCAATGCGAGCCTTCCTTTCAGCTTTTCCAATCCCGGCGCACGCGCGCTGGGCATGGGTGGCGCATTTCTCGGCCTCGCTGATGATGCGTCGGCGGCCTACGCCAATCCGGCCGGATTGACCCAACTGGTCAGCCCCGAAGTATCGGTTGAATTCCGCTCGGTCAGCACGAATACGCGCTGGCTGGATGGTGGCAGCGCCCAGTACAACGGGTATGACAGTTCGGGTCTCAACTATTCCTCGCAGGACGACCGTACCAATTCGCTGCGTTCGTTCTCGTTCGTCTATCCTGGCGAGCGCGTTTCGTTCGCGGTCTATCGGTATGAGCTCGTCAACTACGACTCCGCGTTCGAGAGTGCCGGCGCGGCTACGTTCACCGGGGACGGCAGCGGTTACACGGGCAATATTTTCGCCTATGACGTCAATACCGCTTTTGGAATTGATACCTATGGCGCCGCCATGGGTATCAAGGTCAACGATCGGCTTTCGTTCGGCGTCGGCCTCAACTACTACCTGCTTGACATCCGCACCACGACAGACCGGTTTTCACCGAATGACGGATCGGTGTTGAGTCGCGAGGCCAATCTGGATGGCGAAGGCAAGTTCGGCATTACCCTTGGTGCACGGATGACCTTCACCGACTGGCTCAGCGCGGGACTTTCCTACCGTCATGCTCCCTCACTTGGCTATGACGCGGTGTTGTCCTCGCAGAATTTCCCGGGGCAAGCGATTACTGCAGCCACGGATCTGAATGTCCCCGACGTCTTTGGAATTGGCTTCAGTGTCCGCCCCAGCGATGCCTGGGTGATCAATCTTGATGTCAGTCGCGTGTTCTATTCCCAGGTCACCGAGGATATCGTCTCGCTGTTCGACTCCAATCAGGAAACCGACCTCGATCCGCTCAAGCTGGACGATGGCACCGAGATTCGTCTCGGCGCCGAATACACGTTCGCCACGCAACACCCATTCAGTCTGCGAGGTGGCGTCTGGCGCGATCCAGCGCATGAACTCGTCTATCAGGGTGCGGTACCCAATTTCGATCCGGCGACACAGAATCCGACCGCCAATGCGGCGACATTCGGCGCGGGCCGCAATGGCAGCCAGACCCACTATTCAATTGGCGCAGGCATGGCCTTCAGCCAGTTCCAGGTCGATCTCGGTGCCGACTTCTCGGATACCAGCGATACCTACTCGGTTTCCGGCGTTTTCCGCTTCTGAGGATGATCCATGGAGCATCCCGGTTGCCGGGAGGCTCCGTTCTGGCGGGGGACTTCAGCGTCCGCTGAAGAAGCGGATGAATCGAGGCGAGAAGAATTTGGTGTTGGGTTTGAGCGCGGGATCGGTATTGCGCGCCTGATCGGCCGCCTTGCGCGCAATACCCGCGGCACTGTCACTTTGTCCCAGTTGACTCAAATTATACGCCGCGGCCGCGCGCAGTGTGAGCATGTGCCAGCGCAGGCGTGGCGTTGGCGGCACCTGGTTGCTGAGCTTGATCACATCGCTGTAGCGCCCACTCAAATAGGCATCGACGAGCGGACGCAGGATCTGCGTGGAAATTGAGGATGACGAGCGCGTTTCGATAACGGCTGCGGGCGCTGGTGGCGACTCCTTCACAACTGGCCGAGGTGGAGGTGCTCGCTCCAGTGTCGGTGGAGGAGCCGGTGGTGGACGCGGATCCTGTCGGGCTACTGCGGGAGGTGGTTCCGTTTTCGTCGTTTGACCCTGGCGAACCAGGCGACTACTGCATTCGACCCGGCCTTGATCTTCCTCACTGGCCAGCGAGGAATCGGAACCGACGATCGTCTTGTTTCCGGCTTGCGACCAAAACGCCAACGCCTTGTCGCAATCGCCGAGTCTCAAGGCGGCCAGCCCGGCATAGTGCTGAGGCGCATAGGTTTCGTAGCGTTGGCCATAGAGGCGCACCCGCTTGGCGGGTTCGGCGTTGTCAGCGAGAGCACTCTGCATGTAACGCTGAACATCCTCCCACCGACCGTCCTTGGCGGCTTCGAGCCCTCGCGCGTAGTCCTGTTTCCAGTCGGCCAACGCCGGCATCGCCACGAAGACGAGCAGGGCGGCCAGGTGGCGCAGCTCAGAGCGCCGCATTCTTGAGGTACTCATCGGCGCTCAAGGTTGGAAAGCTGCCACTGGTCTGGCTGCTCTTGCCGGCGCTGACTCGTGCAAATGCCGAGACGGTTTTGCCCGAGCTTGGGTGACTCAAGGTGACGTAGTAGCTGCCTTCCGGCAACGTCAGGGTCAACGGTGTGGTGCGTTCGGCAGGCAGCGGAACCGGCTTGCGTGCGGCATCCAGCACCTGATCGACCGTTCCCCACGGCAAGGCATTGATGACCAGCGAGCCGGTTTGCGACGCGAGTTCCACCTCTCGCTGCTTCTTGAGGATTTCGATCCGCGTTTGCGCGGAGGACTCGAGCGCGCCCAAGGTTCGACTGTCGAGTGCTTTCGCCGCTGTCCGGATAGCCTCCAGACTGGCATTGCCGGCGTCCAGAGTCGGTGCATTGCGCATGTCATTGGCGAGGGTATCGGCCAGTTGTTTCTCGTAGCGGCCGACTTGTTTTGAGCCTGCCGCGCGCAGCGCAGCAATGGCCTCGACCGCGGACCTCGCATCCTTGCCGACCAACGGGCGCTGCTGAAGAAGTTCGGCCAGTCGCTGCTCGCCAGCCTGGCGTTCGGCCTCCGCATTTCGCTCGCTTTCGAGTTTGCGTACTTCGCCAATACGCTCGCTGATCCTGGTGTCTTCCGGAAATGCCGCTGCCGCCGCATTGGCCAGCGGTAGCGCAATATCAAGCTCGCCGCGCTCGCTGGCACCGCGCAGCGCGTCGGCGACAACGCGCGGCAAGGCTTCTCGAAGCTTGAGTGCATCGGGATTGGCCGGGTCGATTTCCAGCAGGGCATTCAGGACATCGCGCGCATTGTCATTGGCCGGCGGCAACAAGCGGCCCGAGGCAATTGCCGAACGCGCGAGGTTCAGTTGCGAGGCGATGGCCGCTCGCTGTGAACCGAGTGACTGCTGGGCACTGTCGCGAATCGCCGCTGCCGCGGCCAGATTGGCGTCGACGCGCAAGGCCAGTTCGGCACGATCCAGTGCGGTTTCGATATCACCTTTCGATTGTGCCGAGATCGCGTCGGAGAGTATTCGAGCAGCGAGTTTGTCCTTGAAATCAGCGACGGAGGAACTGTCGGCATCGACCTGGCGTGCCTGCTCGAACCATTCAAAAGCATTGTCGCCAGCGGGTTCGCTGATGCGGTTGGCGCTCAGTGCGCTGGCTGCTTTTCCGAGCAGCTCCCCGATACGGGCGATTCTCGCCCTTGCGTCCCTGGCCCGAGTGACCTCCTGGCTAAGTTCAGCGAAGGCAGGGTCGGTCGAAAACTCGGACTGAAGTGTGCCAAGCGCCTGTTCGGCGGCATCGGTTTTCCCGGCCCTCACGAGCTCACGCACGCGGGAGAACTCCGCATCGGTGATCGTCTTCAGCCGGCTTTGCACCTGCTTGTTCAATGGCGCCAGACTCAGCGCGGTTCGCAGCAGGACATAGGCACCATCAGGACCGCTGCGCTGATCGCGCTTCTCCGCATCGTCGGCCCTCTTCAACAGCTCATCGACTTGTGCAGCGACGAGTCGTTGCTCTTTTTCAGCGGCGATACGCTTCACCAGCGCTTGCACATCCTTGTCATCAGGTACAACGAGCAATGCCTGGTTGGCCTTTTCGCTGGCTGCATCGAAATCGCCGGAAGCCATGGAATTCTCGGCATCGGCTCGAAGCAGTGCGGCAATTCGTTCGAGCAATGCCAGGCCTTGCTTGTTGGCGGGATCCTTCTGCAGCACCTTCTGCAAATCCTCGAACGCGTTGGCACCGGGCGGGGCAAGCAGGTCGCCGCTGTCGACCAGACGATCGGCTTCGCGCAACAACGTGCGCACCAGGTACTGGTCATCCTGGCTCAGCGTGCGCGGTGCCAGCGCGGCCCACAGCACAATGCCGAGAATGAGTGCGCCCAGCCCGGCAGCAATGATCGCCAGCAGGCGCGGTCGCTGCATGACCTGGACGAACATCGAGGACGTGTTGGGGCGCTGGATCGATGGATCCGTCTGCGGCATGCGCAAAAGGTCGAGCGCGAATCCGCTGTCGCCGCCGGTGTATTCGCCCGAGAAACCCAAGGCACGCAGACGCTCCGACGTACTAGCAGCGGTGATCGCGCCAAGTTGCTTGACCAATGCGTCGTTGCCGACGACCAGACCGCGCAATGCCTTGACGAAATCCTGCAGATTGGCAAAGCGCTCGCTCGGCTCCTTGGCCAGCATGCGATCGAAGATCGGCTGCAGCGGCTTGAGGTCATCGGGCAGCGGCGGCGGTGGCTGCAGCGCATGACCCATCAGCACCGCCATCGGATTCTCGCCAGTAAAAGGCGGCGAGCCGGTCAGCATCTCGTAGAAAAGAATGCCGAGCGCATATTGATCGGCACGGCCATCGATCTCGCGACCGCTGGCCTGCTCGGGGCTCATGTAAGTCGGCGTGCCAAGCACGAGACCGGTCTGGGTGATGCGCGAAGCCAGCACGTCGGATTGCTTGGCGATGCCGAAATCGGTGAGTACCGGCGTTGAGGCATCGCGGAACATCACATTGGATGGCTTCAGATCGCGATGGATCACACCATTCCTGTGCGCGTACTCCAGTCCATTGGCGAGTTGCACGACAACGCCAATGGCCTCGCCGAGCGAAAGCCCGCCGAGCATGCGCTCAGCGAGGGTGCCGCCTTCAAGCAACTCCATCGAGATGTAGGCGATGTCTTCGCGCGTGACGATGTCGAAGACAGCAACGATATTGCGATGCGGCAGTTTGGCCAGGGTGCGGCCTTCGAGCAGGAAACGCCGCTCGAACTCCGGCATCGGCCCGGTGCTCTTTCGCAGCTCGCGGCGCATGACCTTGATTGCGACCTTGCGATCCAGCGAATGCTGAATGGCGAGAAAGACGGTCGCCATGCCGCCCTCGCCCAGCTCGCTGATCATTTCGTAGCCAGGAATATCCTGGAAGCGGTCCATCATTCGCCCCTGTCCACGCGCCGACTGATCATAGCAAAGCGGCGGGACATTCCGGGCGCGCAAGGCTTCGCGGACGGTTTCGAGACCGACTGCCGCCAACGCATCGTGCATGACCGTGCACGCGCTCCGCATTGCCGGTCATGCGCAGAGCCAAGGCCCATGCCTGTTGTTCGAGCAATTCATGGATCCGCTCGACGGAGGGCAGCTCTCCGCGCCTCATTTGCGTAAAGAGGTCGGCCGGAACGTCAATACAGAATTCGCTGATCACATTTCACCAGCGAACACCGCAAGCAACGTGGGTCGCAACGCGAGATCATGTCACCGGTGGTGCGCGCTGGCATATGCGGGCAATATGGAAGTCGGGGCGAAGTCCAGTTTCTGCGATGCCACGCTCCTCGTGCGCTGCCAGGCTTCCGATTTTTCAGTTCGCAGGCTTGTCGTCAGGATCGCGTCAAAACCTCAAGGGGGTTCCATGTCAAACGTACTGCGTACACTCTCACTCTCTCTCCTGTTCGGCAGCCTGAGTGTTGCCGCAAACGCCGCCGACCTGCTGCACGCCAATGTGCCTGCACAGGCGCAAACGGCCAAAATGCGAATTGCGACGCCGGGTGGTTCGGTGCTCGAACGCGTTTATGCCAACGCTGCAGAAACAGCGTCGATCGACCCGCGCAGTCTGATTGGCGCGAGTGCCGCGGACGGCAGCTACCGCTATGAAATCAGTTACGGACAGACCCTTGATGCCGACCTCGCCGCGGCCGCCGCTGCGACGCGACGCGATGGTTCCTCGACTTTGTCTGACGGCATGCCTGCTGCTCTGGAATCGGTCTCCGGTTCGTTTTCGATCCGAAACGGGCAACTGGCCACGGCCGGGCAGGTCGAGCAAACAGCGGCCCCGGGTTCAACCGGTTCCGGTGCGGCGGCCAGCCCGCAACCGAAAGATCAGGTCATCGCAGATGATCTCATCGTGCAAGGCAGCATCTGCGCAGGCTTCGACTGCGTCAATAACGAGGACTTCAGCTTCGATACACTTCGATTGAAAGAAAACAACCTGCGACTAAAGTTCGAAGATACCTCGGTTGGCACCTTCCCGGGTAACGACTGGCAGTTGACCGCCAACGACACCGCGAGCGGCGGCCTCGACAAGTTCTCGATCGACGATGTTACCGGAGGACGTACGCCGTTCACTATCGTAGCCGGAGCGCCAACCAACGCCTTGTACGTCGCCAGTACGGGCCGCATCGGCGTGAACACGGCGACCCCGGTGCTTGACCTGCATGATGTGACTGGCAACACGCCGGGGCTGCGACTCGAGCAGAACGGCAGTTCGGGCTTTACGCCGCAGACCTGGGATATCGCCGGCAATGAAGCCAATTTCTTCATCCGTGATGCCACCAATGGCAGCAGCCTTCCATTCCGCATCAATCCCGGCGCGCCGAGCAGCAGCATCCACATCATCGCGGGCGGCAATGTCGGCATTGGCACGTCATCGCCCACGGCGAAACTGCACGTCGCTGGCGATGCTTACGTCGCCGGCACGTTGACCCAGCTCTCGAGCCGCTCCTCCAAGACCAATCTGGTCGCCATTGCTGCCGACAGTGTGCTCGATCGCCTTGCGCATCTGCCGATCTGGAGCTGGAACTATCTGCGCAGTGACACCAACGATCGCCATATCGGACCCGTCGCAGAGGATTTCTATGCGGCGTTCGGATTCGGAACCAGCGAACGCCAGCTTGCACCGAGCGATGTGGCTGGAGTGGCGCTTGCCGCAACCCAGGCGCTGCAACGCGAGGTCGCTGCACGCGACCGAACGATCGAAGCGCTCGAATCCCGTCTGGCCCGGCTTGAGCGCGTCATGCTCGAGCGTGATGCAAAGGTCGATGCCACGCCGATCGGTCATTGAGACGGAGGATGAGGATCATGAGAAATCGAGGATCCCTCCTGTGGCGCATCGCCGCCATGGCCCTCCTGCCGGCACTGTTTCCGATGCTGGCCCAGGCGACTCTTTACGGTGTCGCTTACGACAAGACCCTGCTGCACGAAAAGCTCGTGCGCGTGTCGACCATCGACGCTTCGATCACCGACACGGCGGCCGTCGCCCTTGCCGGTTGTTGCCGGGTCAACGGCAGCCTGGTCGCCTCGGACGATGGCAACCAGACCGCTTACCTGGTCACGCCGGATCCTGACCCCGTACAGCCCTGGCGCCTGCACCGGATCAGTCTGTCGACAGGTACCGCGGTTACCGTGACCTTGCCGCCCACTGAGCGGGTCGCTGCGATCGTGCGACGGTCGGTGACATCCACACTGTTTGCGTTGAGCGACGCCGGTGCCGGATTGCGACTGACCAGGATTTCTGATGCGGGTGCAGTCTCCGATGTCGGAACGCCAATTCTTGCCGACTGCTGCGCTGTGCGGGTTGGAGTCGCGGCCATTTCGGCCAATGGCTCGGCAATCGCGTTCGTGGCGCGCCTGCAACCTGCCGCGAGTGACCCTCCCCTGCGCCTGTTCGTGATCAGTAGCAGCACCGGTGCGCTGATCTCGAATTCGGTACTGGCACACTCCCCCGACGTGCTGTTCAGCACCAGCGGCAGTACGTTCTCGGCGATCTACCACGATGCTGGAACCGAACGGGTCGGCGTCATCGCGGGCGATGGCTCGATCACCCCGGTCGGTCCCGGACTGGCCGGTTGCTGTGCGCTGTATGCCGGCGTCGGTGCGCGCAGCGGCAATCTGCTCCGGGTGGTCGCCAGGCTAACGGCGGACACTGCCATCAAGCTTTACGAAGTCAACATCGGGACCGGCACCTTCACCGAGATCGGCGCCTTGCCGAATGGCTACGTCATCAACGGATTGATTGAAAGCAACGTGCAACTGGTTTCCGACTTGATCTTCCGCGACGGCTTCGATCCGGCCGCAACTGTGGTCTCCGGAAAACGCGACGAGTCGGGCACGTCGACGGATTCGCAAGCGGCCGCACTGGCTGCACAGGAGGCCGAGCAGACAGCGCAAGCCGCCGCACAGGCACAGGCAGCCGCAGCGTCCAACAAGATCGGCGAGGATCCGCTCGGCACCGTACCAGCCGGTGTGACTGCACTTCCGGTTGGCAGCCATTTCGCATGGCTGACCCTGATCATCCTGCTCGCCGCGCTGGCCATTCGCCGGCGTCGAAGGTTGTTCTAGAGAGACGGCAGCGCGGGCTTCCCGCGCTGCCCTGTCCGGAGTTGTCCGCAGGCTCCGACCGGACACTGTCCGCACCAAGAAAATCCGCAAGAAATTCTCTCTCTTTCAATAGCTTGCGATTTGGCACGGGAGTTGCTGAATACATCACCGAGGACGGTCGACAGGGGCCGTCAATTGGAGATGTGAATGATTCGCGACACCTCAGCGCAGGACCGCCAGATCAAGGTTGATCCGCAGCGCCGCAAGCGCTGGCTCAAGGGTGGTATTGCCGCTGTCGTCGTCATCGCGCTGCTGGTCCTGATCGTGCCGACTGCGGCGCGACTGTTCTCTTCGGATACTTCGGCGAGCATGAGCCGGTTGCGCATTGCCGAGGTCAAGCGCGGCACATTGACCCGCGACGTCTCGGTGCAGGGCAGTGTGGTTGCGGCAGTCAGCCCTACCTTGTATGCATCCAGTCCCGGCACGGTCACCCTGAAGGTCAACGCCGGCGACAAGGTGGTCAAGGATCAGGTACTTGCCGAAGTGGTCAGTCCCGAACTGAGCAATCGCCTGCAGCAGGAACAAGCGACCCGCGAAAGCCTCGATATCGATGTGCAGCGCGCCAGCCTCGACCATCGCAAGCAGCAATTGGAGGCCAAGAAGGGCCTCGACCAGGCCATGATTGATCGACAAACCGCCAAGCGCGAAGTCGAACGCACGCAGCGCGCGTTCGATGCCGGCGCGATGTCTGAAATGGATTTGTTGCGAACCAGAGATGCGCTGGCCAAGGAAGAGATCAACGTCAGCAATGCCGAGTCTGGCATGAAGCTTGATATCGAAAGCCTGGCCTTTGAGCTGAAGAGCAAGCGGCTGGCGCTCGATCGTCAGCGCCTGCTCGCCGGGGATCTGCAGCGCCAGGTCGAGGAACTGAAGGTGCGATCGCCCGTCGATGGCCAGGTTGGACAACTGATCGTGCAGCAGCGTGCGAACGTGGCCGCGAATGCGCCGATCCTTGTCGTTGTCGACCTAAGTGCACTCGAGATCGAGGTCAAGGTGCCGGAAGTCTTTGCCCATGATCTCGGCATCGGCATGGCTGCGGAAATTCGCGACAACGCAGGCACTTACGCCGGAACCATCAGCGCCGTATCGCCCCAGGTCATTGATGGACAGGTCAGCGGGCGTATCCGATTCGGCGAAAACAAGCCTGCGGGGCTTCGCCAGAATCAACGACTGACCACGCGCATCCTGATGGATGAGCATCAAAACGTGTTGATGGTCGAGCGCGGACCGTTCGTAGACAGTGGTGCCGGGCGTGTCGCCTACGTCGTTCGCGACGGCGTCGCCGAGCGCACCCCGATCGTCGTCGGCGCAACCAGTCTCAATTCCGTCGAGATCGTATCCGGGGTCAAGCAAGGCGATCGCATCGTCATCTCCGGCACCGATCAATTCAATGGCGCACAACGAGTGGCTTTGAATTGACGGGAAACGGGAATGGAGAATAGGGAATCGGTAAAACCAAATCTCGCCAAGCACTTCCATTCCCGCTCTTCCCCATTCTCGATTCCCTATTCCCCATTCCCGAACAGAGGCAAAGCCGATGTTAAAAATGACCCACCTGCAGATGGTCTATCGCACCCATCTGATCGAGACGCATGCATTGCGGGATTTTTCGATCCACGTGCGCGAGGGCGAGTTTGTCGCGGTGACCGGACCTTCGGGTTCGGGCAAGACAACGTTCCTCAATATCGCCGGCCTGCTTGAAGAATTCTCTGGCGGGGAATACTGGCTTGATGGTGTGGATGTCCGCGGCCTCAACGACAACGCGCGCTCGAAACTGCGCAATGAGAAGATCGGTTTCATTTTCCAGAGCTTCAATCTGATCCCGGATTTGAACCTGTTCGACAACGTCGATGTGCCGCTTCGCTATCGCGGATTCTCAGGCGCTGATCGCAGGAAGCGGATCGAGGAATCGCTGGGCCGCGTGGGCCTGGCATCGCGCATGAAGCACTATCCGTCCGAGCTTTCGGGCGGCCAGCAACAGCGCGTTGCCATTGCGCGCGCACTGGCTGGATCTCCGCGGCTGCTGCTCGCCGACGAACCGACCGGAAATCTCGATTCGCTGATGGCCCGTGGCGTGCTGGAACTCATGGAGGAGATCAATCGTCAGGGCACGACCATCGTCATGGTTACCCATGATCCCGAGCTCGCCGCACGCGCCCATCGCAATGTCCATGTCATCGATGGTCAGGTCACCGATTTCGACGATGAGCCGCGATTCGCCGTTGGCGACGGGAATCGGGAATCGGGAATGGAGAAAGGGAAAGCGGTGGGCGTAGCGGACTGATCCTCCCTTTCTTCAAAGCCATTCATCACCGCCAGATGCTTCGCGTTTTGCTCTTTCCGATTCCCCATTCCCCATTCCCGGACCCAGAGCCATGTTTTCCTACTACCTCCAACTCGGCCTGCGCAGTTTGCGGCGCAACCCCGTGCTGACGGCCTTGATGGTCATTGGCATCGGCCTCGGCATCGCCGCGAGCATGACCACATTGACCGTCATGCACCTGATGGGCAGTGATCCAATTCCGTGGAAAAGCGATACATTGCACTATGTTCAGCTCGACAACTGGAGCGCGGATGAGAGCTACTACGACAATGGTCGTCCGCCAGATCAGGTGACCTATCGCGATGCCGTCGCCTTGATGCAAGCCGGCAAGGCCGACAAGCAGGCAGCAATGTACAAACTGTCCTTGCCAATCCAGCCGGAGAACAAGGAGCTGAAACCGTTTCGTTCACTCGGCCGGGTCACTTTCACCGATTTCTTCGGCATGTTCGAACCGGCATTCAAGTACGGCGGGCCATGGAGCCACGATCAGGATGCAAGTCACGAGCGCGTCGTCGTGCTCGGCAAGGAAATGAACGAGAAGCTGTTTGGGGGTCAGGACAGCATCGGGCGCACCGTGCGTATGGATGACATCGACTACACGATCGTCGGCGTCCTCGACGACTGGAAACTGCGCTCGCGCTATTACGATTTGACCAATGGAGCGTTCGCCGATCCGGACGAATTTTTCATGCCTTTCACTTCGGCGATAGATCTCAAGCAACGATCTTCCGGCAACAATAGCTGCTGGAAATCTCCCGGCGATGGTTGGGATGCCTATCTCGATTCGGACTGCGTCTGGATACAGATGTGGGCGCAGCTCGATTCGCCGGCGCGTCTGGCCGAGTACAAATCTTTTCTCGACAACTACGTGACCGAGCAGAAGAAGCTCGGTCGCTTTCCCCGTCCGCTCAACAATCGTCTGCTCGACGTCAACGAATGGATGGCCGATCAGGAAGTCGTCTCGCGCGATGTGCAAGTGCAGACCGGTCTGGCGTTTGCGTTTCTCGTTGTCTGCCTGGTCAACACGGTCGGGCTGCTGCTGGCCAAGTTCACGCGCAAATCGGGTGAAATCGGGCTGCGGCGTGCTTTGGGGGCAAGTCGCCGCGAAGTCTTCAGCCAGTTCCTGATCGAATCGGGAGTGGTCGGTCTCAGCGGTGGATTACTTGGTCTGCTATTGACCGGTCTCGGCCTGATTGCGGTGCGTGGACTTTACTCTGAGTACAAGACCGTCGCCCACCTCGACTGGACGATGATTTCCGTGACCATCGCTCTGGCCGTTGTATCGGCCGTCCTGGCCGGTCTGTATCCGACCTGGCGTGCCTGTCGTGTGCAGCCTGCTGCACAGTTGAAGATTTGATGTGCCGGGATTGGGGATTCGAAATTCGGGATTCGGAAGAGCAGCTTCACGCGCGCCGCCGATCCGAAATCGATGAGCCGATCCCGAAGTTGCCATCGAAGCTGCTTTTTCGAATCCCGAATCCCGAATTTCGAATCCCGAGGTAAATATGGAAATCCGCCCGATACTTTCCGCCCTCATGCGCAGCAAGGTCTCGATGATCCTGATTGGCGTGCAGGTCGCATTGACCCTGGCGATCGTCTGCAATGCCCTTTTCATCATTGGTCAACGCCTCGATCACATGGGCCGCCCGAGCGGCATGAACGAGGCGGATACCTTCTACGTCAGCAGCTCCGGTTTTGGCCAGAGCTTCGATGCGCTGGCGACGATTCGCGAAGATCTTGCCATGCTCCGGCAATTGCCCGGTGTCGCCGCGGCGACCACGACGAACACCGTTCCAATGAGTCAGGGCGGTTGGAACACGGGTCTCAGCCTGCAGCCCAATCAAAAAAACTCGACAGCCAATACGGCCATCTACATCGTCGGTGACCAGGGACTGGATACTTTTGGCGTCAAGCTGATAGCCGGCCGTGATTTCAAGCCGGAGGAAGTTACCGATGCCAAGTTTGGCGATAGCCTGCGGCCAAGCGCCATCATCGTGACCGAAGCAGTGGCGAACAAGATGTTTCCCGGTGGCGACGCATTGGGAAAATCGATCTACCTCAATGAGGACCCGCCGACGAGTACGATCATTGGCATCGTGGAACGTACGCAGCAACCCTGGATGGACAGTGACTCAATCGACAACTCGACCTTCGTGCCTGCCTACATGCCATATGCCAATTCTTCCCGCTATCTCGTTCGCGCGGAATCCGGTCGACGCGACGAAGTGATGAAGGCGGTCGAACAGAAACTTGCCGAATCCAATACCAGCCGTATCGTTGGCAAGGTTCGCACCATAGAGGAGACGCGCAAGGAGGCCTACGCCGGTGATCGGGCCATGGCCATCATCCTGAGCGCCGTCATTTTCTCGCTGCTCGCGATCACCGCACTCGGTATCGTCGGCATGGCCAGTTTCTGGGTTGCGCAGCGCACTCGCCAGATTGGTACAAGACGCGCACTTGGCGCATCGCGAACCGATATCCTGCGCTATTTCCAGACCGAGAATTTCATCATCACCACACTCGGTCTGATCGCCGGAGCGGTGCTCGCGTACGCATTCAGTCTGTGGATGATGCAGGCCTACCAGTCTCCCCGATTGCCCTGGTATTACGTGCCGATCGGATTCATCTGTCTATGGGCGCTCGGCCAACTCGCTGTGCTCGGTCCCGCCATGCGGGCCTCGAGGGTACCGCCTGCCGTGGCAACGCGAAGTGTGTGATTGAAGTGCCGGGAATCGGGAATGGAGAATGGGGAATAGGGAATAGGGAATAGGGAATAGGGAATAGGGAATAGGGAATAGGGAATAGGGAATAGGGAAAGCGGCTCATCTCGTACATGGCTTGTGGGCGCGACTTCAGTCGCGATGCTTCCCGCAGGCTCAAACAAAAGCGCCAGGAATGGGGAATAGGGAGTCGGTAGTGCCAAGGGCGCTCCGCTTTTGCTCCAAACCGATTCCCCATTCTCGATTCCCGTTTCCCCTAAGATGTAACCCTTTTCCGCATGGCTGCATCCAAGCAGGCATGCCTCGACGCCAAACCCGGGATCAGACCATGCGCACCGTTCTGGTGATCGATGACAATCCGGCAGTCGGCACGGCACTTGATGTGTTGTTCGGGCTGCACGATATCCGAACTGTGGTGGCGAACTCGCCCGCGCAGGGTTTGGATCTGCTCGCGCGTGAAAGCATTGATCTGGTTGTCCAGGACATGAACTTCAGCGCGGATACGACATCGGGCGAGGAGGGAATGGATTTGTATCGTGCGATCCGTCGAGACTATTCCGACCTGCCAATCATTCTGTTGACGGCCTGGACTCGATTGGAGACCGCGGTCGAACTGGTCAAGGCCGGCGCCAGTGATTACCTTGGCAAGCCCTGGGATGACAACAAGCTGCTGGCCACTGTCGAGAATCTGCTCGAGTTGTCGGAAGCGACACGAGAAGTCTCGCGCCATCGCGACGAGCGCCGTCGCCGTCGCCGCCAATTGGACGAGCGATTTGATCTGCGCGGGATCGTGTTTTCCTCAAGTGGCATGGAGCGCGTGGTCGAGCTGGCTTGCCAGGTCGCACGCGCCGATGTGCCGGTCCTCATCACCGGGCCGAATGGCGCCGGCAAAGAGCGCATCGCCGAAATCGTCCAGGCCAATTCAGCGCGAGCGAGCGGCGCGTTCATCACGGTCAATTGCGGCGCACTTCCTTCCGAACTGATCGAAGCCGAGTTGTTCGGCGCCGATCCCGGCGCCTATACCGGTGCACCGAATCGCGCCCGCGAAGGTCGTTTCGAGGCCGCTGATGGGGGCACGTTGTTCCTCGACGAAATCGGCAACCTGCCGCTGGCAGGGCAAATGAAGCTGCTGCGCATTCTCGAAACCGGCCAGTTCGAGCGCCTCGGATCGAGCAAGACGCGCAAGGTCAGCGTGCGCGTTATCAGCGCAACCAATGCCGACCTTCCCACCCTGATTCGTGAAGGCCAGTTCCGCGAAGACCTGTTCTATCGGCTCAACGTGATTGAGTTGAAGCTGCCTCCTCTGGCCGAGCGCAGCGACGACATCCTTCCGCTGGCCGAGCATTTTCTTGCAGGCAGAGCGGCATTTGACAGTGGAGCGCGCACGGCGCTGACGGCGCATGCCTGGCCCGGCAATGTGCGTGAACTGAAAAACGCGATCGATCGAGCCAGTCTGTTGTGCAGCGACGGCACCATTACCGCGCGAGATCTTGCCTTGGAGCCAGCGCGCGGTCCGAGCCGTCGATTGTCGCCGGATGAGGAGCCCGACAAGGGCATGGTCGAGGCTGCCTTGCAGCGTGCCCGGGGGGTCATCAGCCAGGCGGCCGCGGATCTTGGCTTGTCGCGTCAGGCGCTGTATCGACGCATGGAAAAGATGGGTATTGAAAGCTGATTGGTATTCCATCGGCGGATGCATCGAACGCGAATATCAAACAGATCCGACACATCTTCGTCGCGGTTTGTCGTAGTTCGGGTAGCCCATCCGTCTGAGCGTTTTTCAGAACCACGCGATCGTCGCCCCGGCGCAGGCAGGGGCCCAGTGCCTCATCTGCGAAAAACAAAGTCGCTGGGTCCCTGGCTGCGCAGGGACGACGAGCGAATTGGCGCGGATTGCCCGGTGGCTTTCCGCCTCACAACGGCGACATGCAAGCCCTGAAACAAGAACGCCTGCGAACTTCGCAGGCGTTTTGCGTTGACGCAGTCGATCCCGCTTATTCCAGATCGAGGAAACTGCGCAGTTGTTCCGAACGGCTTGGATGGCGGAGTTTGCGCAACGCCTTGGCTTCGATCTGACGGATCCGCTCGCGGGTGACGTCGAACTGCTTGCCGACTTCCTCGAGCGTGTGATCGGTATTCATGTCGATGCCGAAGCGCATGCGCAGTACCTTGGCCTCGCGCGGAGTCAGGCCGCCGAGCACGCCGTGCACGGTTTCCATCAAGCCGATGTTGGTCGAGGATTCAATCGGAGAAACGATCGACAGGTCCTCGATGAAATCGCCCAGATGCGAATCCTCGTCGTCGCCGATCGGGGTCTCCATCGAGATCGGTTCCTTGGCGATCTTCAAGACCTTGCGGATCTTGTCCTCGGGCATTTCCATCTTGATCGCAAGTTCTTCCGGGGTCGGCTCGCGGCCCATTTCCTGGAGCATCTGGCGGCTGATGCGGTTGAGCTTGTTGATCGTCTCGATCATGTGCACCGGGATACGGATGGTTCGGGCCTGGTCGGCGATCGAACGCGTGATCGCCTGGCGAATCCACCAGGTCGCATAAGTCGAGAATTTATAGCCGCGACGATATTCGAATTTGTCGACCGCCTTCATCAGACCGATATTGCCTTCCTGGATCAGGTCGAGGAACTGCAAACCACGGTTGGTGTACTTCTTCGCGATCGAGATCACCAGGCGCAGGTTGGCCTCGACCATTTCCTTCTTCGCACGGCGGGCCTTGGCTTCGCCAATCGACATCGCGCGATTGATTTCCTTGATGTCGGCAACGGTCAGGTAGAGCGTGTTTTCGATGGCGACGAGCTTGTGCTGCTCACCGACCAGCGCATCCTTGTGCGTCTTCACAGCCGCCGACCATTTCTGGCGCTTTTTCATCAAGTCCTCAGCCCAGTCGAGATTGGTCTCGTTGGACGGGAATACCTTGAGGAATTCCTTGCGCGGCATCTTTGCCTGCTTGATGCAGACATCCATGATCAGTCGCTCATGGTGACGGATGTTGCTGACCACTTCGCGCAACTTGCGCACCAGTGCATCAATCAGAACGGCCGGCAACTTGAGTTTCAGGAACTCTTCAGCGATCTGCTCGCGCAACTTCTGTGCTTTCTTGTCACCGAGGCCGTTTTTCTCGGAAATTTTCTGATACTTGGCATAGCCGATGCGCATCAATTCCATGCGCCGAGCGACCTCGAGCGGGTCCGGACCGGTATCCACCGGTGTCGCATCTTCCGCATCATCATCGGAATCGCCATCACTGTCGCTGTCGTCGTCCTTGTCCTTTTCTTTCTCGGCCTTCTCGGCGGCTTCCTTGGCGGCGGCGGCGGCAATCTCCTCGGGCGTCGGTACCTCGATGTCGAGGAAGCCGGTGACGACCTCAGACATGCGCTTCTTGCCCTCGGTGAAGAGGTCGTAGTCCTCGACCAGCAACTGGATCGACCACGGGAAACTGGCCAGAGCTGCCTGGACCCTGTTCAGGCCTTCCTCGATGCGCTTGGCAATGGCGATTTCGCCTTCGCGCGTGAGCAACTCGACCGTACCCATCTCGCGCATGTACATGCGCACCGGGTCGGTCGTGCGGCCGACTTCGGCATCCACTGCCGAAAGCACTGCAACCGCTTCTTCGGTGGCCGTATCGTCATCGGAGGAGCCGGCGGACTGTGCGCGCAGGGTCTCGGTGTCGGGCGCAACCTCGTGCACCTCGATGCCCATGTCGTTGATCATGCCGATGATGTCTTCGATCTGTTCCGGATCGACGATGTCATCAGGCAGATGATCATTCACCTCGGCATAGGTCAGGTATCCCTGCTCCTTGCCCTTGGTGATGAGCGCCTTGATGTCGGTGGTTTTCTGCTCCTGGATATGCTCGGTCGCCATGGATGGTCTGCTGTACCTAAACGAAAGACTCGGAAGTATAGGCGGCCCGTCAAGGGCAACCCATGTCATTGAAATCATTGGAAACCGTTGTCGGCTCTGAGTCCGATTCAGGGTTCCGGGGTCACCCTCAAGTGGAAGGTGACCGGGCCGTCATTGACGAGCCGAACCTTCATATGGGTACGAAAGCGCCCTGTTTCCACCGGCGAGTGCGCAATTCGTGCCAATTCGACCAGACGATCGAATACAAGTTCGCCCTGCTCGGGGCTGGCCGCACCGCTGAAGCCGGCACGCGTGCCCTTGCAGGTGTCGGCGGCGAGAGTGAACTGGGAGACCAGGAGCAAGCCGCCACCGACATCACGCAGCGAAAGGTTCATGCGGCCCTCGTCGTCACTGAAGATGCGGTAGCCGAGCAATCGTTCAAGCATGCGCTGCGCCTGTGCATCACCGTCACCGCGCTCGATGGCGACGAATGCGAGCATGCCGGCATCGATTTTCCCGACAATTTCGCCATCGACCTCGACGCTGGCTTCGCTGACTCTCTGGATCAGGGCAATCATGTCGGGCTCCACGACCGGGAGATACATGGTCGCCGTTGACGATGAAATTGGTCAAACCCGGTGGATCCGAAATTCGTTGGTTAGAATCGACGCTCGCTACTCGAGCCTGACCCGATGACCTGGACGATGCGTCTGCTCTACGCCCTGCTATGGCTCGCCGGCCTGTTGCCGCTGCGCGTCCTGCATGGAGTGGGCAGCGTCTTCGGCGACCTCGCCTGGTGGATCGGCGGGCGTGAGCGCCGCGTCACCGCGATCAATCTGGCCCTGGTGGCAAACCAGGACAGTGAGATCGCCGAGCGCCTCGATACGCGGAGCGTCCTGCGCGAAACTGGCAAGTCCGTGGTCGAGGTCGCCAAGGTCTGGTCCGGTCGACCCGAGTCGGCGTTGCGCATGGTGCGTGAGGTAATCGGCGTCGAGTTGCTGGAGCAGGCGTTGACCGCAGGCAAGGGCGTGATCATCGCCGCACCGCATCTGGGCTGCTGGGAGCTGCTGAGCTACTGGCTGGCCGAGCGCACGCCGCTGGCCATTGTCTATCGACCGCCGCGCAATCCTGCGGTTGAACCGTTGTTGATCAAGGCGCGCGGCGCGAGCAGGGTGGAACAGGTGCGCGCCGAGGGCGCCGGTGTGCGCGGTCTCTATCGGCGACTTGCCAGCGGTGGCGTGGTCGGCATTCTTCCGGATCAGCAACCGCGCCAGGGCGAAGGCGAATTTGCGCCCTTCTTTGGAATCGAGGCCCTGACCATGGTGCTGGTGCCGCGACTGGCCGAGCGCACCGGAGCGACAGTGTTGTTCGCCTTCGCCGAGCGCCTGCCACGCGGTGCCGGATTCCGCATAAACCTCAAGGCGGCACCGGAGCGCATCGCCGATACCGACCTGCGTGAAGCCTGCACCGCGCTGAATCGCGGCGTCGAAGCCTGCGTGCGAATCGCGCCGATGCAATATCAATGGCACTACAAGCGCTATTCAATCAGTCCGCCAGGACACAAGCGCAGGTTGTACGCCTCCGTCCCCGATATCGCTCAATAAACTGCAGACAGACAAAAGCCGCCTTGCGGCGGCTTTTGTCGGGTTCGATGTGGCTTGGTATCAGCTGCGTTTCATCGAACTGAAGAACTCGTCGTTGGACTTGGTGTTCTTCATCTTGTCGAGCATGAACTCCATCGCCGCGAGCTCGTCCATCGGGTGCAGCAGTTTTCTGAGGATCCAGATTTTCTGCAACATGTCCGGCTCGATCAGCAACTCCTCGCGGCGTGTGCCCGAGCGGTTGATGTCGATGGACGGATAGACGCGCTTCTCGGAGATGCGGCGTGAGAGGTGAACCTCCATGTTGCCGGTGCCCTTGAACTCTTCGTAGATCACCTCGTCCATTTTCGAACCGGTCTCGACCAGCGCGGTGGCGATGATGGTCAGCGAACCGCCTTCCTCGACGTTGCGTGCGGCACCGAAGAACCGCTTCGGACGCTGCAATGCATTGGCATCGACACCGCCGGTCAGGACCTTCCCGGATGACGGGATCACGGTGTTGTAGGCGCGCGCGAGGCGGGTGATCGAGTCGAGCAGGATGACCACATCCTTCTTGTGCTCGACCAGGCGCTTGGCCCGCTCGATGACCATTTCGGCGACCTGCACATGCCGCGTGGCGGGTTCGTCGAAGGTCGAGCTGATGACCTCGGCGCGCACGCCGCGCTGCATCTCGGTGACTTCCTCGGGACGCTCGTCGATGAGCAGGATGATCAGATGCACTTCCGGATGGTTGTGCACGATCGCCTGGGCGACGTTCTGCAGCATCATTGTCTTGCCGGCTTTTGGCTGCGAGACGATAAGGCCACGCTGGCCACGACCGATCGGTGCGACCAGATCGAGGATGCGTCCGGTGATGTCCTCGGTCGAGCCATTGCCGCGTTCGAGACGGAACGACTTGCGCGGGAACAGCGCCGTGAGATTTTCGAACAATGCCTTGTTCTTCGAGGCCTCGGGCGGCTCGCCGTTGATGTGGTCGACCTTGAGCAGGGCGAAATAGCGTTCACCTTCCTTGGGAGGGCGAATGCGACCGGCGATATAGTCGCCCGTGCGCAGGTTGAAGCGGCGTGTCTGCGAGGGCGAGACGTAGATATCGTCGGGGCCGGCCAGATAGGACTGGTCCGGTCCGCGCAGGAAGCCGAAGCCGTCCTGGAGGATTTCCAGCACGCCTTCGCCATAGATGCCGCCGCCAGCTTTCGCATGCGCCTTGAGGATGTTGAAGATCACATCCTGCTTGCGTGCGCGGGCGACGCCTTCCTGGATACCCAGCGTTTCGGCCAGGGCAATCAGTTCGAGCGCGTTCTTGCGCTTGAGCTCATTGAGATCGATCAGCGGGCCATTGTCCTTGCTCGGATCGTATTCTTCGTCATCGCGCGGCAAGCCGCGATGAGCAGGATTCTGCGGGCGGTTTGCGCCGCGATTGCGGTCGCGTCGACCTCGCGGTCCGCGCCCGGCCTGATCGCGCCCAGCCTGATTCTGCTGGTTGCGATTGGGCTGGCCGCCTTGGCGCTGATTGGGGTTGCCCCCATCCTGGGTATTGGATTCACCCTGATTGCCGTTGTCATTGTCCGACGAGACGTTCTGAGGCGCGTGGTTGCCGGAATCTTGATGGGCATTGTCGGCATCGCTCTGTCGATTGCCGTTTTCAGGCGCAGCGGGCCTCTCGGCCTTTGGCGCTGGTGCATCCTGCTTGTCGGCAGCAGCGTCTTTCGACGTTTCTGTCGTCTTCTCGGCACGCGGCGCGCGTGGCGCACGCGGAGCGCGAGCCGGACGCTTTTCTGCATCCTGGCGAGCGGGCGTCGTGGCGTTTTCGCCATCGTTTGGATTATTGATATCGGACACGGACGGACCTCGTTGGGTGCCGTAGGAAAAAGAGGGGATTTGGACAGGTGTTGCGGAAGGTGGAGCGACTGCGCTCCGTGACACTGCGCCCTAAGTTAGCACCACGTAGTGCGGACGTCTAGCTTTGGACTCGGGAATCGGGAATCGGGAGGAGGGAATCGTTTGGAAGCGAGCGCTTGAGGTGCCTGTAAAATTTTGCAACTTCAGGTCCCCCGCGGAGTTCGAAAATGGGTCAGGCCCTCCAAAAGCGGCTTTTCCCATTCCCGATTCTCCATTCTCTATTCCCGGCTTTTCATCACCCAATCGCCCCATCAATCAACTGGGTCAACTGGGATTTGCTGACGGCGCCGATCTGGGTCGCTTCGACCTTGCCGTTCTTGAAGATCATCAGGGTCGGGATACCGCGGACGTTGTAGTTGCGCGGGGTTTTCTGGTTGTGGTCGATATTGATCTTGGCCACCTTGAGACGACCGCCGTAGGTTTCGGCGAGTTCATCGAGAATCGGTGCGATCATCTTGCACGGGCCGCACCATTCGGCCCAGAAGTCGACCAGTACGGGCTCGGACGATTGCAGAACTTCGGCGTCGAACTGGTCGTCGCTGACATGGGCGATTTGCTGGCTCACGTGGAACCTCCAAGGGTCTAGGGTCTGGGATTGTGCCGCAATGCGAGCGAGCGGCAGCCGCTTCGGCTACACTTGTCCGGCTTCACGGCGTGGACTTGGCAATGAGCCTGCGCTCATCATGAAGTCCATATTCAGCCCAATCGGCTGTCCTGCGCAAGTTGGGGGCGGATCTTTTCCGCACAAGGAGCCTTGGCGGCAGAGATTTCGATTTGCGGGATCGGTTTTATCAAGAGGCAGGCTTCAAGGCGTGTGCGCAAACGTATCCGCATTTCCGCCGCTGGCCCACTGCCCACCAAAACCAGGCCCGCATTCCTTAGAGAAACCTCTGCCGCCAGGGCTCCTGCACCGCAGTTCACGGACGCCGACTCCATAGAGAGCCCCATTGAATGACACATTCACAACCGCTGACCGATATCGTTTTTGAAAGCTTCGATCTCCATCCGAGCCTGTTGGCAGGCCTCAACGATGCCGGCTTCATCCGCTGCACGCCGATCCAGGCGCAGACCCTGCCACTCGCGCTGAACGGAAGCGACATCGCTGGCCAGGCGCAGACCGGTACCGGCAAGACCGCCGCATTTCTCGTCGCCGTGCTCAATCGATTGCTGACCAAGCCAGCCCTGGTCGAGCGCAAGACCGGCGACCCCCGCGCCGTGATTCTGGCCCCGACGCGCGAATTGGCGATCCAGATTGAAAAAGATTTCCGCAGCATCGGCCGACATACCGGGCTGACCTCGGCTCTCGTCTACGGCGGCGTCGATTACGACAAGCAGCGCGAGATGCTCAAGAACGGTGTCGATATCGTCATCGCCACGCCGGGCCGGATCATCGATTATCTCAAGCAGCATGTGGTTTCGTTCCGCGGTGTCGATGTCTGTGTTCTCGACGAAGCCGATCGCATGTTCGATCTCGGCTTCATCAAGGATGTGCGATTCCTCATGCGGCGCATGCCGCCACCCGCGCAGCGCCAAGGCATGTTGTATTCGGCCACGCTGAGCTATCGCGTGCTCGAGCTCGCCTTCGAGCACATGAACAGCCCTGAAAAAATCACCGTGGAAACCGAGAACGTAACCGCCGATCGTGTGCGCCAGGTGGTCTATTTCCCGGCTACCGAAGAGAAGATGCCGTTGCTGCTCAATCTGCTTGGCAAGCTCGATGAGCATCGCAGCATCGTTTTCATCAACACCAAGGCGATGGCCGAACGCGTCACTCGCGCACTGGAGCGGAATGGCCACCGCGTTGCCACGCTGTCCGGTGATGTCCCTCAGGCCAAGCGAGAGCGTCTGCTCGCACGTTTCCAGAAAGGCGATATCGAGATGCTCGTTGCCACCGACGTGGCCGCTCGAGGATTGCATATTCCGGCGGTCACGCACGTCTTCAATTTCGATTTGCCGCAGGATGCCGAGGATTACGTTCATCGCATCGGCCGCACAGCGCGACTCGGCGCCGAGGGTGATGCGATCAGCTTTGCCTGCGATCTTTACGCGATGGGGCTGCCCGATATCGAAACCTTCATCGACCAGAAGATTCCGACTGCGCGCGTCGAACCAGAAATGCTCGTGATTCCGCCGCCGCGCGTTCGCGCCAGGGTAGAGATGTCGGCGGAGGACGCCGATGCGAATGCCGCCGATGACCTTCGCAACACCGCCGGTGCGCCGCCGAAAGAGCAGAAATCTCGTCATCCGGGTCCGCGTTCCGCCGGACCGCGCGATGGCGAGCGCAAACGCACTCCAAGAAAGGCAACGGCGCCTGCTGCGAAACAGGCGGAGGCCGCGCCGGTCGCTGCTGTTGCCGTCGCCAGCGATGCGACCAGCTCCACTCCGGCCGCCGACGGTGCTGCGAAGAAACGTCGTCGTCGCGGTGGCCGTGGTCGGGGTCGTGGCGAAGTCGGTGAGCAAAACGGAGCGACCAACGAAACGAATGACGTCAGTCGTCAGGCTGACGGCGCCAAGAGTGAGCGCAAGCCGCGTCGAGAGCGCGCCCCGCGCCATGACAAGGCAGGACTCACGTCAGCGCCTGAGCCGGCAACGCCGACGACTACGCACAAGAAGCAAGGGTTCTTCAACCGCATCTCGAGCTTCTTCGGGCGCCACTGAGCAGCGTTGACGAGTAGACTTCCTGCATCCCTGAACGTGGTTCGAGTTGATGTTGAGTCGATTGAGCAAGACAGGATGGAGTGGCGCCGATCGTGACCGCTGGTCGGAGCGATCGGCGATGCTCGCCTTCGCGATATGCGCTCTGCTGTTGCTGTGGCTGCTGGCGCGCACATTCTGGTTGCTGGTTCCTGGCGGCGATGGACTGAGCGCTGGTCCGCTGCGAAGTGCGGCTGTGGCCACTGCGGCGCCCGGCGTTTCGGTTGCCAAATGGCATCTGTTCGGAGACTCTCCGCAGCGATTGACCTTGCAGCGCAATGCACCCGCCACGACCTTGAACATGAGTCTGCGTGGCACGCTTGCTGATGCCGATCCGAAAAGCGGACTCGCCGTCATCGCCGATGCGCAAGGATTGGAACGCGCCTGGCGTGTCGGCGAGGAGATTTCGGTTGGGGTGATTCTCGATGAAGTCCATGCCGATCGCGTCGTGCTGATGCACGATGGCGTCCAGGAAGTTCTCGCGCTCGCGCGCGACGAGTCCAGCGAGCGTGTCGCGCCGATCCCGTCCAGTCAGCCTGGCGGACGGCAGCCACGCAACACCACTCCTGCATCAGCGAGCAATCCCGATGCGATTACCGCGTTTGCTCCCCTGCAGATTCCTCACGGAAGCATGGATTGGCAGAAAACCATGGACAAGGTTGGCGCAGCTGCGGGAGATCTGGCCAGCAACGTGCGCATCGATCCGGTCATCAACAACGGCCAGATAGCCGGGGTCCGCGTTTCCGCCGCCAATGGCGACTCGGCGATGATGGCCAAATTGGGTCTCAGGCCCAGCGATATCGTCACCGCCGTCAACGGCGTCCCGGTCGATTCCGTCGCGCGCGGCCAGCAGATCCTGGACAGTTTGCAAAACGCCAACAGCGTGCGCGTGACGGTCAGTCGCGGTGGCGTGCCGACCGAGATCACGGTGCAGTTGGACTAAAGCCGGGAATGGGGAATCGGGAGAGGGAAGGCAATGCCATGTCGCCACACGCCCCGGAACATGGTTTGAAACAACACACATGCTTGCGGGCTTTGCTACGCTTGCACGTCTGCCGTGCTGGGGATGCTTGGGTTGTCGGGAATCCGGTGCAACAGCGCGGTTCGTGATGATCGGCCATCTCCGCAACAACCTGATCGAGAGTCTGAACCGATGAAGTGTGCTTTCCCGTTCCGAATGATCTTCATGGCGGTCTGCCTGCTGGCGATCAATGTCCACGCGCAGACCCCGCAGTCGGCGGTGGCAGCCAGTGCCGACGGGCGGCACACGCTGAATCTCAAGGATGCCGATATCCAGGCGCTGATCGCGACGGTTTCCGAGATCACCGGCAAGAACTTCATCCTCGGCCCGAACGTGCAGGGCAAGGTCACGGTGATTTCGGCCAAGCCGATGAAGCCCGACGAAATCTACGATGTGTTCCTTTCGGTTCTGCGCGTGCATGGCTACGCGGCTATCAATCAGGGCAGCATGATCAAGATCGTGCCCGAGGCGATGGCCCAGCAGGATGGCTCGGCGGCGTTGAATGGCGACCGCGTGCATTCGGCTGACGAGTTGATTACGCAGATCGTGCCGGTCAAGCATGTTTCCGCGAACGAGCTGATCCAGATCCTGCGTCCATTGATGCCGCAGGGCGGCCAGCTGATCGCGCATGCGCCCTCCAATTCGCTGGTGATTTCCGATCGCGCCGGCAACGTTGCGCGCTTGGTCGACATCATCCGGCGCATCGATACGGTCTCGGATGCCGAGGTCGAAGTGATTCCGCTGCGCCATGCGAATGCGGCCGAAATGGCACGCACGCTGACCTCGCTGGCCGACGACAAGGTCGCCCAGGTCAACGCCGAAGCGCCGCGCGTATTCGCCGACACGCGGACCAATTCGATCCTGCTTGCCGGGGCCAAGAATTCACGATTGAAAATGCGCGCCCTGATTGCCCATCTCGATACACCACTCGAGAACGGCGGCGACACTCAGGTCATCTATCTGCGCAACGCCAATGCCAAGGATCTCGTGCCGATCCTGCAAGGCGTCGCCTCGACTTTGACCGGCATCGCACCGCCGACGATACCTGCACCCGGTGAGATGGGGGGCTCCGGAACGGCGTCCACGGCGACGATCCAGGCGCATGAGCAGACCAATTCGCTGATCATCAGTGCGCCGCCGGCGGTGTTCCGCTCGCTTGCCTCGGTGGTGCGTCAGCTCGATGTGCGCCGCGCCCAGGTGCTGATCGAGGCGATCATTGCCGAAGTCGCCGATTCGACCGCCAGTGAGATCGGCGTGCAATGGTTCACCGCGCCGCAGCGCGGCGATGGCACGCTGGGTCAGGGTGTCATCGGCGGAACCAATTTTCCGGGACCGAACGGAAATTCCAGCCTGACCGGATTGGCCACCAATCCGCTCGGTCTGTCCGGCCTCGGTGGTCTGTCGCTGGGATATGTGGATGGCACGATTTCACTGCCCGGGAGCGATACGCCAATTCTCAATCTCGGCGCACTCGTCCGCGCCCTGCGTGGCGACGGCAAGACCAATATCCTGTCGACGCCGTCGATCCTGACCCTTGACAACCAGGAGGCCGAAATCAAGGTCGCCCAGGAAGTGCCATTCCTGACCGGCTCGTACACGAATACAGCGAGTGGCGGCCAGAACGGCCAGGTCACCAATCCGTTCCAGACCATCGAACGCAAGGATGTCGGCCTTGTCCTCAAGGTCACTCCGCACGTCAACGAAGGCGATGCGGTGCGCATGGAAATTCATCAGGAAGTCTCCTCGCTGGCTCCACCGGTGACCGGTGCGGTCGATCTGGTCACCAACAAGCGCGAGCTGACCACGAGTGTGCTGGTCGCCGACAACGCCTTGCTGGTGCTTGGCGGACTCATCGATACCAACGTCACTGACAGCAACAGCAAGGTGCCGGGCCTCGGCAGCATTCCGGTCATCGGCAACCTGTTTCGCTATCGCTCGAACAAGAACGAGAAACGCGATCTGATGGTGTTTCTGCGACCGAAAATCTTGCGCGACGCGGCGACCGAAGCCTCGGTATCTAGCGAGAAATACAACTACATGCGCACCCAGCAGTTGCGCCTGCGCGAGGACAGCGCTCCGCTGACACCGCGCAGCGAGCGTCCGCTGCTGCCGAAAATCCACGACTTTCTCAGCGATCCCTCGATCGATGCGAACGCAACGCAGTTGCCGGCACGCCGGAACGGCCAGTGACCGAGGTCGCGCGCGCAGAGAGCCGGCCGGCGCGACCCGGATTCGGATTTGCGCGTCGGCACGGGGCGACGCTGACGGCATGGCATGACGGATCGGTCGACGTCGCCTGTCGCGAGGGTGTGCGTCCCGAGGTGCTCGCTGAAATGCGTCGCCATCTCGGTGTCGATCTCAAACTCACCGCCTACGAACCCGCCGCCTTCGAGCGCCTGCTGCGCGATCTGTACGAGCAGGGCGACGATGCCCGCGCGATGGTTTCCGATCTCGATGAACGTCTCGATCTGAAGACCCTCGCCGACGAATTGCCCGAGCCGGAAGATCTGCTCGAAAGCGAGGACGATGCGCCAATCATTCGCCTGATCAATGCCCTGCTGACCGAGGCAGTGAAGGAAGGCGCATCAGACATCCACATCGAACCTTTCGAGAGCCGCCTCGTCGTGCGATTCCGCATCGATGGCGTGTTGCGCGAAGTGCTGGCTCCGCAAAAGGGAATTGCCAACGCCGTGGTCAGTCGCATCAAGGTCATGGCCAAGCTTGATATCGCCGAGAAGCGCCTGCCACAGGATGGTCGCATCGGCCTGCGCATCGCCGGACGACCGGTCGATGTGCGCGTGTCGACGATTCCTGTCGGGCATGGCGAGCGCGTCGTCCTGCGTCTGCTCGACAAGCAGGCTGGTCGACTCGATCTGGTCCAGCTCGGCATGGACAGCAATACCCGCACCCGCCTCGAAAAAATGATCGCGCGCCCGCACGGTATCCTGCTCGTGACCGGCCCGACCGGCTCGGGCAAGACCACTACGCTCTATGGTGCGCTGCTCAAGCTCAACGATTCCTCGCGCAACATCATGACCGTCGAGGATCCGATCGAGTACTACATCGACGGCATTGGCCAGACCCAGGTCAATACGCGCGTCGACATGACCTTCGCGCGCGGACTTCGCGCGATCCTGCGTCAGGATCCCGATGTCGTGATGGTCGGCGAGATCCGTGATCTCGACACTGCCGAAACGGCCGTGCAGGCATCGCTGACCGGTCATTTCGTTCTTTCGACATTGCACACCAATTCCGCGGTCGGTGCGGTCGCCCGTCTGCGCGACATGTGTGTCGAGCCGTTTCTGCTTTCATCGAGCCTGGTCGGCGTACTCGCCCAGCGACTCGTGCGCGCACTTGATCCGGCCACGCGCGAGGCCTACCAGGCCACGCCGGCCGAACTCGCGGCGTTCGGCCAACCGGTCGACGCCGTGGTCACCCTGTATCGGCCACGCAGCGATCTCGACAACCGTCACGCCGGCTACAAGGGACGCACGGGAATCTACGAACTGGTCCCGGTCGACGACGCCATGCGTCGACTGGTCCACGAAGGGGCCTCCGAAGCCGAACTCGAACGGCACGCACGCACGCACGCGCCGAGCATTCTCGAAGACGGCTGGCTCAAGTGCCTGGCCGGGCAGACCACGACCGAGGAAGTCATGCGCGTGACCCGCGAGGACTAGAGTGTTCACCTTTAGCAGGCTGTTGAAATTCTACTCAGTCGGCGCGATCCGGCAGCGAAACGTGCCTCAAAATGCTCATTTACCGCATGTAAACTGCGCTTTTTCGGCCCATTTCGCCTTGTCTCGCACTCGCCTGAGCGAATTTCAACAGCCTG
>JBBRBU010000029.1:0-46809 GCA_038205505.1 Lysobacterales bacterium | reverse complement strand
TCACGGCTACGACGCTGATGCCTACGTCGCAGCCCTGCCGGCCGAGAAGATCTGGCAGATTCATCTGGCCGGACACAGCGATTATGGCGACTACGTGATCGACACTCACGATCATCCGGTGCGCGAAGAAGTCTGGGCACTTTACGCACGCACGCTGGGGCAGATCGGTCAGGTCACGACGATGATCGAGCGTGACGACCACATCCCGCCGCTGGCCGAGCTCGTTGCCGAGCTCGATCAGGCGCGAAGGATTGGCGAGACCATGAAATCGTCGAAGCTGGCGGTCTGCGCGTGACTACGCTCGAGGGCCTTGAGCAGCGCTTTCTTGGTCATGTCCGCGGTGGTACGGTTTTCCCGCGCGAGTGGTGCACTCAGGGTTTGGTCGACAGCGATGTCGGTTTGTCCATCTATGCCAATGCCTACTCCGCGCGTCTGCGCGAAGCGCTGGAGGCCGATCATTCGATCCTCGGTCAGTATCTCGGCGATGCGCTCTGGGCTCAGTTCTGCGATGGCTATATCGAGGCACATCCATCGCAGGTGCGCTCGCTGCGCCACTTTGGCGCGCACGTTCCGGCGTGGCTTGCCTCTCATTCGCCGTTCTCGAAGCATCCGGTAATCGCAGAACTGGCGAGATTCGAGCGCACACTGCTTGACGCGTTTGATGCCGCCGATGGCCAGCGTCTGGAGTGGACGGCGATGCAGGCGCTCGCGCCCGAGTCCTGGCCATCGTTGCGCCTGCAATTTCATCCGAGTGTGCGCCTGCTGCCGATGACGACCAATGCGGTCGAAATCTGGCGTGTCCTGAAAGACGGCCAGCCGGTACCGGAAATCGCCCCGGCCTCGATGCCCGCGCATCTGATCTGGCGTGACGTGGAACGAATTTCGCGTTTTCGACCAATCGAGGACGCAGAACTCTATGCCCTGCGCACAGTGTTTTCGAGGCGGGAGAGTTTTGCCGGAATGTGCGAACAACTTTCGCAGCTCCGATCCGCCGAAAATGTTCCCGCAATCGCTATTGGTTTCCTGCGTCAGTGGTTCGATGACGGAATCATCAGTCTGCTCGACGCCACTGTCGATTACCCACCGAAATCTGGCTGAATTCACACTCCGGAAGCTTGGCTAAGGCCTGGTCATGAACAGGTCGGGCAATTATCGTTGCGAGCGATATCCGCCAGCCACCCCGTTTGGGCTGAATACCCATTGCCAAAGCTGATCGCGTCGGGAGCGGAACGTTGCGGCGGATGCCGAGAGATAGTAGCGCCACATTCGCCGGAACCGGTCGCTGTAGTTGTCCGAAATCCTTGGCCAGGCGCTATCGAAATTGGCTATCCATGCCATCAGCGTGCGATCGTAATCCGCCCCGAACCCGTGCCAATCCTCGATCACGAAACCCCCCTCCGCGCCTTTGGTGATCTGTGTGGCCGAGGGAATCATCGAGTTCGGAAAAATATATTTCGCGATCCACGGATCGGTGTGGTTAGTTGAGGTATTGGCTCCAATCGAATGCAGCAAGGTCAGGCCATCGTCGACCAGGCAGCGGCGGACAACTTCGAAATAGCGACGATGGTTCTTGACCCCGACATGCTCGAACATGCCGATCGAGAAGACCCGGTCGAAGCGCTCATCTAGCTCGCGATAATCCTGGACGCGAATCTCGATCGGCAGCCCTCGGCAAAGCTCACGGGCGAATTCGGCTTGCTCTCGGGAAACGGTGACACCGACACCGCTGACGCCATAGCGCTCGGCAGCCAGCTTCAGCGCTTCGCCCCAGCCGCAGCCGATATCGAGGACACGCATGCCCGCGCGAAGCCCGAGCTTTCGGCATATCAAGTCGAGCTTGTCTTCCTGGGCGGCATCCAGCGATCGTGCGGATTTCCAGTATCCGCAACTGTAGACAAGACGCTTGCCCAGCATTGCGCGAAACAAGTCGTTGCCGAGATCATAATGATGTTCGCCGATCTCGAATGCGCGGCGCCCGCGTTGCAGGTTGCGCAGCTCCGCCTTGATCCACAGCCGCGCATCATCGAGATGCCCGGTGCGTTCGTCGACTCGCGCATTCAGCAGGCGATAGAGAAACTCATCGAGCTGAGGTACGTCCCATTGGCCATCCATGTAGGACTCACCCAATCCGAGCGATCCTTGGGCAATTACGCGCGCGTGGAAATCCTCGTCGTGGATATGGATATCCCAGGGCGCGTCGCCACCGACCTCGATGCCGCAATCGGCAAGCAGGGAGGTGACACGGTTCTTGAGGCTGCCGCGCGGCATGTCGAAGTCCTCATTGACGCAGGAGCGTGCGGATGACGACGACGCCAAGCATGGCGGCCATTATCGATCCGGCAACGTGAACGAAAATCAGTGTACCGGCCCAGCCCCACTGCTGGCGCAGGAGGTGATTGATCGTCTCGCCGCTGAAAGTCGAGAACGTCGTCAATCCGCCGAGGAAACCGGTGGTGATCGCGAGCCGCCACTCCAGCGGCAAGGTCTGGAACTGGTCGAAGGAGCCGATGACAAGTCCCATGAGGAAACCGCCGACCACGTTGGCGATGAGGGTGCCGAGCGGGATCGCTGGAAAGATCGCATCAAGGGCAAGTCCGAGCATCCAGCGCACCAACGCACCGGCGCCGGCACCGCCTGCCACGGCCAAAGGGGAAACCAGATTCATGCCTGCTCCTCTACGACGATTCCGATCGGCGGCATCGCGAAGCTGGATCTTAAGGCAACGCTGATCAAGTGCGCCATTTGATCAGCAATGCCTTGATCGATGTGACTTCCAGATGACTTGCGGTGAGGCAGTCCGTAGCATGTGCCGACTTTACCCTGATCGGAAATTTCCCTCGTGTTTTCCATCGCGAAGCCGAGCAACCGACGCTTATCGCTGCTGCTTGCGGGCTTGGCGATGTTCGGTCCGTTCTCGATCGACACGATGTTTCCAGCGTTTCCGGCGATCGCCGCGCAATTGCAGACGAGTCCGCTGGCGATGCAGCAGACCCTCAGCGTCTACATGATTGCCTATGCGCTGATGTCGCTCGTGCATGGGCCTGCATCCGATGCGCTCGGTCGACGCCGGGTGATCCTGAGCGGGGTTGTCATCTTCGTGATCGCATCGATCGGCTGCGCGATGTCCACCTCGATTGGCGAGCTGCTTTTTTTTCGCGCCGTGCAAGGCATGTCGGCCGGTGCCGGAATGATCGTCGGTCGCGCGATCATTCGCGATTGTTTCGATGGCGCGGAAGCGCAGCGCCTGATGTCGACCGTATCGATGATCTTCGGAGTAGCTCCGGCGATTGCGCCCATCATCGGCGGCTGGATCATCGCCTTCGCACGTTGGCCGATGATCTTCTGGTTCCTCGCCGCATTCGCGGGATTGCTCTGGATTGCCTGCCTGGTAATGCTGCCGGAAACCCATCCGCGCGAGAAACGCACGAGCATGTCGCCTCGCAGCATCGCGACCACGTATCGGAACATTCTGCGTGATCCGGTTTTCCTGCCTCTGGTGTTTGCCGGAACTCTCGGTTTCAACGCCTTGTTCGTTTACATATCGTCGGCACCGGCGTTTGTCATTGGCCTGCTCGGGCTCGACGCGCAGCAGTTCGCCTGGTTGTTCGTTCCGGCTATCGGCGGCTTGATGCTCGGCTCGTTTCTGTCCGGACGGCTTGCCGGACGGGTCAGTGGGCGTGCCACGATCCGCCTTGGCTACGCGATCATGCTTGGAGCATCGGCAATCAACCTGGTCACGGTCTGGCTGCTGCCGAAACCGATGCTGCCGTGGTCGGTGTTGCCGATCGGGTTGCACTCGATGGGTATCGGAATCGCGTTTCCGACCCTCACTCTGATCCTGCTCGACCGATTCCCGCGACATCGCGGGGGAGCGTCATCGATGCAGGCGTTTTTCAGCCTGGTGATGAGTGCGATCCTGGCCGGAGTAATTTCGCCGCTGGTGTCCGACAGTGCGATGAAACTGGCCGCAACAGCGGCCGTGATCACCGTTGTCGGTTTCGTCGCATGGAGAATCTGCCGTCTGATCGAATGCCGCTATCCGGCTCAGTCGCCCACTCAGGCCTGATCGGCACTCGCTGCGGTCGCAGCATTGGTGCCGCCAAGGATCCCGCGCAGGAGGGCAAAAATTTCTTCCCTCGTTCCGATCACATTGATCTGTGCTTCGCGCGGGAAATCGGTGCCGAGATTGACCGCATAATTCAGGCCGAGATCGTTGCCGTCTTCGTCGATACGGTTGAACGTTTCGACCTTGCCGACAGAGGCGATGCGATTGGCGTCGAGGAAGCGCCCATCCGGAATTTTTACCCAACGTTGCATGCGATCACCTGCGCTTGTCCATGGTAAAGACCCGCCGCGTCGGAATTCCGTGCCGCGGCGAGTGATGATGCCATATCAGCCCTGCCAGCCGCAGTCCTTGCCAGCATTCTGTTTCTCTAGCCAGGTATTGAGCGGGGCAAAGTAGTCGATGATCGCGCTCGCATCCATCTGCTCGCTGCCGGCCAACTCCTTCAGGGTTTCCTGCCACGGCTGGCTGCCACCCTTGCCGAGCATGGTCCAGAATTTCTCGCCGGCCTGCTTGTTGCCGTAAATCGAGCAGTCATTCAATGGCCCCTTGAAGCCGGCGGCTTCACACAGGGAGCGCTGGAACTGGAATTGCAGGATATGGGCGAGGAAGTAGCGCATATACGGTGTGTTTGCAGGCACATGGTATTTGGCGCCCGGATCGAAATCCTCCTCGCTGCGCGGGATTGGCGAGGACACTCCCTGGTATTTCTGGCGTAGTTGCCACCATGCCGTGTTGTAGTCGGCAGGCGTGATAGAGCCGTCGAACACGCCCCAGCGCCATTCGTCGATCAGCTTGCCGAAAGGCAGGAAGGCAATCTTTTCCAGCGCAAGCTGCATCTGTGCGTTGATCACCGCTTTCTCGTTGTCCTTCGGTGAGCCGGCCAGGCCGATCTGGTGCAAATACGCCGGGGTCAGATTGAGCTGCACCGTATCGCCGATGGCCTCGTGGAAACCGTCATGCGCTCCGGTCTGAAATAGCGGCGGCAGATTGGTGTAGGCGAGGTAGTAGTAGATGTGGCCAAGCTCGTGGTAGATCGTGCGGAAATCCTCCTCGGTCGGCGTGATGCACATCTTGATGCGCACGTCGCCTTCGAGGTTGGTATCCCAGGCACTGGCATGACAGACCACGTCGCGGTCGCGTGGACGCACAAACTGCGAGCGTTCGTAGAACGAGGCAGGCAGGGCCGGCATGCCCAATGATTTGTAGAAATCCTCGGCACTGCGGACCATTTTTTCCGGCGTGTATTTCTGTCTCTTTAGCGCCTTGCCGACATCGACACCGCTGATGCCGGGATACGGCTGTACCAACGGATACAAGGCGGACCAGTCCTGCGCCCACATGTTGCCGGTGATATGTGCCGGGATCGTGCCGTCCTTCGGCATCTTGCCCGGATAGCGCTTGTCGAGCTTGTCGCGTACGTAACACTGCAATTGCGAGTAGAGCGGCTTGACCTGTCCCCAGAGCCGATCGGTTTCGGTGCGCAGGGCGGCTGGATCCATATCGTAGCCGGAACGCCAGGCCTGGCCAGCATCGGAATAACCGGTATCACGTGCTCCTTCATTGAGGAGTTCGGCGAAGCGCTGGTAGTCCGCACGCATGCCGCGCCCAACCGTATGCCAGCCTTGCCATGCGTCGAGGTCGGCATTCCAGTCACGGCTTTTGGCGAGCACCTCTGACAACTGGTTGAGGTTCTTGCAGCTCTTCGGATCATTCGGATTCTTGCAGTACTTGCCGGAACCATAAGCGGCACCGAGCTTGGAAGCGAGTGTCGCCATCTCGGCCAGATCCGCCGGATTCTTTGGTGCCGGCATCGCACTCTGTCGCTTGAGCATTTCCATGCCGCGCGCGCTTTCGGCGCTGACTCCGGCCACGCCGTCAAAGCGGCGCGAGGCTTCGATCGCGTCTTTCAGGCGGATCAGGGAACGTTCGCTGGCCTTGGCCTCAAGTACGCCTGTGTCGGGCGTTATGTAGGTCGCAGCGACCCATTGAGCTGCAACATCCTCGACATAGTGGTCGCGGATTTCCTGATTGACGCCAGCGATGAAGGCGTCTGCTTCGGCGGGCGTCACGGTATCCGTTTTCGCTGTAACTGGCGTTTCGGTACGGGGTTGCTGGGTACTGCACCCAGCCAGTACGAGGGCGCCTGCCAGCAGGGGCAGGAATGCGGTGTTCTTCATCGGTCAACTCCCCAGGTTCGAGACGCGAGGCTAGACTGATCCCGCGTGCCGACGCAACAACCGCTTCGCATGGACCCGCATTCATGCCATCCAGTGGTTTTGCTGCGCAGCCAGACACGGAATTAACCGGATCGCGCGTTCCTGGGTGTCATGGAATGCTGACAGATCCGTTTCAAGGGGCTGACATCGTCCATGCCAAATGGCGCATGGACGCTGACCCTGCCAGCTTTTACAATCGTTCAATTCCGTCTTCCGACGGAGGCCTCGGGGACGTTCATGAAGTTTGCTTTCGTTGTGGCAGCGTTGGTTGTGGGAGCAGTGGCAGTCGCTGGAACTGTGTTCTGGACACAGCAGGAAATTGGCGATTCCGACAGTCACGAGTCGTGGTCCAAACCAATGATGGGCGACTATTGGGCGCATCGGGTGTCCTACCCGACGATGAACTTCAGCCCGGGTTGGTACAAGGATGCAAAGCCGGCTGACCGGCTGATCGCCGCGGGCGTACCGGCCGGCATCAAGGACTATTCCCGGCGCTCGGCCGAATCGCCGTTGACCCTGACCCCGACCGGCTGGACTTTTCTCGGCCCATCGCCGCTGCTCAATGCCGGTGTGGTCGTCGCCGGTCGAACCAATGTGATCGTGGTCGATCCGAGAGGCCCCGATATCGATGGATTCCATACCGTCTTCGCGGCTGCTGACGGCGGTGGCGTCTGGAAGTCGACGAACTGCTGCAGTGCCAGCACGACCTGGCGCAACGTCACCGACGCTCCCGAAATCGCCAGCACCGCGATCGGGGAACTTTTCATCGAGCCGAGCAATCCCGATGTGATCTATGCAGGCACCGGTGATTTGCGCTACGGGTCGTTCACCTTCGGCTCGTCTGGCGTGCTCAAGAGCACGGACAACGGCGAGTCCTGGATCGTGCTCGGCGAAGACGTATTCAATCCGTTCTATCCACCGTCCGCGGGCCTCGCGTTTCCGCAGTACCAGGCGGTCGGCAAGGTCAGGACCAGCCCGCTCGATCCGGACACGATCATCGTTGGCACCAAGACCGGTTTGTTTGTGTCCAACGACGCGGGCACCAACTGGACCGGTCCGTGCTACACGAACGCATTCAGCAGCCAGCGCCAGGACATGACCGGTCTGATCGTCCAGAATGCCGGCGCCGGTGCGGTCAGAGTCTTCGCTGCGGTTGGTACGCGCGGCAACCCGACCACGGTGCAGCCGGACCTGGCCAACCTCGGTGCGAATGGCGTCTATCGCGCAAACTGGCCGACGAGCGGATGCCCGGCAATCGAAGACTGGACACTCCTCAACAATGGCTGGCCGGCCGGTACCGGCAATGGCGACCCGACCGGAAAAGTCCTTGGCCGCCTTGAGCTCGCCGAATCGCCAAGCAATCCGGGCACGATCTATGCGATGGGTTCCGATGCGCCGAGTAGCGGCGTGCTCGGCGTCTGGCGCTCCGACAACGGCGGCGACACCTGGGTGCAGCGCGCTACTGGCTCTGGTGTGCAGTCCGGCGGTTGTGCAAACGCGACCAACGGCGGTGGCCAGATGTGGTACGACGCCGGTCTCACGGTCGATCCGGGCAATCCTGAAACGGTGCTGCTCAGCGGCGTCGATCTGTGGCGGTCGATCAATGGCGGCACGACCTTCCAGAACATCACCTGCGGCTATGGCAGCGGCAATGTTCACGTCGACCACCACGCACGCGCATTCCTGCCAAACGCGTTAGGCGGCTACGACAGCAACAAGGTGCTTAGCGGCAGCGACGGAGGCGTCTTCTACACAGCCAATGCACAGTTCGGTAGCGGCGGCTCGTCGTCGACGAACCGCCCAACCTTCATTTCGCTGAATCAGACCATCGGTTCCATCGAACTCTACTCTGGCGACATCACGGCGAACTTCGCGACGGCGGCATCACCGGGTGCGAGTGCCGGTGCCCAGGACAACGGCAGCGAGTGGGTGCGCTGGAGCAACACCGATCCGGCTCCCGCGCAGTGGACCGTTCGAAACGGCGGCGATGGCATCTATACGCGCATCGAGCCCGTCAACGAACAGCGCTGGTACTACTCCAGCCAGAATGGCGCGCTTGTGGTGAGCCAGACCGGACCGAATGGTTCAACCACCAATGCGACGCCTACGAGTTCGGCGTGGGGTGGCGATACCCTGAGTTTTGTCATGCCGGTCGAGCTGTATCGATACGGTGTGCTGGATGCACCGGGAAGCGGTTGCAGTACGGCAATCGGATGCAGCTACCTGCTCGGCGGCACCAACCGTGTATGGGAAACACTGCTCGGTGGAATTCCGCGTTCGAGCTGGTACCCGAATAGTCCTGTCCTGACCAAGGGCTCGCTCGGCAACCGGTCCTTCATCAATCAGCTCGCCCACGCATTCAAGACACCTAGCGTGGTCATCGCCGGCACCAATGACGGCAATGTGCAACTGGGTTACGGCATGAACCAGAATGCCGCCGACACGGCGACTTGGGTGAACTTGACCAACGGCAACAGCGTGCTGCCGAATCGTCCCGTCATGGACGTTGCCGTGGACGTTGGCGACGCCATGAATCCGGCAACGAGCGCCATCGGCTATGCGGCCTTGGGCGGCTTCGACCAGAACACGCCGACAACGCCGGGGCACATCTATCAGGTCAGCTGCCAGAACAATTGCTCGACGTTCAGCTGGCGCAATGTCAGCGGCAATCTGCCGAACATCCCGGCCAACTCGGTGACGTTCAATCCGAATATCCCGAACCAGGTATTCGCAGGCACTGACTGGGGCCTCTACTACACCGACGATATCAGTGCCGTCTCGCCAGTCTGGTATCGCTTCGAGAATGGATTGCCACGCGTCATGATCTGGGACATGGCCATCGACCGCGGCTTCACCACCCTGGCGGTCTTTACGCGCAGCCGAGGTGCCTGGGCCTGGCCCTTGCCCAGTGGACCTATCGACGTCATTTTCCAGGACGGTTTCGAATCGCCTTGATTCAGGCGCTGCAAAACGCGGCCTGGCTCGCCAACGGTTGACCTCATCCGTTGGCGTGTCGGGTTTCTCCGGATCAGCGGTTCAGGCTGATTGTTGCCGACGACAACATCGAACGGGCAAGCAGCCACTCGCGCGCATCGCCAGCATCATTCTCGAACCAGGCCCGCGTAGAGCCGAGGCGGAAGCTGTAGCCCCATGCGTCCATGTCGGCCATGAGGCGGGCGCTGCCGACATCGGCCAGGGCATCGGCGAGGACGATTTGCAGATAGCAGCTGGCGTCTTCTTCGGCGATCGAATCGGTGGCATTGGTATGCACGCGGGCGCGGCGCTCGTGTGGCATCACGATCAGATGGCAGGCCTCGTGCAACACGGAATGCACCGGGGTATCCGTGCGCGCAAATACCGTCGCGCCGATCAGGCCGGCTTCGGGCTCGCCCCAGTAACTTCCAGGTATCGGCTCGTTGTCGGCGACGAGTTGCAGATCGAGGCCATGCGTCCGCAACAAGTCGCCGAGTGCCGACGCATCAATGTCTCCGAGGCGCAGCAAGCGGGTTCAATTCTCGCCGAGTACCGAACCGGCCTTTTCGGGCAAGGCCACCGAGAGTTCAAGCACCTCTTGATCGCCATCACGTTCGACACTGATCAGCACCGCATCGGGATCGACGTTGACGTACTTCTTGATCACTTCGAGGATCTCGCGGCGCAAGGTCGGCAGATAATCCGGGGTGCCGCGCTGGGCGCGTTCCTGGGCCACGATGATGCGCAGGCGCTCCTTGGCGACGTTGGCGGTGTTCTTCGGCTTGGCCTTGAAGTAGTCGAGGATTCCCATGCTCAGCTCCTGAAAAGTCGTGACAGCAGGCCTTTCTTCTGCGCATCAACGAAGCGCAGCGGCCGGTCCTCGCCGAGCAGGCGAGCGACGGCATCCTCGTAGGCGAGCCCGGCATTCGAGCCCTCGTCGAGAATGACAGGGATGCCGGCGTTCGAAGCCGCCAGTACGCCATCGGACTCTGGGATCACGCCAACCACCTCGATGCCGAGGATTTCCTGGACATCGGTGATGCTCATCATGTCGCCCGATTCGACCCGGTTCGGGTTGTAGCGGGTCAGCAGAAGGTGCTGCCCGACGGCGGCTTCGCCGATCTCGGCTCGTCGCGTCTTGCTCGCGAGCAGGCCGAGGATTCGGTCAGAGTCGCGCACGCTGGACACCTCCGGATTGACCACGACGACGGCGCGATCGGCGAAGTACATGGCCAGCGCGGCGCCTTTCTCGATGCCGGCCGGCGAGTCGCAAATGACGTAATCAAAGCCTTCGTCGCTCAAGCCCTTGAGCACCTTTTCCACGCCCTCCTTGGTCAACGCATCCTTGTCGCGGGTTTGCGAGGCGGCAAGGATGAACAGGGTTTCGTAGCGCTTGTCCTTGATCAGGGCCTGCTTGAGCGTGCACTCGTCGTTGATGACGTTGACGAAGTCATACACGACGCGACGCTCGCAGCCCATGATCAGATCGAGGTTGCGCAAGCCGACATCGAAATCGATGACGGCAACTTTCTTTCCACGTTTGGCCAGCCCGACCGCAAGTGACGCGCTGGTTGTGGTCTTGCCCACTCCGCCCTTTCCGGACGTGACGACGATGTTCTCAGTCAATGTCACAACTCCCTTGGCTCTTGTTGATTTTGCTCTCAGCCGAGCCTGGCCAGCAGCAATTTTTCCCCCTCCAGCCAGGCCTGCACGGGCTTGCCGCGAAGGTCTTCCGGAAGATCCTCGAATACCCGGTAATGGCCTGCAATCGAGACCAGTTCCGCATGAAACTCCTGACAATAGATTCGCGCACCCTCATTGCCCTGGGCGCCAGCCAGCGCTCGCCCGCGAAGTGCACCATAGATATGGATGGAACCATCGGCAATCACCTCGGCACCATTCGCGACCAGCTTGGTGACGACCAGATCGCCGCCCCGCGCGTAGATCTGCTGGCCCGAACGCACCGGATTGTCCTGGTGCATGCTCGCTGCATTTTCGCGGCTCGGCGGAGGCGGCGTCGGCTTTCTTGTGGGCGGGGCGCTGGCGGGTTCTATTGCGCTGGAAGTCTGCGTCTGAGCGATCGATTCACCTGCGCGCTCGAAAGCGGTGCGAAATTTGGCGAACAACGGAAGATCGAGTGAGCGGGCGAGTTCCTCGTTCTCGGTGGTGCCGTAAGACAACCCCACGGGAAGCATCCCGGCGTTGCGAATCCTCGCGAACAGATCGCTGACCTGTTCGCGATTTGGCAGTGCCGGCAAATGGCTGAGATCGAGGATCACCGGCGCGTGCATGAACAATTGCGGCGCACTGGTCAGGCGCGAAGCCAGCTCCGCGGACATGGTTTCGGCATCAAACCGTTTGAGGCGCAGGTTGGCAACGCCGACCTGACCGAACTTCAGTTCGGACGCGGGCTCGAGTGTCTGGGTAGATTCGCTCATCGTGACTGCTCAATGATCGCTGGCATTGACAACAGAGGGGGCGGCAAGTGCGCCGAGGCGATCGCCCACCCAGGGCTGATCGGGGAGTTCGCCGGAGCCGGCCATGAGGTAGGTATCTCGGACGAACTCGTAGCTGCACAGGGGTTTCGCCAGCAGACTGACCGGCCGACCGACATCGGCCATGACATGCTGGCCGACTTCGTTGAATCCGTAGGTGCCGTGGAATAGCACGACGGCATCATCTCGAGGCTCCAGGAATACCTCGCACGTGAGCAAAGGTACGCGGACTTCGGCATAGCTGGTTACATCGCAATAGAGGATTCTTCCAAGGCCATCGCGACGGTACGACTCGCTGATGACGATGCGATCGATATAGACGAATTCAGGATAGCGCTCCCGAAACCAGCGGAAATTGGGGCTCGTATGTCCGGTATTTTCGCGCATGGCGATGAGAAATCCGGCGACGACGCCATCGATTTCGGCAACGCGAAAATAGGACGCATGGGCGTAGAACCAGCGCAGGCGAGCTGCATCCAGTGACAGGATGCGGGGTCCGACAACGTTGTTGAGAGCGAGTACCGAATCGAGCTCGGCCTCTCGAACGTCGCGAATTGAGAGGGTCATGCGTTGTGGCGCTCCAGCGAAATTTGACGTTGCCGAGTCATTCGGCACGGAGTGCTGATTATCGCATGGGCCTGATCAACGAACCATCCAGAAAACCCCGATTGACCTGGCGAATGTTGTCTCGGGCGCGGAAATCCTGCACGTCGCGACGTACAGGGTCGTACTGGCAGCCTGCAGCATTGCGCAAGGCAAACGCGGTCAGGGAGTCGACGCGGCCTCATGCTCCGTATTCAGGCCAGGGACGAGGGTTGCATCAGGTTTGAAGCTCGATAATGACTTCGGGCAGGTTGCGAGGGCTGTCCAGCCGCCTATGATGACGACATGCCGATGCCCGAATTCAATCATATCCGCCTGCTTCGCTACGCGAGTTTGTTCACTTACGCCTGCGTGGGTATTCCGTTGCTGCAGTTCGATACGGTTGTGGCCGAAATGCTCGATCGCGGGCGTCCTGCCTGGTTTTACGATATCTGGCTAGGCAGCTATCTCGCCTTCGGTCTGGTGTTCTGGTTCCTCACCCATGACATGGGTTCGCGCAATCCCTCGGGCCTGCGTCGGCTTGCCCAGATCGGCATGCTCCTGCTCCTGAATTTTCTGGCCATAGCGGTCGGCTGGCTCAGCCAGAGCGGCCTGTGCGCCTTGTTGCTGGTCGTCGTTTCGGTCGCCTTGCCGTGGATCCTGAATCTCAGGGTCGGCGTCGCCTGGATGATCTTGCAGAATTTCTCGCTATTGCCGTTGTTCGCCAGTTGGCCGACCTACTCACTGAGCCTCGCCGCATGGCAGGCGATCATGTACCTCGGCATCTCCGCGACCACGTTCGTCACCTCGTTGATTGCCAAGCAGCAAGCCGAGGCGCGCGAAGATCAGCGCCGCCTGAATGCCGAGTTGCGTGCGACCCGAGCCTTGCTTGCGGAGTCGAGTCGACTCGGCGAGCGCATGCGCATCTCGCGTGAGCTGCATGACCTGGTCGGCCATCATCTCACCGCGCTGAGCCTCAACCTCGAAGTGGCCAGTCATCTGGTCACTGGACAGGCCCATGAGCACGTGCGTCAAGCGCAGTCGGTGGCGCGCCTGCTGCTATCCGATGTGCGCGAAGTTGTCAGTCAGTTGCGTGAAGACGACAGCATCGACTTGGCTGCGGCGCTGCGATCACTGACCGAAGGCGTGCCGGGGCTCGAAATCCACCTCGACCTGCCATCGCGCTTCACGATCGATGATCCGCGTCGGGCCCAGGTGCTGCTGCGTTGCGCTCAGGAAATCATCACAAACGCCGTGCGCCACGCGAATGCTCGCAACCTGTGGCTGGTGTTCGAACGTACCCCGGATCGCCGATTGGCCATTCACGCCCGCGACGACGGTCGCGGCGCGACCCAGTTCAAACAGGGCAATGGCCTGACCGGCATGCAGGAACGGCTCTCGCAGGTGGGCGGCAAACTCGATATCGTCACAGCCAAGGATCAGGGATTTACCCTCGATGCCTGGCTGCCATTGGAGGCAACACAATGATTTCCGTCTGTCTGGTCGATGATCAGACCCTGGTTCGACAGGGTATTCGCTCGCTGCTGGAACTGTCTGATTCGATCCGCGTCGTTGCCGAGGCCGCCGATGGTGCCCAGGCCGTGAAATTGATTCCCGAGGTCAAGCCGGATGTGGTCCTGCTCGATATGCGCATGCCCGGCATGAACGGACTCGATGTGCTCAATGCGCTTGGAGAAATCGGCCAGTTGCCGCCCACCATTATCCTGACCACATTCGACGACGAACAACTCGTCTTGTCCGGGCTAAAGGCCGGGGCTCGCGGCTACCTGCTCAAGGATGTTTCGCTCGATCAACTGGTCGACGCGGTCAAGGTGGTCGCAGAGGGCGGTTCGCTGGTCGCGCCGATGGTCACTCAGCGCCTGCTGTCGGGTCTCGAGCGCATGCACAACGATTTCAGCAGCCTTGATCGCCCGGATCCGCTGACCGAGCGTGAAACCGAGATCCTGCGCCTGATGGCCGGAGGCTACAGCAACAAGGAAATCGCCAATTCGCTCGGTGTGGCCGAGGGAACGGTCAAGAATCATGTCTCGAACATCCTTTCCAAACTCGGCGTTAGGGATCGCACTCGCGCGGTTCTCAAGGCATTCGAGCTCGGAATCGTCTAGGATCGGTCGAGTCGTTGTGCTATCTGTCTGAATTCAGGCCGTAGCCATCGAGACCAAGACTCAAGTAACATGCCCGGTCTGTGCCATGCGGATCCGCCGTGATCCGATTATGGGGATAGCAACACGCCGGGCCTGGCGATCCATCGCGGCATAGCGAGAGATCGGCCGAAAGATGCGCCGGTGATCAACCAAGAGCTGGAGAGGTCCGGAATGACGCGTGTTCTCGAATTGCTGGTTTCCCTGCTGATCGTCGCCGTGCTGGTGGTGGTGATCGGCGCGCTGTTGCCCGATCACGGGCACGTCCAACGATCCACTGAAGTCTCCAGTCCGGTCCGGCAGATTTTCGATGCCGCCAATACCTTGCGCCGATTTCCGGAATGGTCACCGGAACGCAGACTCGATCCGCAAATGCACATGGAGTACGGCGGCGAGCGCAATGGCCCGGGTTCCGAAGTGAGCTGGTCGGGTAACGAACTGGTTGGAAAGGGCAGCCTGACGATTTCGTCGTCTGACGAGGACAGCCAGATCAAGATGGATCTCACCAACGGGTGGGCAGGCACCAACAAGTCCTACACGATCAGCCTCGATCCTGCGGAAAATGGCAAGACCACAAAGATCACGTGGGCCTACGATGTCGACTACGGTTGGGATCTCGCGGCGCGCTATGCCGGTTTGTACATCCATGGCAAGCCGGACGCAAACGTGCAGACTGCCGTGTCCAACTTCGCCAACATGCTCGCCTCATTCCCGAACGTGGATTACAAGGATCAAGCGATCGAGGCCGTTCAAGTCACTGGAGTACCGGTATTGTTCGTCTCGACCAAGGCCCCGCGGACGCTTGACGAAGTTGATGAGGCAACCGCTGTTGCAGTGACCGAGATCGAGGCGGCCATGACCAAGCTTGGTCTTACCCAGGCCGGTCCGGTGCGGACGATCACGTCCAACTGGGGTGACGACAACTACGTGTTCGATGTCGCCATACCTGTCAATTCGGCAGAATTCACAGTGGACGGCAACAGTTACACAATTCCTGTCCCGGCCGTTTCCGATATCGTCGAAGAAGATCTCGATGCGAAGCCGGCAGCTGACCTGAAGCTGGGTGACCTTGACGAAGACGGGTATCTCGTTGTCGATGGCAAGGTGAAGGCCAAGGTCAGCTACAGCGGTCTCGCGCTGGCTACTGAGTACAGCGGCAGCCCGGCAGCCTTGCCGTTGTTGCGCCTCCAGGAGAAGGCATTCGCCGAAACTCACGGGTACCTGTACAGCGAGATGAATGGTGGGCGCTTCTGGGATGAGATCAGTTCGACCAGCGAAGACGGAGAGAATACCTTCAAGGTCTACCTGCCCGTCGAGCCCTGATCGCAACGACAGAATGGATTGAACGACGAAACGGGCGGTCCGCAAGGTCCGCCCGTTTCTATTTCCGGGCTGTTGGTTTGAGCGGTCGCTCGTAGCACACTCGGGTGATCAGGCAGCGGCGCAGGCCTTGCGGCGTTTGCACCTCGAATTCGTCGTCCACACGTCGTTTGAGGGCGGCTCTTGCGAACGGCGCATCGATGCTGATCCAGCCCAGTCCGGGGTCTGTTTCGTCGGCACCGACGATCCGGTAGTCGTGTTCACTACCGTCGTCGTCCTCGACCGAAAACCACGCACCGAAGTAGATGGCGGATTGATCGCCCGGAAGTTCGTTGCTGGCGCGAACGACCGGAATGCGCTTGCTCAGGTAGCGCACACGTCGATCAATCTCGGCAAGTTGTTTCTTGCGATATATGTACTCGGCGTTTTCCGAGCGATCACCTTCCGCTGCAGCCGCCGTGATCGCAGCGACGACTTCGGGTCGGCGCACGCTCCAGAGGTCATCGAGCTCACGTTTGAGCTGATCCAGACCTTCGGCCGTGATCAACGCTGACGAAATCTCTCCGGGTGGACGCCATCGGCTCATCGACTAGCCCGGACTATTCATGAATACGCGTGATGATCGCGCAGGACGTTGGATTCACACGGCTTTTCGCGATTGAGGCAATAGCGGGCGTTATTGCCGAATGAGCGAAATGTCGTGTGAATTCAAGGGACAAGCGAGGGCGCGTGTTTTTCATGAATAATCCGGGCTAGTGTCCTCAGCGTCCCTTGAAGATGCCGCCAAGGACGCCGCGCATGATCGACCGGCTGATCTGACTCCCCGCATTGCGTGCCGCCGATTTCGCCAGCGCTTCAAGCATTCCCTGTCGTCGTCCGGTGCCAAACAACATGTCACTGAGCTTGCCCATGAAGCCCCCACCTGAGGGTTTCGGGGCAGTCTTTGATGGCGGCGATTGGGCTGATGGCTGTTCCGACGCGGTCGCTTCGGTCCGCGCGGCGAGTTTCTCGAATGCCGATTCACGATCGGAAAGGATGTCGTACTTGTTGCCGAACGGCGAGCGGGAACGAACGATGGCGCGCTCCTCGTCGGTGATTGTGCCGATACGGCAGCCTGGCGAGGTGATCAAGGTCTGCTGTACCGGCAGAGGCACGCCGCGGTCCTGCAGCGTGGTGACCAAGGCCTCGCCGACGCCGAGCTGGGTGATTGCAGCGACCACGTCGACTTTTGGATTCGGGGGGAAGGTTTCCGCTGCCGCGCGCACCGCTTTCTGGTCGCGAGGCGTGAACGCACGCAGGGCGTGTTGAATTCGATTGCCGAGCTGACCGAGCACAATCTGGGGAACGTCGTCGGGATTCTGTGAGCAAAAGTATACGCCAACCGCCTTCGAGCGGATAAGACGTACGACCTGCTCGATTCGCTGGGTCAGCGCCGGCGGCGCATCGGCAAAGAGCAGGTGCGCTTCGTCGAAGAAGAACACGAGTTTCGGCTGGTCGAGATCGCCGGCTTCCGGCAGGTTTTCAAACAGTTCAGAGAGCATCCACAAGAGGAAGGTCGAATAGAGTTTGGGCTTGAGAACCAACTGGTCGGCGGAGAGGATGTTGATGATGCCGCGACCCGACATGTCCTGACGCATGAAATCGGCCAGGTCGAGGGCCGGCTCGCCGAAGAAGTGATCGGCGCCGGATTGTTCCAGCGAAAGCAGGGAGCGCTGGATCGCGGCCAGCGAAGCGGGACTGATCAGGCCGTATTGCCTCGAGATAACCTTGGCGTTCTCCGAGGCGAAATTCAGCATCGCGCGGAGATCCTTGAGATCGAGGATCAGCAAGCCTTCGTCATCGGCTGCCTTGAACACAACTTCGAGCACGCCCTTCTGGGTGTCGTTGAGTTCGAGCAGGCGACCGAGCAGATGCGGGCCCATTTCCGAAATCGTTGCACGCACCGGGTGGCCGAGTTTTCCATAAATATCCCAGAACACGACTGGATTCGCATTCGGCGACCAGTCGATGCCGAGCTTGTCGACCCGTGATTTCAACTTGTCGTTCATTACTCCTGCCTGGGCCAGGCCGGCGAGGTCTCCTTTGACGTCGGCGAGAAAAACGGGCACGCCAAGTTTCGAGAAGCCTTCGGCCAAAACCATCAGGCTGACTGATTTGCCGGTACCGGTGGCGCCGGCGATCAAACCATGACGATTGGCGTACTTCGCATGCAGCCAGACGTCCTGATCACTCTTGCCGACTAGAATCTCGTTCACCGGTGGTTTCCTCGGTTGATTTGAACGTTGATTGTAGTCCAGCACGGAAATCGAATGAGGCAACGAAAGTGCAAGACGATCGCGCAGGCATCGACATGCGTGAGTTTGATTGAATTTGCATTGCCGCATACCTCGCCACTCGGGTACGGTGGGCGTTTGAACCACCGGATTGATTGATGATGTTTCAGATTTCCCGCCTTGCCCTGACAATCTGTGTTGCCAGCTTGACCGCGTGTGCCGGTGTTTCCAGCCAGGGTCGCCCGACTGCGACGGGCAAAGTCGATGAAAGTGCGGTCAATACGCTTTTCGCACAGTTGGACAAGGACAGTCGGCGTTTCGAAGCCGGACTGGCATCGGCCAGGAGTGGTGAGGCCGAGCGTGCGCATGTCGAGATCAAATTGGCCCTGGACGGCCTCCAGGCCAATGCCGAGCTGTGTGGAACGATCGCCGGTTGCGATCAGGCGCGCTTCTTCTCCGCGTATGACCGCTTGTTGCGCCTTGGTGTCGACGCACCTGCAGTCGATGCCGATGCGGAAGACGATACGGCTGCTGGCGCGCAGGACAGCACGACTGAGCAGGGCCAGAACTCGCCGGTCGTCTCAATGTTGCCGGCGATGGAACGCACGATTACCTTGCTCAATGGTCGCGAGCTGGCCGATATACTGACCATCAATGATGCGGTCAAGGCGGGGATCGAAAAATGGTTGAGCCAGTATCGACCGAATTTGATGACGACCTGGGTCAACTACGAATTCATGCGCTATCGGATGTGGCCGGAGTACCACAAGGCCGGGCTTCCTGAGGCGTTGCTGTTCGGCATGCTGGCCAAGGAGTCGAACGGCCGCGTGCACGCCGTGTCGCGCGCAGGGGCCTCGGGACCGTTGCAGTTCATGTATGCGACTGGCTTGCGTTTCGGCCTCAATGCAGAAAACGGTTTCGACCAGCGTTTCGACCCGGGGCAGTCGGCACGGGCCAATGCCGCGTACATCAATGAGCAATTGAAGGTTTTCAACGGCAATCTCGAGCTGGTGATTGCCGCCTACAACGGCGGCGAAGGCCGTATGCGTCGGCTCGCCGCGCGCGGGGGCTCGACGAGTTTCTGGGATCCGAAAATTTATTCGATCCTGCCCGATGAAACGCGTGAGTATGTGCCGATGGTGCTTGCCGCCGCCTGGTTGTTCCTGCATCCCGAGCGCTACAACCTGAAATTTCCCGAGCTTGATGCGCGACCCGGCGCGATCGAACTGACCGCACCGGCCACGTTGACTGAATTGAGTGTCTGTTTTGGCAACGAAGCAGGATTCTACGATGGCTGGTTCCGCACCTTGCGCAACCTCAATCCGGCCCTCGATCCGCAGAAAACGCTCGCTGTGGGTACTCGTCTTGAAGTTCCCGTGCAGTTGCAGATGGCTTACGCAGGCAACTGTGCCGGTGGGCAATGGGCGGTACTGGCAAGAGAGCTGGCAGCGGCAACGGCAACGGTAACGACCAGGCCGGCTAACAAAACCAGCGCCAGCAATAACACCAGCCACAGCGCGGTGCGCAGCTACACGGTCAAACGTGGCGACAACCTTGCATCGATTGCCCGCAAGAATGGCTGCGCGGACGTGAAGGCCATTGCCCGTGTCAACAATATTCGTGCGCCTGCGTATCGTATCCGGGCCGGGCAGAAGCTCCGCATTCCGGGCTGTCACTGAGGTCATTGGCAGACACAAAAAAAGCGCAGGATTCACCGCGCTTTTTTGTTCACTCCCGCTACGACTTGACTCCGAACGGTAACCCGTGGGGAGTCAGGCTGCTTGTGCTCGATTGCCGAGGACTTGCGACATCTCGCTCGCAGGGATCGTTTCTTTCAAGGTGCGCAAGGTGCGCATGACCAAACGATGCAGTTCGCGCTGGTCCGAAAATTGCGATTCCTTGGTTTCATGGAACGCAACCGTGAGCCACAGCGCCAATCCGCGCAGGCGAACCTGCAGGCTGTCAGATTTCACACGTTCAAAACCGATCGCGGTACCACTGCCCCACGGAGAATATTTTTCTTCCGGCGGAGTCGCGTAGAGATGCGGATATTCGCACTTTGCCGCGTTCGAGAATTCGCGCATCGACAAGGCGGCGAGCTGACGACGGGCGTTCGGCGGGAGTTGCTCAAGGATTTTTTCGATTTCCTTGAATTGTCGGCGCAGTTGCACGCCACGAGTCAGTGCGATCAACCGGGTAATCAGATGCATTCGAGCTCCCCCAAAGTGTCCGTCAGCCGAACATGTGACATGGAATGTAATGTTCTGACAATTCTAGTCCGAAAACACGGCGCAATGCCACGGCTGCGTCACATTTTTTTGAGCGCGCGAAAGGAGCTGGATACAACGCGGCTTTTCCTGCCTGCGCCAGATGATCAGGAAGGCGAAAGCGGCGTCGTGCCAATGGTTTGCCCGACGCGCACGGCCTGTTCGGCAATCAAGCCGGGATCCAGCTTCGATCCACCCCCCGGAAGCAACAGGATGACGGTCGATCCCATATTGAAACGACCCATTTCGTCGCCTCGTTTCAAGCGGACATTTAGGTCGCCGTAGCGCTTGACGCGGGTGCGTGGGGCGTAGGGTGGGATTTCGAGATCGCCCCAGACCGTCGAAACGCTGGAAACCAGCAAGGCGCCAACCAATACCATCGCGAAAGGTCCGTGCTCGCCATCGAAATGACAGACCAGACGCTCATTGCGCGCAAACAGGCGCGGGATCGATTCGACCGCTTTCGGAGCCACGCTGAAAATCCGCCCGGGCACATGCACGGTCGAGGTCAAGGTTCCGTCGAGTGGCATGTGCACACGGTGATAGTCGCGCGGCGAGAGATACACCGTGATGAACTCGCCCTCGGCGAAGGGCATCGCGGCCGCTTCGTCGCCAAGCAGCTCCGTAGCAGTGAAATCCTGCCCCTTGGCTTGGAAGATGCGACCCTGCCGGATGGGTCCCGACTGGCTGATGTGACCATCGGCTGGACAGAGCAGAGTGCCCGGATGCGCATCGATCGGGCGCGCCCCGGGCTTCAACGCCCGCGTGAAGAATGCATTGAAGTTGGCGTAGGAATCGATATTCGGTTCCGCAGCTTCACTGAGGTCGACCCTGAAACGTTGCGTGATCTGGCGAATCAGCAGGTTTTTCCAGGGTTTCCAGGTCCAACGCGTTGCCTTGTAGACAATCCGTGACAGCAGGCGATGCGGGAGCACGTATTGGAGCAGAATTGACGGCGCCATCATGGGGAATCCACCAAGCTGATGATATCCATGCTGATTGGTGCGGCCTTGAACGGCGGTCGGAACAAGCCTGCGCGACGGCCCATTGGGTCAATGATGACGGCCGAGGCACTGTGATCGACGCTGTAGCCGTTCGATTCGTCGGCAACCTTCGCGTAGACAAGTCCGAGTGCACGGGTCAGGCGCGTCAATTGATCCTCGGCCCCGGTGACGGCAAGGAAATCCTTGTGGAAGAAGCCGACATAGCTTGCAAGCTGCTCGGGCGTATCGCGCTCCGGATCAACCGATACGAAGATGAATTGCACCTTGTCGGACTTGCCGGCCGTAGCGAGCTTGCTCCAGACCTGCTTGAACTCGGCCAAGGTTGTCGGGCAGATGTCCGGACAATGGGTGAAGCCGAAGAAGGCAATGGTCCAGTGTCCTTGAAGGTCGGCGGCCGTGAAGACCTTGCCGTCCGCGCGCTGCAAGTTGAAATCCGGGATGGTCAGTGGAACTGGATACATCACCGCCGTTTTCAGTTCGGTCGGAGGCTCATGCGAAAGCCAGCGTGATCCCGCCCAAAGCCCCAGGGCGACGGCGATGGCTGCGATTACGAAAAGTTGCGAGGTGCCGATGCGGCCACGAATCGAGGAAATAGTCATTCCCACAGTATAGCTGCCGAGTCCCCTGGAACCTCGGTGTCAGCCTGTCGCAGGCGTCTTGTGCCACTGAATTGCCACGCCAAGCCGCTTATACTTGCTGGCCGTTTTCGATTTTCGCTGCCATGACCTCTGAACTTTCCTCGATCATCGATTTCATCCGCTATGGCGCAAGCCGGTTTTCCGCGGCCGGGCTGACTTTCGGTCACAGTTATGACAATGCACTCGATGAGGCAACCCATCTGGTACTGCAGGCCTTGCACCTGCCGCATGATCTGTCGCCGGCCTACGGGCAGGCGCGACTGGTGAGTGACGAAAAGCTTGCCGTGCTCGATCTGATCGAGCGGCGCGTCAACGAGCGCCAGCCAATCGCCTATCTGACCGGCAAGGCCTGGTTCGCGGGGCTTGAATTCATCTCTGATTCGCGCGCCCTGGTGCCGCGTTCGCCGATTGCCGAAATGATCCTGGGTGGATTCTCTCCGTGGCTCGACGATCGCGAAATCTTTCGCGCGCTCGACCTGTGCACCGGCTCGGGTTGCATCGGTATCGCAATGGCCGAATACAACCCCGAGTGGCTGGTCGATCTGGTCGATATCAGTGACGAGGCGCTTGCGCTGGCGCGTGAAAATATCAGCTACCAGAATGTCGGCGACCGTGTCCGCGCAATCCGCTCGGATCTGCTTGCCGGTGTCCGCGAAGAACGCTACGACTTGATCGTCAGCAACCCGCCCTATGTCACCGAAGACGAATACTCTGCGATGCCCGCCGAGTATGCGCACGAGCCCAAACTGGGTCTGACCGCGGACCAGAATGGACTCGAATTCGCCTTGCGCATTCTTCGCGAAGCGCCTGATGTGATGACCGAGGATGGTGTGTTGATCGTCGAAGTTGGCGAGAGCGAACGTGCTCTGGTCGAGTTGCTGCCGGAGGTCCCTTTCAACTGGGTCGAATTCAATGTCGGCCAGATGGGCGTGTTCCTGATCGAGCGCAATGATCTAGTCGAACATGCCGATGCCATTCGCGCGGCGGGGCAATAGTGAGAACGGCTACAGGACGGCGACATGTCGAGTAATTCGTTCGGGAAATTATTCACCGTGACGACGTTTGGCGAGAGCCACGGGGCGGCGATTGGATGCGTGATCGACGGTTGTCCTCCGGGCCTGGCCATAGCGGCGGAAGATTTCCGGACAGATCTTGATCGACGCGCAACCGGACGCTCGAAGCACACCTCGCAGCGCCACGAAGCCGACGAAGTCGAAATCCTCTCCGGCACATTTGAAGGGCGCACTACCGGCACGCCAATCGCCTTGTTGATCCGCAATACCGATCAGCGATCGAAGGATTACAACGAAATCCTCGATACTTTCCGTCCAGGGCATGCCGATTACACGTATTGGCACAAGTACGGAATCCGTGATCCGCGTGGAGGCGGCCGATCCTCGGCTCGGGAAACGACAATGCGCGTCGCCGCTGCGGTAGTTGCCCGCAAGTGGCTGGCCGAGCACTTCGGCATTCGTGTGCGTGGTTATCTGGCGGCAATCGGCAATCGGGTTCCGCGGGAATTTGATTGGGATGCCGTAGAGCGAAATCCCTTCTTCTGGCCGGATCCGGCGATGATCGATGAACTCGAGGGGTTCATGCAGGCTTTGCGCAAATCAGGCGATTCAGTGGGCGCCCGCGTCAATGTCGTTGCCGAAGGCGTGCCGCCGGGGTGGGGCGCGCCGGTCTATGCAAAGCTCGATGGCGATATTGCCGCCGCCTTGATGTCGATCAACGCGGTCAAGGGGGTCGAAATCGGTGATGGTTTCGCCGTCGTCGACCAGCATGGCAGCGAGCATCGTGACGAAATGACGCCGCAGGGTTTCCTGAGCAATCACGCCGGCGGCATTCTTGGCGGAATCAGCAGCGGTCAGGCGATCCTGGCCAGTGCCGCGTTCAAACCGACCTCGAGCATCCTCGTGCCGGGACGCAGCGTGAACATGGCCGGTGATTCGATTGAAGTGCGTACCAAGGGTCGTCACGACCCCTGCGTCGGCATTCGCGCAACACCGATCGTCGAAGCGATGCTTGTCCTCGTGCTGATGGACCACGCGTTGCGCCACCGTGCGCAATGTGGCGACGTCGGTACGGTCGAGCCGATGATTCCAGGTTTGACAACCGCTTGAGCGAGCCCGGGATACCGATGGCTCATGTCGAACGATCATTTGAATCATCAGGCGGCGGCCTCCAGTCTCGGATTCGACCGGCATCGTGTCAGTCAATGAATTCACTTCCTCCCAGGTTTCCGAAATGAGCAAGAAGGACAGATACAAGGTTGCAATGGTCGGCGCCACAGGTGCCGTCGGTGAAACGCTGATCAGTATCCTGATCGAGCGAAAGTTTCCGGTCGGTGAATTCGTGCCACTGGCCAGTGCGCGAAGTGCAGGCGAGAAAATCAGTTTCGGCGGTTGCGAGATCGAAGTGCGGGATCTTGCCGAGTATGATTTCGCCGGCGTCGATATCGCGTTCTTTTCAGCGGGCGGCAGCGTCAGTCGCGAGCACGCGCCGCGTGCGGCCGCTGCGGGAGCGGTGGTCATCGACAACACCTCGGAATTCCGCAATGACGCCGACGTGCCTCTGGTCGTTAGTGAAGTCAATCCTGAGGCAATGGCCGGCTACACCCAGCGCGGCATCATCGCCAACCCGAACTGTTCGACGATGCAGTTGGTGGTTGCCCTGGCGCCGATCCATCGTGCCTGTGGAATCGAGCGCATCAACGTGGCGACCTACCAGTCAGTGTCCGGTGCTGGCCGCTCGGGCATCGAAGAGTTGGGCCAGCAAACTGCGGCGCTGCTCAACTTCCAGCCGATCACTCCGACCAAGTTCAGCAAGCAAATCGCCTTCAACGTGATTCCGCATATCGATGATTTCCAGGACAACGGCTACACTCGCGAGGAGATGAAGCTTGTTTGGGAAACACGCAAGATCCTTGCCGATGATTCGATCCAGGTCAATCCGACTGCCGTGCGTGTGCCGGTCTTTCTCGGTCACGCAGAAGCAGTACATATCGAAACACGCGACAAGGTCACGGCAGAAGAGGTGCGCAATTTGCTAAAAGATGCCCCCGGTGTCCGCGTGATTGACGAGCGCAAGGCCGGTGGCTACCCGACTCCGGCAGGTGACGCTGCAGGCGCGGATTCTGTTTTTGTGGGCCGGATTCGCGAAGATATTTCCCATCCGCGGGGCATAAATCTGTGGGTTGTATCCGACAACATTCGCAAGGGTGCGGCACTGAATGCCGTTCAGCTTGGCGAACTATTGGTGAAAACGTATCTGTGATCTATAGTTACGGGTGTGTTATAAGGCACTTTCGAGCTTTGAAATGTATCCCGATGGATGCTGGATCATTGCTTATCGACAACGTATTTGGGGAGCCCTGTTCATGAAACGACCGTTGCAATTGTCGCTGGCCATCGCGCTCGCGCTGGGGGCGACCAATGCGTTTGCACTCGGATTGGGTGTCATCCAGGTCCAGTCTGGATTGAACCAGCCGCTGATGGCGGAAATCCCGATCATCCAGAGTGCCGCTGGCGAAGCGGATGGACTCATCGTTCAACTCGCCAGCGCCGAGGATTTCGAGCGCGTCGGCATGAACCGCCAATCGATCGGCGTGCCGGTCGAACTGAGCGTGACCAAGAATTCGCGCGGCGAGCCAGTCATCAGGGTTACCAGCAAGGAAATCGTGCGCGAACCCTTCCTCGGCCTGCTGCTTGAAGCGAACTGGCCGAAAGGTCGCTTGTTGCGCGAATACACGGTCTTGCTCGATCCGCCCGTCATGGCTCCGGCCGTGAAGGGGTCGAGTGCAGTCGCGGTTGCCGCCAGGGAACCCGCGCCGACCGCAACTCAACCATTGCCGTCTGCCAAGCCGGCCGTGACCCGACCCGCAGCCAGGCCGGCAGCACCTGCGCCAGTTGCGCCGAGCGTGGCCGAGACCAAGCCGACAGCCAGACCAACACCCCCACCACGTGCCGCAAGTGGCAATGAATACGGACCCGTAGCCGCTGGTGAAACACTCGGCGAAATCGCCCGCGCGACGCGCCCCGACGAAGCAGTCACGGTCAACCAGATGATGGTTGCCCTGTTGAAGAACAATCCCGGAGCATTTTTCAAGGACAACATCAACGCCCTCAAGCGTGGTGCCGTGCTTCGGATTCCAACGGCGGAAGAAATCGCCGCCAACGGGTCCGCTCGTGAGGCGGCCGCTGCCGTGCGCTCGCAGATCGATGAATGGCGTGGCAGCGTCAGCAGTACTCCTACCCTGGTTGCCGATACCAGCTCCGCTGCAACGCGGAGCTCGTCAAGTCCTGCAAGTTCCACTGCCGTCAACGAACGCCTCGCCCTGGTTCCGCCACGTGAAGGCAAGGCTGGCGATAGCGGAACGGATCGCCCGAGCGGCGGCCGTGCAAGCGGTTCCGGTGATGCCGCGGCCAAGGCCGAACTGGCCCGAGTCCGCGAAGCCCTGACCAGCAAGGAGCAGGAATCCAGCGAACTCAAGTCGCGGGTGACCGATCTCGAAGACATAAAGGGCAAGAATCAGAAGCTGATCAGCCTGCAAAATACCGAACTTGCCGAGTTGCGCGAAAAGCTGAAGAAAGCGCAGGAAGAGGCGAGCAAGGCCGCCGTGGCTGCGGCCGCCAAAGCGAACGAACCCGCGCCAGTCGCGACGGTCGCGACAGTAACGGCGCCGCCACTTGAAGAGGTCGACTCCATCAAGGCTGAAATTGCCAAGGTCGATGTCAAGGCCGGTAGCGACGATATCTGGGGTGATGCCAGCCCCTCGGCCGCCCAGCCGGAAACGAGCACGGATGACAAGGCCACGACGGTTGTTCCACCCGTCGTCGATATCGGCATGCCGGTCAACACGGACGGATCAGCCGCGCCGCTTGACTCGCCGGCTGAAATCGAACCGCCGGAACCAGCACCAGCAAAGATCATCGAGCCGAGCAAGCCAGTGGTCAACGCAGTGTCGACGCCTGCGCCGCTCATCGATTCGAAACCGTGGTATCTCGAACCGTTGGTACTCGCAGCTGCCGGAATCGGCGGCCTGTTGCTGGTAGTGCTCGGCATCTTCGGTTTGCGCAAGCGCAAGCCGGTCGCCTCCGCCGTGCGTCCGTCGATCGCGGGAGCATTTGGTAATTCTCCGCTCGGATCAGGTGCCGACGGTGCCGAAGTGGACGTTGAAGAGCAGGAGCTCATCGACCAGGTCCAGGCCGATCCGGGCAACTCCAACGCCCACCTCGAATTGCTCAGTCTCTACTACGCCCAGGGCGCAACACGGAAGTTCGAGTCGGCAGCCGAAGAGATGTACGCCTACGTCGCCGATCCAAACGAATCGAATTGGCGTGAAGTGCGCAGCATGGGCGAGGAATTGGCGCCGCACAATCCGCTGTTCGGCAACCCAAGCGCCGAGGATTTCTCGCAGACCGACCACACCGAGGCTTATTCGTTCGAAGCACCTGAAGACGAAGATGTCGTGGATTTCCCGGATTTCGACGACGTCGACGATTCCGCGATCGAGAACGCTGCCGAAAACCTCGAAACGAGCAGCATGCCGGAGTTCGACGCAAGCAAGTATGATCTCGGTGAAACGATGCCACCGCCGCCTGCTTCCGCAGCGAGTTCGGATACTTCGTTCAGCTTCGATCTTCCTCCCCTCGAGGAGGCACCCGGCGTGAGCTCAAGCGCTTCCGCTTCGACCGCCGACAAGCGCGACGAGCTGGAGCCACTTCTTGATTTCGATGAACCTGATACCTCGGCAGTCGAGGTGCCCGTGACCGAAGTCTCCGACGAAGAATTCTTTGATGGTGAAGATGCCATCGGAACCAAGCTTGATCTGGCCAAGGCCTACCTCGACATGGGTGATCCAGACGGTGCACGTTCAATGCTTGAAGAGGTTCTCGCCGAAGGTTCGTCATCGCAGCAGGACGAGGCACGCAAGCTGATTGCCGAAATCGACTGATTCGTTTCAACATCAATGAAGCGAGGCCGGGAAATTCCCGGCCTCGTCATTTTCAGCATTCCGAAACGCAGTGGTGAGCGGGACAGTTCGTGCCTGCGCATGAATTTTTCCGCGATAATCCCGAACCTGCAGGATCCAAGGAGACTCCGTTGCGCATTGCGCTCGGCATTGAATACGACGGCACTGATTTCCTCGGCTGGCAGCGCCTTTCGCATGGTCCGACCGTTCAGGCTGCGCTCGAAAAGGCGCTGGCATATGTCGCTGATCATGAGATCACGGTGACTTGCGCGGGGCGCACCGATTCGGGCGTGCATGCACGTTGCCAGGTTGTCCATTTCGAAACTGGCTCGATGCGCAGCGATCGCAGCTGGCTGCTCGGAACGAACTCCCTGCTGCCTTCGACGGTTGGTGTGACCTGGGTGGCTTCAGTGGCGGAGGATTTCCACGCACGCTATGGCGCGATTGGACGTCGTTATCGCTATTCGATCCTCAATCGCCCGGCTCGCCCGGCGCTTGATTCGCGGTACCTGGCGTGGGAACGCCGTCCACTTGACGCCGACGCCATGCAGCGTGCCAGCCAGGCCTTGATCGGCGAAAACGATTTCAGCGCATTCCGTACGGCCGCCTGCGAGTCACGCACGCCTTTCCGCAATATTCGCTCGATCCGCATCAGTCGGGATTCGGATCGAATCGATATCGAAATTGAAGCGAACGCCTTCCTGCATCACATGGTGCGCAATATCGTCGGGTCGTTGTTGCCGGTGGGTCGAGGCGAAAAGCCCGAGTCCTGGATCGCTGAACTGCTCGCCGGACGGGAACGCAAAAAAGCCGGGCCAACCGCTTCGGCGGCGGGATTGTGCTTTATCTCGCCGATTTATCCGGCCGCGTCGGGGCTGCCTGCGGAAGTCTGCGACTGATGAGTCGGATACGAATCAAATTCTGCGGAATGACGCGTCTCGAAGATGCCCGAATTGCGACCGAAATCGGCGTCGATGCGCTTGGTTTCGTTTTCACCCGACGCAGCCGGCGTTTCATCGAGCCGGGCCCGGCGGCTCGGATCATGCGCGCATTGCCGCCGTTGGTAACCTCCGTCGCCCTGTTCATGGACGACGAACCAGCATGGATCAAGCAGGTGATTTCGATCGCTGCCCCGCAGTATCTGCAATTCCACGGAAACGAAAGTGCCGCCGATTGCACAGGTTACGGACTGCCGTATCTGAAAGCGGTACCGATGGCAACGGTCACGGATGTGGCAAGCTATGCAGCCAGCTTTCCGGGCGCGGCGGGGTTTCTCCTCGACGCCCATGCCAGCGGAGAGCCGGGAGGCCAGGGCGCGCGCTTTGACTGGTCGACGAGACCGCTGCTGGATCGACCGTTGATCCTCGCAGGCGGTCTCGATTCGGACAACGTCAACGAGGCGATCCGCCAAATGCGACCGTACGCGGTGGATGTGTCTAGCGGCATCGAGTCTTCACCCGGTATCAAGGACGCCGCGCGCATGCAGGCATTTGTCGACGCAGTGCGCGCTTCAGAACACGAATGAGCAAGCAACGAGCATGATCAACCCGATTCCCGTCAGCGATTTCCACGCCTACCCGGATGTCCACGGCCGCTTTGCCGGCTATGGCGGCATTTTCATGCCGGAGACCCTGATGCCGCCGTTGGAGGAATTGACGAGCGCTTATCTTGCCATGCGCGATGATCCCGAATTCATTGCCGAATTCGAACGTGATCTCAAGCATTACGTCGGTCGGCCATCACCGATCTATCACGCCGAACGCCTGTCGAAGAAAATCGGCGGTGCGCAGATTCTGCTCAAGCGCGAGGACCTGAATCACACCGGCGCGCACAAGATCAACAATACGATCGGCCAGGCCCTGGTCGCGCGACGCATGGGCAAGCGCCGCATCATCGCCGAGACCGGCGCCGGCCAGCATGGTGTGGCCACCGCCACAGTCTGCGCGCGGTTTGGTCTCGACTGCATTGTCTACATGGGTGCGGTCGACATCGAGCGGCAGAAGATCAATGTCTACCGCATGAAACTGCTCGGTGCTGAAGTGGTGCCGGTCGTCTCCGGATCGAAGACGCTCAAGGATGCACTCAACGAAGCGATGCGCGACTGGGTTACCAATGTCGCCGATACCTTCTACATCATCGGCACCGTTGCAGGTCCGCATCCGTATCCGATGATGGTGCGCGATTTCAACGCCGTCGTTGGCCGCGAGGCGCGTGCACAGATGCTCGAGCAATATGCGCGTCTGCCCGATGTATTGACCGCCTGCGTCGGTGGCGGCTCGAATGCGATCGGCCTGTTCCATGCCTTTCTCAACGATCGTAAGGTGGCCATGGTCGGCGCGGAAGCGGCCGGAGACGGCATCGAGACCGGTCGTCACGCAGCCTCGCTGTCGGCCGGCCGGCCTGGTGTGCTGCATGGCAATCGCACCTATGTGATCTGTGACGACAACGGCCAGATCACAGAAACGCATTCGATCTCGGCCGGTCTCGATTATCCCGGCGTCGGCCCCGAGCATGCCTTCCTCAAGGACAGCGGCCGCGTTCGCTACGTTGGCATCACCGATGACGAGGCGCTGGCGGCTTTCCATGAACTCGCCCGCACCGAGGGCATCCTTGCTGCGCTAGAGTCGAGCCATGCCGTGGCCCAGGCCATCAAGCTTGCGCGAGAGCTACCGAAAGATCAGTTGATCCTGTGCAATCTTTCCGGTCGTGGCGACAAGGATGTACACACGATTGCCGCTCGCGAGGGAATCGAACTGTGAGCCATCGCATTGAGCAGCGATTTGCCGATCTGAAAAAGGCAGGACGCAAGGGCCTGATTCCATTCATGACGGCCGGAGATCCTTTGCCCGAGGCAACTGTCGGCATCATGCACGCCCTGGTCGCGTCCGGTGCCGACTTGCTCGAACTCGGTGTGCCGTATTCCGATCCGGTCGCCGATGGCCCGACCATTCAGCACTCGAGCGAGCGTGCGATCTCGCGCGGCGTCGGCATCAAGCAGATCCTGGCCTGGGTCAGTGAATTCAGGCAGATCGATTCGACGACGCCGATCGTGCTGATGGGATATCTCAATCCGATCGAGATTTTCGGCTACGCGGCGTTTGCCGAGCAGGCGAGTGCGGCCGGTGTCGACGGCGTGTTGATCGTCGATGTTCCGGTCGAGGAAGCCGATGCGGTCGTCCTGTTGCGTGAAAAAGGCTTGCGTGAAATCTTTCTGGTCGCGCCGACCACGACCGATCGACGGCTTGCGGCGATCCGCGCACAGGCGCAAGGCTTCATCTACTACGTTTCCTTCGCCGGCATCACCGGGGCAAGTCAGCTCGATACATCGGCGGTGCGGGCACGGGTCGAACACATCAAGCAAGGCGGAGACATTCCGGTTGCGGTAGGCTTCGGGGTTCGCGACGCGGCCAGCGCGGTGAACATTGCCGAAAGCGCCGATGCCGTGGTTATCGGCAGCGCGCTGGTCGACAAGCTTGCGCAAACTGATCGAACCGATTCTGCTATTGCCGCGGCGGGAGCGTTTCTGTCACCAATACGGGCCGCCCTCGACGCCGCCGCACGTTAATCGACAAAACCATGAATCTCAGCGCGCGCCGATGACCTGGGTGACGCGGAGCGACGACAAGGCGGAGAGAGCAAGACATGAACTGGTTGCAAAAACTGATGACTCCACGCATTCGCACTCTGACCACAAGCAAGGGCAAGGTTCCCGAGGGCCTTTGGGAGAAGTGCATCGGGTGTGGAGCCGTGCTGTATGGGCCCGAGCTTGAGAACAATCTCATGGTCTGCCCGCAGTGCAGCCATCACCACAAGATCCGCGCGCGCAAGCGCCTCAACGCGCTGTTCGATACGGGTACGGCCGAGGAAGTCTTCGGCAATCTCGAGCCTGTGGATCCTCTCAAATTCCGTGATTCGAAGAAGTACAAGGATCGTCTGGTTGCTTCGCAGAAGGCGACCGGCGAAAAAGACGCTCTGGTCGCGATGCACGGCCTGCTCAAGGGACAACCGCTGGTCGCATGCGCGTTTGATTTCGCCTTCATGGGCGGATCAATGGGTTCAGTGGTCGGTGAAAAGTTCACGCGCTCGGCAGAACTGGCGTTGGCCGATCGAAAACCGATGGTTTGCTTCAGCGCGACCGGTGGTGCGCGCATGCAGGAAGGCTTGTTCTCACTGATGCAGATGGCCAAAACCTCGGCCGCACTCGGTCGCCTGCGTGGCGCCGGGTTGCCATTCATATCCGTATTGACCGATCCGACTACCGGAGGCGTTTCGGCAAGTTTCGCAATGCTTGGTGATGTGAACATCGCCGAGCCGAAAGCATTGATCGGGTTCGCCGGTGCTCGCGTTATCGAACAGACCGTGCGCGAAACCCTGCCGGAAGGGTTTCAGCGTTCGGAATTCCTGCTTGAGCATGGCGCAATCGATGCCATCATCGATCGCCGCGAGATGCGTGAAAAACTCGCGAGTCTGTTTGCCTTGATGATGCGTCAGTCCAGGGCAGCCTGAAGTCAATCGCAAGCGATTGCAGGAGCCCTTGCACGGGCGAGCTTTTGCCAATCGTTCGGGGGAGCTCGTCCCTGAAGGGGCTCCTGGAGATTTTCTTGCCGCTCAAGCCAGACTGAGAAAATCCGCACTGCAGATGAAGCGCACCGCATCGAGCCGTGGGGCGGCTTGCGGAATCGCCGTGCGCAATGCTTCGAGTTCTGCATCAATCGCTTCGATTTCCACGACGCGGACGGACGGATTCACGCGTGCCAGCGCTATCATGCGGGCATGTTCGTCACCAAGCTCGCGTTCGATCGTGGTCAAGGCCGCACCGATCTCGATCTGGGCGAGTTCACGGGCCAGCGTTTCTGCATGCGCCAGCATTGGCTTGACCAGTTTGGTCAGCAATTTCCGGTAACGTGAATATTCGATTGCGCGGTCTGCCGAGCGTTTGATGCATTCGGCGCTGGGCTGGTACTCATGCCGAGGCAGCAGGCGCGTATCGACAACGATGCGAATCGGCAGCGGTGGCAAATAGCGCTCGACTGCCAGTTCGCGATCAGCGACGCAGTTCAGCACGAAGACGCATTCGAGCAACGCGCTGCGTCCCGGCAACGCGTCATCGACGAGGAACGACGCGTTTCCGTGTTCTCCCTCCAGCAGCAGATCGATGGCGCCGCTGACCATTGGGTGATCCATGCGCAACAGTGGCAGATCCTCGCGCGCAAGTGCGATGGCTCGATCGAAGGTGATCTGCTGAGGGCCGTCCTTGAGGCCGGGGAAACCGTCGGTAGCCAGGTACTCCGGATCGAGTACAACGGTTCGTGGCGCGAGTTCTTCATTTTCGATGCCGAACTGTTCAAACAGACGCAGGATGAATTCGTCGCTGGCGTGGTTGGAATCGGCCTCGGCGAGGGCACGGCGCAGGCGATCGGCATGACTCTGCCGGGCGCTCGCCATTTCGAGCAGGCGATCGCGACCGCTGTTCACGAGAGCGGACAATTCTTCATGGCTTGCGCGAGTTTCGCCGATCAACGCATCCAGTTCGGAATCGGCATCCTCGCCACCATGGGCGTGTTGTTCGGCGACCTCGACGAGACGCGCGCCAAAGCGCTTGAGCAACTCGCGGCCATCCGATGGGCTGCCGCGGAAGGCATCGAGACCGAGATCGAACCAACGCATGAGCGCTTGTTGCGCGGTGCCGGAAAAGGCGCAGGCGTGGATGAGGATGTCGTGCTTCTGGCCGATGCGATCGAGGCGACCGATGCGTTGTTCAAGCAGATCCGGATCCAGCGGCAGATCCCATAGCACCAGATGGTGGGCAAACTGGAAATTGCGGCCTTCCGATCCGATCTCCGAGCACAGCAGCAGTCGGGCACCATCTTTTTCGGAAAAGTAAGCCGCATTGCGATCGCGCTGGAGAAGGCTCATGCCCTCGTGGAAGCGGGCAACTTTCACTCCGCTGCGCATGCGCAGGATTTCCTCGAGCGCAAGAACCTTGGCCTGACTGCGGCAAATCAGCAGAAATTTCTCGTCGGCAAGCTGGTCGATCAGCCGGAGCAACCAGGTCAGGCGCGGATCGTTCGCGTAGGCAAGTTCGATCTCCGGTGTCGGAGTCTGCAGATCGGCATGGAACTCGGCGAGAAGATGCTGGCGTTGCGCATCGTCGAGCTCGCTGCCATCGAGAGTGACCAACTGCGGGATGCGTTTGGGGAAGCCGCCGACCTGGGCGCGGCGGTTGCGAAACATGACGCGTCCGGTGCCGTGTCGATCGATCAGTGCATCGAGCAGGGTATTTGCGCTTGCTGCATCCATTGGACTGGCGAGCAGGCTAGTCAGCTGCTCGTCGTCGCCGAAGCGACTCGACAGCACCTTGCAGTCGCCAACTGATAGCGATTCGCCTTCGTTGAGTTTGCCGGCGATTTCCGATAACTCCGAATAGCCTTCGGATTCGGCGATATGGTTGTCGAGATCGTGGTAGCGCGCAGGATCGAGCAGACGCAAGCGCGCGAAGTGGCCGCTGCGACCGAGTTGCTCCGGTGTTGCGGTGAGAAGCATCAGATTCGGCGTGGCGGCGGCCAGCGTCTCGACGAGCGCGTACTCAACGCTGGCAGCCTCAGGCGTCCAAGCCAGGTGATGGGCTTCATCGACGATGATCAAATCCCAACCTGCGTCGATGACCTGGGCGCGGCGCTTGGCCGAGCCGCTCAGGAATCCGATGCTTGCCATGATCAATTGTTCGTCCTGGAAAGGATTTCGTCCAGGGTCACTGGTTTCGATCGATTCGCAACGCTCTTCATCGAACAACGAGAACTGAAGGTTGAATCGACGCAGCAGCTCTACAAACCATTGGTAAACCAGCGTTTCAGGCAGCAACACAAGCACTCGGCCGACGCGACCCTTGGCCAGCAGGCGGGCCAGAATCATGCCGGCTTCGATGGTCTTGCCGAGGCCGACTTCATCGGCCAGGAGAATGCGCAGCGGTTGTCGCGAGGCAGCGATCTCGGCCACGCGCAGCTGATGCGGGATCAGGTCGATTCTTGCCGATTCGAGACCCCAGGCCGGTGAGCGCAAGGCGTCGGCACGACGCAGCAGTGCTTCCTGACGGAAATCGAAACGATCGGCGCGATCGACACGACCCGAAACGAGGCGCTCGTCGGCGCGTGAAATTGCCTGGTTGTCGTCGAGTTCGGCCTCGTTGAGTGTCTTGCCGGCGCCGTGATAAACGATTAACCCGTCCGCTTCGGAAACGCTGTCGATGACAAAATTGACACCCTTGCCAGCCACCTTCTGACCAACACGGAATTCGGCACGTGCAATCGGAGCGCTGTGCACGGCGTATTGGCGCAGAACGCCCGCCGTCGCATAGAGAAGTTGCACACTGCGCCCTTCGATCCGGATCAGTGTGCCAAGACCGAGTTCGGGTTCGGCATTCGAGATGTAGCGTTGACCAGGAACCAAAGCCATCAGTATTCGACGTTTTTAAGAGGGGTCGGCGATTATCGCCTGTCAGGCCTCAGGCATAAACACGAATCGCGCGATTCGAGGCAAATTGCCGCGATCGAAGCGCGCTATCGCAACCAATCCTGATCAAGGCAGGTCAAAACCATTGCTGAAAATGGAGTCCGCTGCAGGCGAAGCGACAAACACGCCGGTTCCCCATTCGATCTGCGTATCGCCCTCCGGGTGCAGGGCCGCGATGAAGGCAATATCGCCCGCATCGTTGACGGTCGGATTGCCGCTGAAGATCGGCCAGGATGACGGATCATCGATATGCTGGCCGATTCGACCCGGGCCGAGGTCGGTGGCTACCGCATCCGCCTTGCCGATTACCCGGACCAGGGTCGTTCCATCTCCGGCATAGATCGCCTGGCCGTTTGCATCCCTGGCACGAAACACGACGAGGCCATTGTTGTTCATGGCCGGGGCAAATGAATCAATCGCGCGGATCGTGCCGCTGGGCTCGACGCGGGCAATTTCCACCGCGTCGATGCCGGATCCGTTCGGGGTGAACCGATAGAGCGCGCGTGTGCTGCCCGCTTCGAGGCGCACCACGACCGCGACCTGGCCCGCGTTGTTGTAGGCAAGCCCGTTGTCAAAGCGATTGTAGGCAGAGCCGCTATCGGTCGCGCTGTCGACCGCGAGCGTTGTGTAGCTGCCATTGCTGGCGAAGCTTCGGATCTCGTTGTGATTGAAGTCGCCGATGCTGACCTTGCTGGCAATCAGGCGCTGCCCATTCATTGCTGGCGTGTAGATGTACGCGTAGGGGCCGGCTTCGACATTGCTGTCGACGATGTGCAGGACCGAACTGCCGCTACCCGTCGAGGCGAGCCCCGAGCCCGAACCGAGGCCGGCGCGGTAGCCGATCACTCCGGCGTTGTTGATGACGTGGCCATTGAACGACGTGGGTGTAATCGGCAGGGTACTGACGATGCTCGATGTGGAAGTTTGCTCATCAAATCGGCGCACACGATAGCTGCTGCCATCCTCCCAGGTGTAATAGGCGACCTGCCCGTTGACATTGATGCTGACGCGGTCGGAGATTCCGTCGACGGGCGATTCATGCAAGGCGACGATCCCGCCCACGCCGTTGGCACCGAACCACAAGCCCACTCCGGTACTCGACTGATTGCCATTGATCGGGACAATTTGCACCGGAAACGCAACTTTTCCGTCGTTGTTGATACTCGGTGAAATGCTGTTGAACGAAGAACCCGGTGGGAGGTTCCAGCCATTGTCATTGACCAGCAGGTTGCTGCGCGCCTGCAGTTCAAACGTGGAGTAAGTCGGAACCTCGGCGCGGGCGCTGCCGGATCCGATGATCGCTGCCAACAGCAGCGAGGCGGAAACTGTCAAACGATGCATGCTTTTGTCTCCCGTCGGTTGGTGCGGTCTGCTCCGTCCACGCTGAATTCATCGATCAATGACGTGCGCGCGCATTCGAGCAGCGGGTATGAGGAAACCATCCTGGTTCACCGGTGGCGACGGGCGGTTTCGCAACCTCGATCATTGACCAATTCTGCCGTCAAGCCATTCGACAATCTCGCGTTGCACGGATTCGGGCGCGAGTTCGAGACTCTGAACGCAGACGAAGGCGGCGCGGCTGTCGCTGTCCGCCTTGTGGATCTTGCCACGAACGCGGGCGGGAAGTTGTTCGCTGGGTTTGAGTTGGACCACGTGCAGGCTGTTGTCGACGATCGCGCCGTTGTTCAGAAACTCGAGATGGGTGGCCACGGCTTCGGTCTTGAATTGTTCGTTGGAACGCAGTCGGTGGCTGCAGTTGCTGGCGAGCAGATCCGGGTGTTTGGCGAAGAAGCTGCGCAAGGTTGAGCGGCGCATCGGATACGGATTGTGGAAGAGCCGGTAGTAGCGATCTTCGAAACCGGCGATGCGCGCACTGAGTTGCTGCGATTCAAGGTTGCCGACTTTCTGATCGCGTGATCCGCGCAAGCGCTTCAGTGCGTTGAGCAGGCGGCTGGCCCAGGTCATTCCGGCCTGCATGCGCCAGAGCCCGCGCTGGACAACCTTGCCGTCGCGAAAGAAATCCTCGGGTTTGACCTCGCGCAACAGAAACATGTCGTCGTTGAAGTAGACGAAGTTCTCGGCCAGTCCCTCGATGCGCCATAGCATCGTGATGATCGAGCGGCTGTTGAAGGTCGGCAGGTGTTGTTCGAAGCCGGCGAAGATCTCGTGGTGGTCGACGATGTTGAAGCGATCGGCGTACTCGCTGTTGCGGAGACGTTCGAGGATTGCCGGAGTCTGCCCATCCACGACGATATGGATCTTGCGGAACCACGGCGCAAACTGAAGGATCGAGCGAATGCACCAATCGATTTCGCCGGCATCATTGAAGCGAGTGTTATCGGCAGCGGTCGGTCGAGACTTGCCGCATTGAGCAAGCCATGCATCGAGCCTGGCTCGGTGCGCGGGGTCGGCGCCATCGACCCAGGTGATCACGGCATCGATCGTCATGGGCGCGATTTCGACATCGCTCGGGAGGTGTTCGCGATGCAGCGATGGAAAGGGTGATTCACGAAATCCGACTCCTGTTCTCGATTGCTGATCGTCGAGGTCAGGCAGGACGCGGCCGGATCGATCCTCGCTGGAAACCCGCCTGCCGGGATCGGCAGGCGGGGGCAGCAAGTGTTACCAGATTTTTACCTGACTGTCGCCGTCACGGACCATGGCGTCGCCAACCTTGCAATCGAAGGCCGCGGCAAATGCCGGCATGTTCGAGGGAGCGCCAATGGCACGGTAACCGGCCGGCGAATGCGGATCGGTATTGAGCAGGACTTCAAGACGCTTCTCGCGCGCGTTGCCGCGCCAGACGCGTGCCCAGTTGAGGAAGAAGCGCTGATCCTCGGTGTAGCCGTCGATCTTTCTGGCTGGTTTGGCGGCATCTTTCTTCAGCGCAACCTGAAGGGCGTCGTAGGCGATCGCTGTACCGCCGAGATCGGCGATGTTCTCACCAAGGGTGAGCTGGCCATTGATGTGCTTGCCCGGCAATGGCTCGTAGGCGTTGAACTGGTCGACCAGCTTCTTGGTGCGTGCTTCAAAGGCCTTGCTGTCCTCGGCGGTCCACCAGTTGGTGTTGTTGCCCTGGGCATCGAACTGGCTGCCCTGGTCATCGAAGCCATGGCTGGACTCATGCCCGATCACCGCACCGATGCCGCCATAGTTGATCGCGTCGTCAGCCTTGGCGTCGAAGAACGGCGGCTGCAGGATTGCGGCTGGGAAGTTGATCGTATTGTCAGTCGGGTTGTAGTACGCGTTGACCGTCTGCGGCGTCATGCCCCAGTCCTTGCGGTCGGTCGGCTTGCCGATCTTGGCGATGTCGAAGTCGTAATTGAATTTAGTCGTCGCAGTGACATCGGCGAAGTAGCTGTCGCCGTTGAGGGTCAGTCCAGACCAGTCACGCCACTTTTCCGGATAGCCGATCTTGGGCATGAAGGTCGACCATTTCTCCAACGCCTTGGCCTTGGTCGTAGCGCTCATCCAGTCGAGCTTCTCGATGCGCGACTTGAGGGCCGCTTGCAGGTTATTGACGAGTTCTTCCGCGCGAGCCTTGGATTCCGGCGGGAAGGCCTTGGCGACATAGAGTTCGCCGAGGGCCATGCCGAGTTCGTTGTTGACCGAGCTGAGCACGCGCTTCCAGCGGGGCTCATCCTGCTTCTGGCCGTTCAGGGTCTGTTTGTGAAAGGCGAAGCTTTCCTGCTGGAACGGAGTAGACAGATAAGGCGATGCGTTGTCCGCGTAGTGGTAGCGCAAGTAGGCCTTCCAGTCAGTAACCGGCACCTTGGTCAGCATCTTGTCGACTTCGGCGAAGAATTTCGGCTGTGACAGCGAGAAGCCATCGGTCACGTCGGCATTCTGCGAGGTGAAGAACATTTGCCAGTCGAAATGGGGGGTGACCTTGTCAGCTTCGGCGATGGTGACGAAGTGGTACTGGTTCTCCGGAACACGCAGTTCGACCGGTGCGAGCGAGGCCTTGGCCAGTCGGGTCTCGAATGCGAGCACCGCGGCGGCCTGCTTCTTCGCGCTCTCTGCATCGACTCCGGTCAGTTCAAGCACCTTCGCGATGTGGGCGACATAGGCATCACGAAGTTCGGCGTGTTCGGGCTTGTCGTAATAGTCGCGCGTCGGCAGACCGAGTCCACCCTGGAATGCGTAAGCGATCTTGCGGCTGGAATCCTTGAAATCGGCTTCCGCACCGAACGCAAACAGGGTGCCCTGGCCACGCGAGAAACTGTCGTTCAAGTAGGTGACCACATCATTTGTGGAACTCAGTGCATCGATCTTGGCCAATTCCGGCTTGATTGGCTCGTAGCCGAGCGCGTCGATGGCGGCCTCGTCCATGCCGGACTTGTAAAGCGTACCGATCTTGCGTTCGATCGATCCGGCAGCCGCATCGGATTTCGCCGCGGTCTCGACGATTTCGTGCTGCGTATTGAGGCTGGCTTCGCGCAATACATCGAAGGCTCCCCAGCGAGTCTTGTCGTCCGGGATCGGATTCGCGGCGATCCATTTGGAGTTGACGTAACCGTTGAAATCGCTACAAGCGTCGATCGTGGTATCGATCTCGCTGGTATCGAAGGCGACGTGCTTCGGCACCTGGGCTTCAGTCGTCGTTGCTGCCGGCGGCGCGGTGCTTGTCTGGTTTTCGGCACTCTCCGGCTTTTGTCCGCAGGCGCTTAGCGCAACGGAAATGGACAAGGCGACGGCGAGCGGTTTCAGGGAATGGTTCTTCATACGGGCTCCTTTCGGGATGGGTGGGCACGGGGAACAAGGTCCGAAACGCAAGCTCGAGGCTCCGCGCCGTGCAACCAGTTGATCGGTTAACCGGCCAAGTCTAAACAAGCTGAATGGGGATTGGCAGTGTCGAAGGTCATTGCGGCGGTGTTGCCCACGTCCGGATTGCCTTTGATACTTTGCCCTGCCTCGCGGTGCATCTACATGTACGCTCGGATTGCCGTTTGAGCGATGCCGAGGGGGTAATTCATGTCGTTGAAGAATGTGTTTCTTTGTTGGGTTTCGTTGTTCTCGGGTTCGCTCGCACACGCCGCTTCGTTCGAATCTTCGAAGTTCGACCGGGTCATGCTGTCAAGCTATTCCGACTTGTTGCGTGATGCGGCCTCGGCGTACGGGTCAAAGCGCTTCGACAAGGCGTTCGAATTGTTCCAGCGGTCGGCTTGCGCGGGTGACAAGCAGAGCCAATCGGCTCTCGGACGCATGTATCTGCTTCGGTGAAGGAACCGAGCGGGATGATCTCACCGGCTACGCCTGGCTCAAGCTCGCCGCGGAGTTCATCTTTCCGAAGTACCAGTCGGTGGTGCGCGCGTTGGAGGAGTCGATGACGCCGGATCAGCGGCGCGTTGCCGATGGATTGGTCGCCGACCTGGGCAAGCGCTATAGCCTTGGCGCGACCAACATGAGCTGCAACGTCGGCGCGTCGACGGGCGGCCACATCATGGATCAAATCGTCTGCACGCCATAGTATGCGGGCAAGCGCATGCTGGTGAGAAAGTGAGACACGTCAGCAGCAGATTGATCAAGACTCAGTTCCGATCGCCGAGTCGGTCGGAGTTTTGCTTGATGGTCTCGGCGACCGGATCGTTCCAATGCGCGGCGAAGGGCAGGATGTCGGGTCCTACCGCGCCTGCCGACAGCAGGAAAGCCATCGCCTGGTCGACGCTCCAGTCGGTTGCGGTGAGGCGATCCAACGGCACGATTTCAAGATAGCCGCCGGTCGGGTTTGGAGTTGTCGGCACGTAGACCGCCGCCAGTTCACGGCCCCCGGCATCGTGGAAAACGCGAGTGACGAAGCCGATGGATTTCAGCTCGGCTGAGGGGAAATCGATCAGCACGACGCGTTGGGTTCCGCTCGGCTTGTTCTGCAATACCGACATCAGCTTTTTCGTACCGCCGTAAATCGAATGCACGATCGGTATGCGCTGGATCAAACTTTCCATGCCATCGATCAGGCGGCGACCAAGCACGAAATTGGCGGCGAAACCGACCAGGTACAGGGAGAGCAAGGTGATGACAAAGGCGATCAGCGAGATCAACCAGGGCTGGCCCAGCCATTCACGGCTGATCGGCCAGGTCGTGCCAAGTACCGACACGAAGCTCGCCACCAGTGGCGCACTGACTTCCGAAAGCAGGCCGAATACGAACTTGAACACCATCCACGTCAACCACAACGGCACGAAAGTGAGCAGTCCGGTGATCAGATAGCGTTTGATGTGGAACTGTCGTTTGGCCATGGTCGTCGTTCCGTCGCGCAAGATTGGCAGTCTATCGCGCCATCCGCTTGCCGGGGATAAATGAACACCAACCACTGTCGACATGGCGAATCTTGCGCGCGCGTGGCAGTCTCGCTGCATCGCACCGCTGTGTGACTCGGGGCATTCAACCGTCATGACCATGCAAAGCAGTCCGCTGCCTCCCTCGCCGCCACCACAAGTTGAAATCGCTTCGTCAGGCAGAAGTGAACCGGTGATGCGTCCGTTCGTCGTTGCCACGATGGGCCTTCCCGGCGCGGGCAAGAGCATCATCGCGCGCGCCATCGAGGATCAGCTCGGATTGCGTCGGGTTTGTCGCGACCAGATCCGCGCCGCGATGTTTTCCCGCTGCAACTTCAGCTATATCGAAAAGCGCGCGGCGTTCAGGAGCCTGTTGCTGGCGCTGGACATCAACTGCATGCTGGGTGTCGGCAGTGTCATCGATGGCATGACCTTCTCGCGCCGCAGCGAACTGGATCGAGTTGCCGAAACGGCGGCCAAGCACGGCATCGTCACGATTCCGTTGCTGGTCGAGTGCCCGGTCGAGCTGGCGCGCGAACGCGTTGCGCGGGATCTCGCTGCCAACCGGCATCTGGCCGGCGATCGCACGCCGGATACCGTGAATGACGTGATGGCGCGACGCGAACCCCCGCCCGAAGGAACGCTGATCGTCGATGCGACGCTGCCGGCGGCGCAGATGTGCCGATCCGCAATTGCACTGCTTCGTGAAAGCATTGCTGCGGCGGCTTCCGAGAGAACCTGAAGCCGACAGATCAGGATTTCCGCGGATCGTCGTCAAATAGCGGCGATAATGACCAGATGACCGAAATCCTCCTATCCACACTCAACGCCCGCTACGCCCACGCTTCGCTGGGTTTGCGCTATCTGCGCGCCAACCTCGGCGAGTGGCGCGAATCCTCGGCGATTGTCGAATTCGTGATCGGCCAGAAGACCGAGGAAATTGTCGAGAAGCTGCTGGCGAAACAACCACGAGTGATCGGCATTGGCGTGTATATCTGGAATGTCGAGGAGAGCACGCGCCTGGTCGCCCAACTCAAGGCGCTGGCGCCCGACCTGGTCATCGTGCTCGGTGGTCCCGAGGTCAGTCATGAAGTCGACGATCAACGCATCTGCGCGCTGGCGGACTATGTGATCACGGGTTGGGGTGATGTCAGCTTCGCCAAACTGGTCCGGCAACTGATGGCCGGCGAGCGACCAGACGGGAAGGTGATTGCCGGTGTGCAGGCGCCGCTACCTGCCATTGTGTCGCCGTATGCCGAGTACACCGACGAAGACGTGCGACAGCGTCATCTTTATGTCGAGGCATCGCGTGGCTGTCCATTCAAGTGCGAGTTCTGCCTGTCGGCGCTGGACAAGACGGCCTGGCCATTTCCTCTCGAACTCTTTCTCGCCGATCTTGAAACTCTCTACGCGCGCGGCGCGCGCCAGTTCAAGTTTGTCGATCGCACCTTCAATCTCAAGGTCGATACGTCGCTGGCGATTCTCGATTTCTTTCTCGGCAAGCTGGCTGCCGCACCGGGTGATCCGGTGTTCGTGCATTTCGAGTTGATTCCCGATCATCTGCCTGAGCGGCTCAAGGAAAAGATCGTGCAGTTCCCCGATGGCACGTTGCAGTTCGAGATCGGCATCCAGACTTTCGATCCGGTCGTGCAGGCGCGCGTGTCGCGACGCCAGAAGAACGATGTCGCCGCACTCAACCTCGAATGGCTGCGCCGTGAAACCCGTGCGCATCTGCACGTGGATCTGATTGCCGGCCTGCCCGGGGAGGATATGGCCGGTTTTGCGACCGGCTTCGACCGACTGGTCAGTCTCGCGCCGCACGAAATCCAGTTCGGCATCCTGAAACGCTTGCGCGGTGCGCCGATTTCGCGCCACACGATCGATTTCGGGCTGCGCTTCAATCCCGATCCGCCCTACAACATCCTCGCCACCGATGCCGTTGATTTCCCGACCATGCAGCGCCTGGTCCGCTTCTCGCGTTATTGGGATATCGTCGCCAATTCGGGGCGCTATTCGCGCACGCTGGGTCTCCTGCTCGGGAGTGATCCGTTCGCCCGGTTTCTCGCGTTCAGTGATTGGCTATACGCCCGGACCGGACAGACCCACGCGCTCGCCCAGGAACGTCTCGTCCATTTGTTGCACGAGCATCTCTGCGAATCCGGCCACGCGGCCGAGGCGCAAATTGAAGAAGCGCTGCTCGCCGATTATCGAGGTACCGGAGGCCGCAGCCGCTTGCGCTTCGAAACCGGAGCGGTCGAACGCGTGGCGCCAAAGAAGCGCAAGACGAGGGCGACGCCGGAACGACAAGCACGTCACCTGGACGCCTGAGCTCATTCCTTTGGGGAACCATCAGCCGCCGTCGCACTCCCAAGTTCACCGCCGTCCTGGAACGGTATCGAATGAAGAGGTGGGCATGAGGATGAAATTCTTGTTGGCGTTTGCGCTCGCGGCAGGTGGCTGGGGTTTGATGACGTTGCCGATTGCGACGAATGCGAATGCCACCGAAGCCACGAAGCCGGCTGCGCAGGTGATCATGTATTCGACCACTCATTGTCCCTATTGCGCAAAAGCGCGGGACTGGTTCAGCAGCCGCAACATTTCCTGGGATGAGCGCAACATCGAATCGTCGGCTGAAGCGAAGCAGGAGTGGCAGCAATTGGGCGGCAAGGGAACGCCGTTGATCCTGATCAAGGGCAATCCCATCCATGGTTTCGCCGAGGCCCGGATCGAGGCTGAACTCGCGCGGGCTCAATAAGCGAATTGAAGGCAGGTGGAGTCTGCCTGCCTTCAATAGCAGCGTGCCGCTTTCAGTTGACCAGTTCGAAGCCGTCAACAAAAATGCGGTCGTTGATTTGTGCAGGTAGTTCGATGCACCAGAGATTGAGGGTTCCGGTATCAATGCCGGCACGATCGGCCAGATTCAATGTCCAGGTTCCGTCATAGCTGGCCCCATCGAATACCGAGAACACCTGATTCGGCCGGAATTCCCCTCCGATCGCCGGGCCACTGCCCGAACACGCATTTGGCGCGCCGCTGGCTGCATCGAAGTAGAGCGCGTCGATGTTGTCGCCACCGCAACTCGGAGGCCGATTGATGATGTCGGCCGCAGCCGGTCCATGGCTGACCCTCAAGATCAGGTCGCCAACATAAGTGTGCGAGACAACAATGCTCATGCGCGCCGCACTGACATCGATCTGCCCTGCAGGAATCGTGATGGTTGCGTTCACGCCCGTCGCATTGTTGTCGGGAATGCTCAATGGACCGACGAAACAATAGCTGTTGATCGTGGTGAACGAGCGCACGTTGCTGTTGGTTCCGGAGCCACAGGCGTTTACCGGGCGCACGCGCCAGAAGTAGGTTGTGTTTGCGCCCAGCAAGGCGCTCGGCTGCCAATTTGTTCCAGCAATCGTCGTGCTGTCGACGATGTTGGTGAAGGCGTTGTCCGTGGCCAACTCGACCACGTATTGGTCAGCGCCGCTGTCGGCGGTCCAGCTCAAGACCGGTTGAAGTAACTGGTTGACTGCAGCATCGGCAGGAGCAATAAGCGTCGGACCTGTGCTCAGCAAAGTCTGGAACAGGACATCTGCCGTGACCGATTCAGCGATGGGGCCAGCGGCCAAGCCATCGATCGTGATCGTATGCAGGCCAGGACTCACGCTTGCCGTATCGGTATAAGTCAGTGCGCTGGTGCCTGGCAGTGGCGTTACCGGATTCGGCAACAGGCTTTCAGTGACACCGGCCGGCGCTCCCGATGTCGAAAGTGACACCGGGTTGTCATAGTCGTTAATCGAAGCAACGGCGATATTGATGTTGACCGGAGAGCCGACACAGACCGACTGGCTTGCTGGTTGCGGCGTCAGCCGGAAGCCCGGGGTGCCGCATTCGTCGAACCGGAACGAACCGACCCGAAGTCTCCAGCCTGCGCTGCTGGTCTCCGGGGTGTACTGATTGACGTACCAGAATGTGCAATCGTCTACCGGATCCACGTTCATCGAGGTGTAGTCACCCCAGCGGCTGTTCGTGCTCGTATTCGATCCGGTGCCCGCGACGATCACGCCCTCGCCACGCGGCATCGTGCCGAGCGGGTCGTTGGAAAGGCGCCCGGTGTACCAGATGCTTGGATACATCGTGGCGCTTGTTGCACTGAAACCCAGCGCCATGTTCCCAGCTGAATCCATCGCAGCCGAGCCCATCCAGCGGTGCACACCATCGGTGATGCCGGGCGCGTAAGTGCCTTCCTGATGGACGATTGGGGTACCGCCCGGATTGCGCACTTCCCACCAGCGGATACCGGCGATGTTCGCGGCGGCTTCGACCGACTGGTTGCTGACCAGTGACTCATGGGTACCGAAGTTTCGGTAGGCCAGACGGTTGAGCATGCGCTGACGATACGACTGCACATCGACCTTGGCCGTGGTGCCGAGTTGGGGCAGACAGGCGCGCCCACTGCCGCAGGGATAGATCGTGTCGAACTCGGCAATCGGAATCGTACTGGCGAGCAGAAAGGTGGAATTCGCCGGGGTGACGAAATCGGCGTGGAATTTCCACAGGGTCAGCGCATCCTGCGGCGCACCATACGGTCCGCCGGCATCCATCGTGCCCATGAAATATTCCGGTGCGCCTGACGGCGGCAGGGTCGAGCCGTCGATATCGGCTGGCAACAAGCCATCACCGGTATTGAACGGCGATGCCCCAGGCGGAACGAGGATGCTGATGACCGTCGGGTTCGGATTGCCGGCAATCATCTGGTCACGATTGAGCGCGTAACCACCGATACCGGCGAACGTGGATCCGCCGAATTCACGCGTGCTGATGTAGTACGCATCGCGCCAGATCCCGTATTTCGGATAGTCGGGAAAATTGGTTCCGGTACTGAACGCGTAGCGATAGTACGAACCGGTCGGGTTGCCCGTCTGAGAGATCGCCACACAGTTGAAATACTGCGGGCCGGCCGAGGTGAACTGGGTAATCAGCCAACGATCTGCGAACTGATCATAGAGGACGATCGGATCGCCTGAATTCTCGGTCTGGCAGGCACCGCCGAAGCCGGTC
>JBBRBU010000028.1:0-47408 GCA_038205505.1 Lysobacterales bacterium | reverse complement strand
GTCGGAGTCCAATGCGACGAAGAGCAGGCAGCGGCCCGCGGCGCGCTGGTATTCAACCGCTCGCGCTAGACTTTTCCGATCCGGAAAGAAGGGGAATCGAAACACCATGCAAGCCGAAAACTGGCAACGCGTACGTGCCCTGTTCGATGCCCTTATCGATCTCCCTGCGGACACCTGGATGGCCGCGCTGGATGAGCGCGGAATCGAGGACCCGGAATTGCGCGCGGAAGTGCTGGCACTGTTGCACGCGGATAGCGAAGGCAGTGTGCGGACAGTCATCGACGACCAAGCGCCTGAGGTGCTATCCGACTTTAATGAACGCGAAAGCCGAATCGAGAGCCAGCGCCTGCAAGGACGCACGGTCGGCGCGTTTCGACTGGTCGAGGAGATCGGCCGAGGCGGCATGGGCACGGTCTGGCGCGCCGAGCGTATCGACGGCGAGTTTGAGCAGAGTGTCGCGGTCAAGCTGATCCGCTCCGCCTGGGATGGGGCCGATATGATCGGGCGTTTCCGGGCCGAGCGGCAGATCCTGGCCAACCTGAATCACCCGAACATCGCCCACCTTGTCGATGGCGGTGTCACTGACGACGCGCTTCCCTGGCTCGCGCTTGAATACGTCGATGGCACTGACCTGCGCAGCTATTGCGACAAGCATCAGCTCGGCATCGAAGCTCGCCTGAAGTTGTTCCTGACCGTCTGCACGGCGGTCAGCCATGCGCATGCGCATCTCGTCGTGCATCGTGATCTGAAACCGTCCAATCTGATGGTCAATCGAAGTGGCGAGGTCAAACTGCTCGACTTCGGCATCGCCAAACTGGTCGACCACGATGCCAGCCACGCCAGTCTCCAGCGCGTGTTCACGCCCGAATACGCGGCGCCCGAGCAGGTACGCGGTGAAATGGTCACGACCGCCGTCGATGTCTACGCGCTTGGTTTGCTGCTTTATGAGCTGCTGACTGGACGGCGGCCGTACAAGGTCAAGGATTCGACGCCGGCTGCCTATGAGCGCGCGATTCTTGACCAGGAGCCGACTCGGCCCAGCCTCGCTTTCGGCATCGATGATGATGCCGAGGATCTCGTCACACGTGCAGCGCAGCGTGAAATGTCGCCACAGCAGATGCGCCGCGAACTGCGCGGCGATCTCGATGCGATCATCTTGAAGGCACTGCGCAAGCAACCCGAGCAACGCTACGCCAGCGTCGCCGAATTCGCCGCCGATATCGAAAACCATCTCGCGCGCCGCCCAGTTGACGCGCGCCGTGGCGGTTGGCGATATCGCTCGTCGCGGTTCCTGCGGCGTCATGCGCTCGCTGCAACGCTGACATCGGTCACCGCAGCCGCGCTGGTCGTCGGGCTCGCAGCCGCACTCTGGCAAGCCAACGAAGCGCGGTTCCAGCGCGATCTGGCACGCAGCGAAAGCGACAAATCCCAACAGACGGTACAGTTTTTGCTCGACATCTTCCGCAGCGCCGATCCGGCCGCGACCAAGGGCGAAAAGATCACCGCGGAAGAACTTCTCAAGAGTGGCGCCGAACGTGCCGAAAATTTTCGCTTCACCGACCCGGCCGTGCATTTCGATCTGCTCATGGCGATGGGTGAGGCCTACTTTGGAATCGGCTCCTCCCGAAAAGCGCTCCCGTTGTTTGAGCGTGCACTCGACGTGCAGGAAAGTCGATTGTCCGGCGCGATCGAAAAGCGTGTGCATGCCTTGATTCTGCGCGCGAGTGCGCGCGGCGGCATCGATGACATACAGGGCGAGCAACTCGATCTCGATGAAGCTGCACGTCTGTTACCCGCCGAATTGAAAAATTCTGAAATGGCCGCGAACCTGTTGATGCAACAGGGCATTCTTCGGATGTCGCAAGGTGACGCCAGCGGTGCGATCGACTATATGACGCGCGGTACTGGTTTGCTCCTGAAAATTCGCGGCACTACCGACTATGTTGCCTCCAGCGCGGCTATCAAGTTGAGCTGGGCCTTCGTCGACCAGGACAGATACGAGGAAGCACGCGCGCTACTGGAACCGCTAGTCGCTGCCATGCGCGCCTCCAACGTAAATCCGATACTTTTGGCCGACAGCCTCAACGCGCTGGCAAATACCTACACAACAAGTTCTGACGCGACCGCCGCGTCGCATATGCTGAAAGAATCGCTCGAAATAAATCGGCGCGTGTATGGCAGTTCTCATGCTTATGTCGTGCTCAGTCTCAATAATCTGGCGTATGGACTGATGCGCTCGCACGATTATCTCGGCGCCAACAACGCGATCAAGGAAGCCATCGAAATAAGGCGGAATCTGGTACCGACCGATTCACAAAAATTTGGCAACAGTCTCTACACGCTTGGTCTGACCGAATATGCACTGGGACATTGGGCGGCGGCGGAGAATGCGTGGACTCGGACACTGGAGATTCGGCGTAAAGGAACCGACTCGCCCAGTACGGCCAATACGCTACTCGGCTTGGCAGGGTCTGCGCGGGAACTAGGCAATCTGGCCAATGCGCGGAGACGCATCGACGAAGCTTTGGCATTGATCCGCGCCCACCCTTCGCCCCGACCGACTCACCTTGCGCGAATCTTGATCGAACGCACCGAGGTTGATCTCGCATTCGGCATCGTCGAGTGCAGCGATGCCGAAGAAGCAATCAAGCTGATGGCGAGAAATTCCAGTGCGGAAGATCCGCAGCGGCTTTATATCAACGCGGTCGCTGCCGGTTGCGCACTGCGCGCTGCCGACAACAGCATCAACCGACAACGCCTCATCGACGCACAGAACGCAATGCGAGCCGAGTATCCCAAGGACGCGGCACGTCTGAAACAGGCTTTGCGCTACTCAAGCGGCGACTCCCGACAAGCGGTGAATGCGCCTGCATCGTCTGGCGGCAACAGGCCCTGAGTCGGACGATCAGGGTTTTGCAGCTTCTGCCGTCGAGACACGGAAACTGACCTTTGCACCCCCTCGTTGCTCCCGCAGCAATTGCTGCTGGGTCTCACTGAAGGCGCGGTAGCGCTGCTGCCAGTCCGACGGCTGAGTCACGCGGGTGATCTCGACCGCGGTGACCTTGTATTCCGGACAATTGGTCGCCCAGTCCGAATTCTCGGTGGTAATCACATTCGCGCCCGAGAACGGGAAATGAAACGTCGTGTAGACGACGCCGGGCTGCATGCGCTCGCTGATCTGCGCGCGCAGAACAGTTTCGCCGGCGCGGCTCGCGATACCGACCCAGTCGTCTTCGACGATGCCGCGCTGCTCGGCATCGTGCGGATGGATCTCGATGCGATCCTCGTCGTGCCAGATCGTGTTCGGCGTGCGCCGGGTCTGCGCACCGACGTTGTACTGGCTGAGTATCCTTCCAGTGGTCAGGATCAACGGAAACTTCGCGTTGACCCTCTCGGTGGTCGGTACGTATTCGGTCAGCATGAAACGACCCTTGCCGCGAACGAATTCATTGACATGCATCGTCGGGGTTCCGTCGGGCGCTTCGGCATTGCACGGCCATTGGATGCTGCCGAGTTCGTCAATGCGCGCATAGGTGACATTGGCAAAGGTCGGCGTCAGCCGTGCGATCTCGTCCATGATCTCGGACGGATGCGTGTAGCTCATCGGATAGCCGAGCGCGTTGGAAATCAACTGGGTAATTTCCCAATCCGCATATCCGCCCACCGGCTGCATGACGCGGCGTACCCGAGAAATGCGCCGCTCCGCATTGGTGAACGTGCCGTCCTTTTCGAGGAAGGTCGAGCCGGGCAGAAACACATGCGCGAACTTGGCCGTCTCGTTGAGGAACAAATCCTGGACGACGATGCATTGCATCGCTGAAAGCGCCGCCGTCACGTGCTGGGTGTTCGGATCGGATTGGGCGATATCCTCGCCTTCGACATACAGGCCCATGAACTCGCCATCGAGCGCGGCCTCGAACATGTTCGGAATGCGCAAGCCAGGCTCGGCCAGCAGGGTCACGCCCCAATCGTGCTCGAAGGTTCCGCGCACGCTGGAGTCGGAAACATGCCGATAGCCCGGCAGTTCGTGCGGGAACGAACCCATGTCGCAGGAGCCCTGCACGTTGTTCTGCCCACGCAGCGGATTCACGCCGACCCCGCTTCGACCGATGTTGCCGGTCATCATGGCCAGGTTGGCGATCGCCATGACCGCGGTCGAACCCTGCGAATGTTCGGTCACGCCGAGGCCGTAGTAAATCGCGGCATTGCCGCCGGTCGCAAACAGCCGAGCCGCGCCACGCATCTGCGCGGCAGGCACGCCGGTCTCGGATTCCGTGGCTTCGGGCGAGTTGCGCTCGTCGCGGATAAAGGCATTCCACTTGGCAAACGCTTCTGGCTCACAACGCAGGGCGACGAAGGCCTCATCGACCAACTGTTCGCAGACAATCACATGCGCGAGCGCGTTGAGCAGGGCGACGTTGGTGCCGGGCCGGAGCTTGAGCAGGTAGTCGGCCTCAACATGCGGCGAGCGCACGAGATCGATGCTGCGCGGATCGGCGATGATCAGTTTCGCGCCCTCGCGCAGGCGCCGTTTCATCTGCGAGGCGAAGACCGGATGCGCGTCAGTCGGATTCGCGCCAATGACGAAGATCACGTCGGACTGCATCACCGAATCGAAATCCTGGGTCCCGGCGGATTCGCCGAGCGTCGCTTTCAATCCATAGCCGGTCGGCGAGTGGCAAACGCGCGCGCAGGTATCGACATTGTTGTTGCCAAATGCGGCGCGCACGAGTTTCTGTACAAGCCAGGTTTCCTCGTTGGTGCAGCGCGATGAAGTAATGCCACCAATCGCATCGCGGCCGTGGTCGGCCTGGATACGGCGGAATTCGGAGGCGGTATGCGCGATCGCTTCATCCCACGAAACCACCTTCCACGGATCGCTGATCTTCGCGCGAATCATTGGCGTGGTGATGCGTTCGCCGTGCGTGGCATAGCCGATCGCGAAGCGACCCTTGACGCAGGAATGGCCATGGTTGGCCTTGCCATCGATGTGCGGAATCATGCGCACGAGTTCCTCGCCACGCATTTCCGCGCGGAACGAGCAGCCGACGCCACAGTAGGCGCAGGTCGTGATCGCGCTGGTTGCGGCCTGGCCTTTCTCGATCAGCGATTTTTCCAGCAGCGCCGAGGTCGGGCAGGCCTGCACGCAGGCACCGCAGGACACGCATTCGGAAGCAAGAAACGATTCATCCTGGCTGGCGACGACACGGGAATCGAAACCACGGCCCTCGATAGTCAGCGCGAAAGTCCCCTGCACTTCGTCACACGCACGTACGCAGCGCGAGCAGACGATGCATTGCGAAGGATCGAAACGGAAATACGGATTCGATGCATCGCTGGCGACGAAGCGCGGGTTGGCGACGCCATCTGTTGCAGCATCGAAATGATTCGCGCCGTCATGACCGTAGCGATTGATTTCAAGGCCAACGACGGCCGCCATGTCCTGCAATTCGCAACGACCGTCAGGCGCGCAACCCGTGCAATCGAGCGGATGATCGGAAACATAAAGCTCGATCACGCCGCGACGGATCTCGCCGAGTTTCGCGCTCTGCGTGGTGACCTTCATGCCTTCGGCGACCGCTGTCGTGCACGAAGCCGGATAACCCCGCATGCCCTCGATCTGGACCAGACACAGGCGGCACGAGCCAAAGGCATCGAGGGTATCGGTGGCGCACAGGCGCGGAATGTCGATGCGGTTGGTCGCTGCTGCACGCATCACTGATGTTCCAGCAGGCACCTTGACCGTCACGCCATCGATGTCGAGCTGGACAAGCTTCAGCGAATCCAGTGACTGGAACGCCGGCGTTCCGTAATCGATGTCGTCAATTGATCGCATGTCATTTCTCCATCCACCGGCTGGTCACGTCGTCACTGTGCAGGCAGGGATCCAGTGCTTCTGACGCTGCAAGAAGAGTCGCTGGGCCCCAGCCTGCGCAGGGGCGACGGCTGGGTGTTTCGTTGAACCCGAGTATCGCGCCGATTCCACGCTAGCGAAACAATCGATATGACCTACGTTGAAAGCGCCGCGAAATCCTCGGGAAAGTGTTTCAACGCACTGAGCACCGGCAACGGCGTCAATCCGCCGAGTGCGCACAGTGAACCGTGCAGCATCGTGTCGCACAGACTCTTGAGCAATTCCTTGTTGGCATCGGCATCGACTCCACCACGAATGCGGTCGATGACTTCGACACCACGGGTCGATCCGATCCGGCACGGCGTGCACTTGCCGCAGGATTCGATCGCGCAGAACTCCATCGCAAAGCGTGCCTGTTCGGCCATGTCGACCGTGTCGTCGAAAACAACGATGCCGCCGTGGCCGAGCATCGCATCGATCGCGGCGAAGGCTTCGTAATCGACCGGCGTATCAAACTGCGATTCGGGCAGATAGGCACCGAGGGGTCCGCCAACTTGCACCGCTCGGATCGGCCGACCACTGGCCGAGCCGCCTCCGAAGTCGTGCAGCAATTCACGCAAGGTCACACCGAAGGCCAGCTCGATCAAGCCGCCGCGCTTTATGTTTCCGGTCAGCTGGATCGGCAGCGTCCCGCGCGACCGGCCCATGCCCATGTCGTGATACCACGCCGCGCCATGAATCAGGATATCGGGCACCGAGGCCAAGGTGATCACGTTGTTGATCACGGTCGGCAGTCCGAACAATCCTTTGATCGCAGGCAGCGGCGGCTTGAATCGGATCTGGCCGCGACGCCCTTCGAGGCTTTCGAGCAACGAAGTTTCCTCGCCGCAGATATAGGCTCCGGCACCGAGGCGCAGCTCGATGTCGAACCCTCGTCCACTGCCCCGGATATTGGTGCCAAGCCAACCCTCATTTCGGGCACGTTCGATCGCTTCGCCCAACACGGCTAGCGCCAGCGGATACTCGCTGCGCAGATAGACATAGCCTTTGCTCGCACCGACCGCGATGCCAGCGATCAGCATGCCTTCGATCAATCGGTACGGATCACCTTCAATGGTCATGCGATCGGAAAACGTGCCGGAATCCCCTTCGTCGGCATTGCAGACGATGTACTTCTGGTCGGCCGCTTGATCGAGCACAGTCTGCCACTTGATGCCGCACGGAAACGCCGCGCCGCCGCGTCCACGCAATCCCGAATCGGCAATGCATTGGACGATTTCTGCAGGCGCCATGCGCAGCGCGTTCTCGAGACCGTGCCAGCCACCGTGCGCTCGATAATCGTCAAGCGATAGCGGATCAGTGATCCCATTGCGCGAAAAACAATGGCGTTGCTGGCGCCTGAGCCATTCAATTTCATCGGTCCGGCCCAGGGCTTTCGGATGGCTTGAATCCCGCGTAAATCCGCTGTCGAAGAGCCCGGCAACATCCGCGACTTCGACCGGACCGAACCCGTAGCGGCCTTCGCCCATGTCCACCTCAACCAGCGGTTCGAGCCAACAAAGGCCTCGAGACCCATTGCGGACAATAGTGACGTCAACGCCTCGATCAACCGCCTCGCTCTGGATCTCCAACGCCACCGCATCCGCACCACAGGCGCTCGCACTGGTATCACGCGGAACGAAAATGCGAATGCTCATGCCGGCTCCCCACAGGCGTCGATCAGGCGATCCACGCTTTCGACAGAGAGGCGTCCGTGCACCTGATCATCAAGCATGACCGACGGCGCGCAGGCACAGTTGCCGAGACAGTAGACCGGCACCAGGGTCACCGCACCATCGGCGCTGGTTTCGTTGAAATCGATACCCAGGCGGGCGCGCACATGCGCCTCGAGCGCGCGTGCCCCCATTGCCTGGCAGGCCTCGGCGCGGCACAGCTTGAGCACATGCCGACCCGGCGCGGCACTGCGGAAGTGATGATAGAAGCTGATCACGCCATGCACTTCGGCGCGGCTCAGATTCAAGGCCGCGGCAATCAAGGGCACCGACGCAGGCGGCACGAATCCAAGCGCATCCTGGATGCCGTGCAGGATCGGCAACAGATAGGTCTGGCGTGGTTCAAATTGCGCGATTACGGCGTCGATCATCGATCGCGTCGACGAATCGAGTGCGACTTCGGGCGACGAACGCTTCTGCTCGGCGTCAGCTTTCTTCATCGAAATCCGGTCAATGCCTCACGCATCCGCTCTGGCGCGCGCCAGTTGCATTACTTCGCTGCGGGGGCAGTGCCATTGCTTTTGCTGACCGTGAGAATGAGGTCATAGGTCTTGCCTTTTGCTTCTGGTGGCACCGAGGGAAACGCGAAGCTGACCGACTGCCCGGACACCGCGGTCACCGAATGTTTGCCACGCTGGATCCATTTGCCCTGGTGGCGACCGAAGAATTCAAGCTGGAGCTTGATCGATTCCTTGCCATTCTGGGTGGCATCCAGCGGACTTGCCGTAAGCAGGATCCGGAAGCCGTGATCGAGCTTCATCGGGTTCTCGTCGCGGACTTCGGCCTCTGCGCCGGCTTCGGCGACCAGAGCCGGCTTGCCGATCAGCGAGCCATTCAGCGACAGGGTCATGTCGACAAGATAGGCGTCGGCACTGCCGGGCGCGGCGTGACCAATACCGGCGAAGCAAAGCAGGGACAACAGGCACAGGGAACGGAAGATCTTGTTCGGGTTCATCGAGGTAATGCTCATGTCTGGAAAAGTTGGGTCCGACCGGTAATGCGAGCGGAAACACGCGCATCTTCCCACATGCGAGCCAACGTCTACCCAATTCTCGCACTGACGTTCCCTTGCGAGGACGGTTCGCGCCGAACAAGGCGATAGTGACCGCTATCGGGATCGGCGATTGCCCGCCGGTGGGCTCCAGCGTGCAAGCGCCTCACGTGTGCGCTGCCGACCGATTTCGATCACGCTTTCGGCAAGGTGGAAGTCGTAGAAAGTCGAGACATTGCGCGGGATCGTGATGAGAAGATCCGGCGGTTGCGCGGCGAGCTTCAATCGCGTGATCGTTTCCTGCACGGTATCGAGCGAACGCGCAAGCAGTTCGAGGATGCTGGGGTCAGTCAATTCGGCTGAGACTTTTTCGCTACCAAACCACGATCCAATCAGGCGGCTCAAACGGTTTCTTTTCTCGGCCTGTCCATCCCCGTCGCCACGCTCAGCGGGCAATTCACCATGGGCATCGATGCCGGGGCCGACCTCCCCAGCCGGTGAAGCGCCCAGGGACTCCTGCGGGCCATTCACATCGACCGCGATTGTTGCCGCCGTGAAATCGCGCAAGGTCGGCGAGACCGGCAATGGATTGAGCAATCCACCGTCGACAAGCAGGCGACCCTGATAGCGATGCGGACGAAACACGGTCGGAATCGCAATCGAGGCCCGGATCGCGTCGAACAACGATCCTTGCGAGAACCAGACTTCGCGATGCGCATCGAGATCGACCGCCACGGCGGTGTAACTGATCGGCAGATCCTCAATCAATACATCGCCAACATGTTCGCGCAGCGCATTGATGATGCGATCACCCTTGATGAAGCCACCACCACTGATGGTGAGGTCGAGCAGCTTGAACACATCGAACTTGGCCAGCGGAAGCACCCAGTCGCGATACGCATCAAGTTTGCCTGCCGCATAGACTCCGCCGACCAGGGCGCCCATCGAACTGCCGGCAATCGAACGTATATCGAAACCCTGTGCGATCAACTCCTCGATCACGCCGATGTGCGCATAACCGCGCGCTCCGCCCGAACCGAGTACCAGCGAGATCGGCACCTTCTGGCTGATGGCGTCAGTCACGAGGCATCGGTTCCCTGATAGCTGCCAATTGCAAGCTGCAACAGAATGCGCATTTCCTCGCGCAGCGAAACCGGCGAAACGACTTCGGCATCCGGGCCGTACTTGAGCACATCCATCAGCAATTCGCGTGAGTTGCTGTATGGAACTTTCAGTTCGTAGCGTCCATCGGGCAGCCAGTGGCCCTCCTGCTGCGAGTGCCAGTGCTCGTCGGCGACCCAGCGTGAGGCGTGCTCGGAAAAGCGGATCACGGCGGTGGCTTTCGGTGCACCCGAGAAAATGCCATAGCTCGATGCGAGGTGCGCATCGAGTTCGGCCAGATCACTGTCGAGAGAATCCTGATTGCCGACTTTCACGTTGCGCATGCGATCGAGGGCAAAGCTGCGCAGCGCCTCGCGACCATGATCCCAGGCATCGAGATACCAGTTGTCGCGGTAGTGGGCGAGACGTTGCGGCGAGACATCGCGCGTGGTCGGCGCATTGGTGGTGCGTGCGCGGTACTCGAACGTCAGGCGCTTGCGACTGAGCAAGGCACTTGAGACGGTGCGGAACACGACCTGATCGAGCTTGCGCGCGCCGCTCGAAATGACACGGATACGCTCGACCGGCAGCGTGCGACCACTGGAATGGTCCGAAAGCAGGGTTTCGATGCGCGCGCGGAACGGCGCCAGCGCACCGGCAAGTACGCCGGGGTCGGAACGATCGAGTAGCTCGTTGAGGGCGAGCAAGGCGGCGAGTTCCTCACTCGACAGCCACAGACCCGGCAACTCGAAACGATCGCCTTCCTCCTTGGCATAGTGGATTGTGCCGTTGTCGGAATCGCTCTCGATCGGCGCACCGAGCGCATCACGAAGAAATGCGATATCGCGGTACATTGTCGCCCTCGAACACTGCAGCTCCTCCTGCACGTGCTTGAGCGTGACCGGATAGCGCGCGGTCTTGAGCATCCGATGCAGAAGCAGGGTGCGTTCGTAGCGATCCATGGGCGCGAAATGCCGAGTTGCCTGGTGGACGACAAGTTTGGCACAGGTGCAGGGAATCGAGAATTGAGAGTCGGGGATGGGAACCGAGATTCCGCGAAGACTCGTTCAGCGCGCAGAGCGCTCTCGGCGAAGAAGGCTGCAAGCTGATGCAGCAGGGCCTTCAGGCGCAATCCGGGTTGGCGCAAACCAGGCTGTCGCGCCTGAAGGCGTGAACTCACTGCGTACAGACATTGAGTACAAGTTTCCATCCAGTCGCAAGAAATCACACTGCCCTCGGTAGAGGGTCACATTGCCGTGAATTCCTTTTCCGCTGACAGGTCCGAACTCCTCACATTTCCTCATCAAAACAAGGGTTTGCAGCGCTCGAATTCTGGCAATTGGCAGGCAGTGTCCCCTCGTCCGGAATTTACCATTACCATCAGAGGTTCCTGACTGAGTAGCGCATGAGTCATGCCGCACGCTTCGCTAGCCCTGAATACGCCGACTGGAGACATGGTCAAGACGACCACGTGCTACATGTGTGCGTGCCGTTGCGGCATCCGCGTGCATCTGAAAGATGGTCGTGTGCGCTATATCGACGGCAATCCGAAGCACCCGGTCAATCGTGGCGTGATCTGCGCCAAGGGATCGGCCGGGATCAAGCAACACTATTCACCGGCGCGTTTGTCGAAGCCGCTGCTGAGAATCGGTGAGCGTGGTGCCGGCGAGTTTCGTGAAATCGAATGGGACGAAGCGCTTGAGCTTGCAGCGAAATGGCTCGGCGACATCCGCAAGCGCAATCCCGACGAGCTCGCATTCTTCACCGGGCGCGACCAATCGGAGGCGCTGACCGGCTGGTGGGCGCAGCAATTCGGCACGATCAACTATGCGGCACATGGCGGCTTCTGCTCGGTCAACATGGCCGCGGCGGGGATGTACACGTTTGGCGGCAGCTTCTGGGAATTCGGCGAACCCGATTGGGATCTGACCAAATACCTGATGCTCTGGGGTGTAGCTGAGGATCACGATTCGAATCCGATCAAGCTCGGTCTTGGCAAGCTCAAGGGTCGCGGCGCGAAGATCGTCGCGATCAATCCGGTGCGTACCGGCTATGGCGCGATCGCCGATGAATGGGTGCCGATCAACCCGGGCACCGACGGCCTGCTTGCTGGCGCCTTCATCCACGAACTTTTGCGCAATGATCGCGTCGATCTCGAGTACCTCGTGCGCTATACGAATGCGCATCATCTGGTGATTCGCGATTCGGGCGCGGCCGACGATGGCTTGATTGCGCGTGATGCGGACGGACATCCGCTTTGCGCGTCGCGCTCGGCAGAGGGTATGGAGGCCAAGACAATCCTGGTTCGCGCGGACAGTGTCGAGAGTTCCCCGCTGGTCGTCGGTGAATACACCCTGGCCGATGGCCGCAAGGCCGTGCCTTCGTTCCAGTTGATCGCCGAGCGCTTTCTCGGCGATGACTACGCGCCGGAATCGGTCAGTAAGCGTTGCGGGGTTTCTGTCGAGACCATTCGCCGTCTCGCTCGCGAACTTGCCGAGACCGCGTTCGATCAGGCGATCACGCTCGATCAAGCCTGGACCGATGTGCATGGACGCGAGCACGCAACGATGATCGGTCGACCGGTATCGATGCACGCGATGCGCGGCATTTCGGCACATGCGAATGGCTTCCATACCTGCCGCACCCTGCATGTCCTGCAGATGCTGCTCGGTGCCATCGACACGCCGGGAAGCTTCCGCTACCAGCCGCCGTATCCGAAACCGGCTCCGCCGCCGAACCGACCTGGCAAATCGCGCAAGGACGACGGCACCCTCGATGGCGGTCCGCTCGGCTATGTGCAGTCGCCCGAGGATCTGCTGGTCGATGCCGATGGCCAGCCGCGTCGCCTTGACCGGGCGTATTCATGGCAACACCCGCTGGCTGCGCACGGACTCATGCATTCGGTGATCCGCAATGCCTGGGCCGGCGACCCGTACCGCATCGACACGTTATTCATGTTCATGGCCAACATGGGCTGGAACTCGTCGATGAACACCGGCGAGACACGGCGCATGCTCTGCGATCGCGACGAGGCCAGCGGCGAGTACCGCATCCCGCACATCATCTATTCGGATGCCTATCTGTCCGAGACGGTTGCATTCGCCGATCTCGTCTTGCCCGATACGACGTACCTGGAACGCCACGACTGCATCAGCATGCTCGACCGGCCGATCTCGGATGCCGATTGCGCGGCCGATGCGATTCGCCAACCTGTGATCGAGCCCAATCGTGACGTGCGGCCTTTCCAGGATGTACTGATCGATCTCGGTACGCGGATCGGATTGCCGGGCCTGCTCAGTGCCGATGGCAGTGCGAAGTATCCGGGCGGATTCGCCCAGTACATGGTCGAACACGAGCGCGCGCCGGGCGTCGGCTTGCTTGCCGGCTGGCGTGGCGCGGACGGCACAAAATCCGGCTTCGGTGAACCGAATCCGGATCAGATCAAACGCTATGTCGAGAATGGCTGCGTCTGGGAAGCAAAGATTCCGGCTGCCGGGCGCTACTACAAAATGGCCAATCGCGACTATCTGTCCTGGGCCAAGTCGCTGGGTTTTGTTGGTTCGACCGATGCCATCGTCATGCAACTCTATTGCGAAACCCTGCAACGCTTTCGCCTCGCTGCGCAGGGTCATGGCACGCAGCAACCGCCGGCGAATGAGCGTGCACGCGTCGAACGTTATTTCGATCCGATTCCGTTCTGGTATGAAGACTTGGCTTCGGATAGCTTGTTGACTTCACGCGGACCCCACCGCGAAGGGCAAAGCAGAGGCGCGAAGTCTTCAGAGCGCGCATATCCCCTGTCGGCGATTACCCAACGCCCGATGTTCATGTACCACAGCTGGGGGTCGCAGAATACCTGGCTGCGCCAGATCACCGCGCGCAACTATCTCTATCTGAATCCGCAGACGGGCGCAGCGAACGGCGTCGCCGATGACGACTGGATCTGGCTGGTTTCTCCGCTCGGCCGCATCCGCGTGCAGGCTAGATTCCACGCGGCAACCGCACCCGGAACAGTGTGGACATGGAATGCGATCGGCAAACACAAGGGCGCCTGGAAACTCGATGCCGATGCGCCCGAGAATCGTGACGGCTTCCTGCTCAATCATCTGATCAATGAACTGTTGCCATCGGAACGAAATTCACAGAGTTATGCGAACGCCGATCCGGTCACCGGCCAAGCGGCCTGGTTCGACTTGCGCGTGCGCATCGAGTGCGATCCATCTCCGCAGAAATCGGGCCACCGAATCGAAATGCATGACAAGAGGAGCGTGCAATGACGGCGCCGCAATGGATGACCCTTATCATCGTGATCGGTGCGGTCACGCTGTTCGCCAGCGAGAAGGTGCGCATCGATCTGGTTGCGTTGATCGTCTTGGTGTTGCTGGTTGTCCTGCAACTGGTCTCCCCGGCCGAGGCGCTCGCCGGCTTCAGCAACGAGGCAACGATTACGGTCGCGGCGATGTTTGCCCTGAGTCTCGGTATCGAGCGCTCGGGCGCGCTGGAACCGCTGGGTCGGATGCTCTCGCGAATCCGCAAACCCTGGCTGCTGACGCTGGCGTTGATGCTGGCGATTGCGCCGATGGGTGCCTTCGTCAAGAACATCGCCCTGGTAGCGACATTTCTGCCGCTGGCGCTGCGTGTCTGCGCGAATACCGGGACTTCGCCCGCACGTGTGCTGCTGCCGATGGCCTATGCCGCACAGATGGGCGGTGTCTGTACCTTGATCGGCACTTCGTCGAACCTGCTCGCTGACAGCCTCGCCCAGCAACACGGAATCCAGGGATTCGGCGTGTTCGAATTCACTCGCCTCGGCGCACTGCTGGCCGTGGTCGGCATCACCTACCTGATGCTGGTCGGGCGTTGGCTGCTGCCAAAGGAAATCTCGGTGGTCGCCGCCGCCGAAACCGATATCGGCAAGTACGTCACCGAACTCAAGATCACCCCGGAATCGCCCCTCGTCGGACAAACCATCGCCGATGCCAATCTCGGCGACAAATACAGCATCTACCCGCTTGAACTGCTGCGTGGCGATCGTCACCTGTGGTCGCCTCGATCGCAGGTACTCGAAGTCGGCGACGTGCTGCTGGTGCGCGGTGACTGGGACAAGATCGAGGATTTCCGAAAACGCGCCGATCTCGAAATCGATCCGGAAAACCGCTACGGACACGACAAGAGCACGGCCAGAACCTTGGTCGAGGTGATGGTGAAGCCCGCGACTGCGATCGAGGGCAGTTCGCTCGAAGAGCTCGATTTCCGACGCAACCACGATGCCATCGCGCTCGCCATCCATCAGCGCGGGCGCATCCTACGCGACAAGCTCAAGGATGTACGCCTGACCGCAGGCGATGTCCTGTTGCTGCTGGTCAACGACGAAGCCGCGACCGCACTGCGTAGCGACGAGCGCTTCGTCGTGCTCAGCGAACGCGAGGATACGCGACGTACTTCAAAACGTGCGATTGCCGCCGTACTGATCATGGTTTCCGTGGTCGTCATTTCTGGCATGCACTGGCTGCCGATACCGGTTGCCGCGATTGCCGGCGCCATCGCCATGGCGATTGCCGGTTGCTACGGACGCAAGGATCTTTACGAAGGCATCGACTGGAAGATCATCGTCCTGCTCGCCGCCATTCTGCCGCTCGGCACCGCGATCGAAAACAGCGGTCTCTCGCAGACACTGGTCGACGCCTCCATGGGAATTGTCGGTGAACACGGGCCGCTCGCCGCCTTGTTGATGGTCTATCTGCTGACCGCTCTACTGACCGAATTGATGGGCCACAATCCATCGGTCGTGCTGATGGTCGGCATTGCGATATCGGTCGCGCACAGCGTCGACGCCGATCCTCGTCCGTTCATCATTGCGGTGGCATTTGCCGCTGCAACTTCATTCGCCACGCCGGTCGGCTATCCGACCAACACGATGGTCTACTATGCGGGCGGTTATCGGTTCATGGACTTCATGAAAGTCGGCATCCCGCTGATCGCGATCTTCTGCGCAATATCGATGTATCTGATTCCCCTGTTCTGGCCGTTGCAACCATGACCAGCTTGCCCCCACCCGCTGCGCGCAAGCTCGGCCTGGTCATCGACCTCGACACCTGTGTCGGCTGCCACGCATGCGCAGTCGCCTGCAAGGAATGGAACGACGGCGGATCGTTCGGTCCACTGCCGGATGAGGATCCGTACGGCGCCGAGCCGATGGGGGTCTGGTTCAATCGGGTGCATTCGTATGAGGTGCGGGGAATCGGGAATGGGGAATCGGGAATGGTTAAAGCAGGAGCGAAGCGTGATGCTTCGTGCTCTTCATCCATTCCCCGTTCCCCATTCCCCATTCCCGAGCCATCGGCTCAACCCATTCCCCATTCTCCATTCACCATTCCCGGCTCCACCCAAAGCATCCACTTCCCGCGCTCGTGCCTGCATTGCGAGACGCCGGCGTGTGTGACGGTGTGTCCGACCGGGGCGAGCTACAAGCGTGCCGAGGATGGCATTGTTCTGGTTGATGAAGACAAGTGCATCGGTTGCCAGTTGTGCGCCTGGGCTTGTCCGTATGGTGCACGCGAGTTCAGCGCGAAGCACGGCGTCATGCAGAAATGCACCTTGTGTGTCGATCGCATATACAACGAGACGCTCGAAGAGATCGATCGTCAACCGGCCTGCGTGATGGCCTGTCCGACCCGCGCGCGCCACTTCGGCGATCTCGGCGACGCGGACTCCGACGTTTCGAAACTCGCCGCAGATCGCGGCGGGTACGCCCTGATGCCGGAATTCGGCTACAAGCCGGTCAATCGCTACCTGCCGCCGCGTCCACGGCGCGACGCAGCCAGCGCATCACCTCAGACGAAACCGACAACCGAACCGATCGACACAACGCAGATGTCCCCGCTGCTGCGCTGGGTCGATCGCGTGCTGTCGCGCTGATCGGATTCGACGATGCGACCGACCTTCTCGATTATCTTTTTCACCGTCGCCTCGGGTGCGGGCTATGGCGTCTGGTTCTTGATTGCCCTTGCAAGCCTGCTGGTCTGGCCTGAATACGCACCAGCCAACGGTATCACCCCGAGCATGTGGCCTCGCCTGATGGTTTTTGGACTTGGCGCCGGCTTCGTACTGGTCAGCAGTGGTCTGGTTTCTTCGCTCGGCCATCTTGGAAAGCCAAAACGTGCCTGGCGCGCCTTTTCGCAATGGCGTAGTTCATGGCTATCGCGCGAAGGAGTTGCTGCGGTTCTGACCTATCTCCCGGTCCTGGCAATTGCACTCGCAATAGTCCATGACCGTTGGATGCTGCATGAAACAGGGAACTCGGGAGAGTTCGAGTCCTTGCTCTGGATGTCGGGTCCGATACCGATCCTCGCAAGCCTCCTGTTGCTGGCGGGATCACTGGCAACCATCTATTGCACGGCAAATATCTATGCCTGTCTAAAACCGATACGCGCATGGCACAACCGGTACGTCGTCGCCAGCTATCTGATGATCGGCATATACAGTGGCGGACTGGTTGCCTGGACTCTGACGACCTTTCCTCAGGGGCAGATCCTCGACTTGCGCTACCTGCTCTTTGGTATCGTGGTCTTCGCCGTTGCTGCCAGCCTGCTGAAGATCACCTATTGGCGCTTTGTTGATCAGGGCACAGCGTTGAACGCCGGTGACGCCACCGGGCTCGGTTCACTCGGCGAGGTCCGTTCTTTCGAGCAGCCGCACACGGAAGAAAATTACCTGACCCACGAAATGGGATTCCGGCTTGCGCGCAAGCATTCCAGGAAGCTGCGAATGATCTGCTTGATCTCTGGTTTTGCGATTCCAACACTAATGGCTCTGCTGAGTCTGATCGTCCCGAACCTTGGCATCACCGCTGCATGGATTTCACTGGTCAGCGGCATGCTCGGGATTTTCGTCGAACGCTGGCTGTTTTTCGCCGAGGCCAAACATGCGGTGATGCTCTACTACCGTTAGCCCGAATCAACCTTGGGTTCGCAGGAAATCGCCCATCAGAAGAGTGCTCAATTAGCCAAAGCCGCTGGGTCGCCGCTGCAGCGAAGCCGAGCCTGCCCTGAGCTTGTCGAAGCGCAGGGGCGACGCGCGATAGCTTGGCGGCGATAGCAGGAAGGGACAACGAATGGGCCCATGCGGCGATTTATTGAACAAAGTCCTCATCACCCAAACACCGTCACCCCTGCGCAGGCAGGGGTCCAGCGCCTCTTTTCAGGATCGTTTTCAGAACTCAACGCGACCTGACGGGACACGTAAAGTTCTATTTCAACGGGGCGTTCAACATCCGCCATTCACTTCGCATTCAAATCCGGACGATAGGATCGCAACCTTGCGCGTTTGCGACCCATCCGATTGCGCACCTCTTTCAATTGCTCTCCCCAAAGGTATTCCCCATGAAAATAGCAATCCTAGCGGGCGCCGTTTTGCTTGCTGTTCCGGTGTTCGCCTCCGCCCAGACCGATGACACCGATTGGTCAGGCAGCGGTGAACTTGGCCTTGCCCTGACCACCGGCAACACCAAATCCCAGAATCTGAACGCCAAGCTGGCGTTCAAGAAGGAAGATGCGACCTGGAAACACAACTTTTTTCTCAACGCGTTGCGCAGCAAAGGCGAGGCCAACGGCGAATATGACCTGACCGCCAACCGTTACGACCTCGGCGCATCGTCGGGGTACAAGTTCGATGAGCGCAGCTACCTGGTTAGCGCCGCACGCTATGAAAACGACGACTTCTCGCCGTACACTTTTCAGTGGATTGTTTCACTCGGCTATGGCTACACCTTCATCAAGAATGCGCAAACAGAATTCTCTGCCGAGGTCGGCCCCGGTTACCGCCGCCTCGACAAGCGCGCCTACATATTGACTAGCGGCGAGCCGCCGGTGGCGACGATCATCGATCCGGATGCCAGGGGCTCCATCGTTGGCCGAGGCCTGATCAGCTACAAGCACAAGTTCAACGACTCAACCTCGTTCGAGAACACTACGCTGGTCGAATCGGGTTCGAATAACACCTTCCTGCAGAACGATGCCGGTCTTGCCGTCAGCATGAGCGACAAGCTCGCGCTCAAGCTTGGTTACCAGGTCCGCCACAACTCCGAGATTAATCCGACCAAGGAAAATACCGACCAGCTCATCACGACGAATCTCGTCTTCAAGTTCTGAGCCGATCCTGGCAATTCACCGCACGCCGAAACGGACCCGCCTGGGTCCGTTTTCGTTTCTCGCAACGAGTGTCGGATTCAGTGATCGCGCAGTTTGTCGAGAATCTCGCGTGCTCCTCGCTCAAGCAACAATCCGGCGACCTGCTCGCCGAGAGCGACACCTTGATCGCGCCCGGAGATCTCCACTTGCGCGCGAATCAGTTGCCCCGAGGCGGCATCACCGACCAAGCCATACAGGGCCATGCCGGTTTCGGTGTCCACGCAATAGCCTGCAATCGGTACATTGCAGCTGCCGTGCAGTCGACGATTCATCGCACGCTCGCACTCGACACAACGACGACTGATCGCGTCATCGAGAACAGCGACCAGTTCGGCCACGCGTTCATCGCCGATGCGTTGTTCGATCGCGATTGCTCCCTGGGCGACGGCCGGCAACCAATCCGGGGCGATCAGTCGTGAGCGAATGCGTTCGCCGAGGCCGAGTCGCTCGATGCCCGCGCAGGCCAGGATGATGGCGTCGTAATTGCCGGCATCGAGTTTGGCCAGGCGTGTATTGACGTTTCCGCGCAAATCGCGCAAATCGAGATCAGGCCGCAGCGCGCGCAGTTGCGCCTGACGACGCAACGAGGACGTGCCGACCTTCGCGCCCTTCGGCAGTTGATCGAGTCGAACATGGTCATTGCTGATGAAGGCATCGGCCGCATCGGCACGTTCGAGTACAGCGCCGATCGAGAAGCCGCGTTCGAGCTCCATCGGCACATCCTTGAGCGAATGCACGGCGATATCCGCGCGATCCTCAAGCATGGCGATTTCGAGCTCCTTGAGGAACAAACCCTTGCCGCCGATCTGGGCCAGCGGTCGATCGAGGATCTGATCTCCGCGTGTGGTCATCGGAACGAGCTCGATATCCAGCTGCGGGTGAGCAGCGCGCAAGCGCGTGGCGACATGCTCGGCCTGCCATAGGGCAAGCGCACTTTGTCGGGTTGCAATGCGAAGACGATTCACAGCGTTCGCACCAGTTTGCGCAGCGCAGGCAGGTTGCGTCGACTGACTTCAAGCTCGGTGTCCACGCCTTCAAGCTTGGCCAATACCCGCCCATCGGCGGTGCGCGTCAGCCCGGCCAGTTTGTCGAGGGCAATGAGGCAATTGCGATGGATGCGCACGAAACGACCTTCGAACTCGACTTCGAGCGCCTTCAGCGATTCCTCGATCAGGACTTCACTGCCAGCGTGGTGGACGATTACGTACTTGTCCTCGGCAAGCAGATAGTCGATATCGACAATGGGCACCAGGACCAGGTTTCCGCGCACCCGCGCGCACAAATGGCTGCGCTCACGCGATGTCGAAACACTCTTTTCGAGCTCTCGCAGGACTTCATGATTGAAGCGCCCGGCGCGCTCAAGCGCCGTGCGCAAGCGGTCGATGCGGATCGGCTTGACCAGGTAGTCAACCGCATTGGCGTCAAAGGCCGCCAGCGCGTGCTCGTCGTAGGCGGTGCAAAAAATAATCGCCGGCGCATGCTCGAACGATCCCAGATGTCGCGCCGCCTCAAGCCCATCCATGCGCGGCATGCGGATATCGAGCAACAACAGATCGGGGCGATGCGTCTCCACGGCTTCGATGGCTTCGCGGCCGTCCCGCACTTCCGCGATCACCTCGACCGAGCCGATTTCCTCAAGCAGGCCGATCAGGCGCTCGCGCGCCAGCGGCTCGTCGTCGGCAACAACTGTCCTCATCGCCGGGTCGCCTCCGGAAGCCTGACTGTCACCGTGAACTCTCCGCGTGTCGGCTGCACGATCAGCGCAGCCTTGTCACCGAAATGGTACTCGATGCGCGCACGCACGTTGGCAACCGCGTGGGCGTTGCGCGGATGTGCCACATCAGCGGGCACCGGATTGCGCACGACGATTTCAATCATGCCTTGATGATGGGTCCCGTGCATGCTCAGGGTTCCACCGTCCGGCATGCGCTGGATGCCGTGATAGACGGCGTTCTCGACCAGAGGCTGCAGTAGCAGCGGCGGCATCGGCATGTCGCGCGGCAGCGCGCCCATGTCCATATCCAGCTTCAGGCGATCGCCGAGGCGAAGACTTTCGATGCGCAGGTAATGGCCGATCAGGTCAAGTTCTTCGCCGAGCGTGCCTAGCATTTCACGGGTACCAAGCGCGGCGCGAAACAGATCGGAAAGATCCTCGACGGCGCGCTCGGCATCCGCCGGCCGCTTGCGGATCAGGCTCGCAATCGTGTTCATGCTGTTGAAAAGGAAATGCGGCCGGATCCGAGCTTGCAAGGCGTCCACTTGCGCCTTGGCTGCCGCGCGGACGCGATCCTGCCAGAGCTCGCGGACATACAGGTAACGCAGCAGGGCGGCGGCGATCAGTGCACAGATGGCGGCGTTGCCGAGCGAAAAACGCCAGATCACTCCTGGCGGTCCGGTGAGTCCGAAACCGAGCGCATGATCCATCGAGTAGACGACTGCGCTACCGAGAGCCGTGGTTACCACGGCGAGCGTCCAGGCCGAGAAGAAACCCAATCGTGCCGGCAGGCGCTCCAGAACCTCGCGCGACGAGCAAAGCACGACCGCATTGAGCAGGGCCAACCACTGCACGAAAACGCTGGCGATGCCGAGCTCACTCAACCAGGAACCTGCCGCGCGATCTGGCGCCATGGCGATCACCAACGCAACGATCTCGGCGACTACCATCAGCGCGAACAACGTCGGCAGACTGCAGAACTGCGGCAACCAACGATGCTTCTCAGATTCGTTCATGCCGGCTCCGGTACTGCACGATGCACGTCCGCATGGTGCATCAATCTACGCAACGAAACATCAAACCTCGGCAAGCGCCTCGATCCGTTGACCAAGCCAGGCGCGCAGGTCGGCGATCTCCTCGGCACAGACCTGGTGCGCCATCGGGTAGCTGTGCCACTCGACGTTGTAGCCGAGATTGCGCAGGAAATCCCGACTGAGCAGACCGAGCGGCTGCGGCACGACAGGATCCATGCTGCCGTGCGCGATGAAGATGGGTACCTTGGCATTGGCCGCTGCGCGCTCCGCGGCAAGCTGCTTGTCGAGCGGGAGATAACCGGACAAGGCGATGATTCCAGCCAGCGGTTCGGCGTGGCGCAGTCCACCGGAAAGCACCATCGCCGCTCCTTGCGAAAATCCGGCCAGGAAAATGCGTGATGTGGGAATTCCGCGCGCGTTCTCCCGCGCGATAAGCGCCTCGATGTGGACAATTGACGCACGGATTCCTGCCTCATCCTGCTTTTGCGCGATCTCCATCCCGGTGATGTCATACCAGGCGCGCATCGACATACCGCCGTTGATCGTGATCGGCCGCTTGGGCGCATGCGGAAACAGGAAGCGGATCGAGGGCCATTCCCTCGCCACGAGCTCCGGCACGATCGGGCCGAAATCATTGCCATCGGCACCGAGGCCGTGCAGCCAAATCACCGAAAATCGGGGATTGGCGGCGGTTTCAGTCTGTACGCATTCGAGCAGCATCGGCATTCCTTTTTGAATCGTGAGCGGCAGGCTGCACGATTCTTCCGCGCGTGCCAAGCCCGAAATATTTCCTGTGGGCGCGGATGCTCGCGTCCTGGCTGGGTGGCAAGCGCAGGATGGGGACGGCCTCGAACCGGCAACCCGGCGCTGACCACTCGACCCATGCGAGCTCCGTGCCTCCGGCAATCGTTGCGAACTGCCATTCCACTGGCGCTTTCTGGATGAATTCCTGCACCACCAAGCCAGACGCCGCGATTTCCAGCAATCTCATGAAGTGTTCGGGCACGACTTTCGGCGCATGGCACCGAAGCGCCGAGCGGCTATCCTTGGCGATTGGATTCCGCCGGAGACTGCATTGATGACCCGCCTCGCCGTTACCGCCTTGTGCAGCTTGATGCCGCTGTTCGCCGGGCCAGCACAAGCGATCACCCTCGATCAAGCCATGGCCAATCCGGACTGGATCGGCCCGGCCGTCGAAGACCCGTACTGGAGTGTCGATGGCAAATCGATCTACTACTCGCTCAAACGCAAGGGTTCGAGCGTGCGCGACCTGCACCGCATCGACCCGACCAGTGGCAATGACACGATCATCGACCCGGCGATGATGGCGAATGCTGACGGCGCGCACACTGTTTTCAGCTCGGATCGCCGACAGGCCGCGTTTATCCGCAATGGCGATGTTTTCGTGCGCACTGTTGCCACTGGAGATTTGCGCCAGATTACGCGCTCCCCGGAAGTGGAAGCCGCACTGCAGTTTGCTGCCGACGATCGCGCCGTGCAGTTTCGCGTCGGCAACGACTGGTACGTGCACGACCTCGGCCACGGCTTCACGACGCCGGCTGCCGTGGTCCTGACCGAGAAGGATCCGGAGGACAAGAAGCCCGACGACCTAGGCGAACTGCAGTTGCGCCTGTTCTCGACGTTGCGCGACATCAAGGCTGATCGCGAGGCCAGCAAGACGGACAAGGAGGCCTTCAGCAAGGGCGACCCGAGCCGTTCACCACTGCCGTTCTATCTCGGTAGCGACATCAAGATCGAGGGCACTGCGCTGTCGCCGGATGGCAGCCATCTGCTCATCGTCACCCGCGACAAGGGATTCGACGAAGGCAAGATCGCCAAGCTGCACCTCTACGTGACCGAATCCGGCTACGAGGAGCAGGAAGACGAGCGCGTGCGCGTCGGCCGCAATCCATCGGCACCGATGAGTGTGTGGCTGCTCGACCTCAAGGCGCATACGCAGGAAAAGCTGTCGATGGCCGATCTGCCCGGCACTGCCGACGATCCGTTGGCGAAAATCCAGGTGGAAAACCGAAAGGCCGGCCTGCTCAAGGACGAAGCGACGAAAGACGACAAAAAGGCCGATACCGGCAAAGAGCGCGGGGTCACCGTGCCCGAGGTGATCTGGAATCGTGACGGCAGTCAGGTCGCCTTGCAGTTGCGCGCGATCGACAACAAGGATCGCTGGATCGCGACGGTCGATTTCAGCAGGAATCGCCTGATCAATCAGCATCGCCTCAACGATCCGGCCTGGATCAACTGGTCCTTCAATGACTTTGGCTGGAGCGAGGACGGCCGCAACCTGTGGTATCTGTCCGAAGAATCCGGCTATTCGCATCTTTATACAAAGCAGCCCGGCAGCAAGGCGAAAGCGCTGACCTCGGGAAAATTCGAAATTTCCAATCCGCAACTGTCTGCCGATGGCCGCTGGTTCCATGTGCGCGCGAATGTGGAAGCGCCTTACTCTTACGATGTCTATCGGGTGGCGACGACCGGCGGCGAGTTGCAGCGGATCAGTTCGGTCAAGGGCATGGACGGCTTTGTAGTCTCGCCCGATGGCAGTCGCGTGGCACTGCAGCAGTCAACATCCTACGTACCCGCCCAACTCGGCGTGGTCTCGGCGAATGGTGGCGAATCCAGGCAATTGACCGACACGCGCAGCGTCGAGTACAAGGCGATCAGCTGGCCGCAGCTCGAAATCGTTCGCGTCCCCTCCTCGCATGTGAATGAGCCGATCTACGCCAAGTTCTACAAGCCGGCCGATTTCGATCCGTCGAAGAAGTATCCCGCTGTGCTTTTCGTCCACGGCGCGGGCTATCTGCAGAACACCGAACTGAGCTACCCGAACTACTTCCGCGAGCAGATGTTCCACAATCTGCTGACCTCGAAAGGCTATGTCGTGCTCGACATGGATTACCGCGCTTCGGCGGGCTACGGCCGCGACTGGCGTACGGCGATTTATCGGCAAATGGGTCATCCCGAACTGGAAGATCTGATCGATGGCGTCAACTGGCTGGTTGAAAAGCACTCGGTCGATAGCAAACGCGTCGGCTTGTATGGCGGTTCGTATGGCGGCTTCATGTCACTGATGGCGATGTTCCGCGCTCCCGAAGTGTTCGCCGCCGGCGCCGCGCTGCGACCGGTCACCGACTGGACCTCGTACAATCACGAATACACCTCGAACATCCTCAACACGCCACAGATCGACCCGCTCGCCTACCGGCGATCGTCACCGATCGAGTTCGCCGACGGCCTCAAGGGAGGCCTGCTGATCGCCCACGGCATGATTGACGACAACGTGCTGTTCCAGGATTCAGTCCGCCTTTACCAACGCCTGATCGAGTTGCGCAAACAGGATTTCGAGTTGGCCGGTTATCCGCTGGAACGCCACGGCTTCGTTCATTCCGACGCCTGGTACGACGAATACCGCCGCATCCTCAAGCTATTCGAGACGCACCTGAAGTAGCGCAATGCTTCACACCGGTAATCCCCGAGAGCAAGAAAACCTCGCCGAAGCGGGGTTTTCTTGTTGAGACGGTTCGTGAGGGTCTTGTTCGCGGAGCCCGGCAAATCCGCTCATGGCAAAAAAATGCCCATGGCCGTCATTTTTGACTGGGTCGATGTGCCGCGATTTCGACCTGCAGTGAAGCAAAACTGCAACGCGGTTCATCTTTCATTGCTGCGACGCACGATATGATGTTAAGCATTCGTTATTCCAGTTTCCTCCGTAGTTTGTTAGGCTATACATGAGGTTCACTGGATAACCTCTTGACGGTATTGAAAAATGACCCTTCCACTGCTGTTGATGACCCTGCTCTCGCTGACCGCTCTGGTCGCTGTTTGCGTGCGCCGCATTCCAGAGGGTCAGGTTTACTCGCTGCGCAGATTGGGTGGACAGACCCGATTCGTCGGCGCAGGTACGCATTTGGTCCTTCCTTTGATCGAACGCGTTTCGCACAGGATGAGCCTGACCGGCAGCCGCATTGAAATCAGTGCGCCACTCTGTTCGGGTGAGGATTGCCAGGCATCGATCTATTTCCAGGTCCTGGACCCGCAACGTGCGGACCATGTGATCGATTCGATTGACGGCCTGCTACGCGAACGTGCCAGCCATCTGCTCGGCAGTGACGCGGTGCCGGTCGACTTGGCTGAACGTCGACTCTGGCTCAAGCAGGGGCTGAATTGCGAAGTCCGCGAGCGCGGCCTGCTAATCACCCGGGTCGATCTGCGCAGCGCCGCCTGAAAACGCCCTTCAGCTGGATTTTGCCCGCCTTCACCGCGATACTGACGCCCCTTTCGATTCCGAGCGACGCATGTCCAATCGCGAACCGCTGAGACAGCGGCTGCACGCAGGGCTGTCGTCGCTGAAGCTTGAGCTGGATGACGCGACGGTCGAGAAACTGCTTGACTACGTCGATCTGTTGCAGCGCTGGAATGCCGCCTACAACCTGACTGCCGTGCGCGAAGCCGGTGAAATAGTCACCCGTCATCTGCTCGACTCAATGGCGGTTCTACCGCATGTGACTGGAAAAACGTTGGCCGATCTTGGTACCGGCGCGGGTATTCCCGGTATTCCTCTGGCATTGGCGAAACCGGAACTCGAGGTCTGCCTGGTCGACTCGAACGGCAAGAAGGCGCGGTTCCTGCGCGAAGCGGTGCGCCACCTGCGGCTTGGGAGGACCACGGTCGAGGAACGCCGGGTCGAGTCTGTCGAGGGCGAATTCGATTGCATCACCGCGCGTGCTTTCGCGACACTGGCCGAGATGCTGGCATTGGGAGGCCATCTGCTCAGTACCGACGGTCGCTGGCTGGCGCTCAAGGGGCGATTCCCGCAGGATGAGCTCGACAATCTGCCGGTCGGCTTCTCGATCGAGGCAGTGCATCGACTTGATGTGCCCGGCCTCGACGCCGAGCGCCATCTGGTCATCATCAAACGCAGCGCGGATGAATCGCCTGCCCGGAAGATTTCATGACACGCATCATCGCCGTCGCAAATCAGAAAGGTGGAGTCGGCAAGACGACAACCGCCGTGAACCTTGCCGCCGCACTGGCCGAGACGCGCCGACGCGTGCTGCTGGTCGACCTCGATCCGCAAGGCAACGCGACGATGGCTTCAGGTGTCGACAAGCGCGAGGCACGGCCGAATGGTTGCGATGTGCTGCTTGAGGAAGCCGCCATCGAAGATGCCATCGTCAAGACCGAAGGCGCGTTCGACCTGTTGCCCGGCAGCGGCGATCTGACCGCGGCCGAGATCAAACTGATGGATGCACTGGCGCGCGAGCATCGGCTAAAGGAGCAGCTCGACAAACTCGGCGATCGTTATCACACGATCCTGATTGACTGCCCACCATCCCTGCATCTGCTTACATTGAATGCATTGACCGCCGCGCATGGCGTACTGATCCCGATGCAATGCGAGTATTTCGCACTCGAAGGACTATCGAGCCTGGTCGACACGATCAAGGCGGTGCGCAAGCGGCTTAATCCGGGACTAGAGATTGAAGGCCTGCTGCGCACGATGTATGACGTGCGAAATAACCTCAGCAACGACGTCTCGGCGCAATTGCACAAGCATTTCGGCGAGAAACTGCTGCGCTCGATTATCCCGCGCAACATCCGCCTCGCCGAGGCACCAAGTCACGGCAAACCGATCAATCTCTATGATCGCGAATCACGCGGCGCAATTGCCTATCTTGGCCTCGCCGGCGAAATGCTGCGCCGCGAACGCGCATCAACCCCTGCAGCATCAGCAAGCTAAACCGGGTCATTCATGAATCTCAGACGCCCTCGCTTGTCCATTGAATCCACACGGCATTTCGATCATTCGCCGATAGCGCCCACTATCACCTCGATCGCGGAAAGACGTGTGAATCCAATATCCTTCGCGATCATCGCGCGTATTCACGAATAGTCCGGGCTAGGAATTCACAACATGGCAGCAAAGAAACGTGGGCTTGGGCTCGGACGCGGGCTTGATGCCCTTCTCGGCGGCGATGACGCCACCGAATCGACAAGCGAAGGATTGAATGCCGAGGGTGAGTTGCGATCGCTGACCGTCACTTCGATCACGGCGGGGAAGTACCAGCCGCGACGTCGTTTCGATGAAGATCTGCTGCAGGAGCTGGCCGAGTCGATCAAGTCGCAGGGCGTGATTGAACCGGTCATTGTGCGCAGTGCCGGCAAGGGGCGCTTCGAGCTGATTGCCGGCGAACGTCGTTGGCGTGCGGCTCAGCTGGCCGGACTTTCCGAAATTCCCGCCCTGGTTCGCCAAATCGATGACCGTGCCGCGATCGCGATTGCCCTGATCGAGAACATCCAGCGCGAAGACCTCTCTCCGCTTGAAGAAGCACAGTCCCTGGCACGCCTGATCGCCGAGTTCAAACTGACTCACCAGCAAGCCGCCGATGCCGTTGGCCGTTCACGCGCCTCGGTGTCGAACCTGCTGCGCCTGCTCGATCTGCCTGACGAGATTCGTGACCTGCTTGATGACGGCAAGCTCGAAATGGGCCATGCACGCGCCCTGCTAACGCTGCCTGCACCTCGCGCAATCGCCCTGGCACGCAAGGCCGTTGACAACGACTGGTCCGTTCGCGAGCTTGAGGAAGTAGCGCGCAATGCTTCGCAACTGCCCAAGGGCAAAGCCGCCAGGCCGAAGCGCGATGCGGATATCGAATCGCTCGAAAACGAACTAGGCGAAAAACTTGGCGCACGCGTCGCAATCAACCATGGTCGCGGCGGCCGCGGCAAGGTCGTCATCAGCTATCACAGTCTCGACGAACTCGACGGAATCCTCGGCCGCATCCGCTGAGGCAGAATTGATTCAGCAGGAGCCCCTGCGGGGGCGAGCTTTTTGGCAAGTCTGCCCAGGAAGCTCACCCCTGAAGGCGCCCCTAAAACACCCCGCAAGCTCGACAGAGTGCTTTTCCGGTGGTTTTCCGCATAGCCCTCGATTTGGGCTGCACGAAGAGATCGGCGATAATTGCAGGCTTGATCTGCAGTCGAATTGACTGTCAACCTACTCATCATGGGATCCGGGCCATGACCCAGCTTTCCGTCGTCGTGCCGGTATTCAATGAGCGCGACAATATCCTGCCGTTGATCAACGAAATCACCGCCGCATTGCGCGGCAATTCTGATTTCGAGATTGTCTATGTCGATGATGCGAGCAAGGACGACACCCTCGCCGTGCTCCGTGCCGCCAGGATCGACAATCCCGAGCTGCGCGTGATTCGCCACGTTTCGCAGAGCGGCCAGAGTACCGCCGTGCGCAATGGCATCAAGGCCGCTCGGGGCGCGTGGATTGCGACCCTCGACGGCGATGGCCAGAACGATCCGGCCGATATCCCGAAACTGCTCGCGATGCGCGAAAAATCTCCAGCGGAAATCAAACTGTTTGCCGGCTGGCGGGTCGAGCGCAAGGACACCGGCAGCAAACGGATCGCCTCGAAGCTGGCCAACGCCATCCGCAGTCGCCTGCTGCGCGACGAAACCCCGGATACCGGCTGCGGCATCAAGCTGTTCGAGCGCGAGGCCTTTCTCGACCTGCCCTATTTCAACCACATGCACCGTTATCTGCCGGCTTTGATGCAGCGTGCTGGCTGGCAGGTCAAGAGCGTACCGGTCAACCATCGCGTTCGCGGCACCGGCGTTTCCAAGTACAACAACTTCAATCGCGCCCTCGTCGGCATCGCCGATCTGCGCGGCGTGGCCTGGTTGATACGTCGATCAAAGCGTACCGTGACCGAGGAAATTTGACGCCCTGTGCTTGCGACCTGAGCCGGAATAGGCTATAAAGCGCGGCTAGCTTTGGCCCGTTCTGCCGGTTTTACCGGATGGACGGAACCCGGTACACGACCCCTCCGTCGCATGGCCGAAGCACCCCAGCATCGTGTGGCGCAATGACGCCGCTGGGCCGCATCCGTCCTGGCCAAGGGCGGTAACCGACAATGACGAGGTTCGCATGTCCAAGGTATGCCAAGTCACCGGAAAAAGTTTCCAGTCCGGTAATAGTGTTTCACACGCCAACAACAGAACGCGCCGCCGCTGGCTGCCGAATCTCCACGAACGCCGTTTCTGGGTCGCCGGCGAAAATCGCTGGATCAAACTCAAGGTCTCGAACCATGGTTTGCGCACGATCGACAAGAAAGGTATTGAAGTTGTCATTGCCGAGCTGCGTGCGCGCGGCGAGAAGATCTGAGGAGTATTGAATCATGGCATCCAAGCGCGACAAGATCCGCCTCGTGTCCTCCGCCGGCACCGGCCATTTCTACACCACCGACAAGAACAAGAAGAACACGCCCGAGAAGATGGAGATCAAGAAATATGATCCCGTCGTGCGCAAGCACGTGGCGTACAAGGAAGCAAAGATCAAGTGACGTATCGGCCCGCGCGCGAAAGCGCGCGGCTTTGCCGATTCGTCATCCCGGCGAAGGCCGGACTGCGCAGGCAGGATGCCGAAGCGAACATTCGTGGAGCGAATGGCCCGAAGGGCAAGCCGCAGGAGCGGCGCGTAATCCAGCGCCTCCGCTGCTGTTCAAATTGACAAGCAAAAAGCCCGCCTTGGCGGGTTTTTTGTTTCATGAAGTTGGTCCACGCGCATCGCGCGCAGCTGTGCCTATTCGTCACCCCGGCGAACGCCGGGGTCCAGTGACTTTGCTTGGTCTGAGTTCTTCCGCATTCCGTGTGGAGACATCCTGTCTTGTTCCACTCGCCATCCATGGCGAGCGTCCTACCTTCTCTTGCTTGGCCAAGAGAACGTAGGCCAAGAGAAGGACACCCCCACACTCGCGCCTTGCGCACAGTCCCTGTGCTCCAGGTCCGCGAGCCTGCTGCGGGGTTCGCCGACAGTCCATCCATGGACTGGCGTCGAACTGGCCCACATCGTGTGGGCCATCCTTCGGACAATTCCTCCGCAGGCTCGCCGCGATCGAGGGGGCCCGTGTAGCGTGCGTCGTGCACGCCAAAGCCAAAATCAAAGGCCCCTCGGCATTTGCTCCTGCGTTGTGCTGCACAGGGATGTGCGAATGTCGCGAGCGTAGGATGCGTTGGAGCGGCCTCTACCTCCTGCATCCATGCAGTCGTCATCCGCCTGCGGCACCTTCTCCTGCAAGCGGGAGAAGGAAACGCCAGTGCAAAGCCGCAACATGCGGGAAATCTGCTTCGCTTTTGCTGCGCACGATGCGCAGTGAATGGGGCCCCTATGCAGCGGCAACGTGACGGAGGGATAGCCCGCAGGGTGGGCGCAATGGATTGCGCCCAGTTCGACGCCAGTCCAGGGATGGACTGTCGGCGAACCCCCGGAGTCGCGTTGCGCAGTCGCAGGGCAGGATGCCCGGCGACCGCTGTATCGGGGTGGCCTTTCTCTTGGTGCCTTCTCTTTGGCCACGCAAAGAGAAGACACTCGCTCGCCCGGAGGCGAGTGAAACCCCGGCAGGGATGCCGCGCTCCAAAGGAGCGTGCTTTCTCAGTGCAGAGTCACTGGATGACAATCCCTACGGTTGTTGAAAAGAGCATCCGCTCCGCACCGAGATGGCGAGAAATGAAAGGAAAGTGAGACTTCAGCAACGATGCCGCACTCCCAGCAAGCGTGCCTGAAAGGCACAAGAAAACCGACTACCCTTGCCCTTCTCGTCCATAGCCGGAACAATCCGCGCGGCATGAATGATTCCCCTCCGGTACTTTCCCTTGACAGCGTTTCCCGACAATTGTCCGGGCGTGCGATCGTCAGCGACCTTGATCTCGACCTCGCTCGTGGCGAAGTGCTCGGCTTGCTCGGTATCAACGGTGCGGGCAAATCAACCACGTTGCGCATGATGTCGGGCATGCTCGCGCCGAGCTCGGGCAGCGTGAGCCTGTCGGGCAATGACCTGTACGCCAACCCGGAAAAAGCCCGGCGCGATATCGGCTATCTGCCCGAAGAACCGCCACTCTATGGCGAGCTCAACGTCGAGGAATATCTGCGTTTCTGCGCGAAACTGCATGGTATCGAACGCTCGGCGATCAACACCGCTGTCGACAAGGCAATCGAGCGATGCGAACTCGGTGAGATGCGTCGGCGATTGACCAGCCTGCTGTCGAAGGGATTTCGTCAACGCGTTGGACTGGCCCAGGCAATCGTCCACGAGCCTGCCCTGATCGTGCTGGATGAACCGGCGTCGGGTCTCGATCCGATCCAGGCACTGCGCCTGCGCGCGCTGATCCGAACGCTGAGCCAAGACCACGCGGTCGTGCTTTCAACCCATGTGCTGTCGGACGTACTGGCATGCTGCGATCGCGTGGCTATCCTGCATCAGGGACGCTTGCGCCATTCGGCCGTGCTCTCAGAACTCGATGCAGGCAGCGCTTTGCGTGTTCGCGTCGAGCGTGATGTTGACCAGGAGGCATGGTTGAAGATGCCGATCGTCGCCAGTGCACAGGTCATCGATACCCGAGTCTGGCGTATCGCGCTTGGCCCGAACGCCAGTGCCGGCGAACTTGCCAGGGCGATCAATGAAGCCGGTTTCGGCTTGCTTGAGCTGCGCGCCGACAACAATGTTCTCGAGGACACCTTCGTGCGCATTGCCGGTGAAACGGCAACGATCGAGGCAGCCGCATGAGCGCGATCCGCCTCGTCGCCGGCAATGACATCAAGCGCCAGTTCGCTCAGCCATTCGCATGGATTCTGCTGGCCCTGACCTGTGCCCTGCTCGCCTGGCAATTCCTGATCGCGCTGGATGCCTATTTGCGTATCGCACCGAAATTGGCTGCCGTGGCGAATTCGCAAGGCGCGACCGATTTGATCGCTATCCCGCTGCTGCGCAGTCTCTCGGGCCTGCTCCTGTTGATCGTGCCGCTGGCGACCATGCAGAGCCTGGCTGGCGAACGGCGCGCACACACGCTGCCGCTTCTGCTCGCCGCAGGCATCGGCAGTCTGCGCATTGTCATCGGCAAATTTCTCGGCGCATTCATGCTGGTCGCCTTGATCGTACTGATCGCTGTGAGCATGCCGTTGATGCTCGAACTCGGTACCGCGCTCGATCTTGGTCGCCTCGTCGTGGCGACGTTTGGCTTGCTGCTGTTTGCAGCGAGCCTAGCCGCGATCGGTATCGCCTGCTCGGCATGGACTGCCCACCCCGCGCTGGCCGCTGCGGCGGCATTGATCGTCGGCAGCCTGCTGGTGATGATCGACATGGGCGCGCGCTTTCAGGGCATCGACAATGCGTTGATCAACTGGTTGTCGATGTCAATGCATCTGGAGCCGTTTTTCTTCGGCCTCGTCGCCAGCGTGGATATTGTCTATTTCGTGCTCGTAACGATGCTCGCGTTGCTGATGGCGGCGCGCCGTCTCGACAGCCTGCGTACGCGGGGCTGAGCGATGAATGAGCGCCTGACCAATCTGCTTCATGTCATCTTGCTGATCGCGATCGCGATGCTGATCGGCTTTCTCAGTACGCGCTACGGCTTTGTGCATGACTTCAGCCGCACCCAGCGTGCGAGCCTCAGTGAGCCATCGACGAAACTGCTCGAATCCATGCAAGGGCCGATCGAGATCATTTCGTATGCCCGACCGCAAGGCAATCTGCGCAAGACCATCGAGGATTTCATCGCGCGCTACGAGCGGGTCAAGTCCGATCTGAACCTGCGCTTCGTCGATCCGGATGCCGATCCCGATGCGATGCGCGCCGCCGGCGTGCAGATCGATGGCGAGATCGAGCTGCGGTACAACGGTCGCAGCGAGCGTCTGAAGTCCTTGAGTGAATCGGAAATCAGCAGCGCCTTGTTGCGCCTTTCGCGTGCACGCGAGCGCCTCGTCGCATTCCTTGAAGGCGAAGGCGAGCGCAAGCCCGATGGCGTGGCCAATGCCGATCTCGGTCAATTTGGCGCAACCCTCAAGCAGCGCGGCATCCACAGCGTCAATCTTGCAATCGCGGCCACCAACAACGTTGCCGACAACGTCGATCTGCTCGTGATCGCCAATCCGCGCATTGCGTTGGCTGGACCGGCGGCAATGGCGATCGTCGATTTCGTCGAACGCGGCGGCAATCTGCTCTGGCTGCTTGAGCCAAATGAGGACAACGGTCTCGACGCGCTGGCCGAGGCCTTGTCGATCCGCGTGTTGCCAGGAGTGATCGTCGATGGCGCAGGACAGGCCTATGGCATCCAGGATCCGAGTTTCGTCGCAGTCAACCGCTATCCGGCACATGCGATCGGCAAGGAATTCGATCTCGGCACGCTGTTCCCGCAGCCCGTCGCATTGGCCCAACTCGTGCCGCCCAAGTGGGAATTCACATCGATCCTGCAAAGTTCGGCACAATCGTGGAACGAGACCGGGCCCATACCGAAAGTCGGCGAAGCGGCCGCTGACGTGCGCTATGACGGCAGCGATGGCGAAATCTCGGGCCCACTCGATTTCGCTTTCGCGATAACGCGCTTGTCGCCGCGACCCGGCGCGCGCGAACAACGCATCGTTGTCATTGGCGACGGTGATTTTATTTCCAACAGCTATCTCGGCAATGGCGGCAACCGCGATTTCGGCACGCGCGTGTTCGATTGGCTGTTGGTCGATGACGCCTTGATCGAAGTTTCCGAAGCCGCTGCCGAAGATCGCACGATTGCGCTCTCCGACGTTGCGCTGGCCATCATCAGCTTCGGATTCTTGCTGGGCGTTCCGATTCTTCTGGTCGGCAGCGGTTTGTGGATCTGGCGGCGACGGCGGCGGCGTTGATGAGGCGCGCAACCCGCACCAACCTTATCCTGATTGGCGTCATGGTCGCGCTTGGCATGGCCACCTATTGGCAAGTCAACCGGGAGGTGGCGCATTTTGAACCGCCGCTCAGTTCGCTTGATCCAGCGACCATTGAACAGGTGCGCGTTGCTTGCCTGGAATGCCCCCCTCGCCGTTTCGAGCGCGTCGACGGTCACTGGATGATGCGCGAACCCTACGATCTGCCCGCGGACGATGCGCAGGTTGCGCGACTTCTATCAATCGCGACGTCTCCGGTGCGCAGTCGTCGCGCTGTCTCGAGTCTGGATGCGCAAAAGATCGGACTCGATCCGGCCCTGATGAGTCTCGATCTCGATTCCGTGCATTTCGATTTCGGCACGACTGATGCCTTCAACGGCGATCGCTATGTGCGCGTCGGCGACACAATCGCGATGGCTCCCGATCGTTTCAGTCCGTTCCTGATCGCGGCTCCCGCGAGCGAACTCGATCGTCGTTTGCTGCCACGCGGATCGACGCTGAAGAGTGTCAGCATCAACGGTACGGTTCGCCCGCAACTTGTCGACGCCTGGACTCAGGCAATGGCCGAGCGCATCAGCGCAAGCAACGCCAAGACTGCAAACTCCACGGATCCAGTCGTGGAGCTTGAAATTGACGATGGCACGCGGCTGAAGTTTCAATTTCTTCGCAATGGTGATGCCACCATTGCCCGTCGCAGCGCGCCCGCGCTGGATTACGCGCTGTCGCCCCAGCAGGCCATCGCCTTGCTCGGCGAGGTTGAACCGAGTGCGCATTGAGTCGATAACGACATGCCAGAACTGCCCGAAGTTGAAACAACCCGGCTCGGCATTTCGCCGCATCTGCTCGGCGGACGGATTTCGAAGCTTGTCATCCGCCAGTCGAAGTTGCGCTGGCCGATTCCGGAAGCGCTGATCGCCAACCTGCCCGGCCAGCGCATCGAGTCGGTCGAGCGTCGCGCAAAGTATCTGCTCGTGCACACGCAGGCGGGCAGCGCCCTGCTCCATCTCGGCATGTCCGGCAGCTTGCGCGTGCTCGACCCCGAATCGTCACCGGGCAAGCACGATCATTTCGATTGGCTGCTCGATTCGGGACGCATGCTGCGTTTCACCGATCCGCGCCGCTTCGGCAGTCTGCTCTGGCAGCCACCGGGCACCACCCATGCACTGCTTGCGCGGCTTGGGCCCGAGCCGCTTGGCGACGATTTCGATGGCGATCATCTGTGGCGGCTTTCGCGCGGGCGTTCGGCGGCAGTCAAGACCTTCATCATGGATCAGGCAATTGTCGTCGGCGTCGGCAACATCTACGCGGCCGAAGCCTTGTTCGCCGCTGGAATCAACCCACGACGCAAGGCAGGATTGGTTTCGCGCGGCCGTTACGCGCATCTTTCCGAGGCGATCAAGCGCATCCTCGGCTACGCGATTGAACGCGGCGGCACGACGTTGCGCGACTTCATCTCACCCGATGGCGTACCCGGGTATTTCGAGCAGGAGCTGACCGTCTACGGACGCGCCGGCCAACCGTGTCGCAACTGCGGAACGACGATCCGCTCGATCACCCTCGGCCAGCGCTCGACGTTTTATTGCCCGCGATGTCAGCATTGAGGGCCGGGAATGGGGATTTGAGATTCGGGATTTGCAAGAGCAGGCCTGCGGCGTACTTGCGGGAATCAATCGGTGTACTGGAATTTCAGCTTCTGACGAATCCCGATTCCCGATTCCCGGACTTCAAAGCGGTAACACCGACTGCTGCAACTCGATGCGGCCTTCGCCGGCGACGATCTTCTTGAACTCGGCGCGGCTCACTGAAACATAGCGCTCGTTGCCTCCGATCTCGACTTGCGGACCGTCGGTGACGGCACGGCCGTGGTCGTCGACGCGCACGACCATGGTCGCCTTGCGCCCGGTGTGGCAGATCGTCTTGATTTCATCGAGTTTGTCGGCCCAGGCGAGCAGGTATTGGCTACCTTCGAACAACTCGCCACGAAAATCCGTGCGCAGGCCATAGGCCAGCACCGGAATGCCGCGCTTGTCAGCCACGTCGCTCAATTGCCAGACCTGGGCCTTGCTCAGAAACTGCGCCTCATCGACCAGCACGCAATCGAGCTTGCCGTGAGTTCCTATATCGGCATCGATCAAGCCGAGCAGATCGTCTTCGCGATCGAATCGCAGGCCCTCGGCCTTGAGCCCGATCCGCGAGGCAACCACTCCTTCGCCCGCGCGATTGTCGAGCTTCGGCGTCAGAATGCGCGTGCGCATGCCACGCTCGTGATAGTTGTACGCGCTCTGCAACAGCGTCGTCGTCTTGCCGGCATTCATGGCCGAGTAATAGAAATAGAGTTTGGACATTGAAGGGCCGGGAAACGGGAGTAGGGAATGGGGAATCGACAAGCAGCAGTCGAGCGATTTTCGCACAGCTCTTGTTGTTCACGGCTCCGAGCATGACGTAGCCGTGCGACGCGGGCACAATTGCGGTGATCTGCTTGACCGATTCCCCATTCCCTACTCCCGATTCCCGGCCAAAAATGCTCAACCCCCACCAACGTGCCGCCATTGACTACTGCGATGGCCCGCTGCTCGTGCTTGCCGGCGCGGGTTCGGGCAAGACGCGGGTGATCACCGAGAAGATCGCGCACCTGGTCAAGCGCAAGCACCTGTCGGCTTCGAAGATCGCCGCGATCACGTTCACCAATAAGGCGGCGCGCGAGATGCGTGAGCGCGTCGGCAAGCTGATCCAGGGACCGTCGGCGGAAGGGCTGACCGTGTGCACGTTCCACGCTCTCGGTCTCAAGTTTCTGCAGATTGAACACGCACGCGCGAATCTGCGCCGTGGATTTTCGGTGTTCGATGCCGACGATAGCCAGGGCCTGATCAAGGAACTCGCGCCGAGCGGGATCAAGAAGGATGCGTTGTGGGCGCTGCAGTCGCTGGTTTCGCGGGCCAAGAACGAAGGGCTCTCGCCCGAACAGGCCGAGGCGAGTGCGAATGGAGTGCGGGAACGCGAAGCAGCGGCGATCTATGCGGCCTATCAGAAGCGCATGGCTGCCTTCAATGCGGTCGATTTCGACGATCTTATCCGCCTGCCACTGCAGATCCTCGAAAACGACGACGAGGCGCGCGCTGCATGGCAGGAGCGAATCCGCTATTTGCTGCTTGACGAGTATCAGGACACGAATACTGCGCAATATCGTCTGGTCAAGGCGCTGGCCGGCGAACGCGGCATGTTCACCGCGGTCGGTGACGACGACCAGAGCATCTATGCCTGGCGCGGCGCGAATCCCGAGAATCTCGGCGAGCTCTCTCGCGACTATCCGAAGCTCAAGGTGATCAAGCTTGAGCAGAACTACCGCTGTGGGCGGCGCATCCTGCGCGTTGCCAATGCCTTGATCGCGAACAACGATCATCTGTTCGAGAAGAAACTCTGGAGCGAAGGCGCCGAAGGTCCACCGATCCGCGTCCTCGAGTGTCGTGACGACGAGCACGAAGCCGAACGTGTCGCCGCAGAAATCGCGCACCTGGCCGAGAAGCACAAGGCACGCTGGAACGAGTTCGCGATCCTCTATCGTGGCAATCACCAGTCGCGCGCGCTTGAGAAAGCCCTGCGCATCGCTCGCGTGCCCTATCACTTGAGTGGCGGCACGGCGTTTCTCGAGCGTGCCGAGGTCAAGGATCTGCTCGCTTATCTGCGCCTGATCAACAATCCCGACGATGACGCGGCGTTCTTGCGCATCGTCAACATACCGCGCCGCGACATCGGCGCGACTTCAATGGAAAAGCTGGGCCATGCTGCCGGTGCGCGCCATGTCTCGATGTTCAGGGCAGCCCAGAATGACACCGTGCTCGCCGGCCTGGCCGCACGACCGGCCTCGGCCCTGGCCGGATTCGCAAGCCTGATGCGTGAGCTTGCGCATGCTGCGGAACGATCCGCTGCCGCCGATCTCGTCGATCAGCTGATCGAACGCATTGGCTACGCCGACCACATCGCGGCACAGATCAAGGAGCCAGCCCTGCGTGCGCGTCGAATCGAAAACCTCAAGGAACTCACGGAATGGTTTCGCGCAATGCAGAAGGAGGGCGCTGCCGGTGACCTGGCCGCCCAACTTGCCTTGCTCACCCATGGCGACCGCGACGATCCGGGCAATGCCGTGCGCCTGATGACCTTGCATTCGGCCAAGGGCCTCGAATTCCGGTTTGTCTTCATCATCGGCGTCGAAGAAGGCTCGTTCCCGCATGAGGCCAGCATCGATGAAGGTCGTCTCGAAGAGGAACGCCGCCTGATGTATGTCGGGATAACGCGCGCGAAGGAACAACTCGCCCTGACCTTCACCCGCCGCAAGCGTCGCTTTGGCGAGATCATCGCCAACGATCCGAGTCGTTTCCTCGCCGAACTACCGGCCTCTGATCTGCATTGGTCGGGGCGCGACGCCGATCAGGACGAAGCCCAACGCAAGGAAGTCGCCAGCTCGAGCATCGCCAAACTGGCCGCATTGTTCGACGACTGAACTGCGTGCCACTCAAACGAGATCCGCAGCTTCCAGCTCTCGTTTCATGTAAGCGAAGTAGATAGGCGCGGCAACGATACCGGCGATGCCGAAAGCGGCCTCCATGACCAGCATGGCGATCAGCAGCTGCCAGGCTCGGGCGCGGATCTGGCCGCCGATGATGCGCGCGTTGAGGAAATACTCGAGCTTGTGGATCAGGATCAGGAAGGTCAGCGCGGAGATCGCAACCCACAACGATACCGACAGGCCAATGACAAAGATCAGCGTATTCGAGATGAGGTTGCCTATGACGGGCAGCAGGCCGAAAACGAAGGTTGCCAGTACAAGGGTCTTGGCCAGAGGCAGGTGGACTCCAAACAGCGGCAGCACGATGAGCAGGAAGATCGCCGTGAACAACGTGTTCAGTGCGGAAATCTTGACCTGGGCGAATACGATGTCGCGAAACGCGGTGGCCAGATGCACGCAGCGTGCCGTCAGAGTGGCTGTAAGCGTGCCGCCCGGTTCCGAGGTGAGGGCGGTTTGCAGGGCAAGCATCGCACCGAGGATCATGCCGATCAGCAAGTGCACGATGACTCTGGCCGCGTTTTTTCCAGCAAGCTGCAGTTGGGCCGCATGTTCACGCAGCCAGTCCATGGCCGCCGCGCGGATCTGTTCCGAGTTGTCGGGCAGATGATCGACGACGAGGGCCGGCAGTTGTGCGCGTGCCCGCTCGATGACTGGCGCAAGGCGCTCGAACAAGCGCGAAGGATTGCCATGTTCGGAGCCAAGAAAGGCGATGCTGCCGACGATGGCAAGCGTCAGCAATCCGACCACGATCGCCGCAAGCAGCGCGACCACGAGCCAGTGCGCGCGTGCTCCCGGCAGGTGACGCTGCAAAGAAGGTGCCAGCGCGTTGACCACGGCATATACAAGCAAACCGCTGAGCAAAACCGGCAACAGGTGTAACTGCAGAATCAACAAAAGCGCAATCGCGGCGAGCAAATAGCTGACCTGGACGATTCGCAGGGGCATGATCGTTGACGAAAGCGGCATGGTGATAACTATCGAGGGACGCCGCGCAGTCTGTCAGCCACGGCCCTGCGACGCCAGTCCGAAGTGTCATCGGCCTGAAGTAAACTTCATTGACACTTTTCCGAGTTTCTTTTCTCGATTGCGGAGTTCCCGAATGTCCCGACTTGTTCGATTCACTTTCGTTGCCATGTTTCTGGTCAGTGCCTGCAGCACTCCATTGACTCGCCCGGATTCCCCCGGCAGCAATAGCGCGACCGCTGAAACGCCCGCGACGCCGCAAGCCGATCCGCTGTCCGGGCCGGATGACAATCTCAATGCTGTCGCTTGGACCCAGACGGCAATCGAACGCGACCTTATCTATCGGCAGACCTACCGCATGGCCGCCGACGAGCTGGCCCTGGCGCTTGCCGATCCAACCTGGGAAGCGTTGCCGCGCAACGAGCGCAAGTCACCTGTCGCCGACGTGAAAAAGACCGCGATCATCGTCGATGTCGATGAGACTGTCCTGGACAACTCTTCCTATCAGGCGCGCCTCGTCGTCAATGGGGCGAGCTACAACAAGAGCACCTGGTCGCAGTGGTGTCGGGAGGAAAAAGCCGAAGCAATTCCCGGCGCGCTGGCGTTTACTCGCCTCGCAGCAAGCAAGGGCGTGACCGTTTTCTACCTGACCAACCGCGCCAGCGATCTGGCCGAGGTGACCTTGTCGAACCTGCGCAAGCTCGACTTCCCGATCGCAACTGACGAGGAGGTGTTTCTCGGACTCGGCACCATTGTGTCCGGCTGTGAGCAGAATGGCAGCGACAAGGGCTGCCGGCGCGAGCTGATCTCGCGCAAGTACCGCGTCTTGTTGCAAGTCGGTGACCAGCTCGGCGATTTCGTCGACGTGGTCGCGAACACACCGGACGGCCGCAAACTGGCAGTAGAACCTTATCTCGACTGGATCGGACAACGTTGGTTCGTGCTGCCGAACCCAACTTACGGACATTGGGAGCCAGCCCTGTTCAACAACGACTGGTCCCGGCCCGACACCGAGCGCCGACGCGCGAAGAAGGCCTCTCTCCGCCTGAATTTGAATTGAAATACTCTTATAAATCAACGTAATAAATGCTGAAACTTAAGGTATTGCATTAATGTTGACGGCTGGGTAATATGCTCGCGAAGTCTTCCTCGTGGTTGCCCCACCCGGAACGCGGTTTTACCGCAATCAAAGCGACATACCAGTTCCCCCTCCGGCGTTGCCGGATTCGACCCGGATGGCTTGGCTATCCGGGTTTTCTTTTTTTCGCCTGCACCGGGATCGCGGCCATTGCCCTAGGTCAGCGAGGCCTTGACAGGGTCAGTAAGGGATTGGCGGTGGCATTCCGTCGATCGCCACGCCACGTCGACCAAGCTCGGCACGGGCATTCGACGCCAGCGATCCGTCGGTCAGCATCTCCGCCCGCAGTGCGAGCAATTCGAAGCCGATCTCCCGCGCACGCGCGGCAACGTGCTCAAGCGCAGGCTCCTTGCCGGAACGACGCATCGAGGCGCGCAACAGGTCAACGCGAAGGGTCTGCAGCGTATCGGGATTGTTCGCAAGCTCCTTCTCGAGATCATCAAGCAGGCGCCCGGCCTGTTCGACATGACCCTGTGCGGACAACGCACCGGCCAGCAACACGCCAACCTGGAGCCCTGCAAGCGCATCGTTTGCCTTGAGCATGGCCCTTCGCAGCTCACGTGCAGATTGTTCGGCTGCACCCAAACGACCCTGGCGCGCGGCCAGTTCGGCAAGGTCCAGTTCGCTCATGCGTGCCCAGTCGCCCAGACCGGCTTGTTCGCGCAATTGCAGTGCAATTCGGAATCCCGCATTTGCGGTCTCATTCTCGCCGCGCAACGCTGCTTCGCGGGCACGCGCCGTCTCGATTGCAGCTCGCCTTGGCGCTGGTGCAGATTCGCTGAGTTCGACCGAGGAAAGCAGCGCTGCGGCACCTTCCAGATCGGCGCGAAGCAACAGCAGTTCACCGAGACTGGCAACAACCTGCAGGCGAAAGTCCTCGGCACCCATCAAGGTGAAGCCGTCGAGTGCCTCGCGAAATCGGATTTCGGCATCGTGGATGCGGCCATTGCGTCGGTCCTGTACGCCGAGATTGAATTGCAGACGTGCAATGTCAGGGGTTGAATTGATTTCCCGGAACGCGGCCAGCGCGGACTCATTGGCTTCGCGAGCGGCATCCACGCGGCCGCCGCGCGCGTAGAGGATTGCAAGATTGCTGCGGGCCATGGCCTCGCCGCGTCGATCGCCACTGCTCAGGAACAAGGCCAGTGCCTTTTCCCATTGCTCTTGCGCATCGACCGGTCGCCCCGAGCGCGCGTGCAACATGCCAAGGGTGTTGCGCGCAGATGCCTCACCGGTCAGATCGCTGGCATCGAGATAATTCTGCAAGGCGACCTTGGCCGAAGCTTCCGCCGCAGCCAGGTCGCCGTTGCGCTGTTGGGCGATCGAGAGCACATCGAGCGTATTCGCGCGCGCTCGCGGGTCGCCCAGGCGCGACTGTTCGTCGAGCACGGATTCAAGCTCGGCGACCGCCTTGGCATGGTCACCAGCCGAGGTCATCACGAATGCAGCTTCACGTCGGGCCTCGGCGGCGAGTCTGAGCTGCCCCAGTGCCAACGCGGACCTCGCGGTCGCATGTAGCGCCGCTATGGATTCGACGAATTGTCCTTCCTCGCTTTGCAGGGTCGCTGCCATGAGTTGCCGTCGCAATGCGGCAGCAGGCGATGGCGATATAAGCAGAAGGGCGTCTGTTCGATCCAGCGTCTGCTGTACGGCTGACTTGTCTCCGGCGAGAAGCTGCGCCGACGCGAGTTCTAGCAGCGCATCAATGCGCTCAGGATCGCGGTCGGCCAGGACGAACGCCTGCTCGGCCGCCTCTGACCGCGCGCGCGAATCGCCTCGGATGCCCGCGATTTTCGACTTCACCAGCGCGAGTCGCGAACGATCCAGGGCGGGCGACGGCTGTTTGCTGATTTGCCCGAGAAGACGCTCGGCGTCGACCTGTCGACCCGCCGCGATCAACGCGTCGAGCAGGCGAAAACCCGCTTCGGTGTCGCCCGGGTCGAGTTTGTGCAGTGCCTGCAGCGCGGCGATTTCGTCGCCACGTCGATACTCGAGGCCAGCCAGGAATCCTTCGAGGCGCAGTTGCGCCGAGCGCGGAAGAGCCGCTGCCGACTCTGTTGCGGACTTGGCCCATTGACGCGCTTCGACGAAATTGCCCGACTGAGCGCAGACCTCGGCCAGCGCCGCCATGGCCGCCGCCGAGGTGGGTTCGCGCCTGAGCGCCCGCTCGAACTTTTCGCGTGCGCCAATCAAATCACCACGCCGCAAGGCCTCGAGCCCTTGCCAATACCACGCGAGTGCCTCTGGCTCCTGCGGTCGACCCGCATGCGTCGGCTCAAGCGCAGCCCAAGGGTTGGCCAACGTGTCAGCCGCAGAACGGAGCTGCGACCAGATACCAATGCCAACAGCGACAAGTACGAAGAGTGCGAGCAACGCTGCGGTGGTCGATCGGCGCTTGCCATCGTTCACAGTTACTGCTGGCGCAGCGATCCTGTCAGAACCCTGAGAGCCTGTAGCAACGCTGACACCCGGCAACGCCCCGCTCTCGGCGATCAACTGGGGCAGAGCAAGAAAGCGGTAGCCAAGTTTGTGCTTGGTCTCGATGAAGGTCGAATTGCGCGCGGAATCGCCGAGCGCCTGACGCAATTCGCGGATCGACTGCGAGACGACCCCGACACTGACGGCCTGGCGACCCCAGACGTTGTCGAGCAGTTCGTCGTGCCCAACGAGTCGCTGGGCATTTTCGAGCAAGTATTGAAGTACCTGCAGCGTGATCGGACGTAGCGCGATCTCGCCTTCCGGTCCGCTGAGTCGCGCGTTGTGCGCGTCGAAAATGAAGTGATCAAACTGATAGCGCATGATCGGAGTCTAACCCGCAATCATGGCGCAAAGACTGTCGTTCGTTGACCACTTTCGAGAACCAACCAGATCGACTCAGGATGAGCGGCCCCGACGCGATAGAATGGATCATTCAATTCTCGCGGACCCAGGCTCGATGTTGACTCTTCCTGACCAGCCAATGCTCGACAAGGTAGCCCTGATCGGTGGATGCGCGCGATTGCCGATCCACTTCGAAGTTGACCCCGTCCTCGCTGAAATTGATGCGTTGCCGGCGGACTCGTGGGGGCAACGTGGAGGTCGAGTCGGTGTGCACAATCCAGCCCAGGCGATCTTCCTGCGCGGTCACGCACCAGCCGAGGGTGACTTGCCGGTGGAGGATCGCGAGAGTCTCGATCATTTGCCCCGTTTGCGCGAGCTGATCGAACAGCTGATTCCGGCACAACCCTTGCGTTGTCTGCTCGCGTTGCTGCCAGCTGGCTCGGTGATCGCGCCACACATCGACCAGGCCGATTATTTCAGCAAGTCCATTCGCCTGCATTTTCCGATCACGACCCATGAAAACGTCTGGATGTATTGCGCCGGCCTCAACTACCAGATGCGACCGGGCGAGATCTGGGCGCTCAACAACAGTACCGGCCACGGCGTGGTAAATGCCGACGCGGAGCGCTCGCGCCTGCACATGATCTGCGATTTCCTGAGCAGCCCGGAACTCGTCGACCTGCTCGCACGTGCGGAACGCAACCTCGGCCAGGCCAATGCCGAAATCGAAGCAAGCTTGTTTGCCGGGCAACACCAAGCGCGCGCATGATCGTCACCGACAAGTTCGTCTACCTGCATCTGCACAAATCAGGTGGCACGTTCGTCAACGAATGCCTGATGCGATTCTTCCCCAGCGCGAAGATGCTCGGCTACCACTTGCCACACCACATGATTCCGACTGAATTTGCGCAATTGCCGACCCTTGGGTTCGTGCGCAGTCCCTGGAGCTACTACGTTTCCTGGTACGCCTTCCAGTCGCAAATGGCGCAACCGAACGCGCTGTTTCGCGTAGTCAGTGAGAATCGTTCGCTGGATTTTCAGGGCACGTTGCGCAACATGCTGGATCTCGGCAGCAACAACGCCATGCTCGACAGGCTCGTCGGGCTATTGCCGAACGCGTACGGCAGCCAGGGTTTGAATCTTCCCGGCTTTGCTCTCGAGCCGATTCGCGGCTGTGGCAAGGGGCTGTACAGCTATCTATTCGATTACATTTACGGCGGCGGGGAAACTGAAGCGGTACTTGGCCGCGTGGAAAACCTGCGTGCCGACCTGCTCGGGTTTCTCGAAACCATCGACGGTTCCCTGACGCCTCCTCTCCGGGAATTCATTGAGGAAGCCGCACCACGCAATCGCTCACGCCATGATGCATTTCGTGGCTACTACAACGAGGAAACAGCCGCGCTCGTTGGCGAACGCGACAGCTTGGTTGTCGAACGGTTCGGCTATAGTTTCGCTGACTGAAACGAAACCGGATCAACGCCTGGATTTCTTGCCCTTGGCTTTCGATTCCGCCGCAGGATGCTTGGCTGCCTTCGCGGGTTCACCTTTCTTTCCAAGCTCCTCAAGCAACGTGTTCATGTCGTCAGCGTGCTCTTCCTCGACCGCGAGAATCTCTTCCATGATGCGTCGCGTGGTGATATCGGCATTGCCGAGATAGTCGACGATCTCGCGATAGCTGTCGATCGCGATGCGCTCGGCAACCAGGTTTTCCTTGATCATGTCAACCAGATCGTCACCTTCGACGTAGTCGGAGTGGCTGCGCGTGAGCAGACCTTCCGGCGACAGGTTCGGCGCGCCGCCGAGCTGGGTGATGCGCTCGGCGATTCGATCCGCATGACCCTGTTCCTCGTTGGCGTGCTCGAGGAACTCCGCAGCGACGCTCTGGGCGTTTATGCCAGATGCCATGTAATAATGGTATTTGTAACGCAACACGCAAACGATTTCGGTAGCGAGCGCTTCATTGAGAATCTTTACCACGGTCTCTCGATCGGCCTTGTAGCCATCGGTCACGGCGCCGCGCTCGATGTGTTCGCGGGCACGCTTGCGAATGTTCTTGATGTCGGAAATGAAAGGTTTGCGTGCGGCCATGGGGTCAGCTCCTTAGAGTCGGTGGCGGATCGATTGCGAAGGCGCGCTGGATTTAATCTGCGCCGATTTCGGCAACTATGGGGCGGCCTATTGTGCTGAACGACTTGCAGCCTTAGCTGAATGAAGCACTATTTGTCGCGAAATACCGATTCCGCACGCAGACGCATTGCCTCAATCGACGGCATGACCGCTTCGATCTCGCGCTCGTGACGACGCCACTTTTCCGCTGCCGGCGCCGACAGCGTATGCCGTGAATGTGGCAATCGGGTTTCAAGTTCGACATCCCAGCGGATATCCAGCTCGTCGCATAAACGACGGCACTGGGTTTGGGGTTCGCTGAGGAACCTCTCGTAGCGGATTGTGTGGATAAGCTCGCCTTTGACGTCAGCCAGGTCATCGAGCAGTACGCCAGTGGTGATTTCCCATTGCTTTGCGACGATCTCGGGCAAGTCCAGACCAATCAGCTTCTGCCATCCGGGAACCAGCAACAGCGACCATGCTGGCCCGGTCCAACCCGGCAGTTTCGGATAGGTGCGATAGCTGCCCGAACTCCAGGCCTCGATCATGCTGGAGAGAACTTCGCGTGGCTCACGATAGAGGTACACGAAATGCGCCTCCGGAAAGACCTTGCGCAGAAACGGAATGCGCAAGGCATTCTTGGGGGTTTTTTCGAGCAGGCGAATGCGGCCTGCTTGCGGACGATTTCCATCCCGGTCGCGGAGCACCGAATCGAAGCGCTCACGCAATCGCGCGATTACCTCAGGTGTCGCAGCGTCTGCTCCGAGCGCATTTGATTCGAAGTTCCGAGCGACGGGATGCAGCTCGTTCATCGCCTCGATTTGTATGTGGCTTTCGCCGCCCACGGTGTACACGCCAGGTGCGCGCAACAGGGTCTCAAAAAGCAGGGTCGATCCCGAACGCGGCGACGAGAGGACGATGATCGGCCGATCGAAGCGAGGGTCGGGGCCGGACTTCGATTCGGACGATTCGATGCGTGGGCGACTGGTCGATACGTCCGACTTTTCCTGTTCGGGCGCGGTCGCAAATGCATCGGGATCATAATCGCCCTTGACCTCGAGGCCATGAGTCGGATCGTCAGTCAAGGCCGCCTGCACAATCATCGCGCGGAACGCACCGAAAAAACGCATGCCGTTCTTCAGCAGCAAGCTCTCGGCGTAGCTCTGCATTTCGCCTGCGAACGCGTTGAGCGCAGCCCGATAATCGGGCCAACCTTTTTCGCTGGCCCCGTATCGCGCCCACAAACCAAGCCAGGTTGCATTGAAGCGCGCGCAAAGTTGATGCATGGCCGCCATGTGCGGCGTCTGGCTCGCTTCCGTGAGCAGAAAATTGAGATGCTCGCGGAGCTCCCATGGCGTCATCACGTTGCCGAGATTCTCCGTCTCGTAAATCAGCTCGGAAGTATCTTCCGGATTGGCCGCGACCATTCGCGGCAACCACCCCGG
>JBBRBU010000027.1:0-48464 GCA_038205505.1 Lysobacterales bacterium | reverse complement strand
GACGATCACGCGTGCATCACTGCCGGTCGTGATCAAGGCACTGTCAGGAATCAGCGGATGTGCCTTGCCTTCAGCGGCGGCGAACGCCAGCTCGACGAACATGCCCGGCGCGAGGCGATGATCGGGATTGTCGAGAACGATGCGCGCGCGCTGGGTACGCGTGGCGGCATCGAGCTCGGCAAGCAGCGATTCCACACTGCCCGCGAATACCTCGCCAGGAAATGCGCTCGCGCGCGCCTCGACCGACATACCTGCGCGAACACCGATCGATTGGGCCTGCGGAATCGCCGCTTCGGCCCAGACCGTATCGAGGCCATTGATTGTCATCAAGGACATGCCGGCCTGAACGCTCTGGCCTTCGCGGATCATCAATGCGCCGACCACCCCAGCGACGGGCGCATGCAAGACGATGCCGGCATTGTCGCCGCGCAAGTTGCGGATCTGCGCGTCATCCATGCCGAGAACACGCAATCGTTGGCGAGCCGCCGAACTCAATGCCCGCGCGTCGGCGGACTTCAATGCGGCAAGGGCGAGGTATTCCTGGGCGGCGGCGTTCCAGGCCGGCGCGACCAGCTCGGCCAATGGCTGACCTTTGCGCACCGCTTCATACGCGGCACGAACGTAAAGCTTGCTGACGATACCATCGACGCGAGCACTGACTTCGCGTGACGCACGTTGGTCCCAGGCGATGCTGCCCGGCACGCGTAGCGACGAAGCCAGCGTGCCGACTTCGACCTGCGCAGTGCGAACGCCGAGATTTTGCTGTGTGGTCGACGATACCTTGATCGTCGCCGCATCACCGGAACCGTCATCGGCAAATTTCGGCACCAGCTCCATGTCCATGAACGGTGATTTCCCAGGCTTGTCGAAATGCTGGTCGGGCACCATCGGGTCATACCAATAGATCACCTCGGCTTCGACGCGGGTGGGCGAGTCGATCGGGGCGACGAATTCCCGGCTGTTTGCGCCAAGCCAGTAGGCCGCCACCGCGGTGATTGCTAGCGCGGCGAAAACGCCGGCAATAAGCAGAGTTCTGGAGTTCATCGTGCTGTCTCCCGGGAAACAAGATATGCCAGCTCGGCCCAGCTCTGACCCCACTCGGCTAGCAATCGTGCGTATTCGACGCGCGCGTTGATTTCGTCGCCCTGTGCATCGAGCCAATCGCGCAGTTCAGCTCCGCCGGAGTAGGCGGCAAGTGCAGTCGCGCTGCGGTCGTGGTCCAGCGGCAGGATCGAGTCGCGGAAACGCGTGACCTTGCGGCCCTGGGCAGACCATAGGGCAAAGACGCTGCGGACGAGTTGCGTTTGCGCGCGTCGCGCATCCTCGCGCGCGGAGCGAATCGCCTGCAAATCGGATCGACGCGCATTGACACCCCGCTCCTGACGATTGGCGGTAAATATCGGCAGGCCGACGCCGACCTCGAGCCAGACCACGTTCGAAGCGCCTGCTCCGCGTCGCCCGACACCGGTACTGATCGTCCAGTCGCTGCGCTTCTCGGCATTGGCCATGGCCAGGGCCGCATCCGCAGACGCCTCGCGCGCATCCCAGACCAGCAATGGGGCCTGTCGATCGAGACGCTCAAGCAGTTCCGATTGGGTCAGCGGAAGGACCGAGAAATCCGGTGCCGAGGTTGTCTCCTGATTCGCCGCGTCGAGTAGCCATCGCGACAAGCTGGCGCGTGCCTGCTCGATGCCGGCGTCGGCATCGTCGATGCGATTGTCGAGATCGAGTTCCGCTGCACGCGCAGCCAGCGCGTCGCTGGCCGAACCGCTGCCGCCTGCGAACCGAGCCTGCACGGCAGCGACGGCTAACCGACTTTGTTGGCGAAGTTCTTCGAGCAGGATTCGCTCACGTTCGGATGCCCACATCGCGATCCAGGCACTGGCGACGCCGCGCTTGATTTCAAGCACGCTGGCGTCGCGAGTCGCTTCGGCTTGCGACTGCAGGGCCAAGGCCGACTCGCGCCGCGCCGCACGTTTGGCGCGCGATGGCAGTGCCTGACTGACACCGATGCGGCGCATGGTCATGCGATCGTCGTCCAGTGAAAATGCATCAGCGCCGGCGACCGGCAAGTTCTGGATTCCGAACGTCAGCACCGGATCGGGCAAGGCGGCCGCGCGGGCGACATCCTCTGACGCCGCAAAAATGCCGGCATCGCGCGCCACGATCATCGGCGCCTCGTCGAGGGCCAGTGCAATCGCCCGCTCAAGCGACAAACCAGGTTCGGCAGCAGAGCCGATCCCGGTCCACGTCAACAGGATCAACGAGAAGGCCGCCGGCACACAGCAACCGATAGCGCCACGGATCGAATTTAAAGCAACGGAAAACGGATTCATTGGACACTCCACACACGCAAACACGAGGACACCCCGGGCAAAAATCAGGGAATCGGACGAGAGTTTCGGTGGAGGTCTAAATCAGCAGGCGGCAGTAGCGCAGGCGCGGGGGTGGATCGGATCGATGAACCGGCGTGATCGCCGGAGCACCCGGATCAGTCAGGGCAGGCACCAGGAGCAGGTCCAGCGGGGATGGCGAAATCGCCACGATGTGCACGGTCGGCCACTTGTAGTCGGGCATTGCGGCCAGATCAGGTGCGCAATGACTCTTGCACAGCGCCGGCGAATTCGTCCGCATATTCATGCCGACACAGTGATCGGACATCGCTGCCGCATTCGTCGGCATGGCGTCCATGGCACACGCCGACGCCGCCACGACCGTCTGTTGAAACAGAAGGCAGAATGCTGTGAGCAAGGCGAAGGCGAGGCGCATGGAGAACATGTTACTCCTGAACTCGCGGTGGCGCGTTCGGTCGGGGTTCTGACACCGGAGTGCGGAAACTCGAATCTGAACAACCCCGAGATTGTTTCCGCAATTGCCGGACTGGCTTCATCTGCAATCCACTGACCCGAATTCGAAGCACCGCGGTTGCAGCCGCGCGTATATACGGACTTGCGCTGGCTGCTCAACGCTCATCTGCTGCGCCGCAGCAATATCTTGAGGGACGACCAGAAGAAATCAGCGCCAAACACAAAATCCGGGCATAATAGGCGGCTGCCAAGTCTTAGACGGCACCCCATTCCTTCCCTGTGACGGCCCAGAACGAGGTCGCCCGGTATTTCCCATGTCCATTGAAAACCTCCGCAACATCGCGATTGTCGCCCACGTTGATCATGGCAAGACGACCCTCGTCGACTGCCTGCTCAAGCAATCCGGCACCTTCAGCGAGCGCACCGTGCTCGCCGAACGCGTCATGGATTCGAACGATCAGGAAAAGGAACGTGGCATCACGATCCTGTCCAAGAACACCGCGATCACCTGGCGAGAAAACCGCATCAACATCGTCGACACCCCGGGCCATGCCGATTTCGGTGGCGAGGTCGAGCGCGTGCTGTCGATGGTCGATACGGTGCTGATCCTGGTTGACGCGATGGACGGGCCGATGCCGCAGACGCGCTTCGTTACCCAGAAGGCGTTCGAAATGGGCTTCAAGCCCATCGTCGTGATCAACAAGGTCGATCGACCCGGTGCGCGTCCGGATTGGGTCCTCAATGCGACCTTCGATCTTTTCGACCGCCTTGGCGCGACCGACGAGCAGCTCGACTTCCCGGTCGTCTACGCCTCGGCCCTGCACGGCTATGCAGGACTCGATTCCGACGTACGCTCGGGCGACATGACTCCGCTTTACGAAGCGATCATGAAGCATGTGTCGCCGCCGGACGTCGATCCGGAAGGTCCGTTCCAGATGCGCATCAGCCAACTCGACTACAGCAACTACGTCGGCCTGATCGGCATCGGCCGCATCCAGCGTGGCAAGGTTCGCACCAACATGCAGGTCGTCGTTGTCGATAAGGAAGGCAAGAAGCGCAACGCGAAAGTCCTGCAGGTACTCGGCTTCATGGGCCTCGAGCGCCGCGAAGTCGCCGAGGCCGAGGCCGGCGACATCATCGCCATCAACGGTATCGAAGGCTTGAGCATTTCCGACACGATCTGCGCGCCCGATGCGCCCGAACAATTGCCGGTGTTGCATGTCGACGAACCGACCATCAGCATGACCTTTCAGGTCAACAACTCGCCGTTCGCCGGGGTCAAGGAACACAGCGGCGGCAAGTTCCTGACCAGCCGCCAGATCCGTGAACGCCTGCTCCGCGAAACCTTGCATAACGTCGCAATGAAGTGCGAGGAGACCGAAGATCCGGACAAGTTCAAGGTTTCCGGCCGCGGCGAACTGCATCTGTCGGTGCTGATCGAGACCATGCGTCGCGAAGGCTACGAACTCGCTGTATCGCGCCCAGAGGTCATCATCAAGGAAATCGATGGTGAGATGCAGGAGCCCTACGAACAGCTGGTCGTCGACATGGAAGAACAGTTTCAGGGCGGCGTCATGGAGCGTCTCGGCAGCCGTCGCGGCAAGCTCGTCAACATGGAACTCGACGGTCGTGGGCGTGCGCGCCTTGAATACATGATCCCGGCACGCGGCCTGATCGGTTTCCAGACCGAATTCCGCACCATCACCGCTGGCACCGGCCTGCTCTTCCATGTGTTTGACCACTACGGTCCACGCTCGGAAGGCGCGATCGCCAAGCGTTCGAATGGGGTCATGATCTCGAACGGCCAGGGCCCCTCGCCCGCGTACTCACTGATCACCATGCAGGAGCGCGGTCGCCTGTTGATTTCCGAAGGCGACGAAATCTACGAAGGCCAGCTGGTCGGCATTCATGCCAAGGACAACGACCTCACCGTCAACGCGCTGCGCGCCAAGCAGATGACCAATGTTCGCGCCGCCGGCAAGGATGAAACCGTGCAGCTGACGCCGCCGGTGAAGATGTCGCTCGAACAGGCGCTCGAGTTCATCGAGGATGACGAACTCGTCGAGGTCACTCCGAAGCAGATTCGCCTGCGCAAGAAGAACCTCACCGAAAACGATCGCAAGCGCGCCTCACGCACCGCCGCCTGATCGGATGACCGCCACGCCACTCCTGCTGGCCTGGAGTGGCGGCAAGGATTGCCTGTTGACTCTTGATCGGCTGCTTGCCGATCCACGATGGAAAGTCGAAAGTCTGCTGACCACGCTGGATCGCAACAGCAATCGCGTGGCGATGCACGAGGTACGCGCCGATGTGCTGCGCGCACAGGTCGCCGCGCTGGGGCTTCCGCTGATCGAAATGGCCATCGAGTGGCCCGCCCCGAACGAAGTTTATGAAACAGCCCTGGCCTCGGCCCTCGAGCAGGGGCGCTCGCGGTTCTCTGGTCTGACCCATATCGCGTTCGGCGATATCTTCCTCGCCGACATCCGCGCCTGGCGTGAAGCCTCGCTCGATCGACTTGGCTGGAGAGCAGTTTTTCCACTCTGGGACAATCCCACGATCGAACTCGCCGACGAATTTCTTGCGCGCGGTCATCAAGCCATTGTCACAACGGTCGATCTCGAACAGCTTGACGGAAGCTTCTGCGGGCGCGAATTCGATCATGAATTCCTCGCCAATCTTCCGGATTCAGTCGATCCCTGTGGCGAGAATGGGGAATTCCATACACTTTGTCATTCCAGCCCGTTGTTTCGCGCGCCGCTCAACCTCGACCGTGGCTCGATCTCAACGCGCGACGCGCGGTTCCGCTCAATCGACATTCGCGTGAACTGATCAACAGCCCATCCCGTTCCACGAGTTGTCGCTTGGTTGCGTATTTCTCAGTATCGTTTGATGAATCCTCTGCATCCGACTCGCAAAACGTTTCGTATATCAGGTCATTGCAGTCGCCTGGCACGAATGCCGATGACAAAACTCCTCGCACCGAGCCGCCTTTCGTCGAAACGAAGGCGGCTGACAATCTGCGCGTCGATCTCTGTCATGGCGATATCGGCAACGGCCTCGGCGAATGTGCCGATCAGGCACCATGTCGGAACCGCGTTTGATCCCGCTGGCCATGAGCTTTACACCGAATCGCACTGGATCAGCGAGAAGGACGGTGCCCACGAGCGTTTGATCCTGTTCAAGTGCCCGGACGGAAAGGCATTCGCCCGCAAGCATGTGGAGGACGCTGGGCAGGCGCTGGCACCTCTCTTTGATCTGGACGATGGTCGATTTGGATATCGCGAAGGGGTTCGCATCGCTTCGAACGGAAAGCGCGAAGTATTCGTGCGCAGAAGCGCCGAACAATCCGAACAGAGCGCCTTGCTTGAATCGGACCCGCGCCTGGTCGTCGATGCCGGTTTCGACCGCTTCATCGTCAAACATTGGGATGCCCTGGTCGAAGGCCGGAAGCAGTCGTTCGACTTCCTCCTGCCCAGTCGTCTGCGCACCTATGCGTTCGTCCTCATTCCACTCGGATCCGACCAGATTGATGGCACGCCGGTGCTCCGCTTCCGCCTCGAACTCGATGCCTGGTTTGGTTTCGCCCTGCCCTTGATCAACATGGCCTATGTGCGCGACAGCAAGGTCGTCCGCGAGTACATCGGCGTATCCAATATTCGCGGGAATGATGGCAAGAACCTCAAGGTTCGCATTGTATTCCCCGACGCGGCGACCGCGGAAGTCGTGGACGAACGCTCACTCGCCAGCGCCGAGTCCGCCCGCCTGGACGGCCACTGTGCGCTTTGATCAGCGAGATCCGATGATGTCTACTATCACGCTCCAATTCCCCAGGGACACTGCGCATGATCGCTATTTATTTGTGGATAAACGCGGCGCTGTACGCGTTGCTGGCGCTCTGGTGCACGCTGATGCCGGCGAAAACCTCGCAATCAATCGGTTTCATCGAGCTTTCGAACTCGGGTCAGTCCGAATATGCCGTGATCTACGGCGGCATGCAGTTCGGTTTCGCCTTCCTGTTTGCCTGGGCGGCACTCAGCGGCAATCACCGTTTCGGACTGATTTTCGCACTCGCTCTGTATGTTCCGATCCTGTTGTTTCGCATCATCAGCGTTGCCCGCTTCTGGCCGGTTTCAACGACCACATTGGCCACCGGCGTCCTCGAGATCGTGCTGACCGCCTGCGCAGTCGGGCTCTGGTTTGGCGCACCCAGACTCGATTGACAAGTGATGGTGAAAGATTCCGGAACGCTGTACGGTCTTGTCACATTGGCGGTAGAAACTCGGGAGCATCGATGGTCAGGCTTGAATCACGTTCAGAAAGCAGTGAAAACCTGAACAGCATCTTGCTTGCGGTTGCAGGCGGCGATAGCGCGGCGTTCGAGAGTCTCTACCGCACGACTTCAGCAAAATTGTTTGGTATTTGCCTGCGCGTTCTACCGCAGCGGGCCGAGGCCGAGGAGGTGCTGCAGGAGGTATTTCTCGGCATCTGGCGAAAGGCTGAACAGTTTGATGCGACGCGCGCCAGCGCTCTGACGTGGCTGTCGATGATGACACGCAACAAGGCCATCGACCGGCTCCGCGCGAATGCGGGCGCACGCTCGCAGACGCAGATTGAACTCGATGAGATTGAAGGTGAGTCCACTGCCAGCGAAGTCGCCGAGGTTGCCGAAAACCAGGAGCGCATCGAAATTTGCCTTGATGAGCTCGAGGCGCCCCGACGCACATTGATCCGTACCGCTTTTTTTGAAGGTGCGACCTATGAGGAACTCGCCGAGCGCAGCGGAAATCCGCTTGGCACCGTGAAGAGCTGGATCCGACGCAGTCTGATCACACTCAAGGCCTGCCTCGAACGATGAATACCAACAGCAGCCAGACCACCCCGCCTCCCGGCGACATGGCCGCCGAATACGTACTCGGCGTGCTCGATGCGCGTGAACGCCGCGAGGCGGAGTCACGCATTGCCAGTGACGTGCAGTTTTCGCGCGAGGTCGCCTCCTGGGAATCGCGATTCATGCCCTTGATCGGCGAAATCTCCGACGCGCCGGTTCCCGATTATGTCTGGGAGCGCGTTCGCTCGGCGCTGAACCTTCCCGCTGCACGTCGCCAGGAAACGCCACAACGATCCGGCCTCTGGGACAGCCTCTCGTTCTGGCGCTGGCTCGCCAGCGGCGCGTTTGCGGCAGCTGCGGCATGTGCCATCGTGCTGTTCAATGTTCCGACAACCGAAGTTCCGATGGTCTCGCCGACCATGGTCTCGACCCTCGCCGACGACAGTGGCGTCCCGGGTTTCGTCGCGATTGTCGACCCGAGCCAGGCCAGCATGACGATCACGCCATTGGCCAGCGCGCCGACCGATGGCCGCGCCCAGGAGCTGTGGCTGATTCCCGAAGGGCAGGCTCCAGTTTCGCTCGGCCTGCTCGATGCGACACGCGCGCAGATCGTCAAGATTCCGGACCAGATGCTCGCCGACATTCGCGCCGGCGCCTTGTTCGCGGTAACTCTCGAATCGCCCGAAGGCGCGCCGCATGCGGCACCGGCGGGGCCGATCATTGCCAAGGGTGGCGTCGCCTTGCTGTAGCCACCGCGAAAGCTCTGCGGTTGCGAGCCGACGCGTGCTCGCCTTAGCGTCCCTGCGCATGCACGGCTGACAGCTCCGCGGCAATCCTGCTTTGAGGTCACCACGCTGGCTTCCTGAAACCGGGGAGTTTCAGCGAGCGCCAACTCTCCTTGTTTTCTCTTCGCAACAAACTCACCGGAAGCAGAATCAGAGCGAAGCACCGCACCATTCCAAAACGCGGTACAAATGTGAATCCGTGTCAGATCATGTCGGCAACATGAACTGAGCTTGCATCCGCGAGCCGTCCGGTTGCGTATATCGCATTGAACTCCGGATTCGGATGCAACGTCTCGATGTCGATTGAAACCAGCTATTCCCGCCTGCCGCCATCCCGGGGTGACATCCTGCGAACCATGCGGCGCTGGTTCGACACCGCCGACGACGTGCCGCTGGATGACGATGCGGATCGCGTCGACTGGATGCGCGCGATCCCCTTCATAGCAATTCACGTCGCTTGCCTCGGCGTGTTCTGGGTCGGCTTCTCTTGGACCGCGCTGGTTGTGGCTGCGGCGCTATATGCCTTGCGCATGTTCGCACTGACCGGGTTCTATCATCGCTACTTCTCGCATCGCGCATTCCGTACTTCGCGACCGGTTCAGTTCTTCTTCGCCGCAATCGGCGCCATGTGCGTGCAGCGCGGGCCGCTGTGGTGGGCAGCGCATCACCGCCATCACCATCGCCACACCGATACGCCCGAGGACCTGCATTCGCCACGCCAGCACGGATTCCTGCGTGCGCACATGGGTTGGTTCCTCACCCCGCCTGGATTCCGCACCAACTGGGAGGCGATTCCGGATCTGAGGAATGTGCCCGAGCTTCGCCTGCTTGATCGTTTTGATCTGCTGATGCCGATATTGCTCGCCATTGGCTTGTACTTTTTCGGTGACTGGCTGGGCTCGGCCTATCCCGGTCTCGGCACCAGCGGTTTGCAGATGCTGATCTGGGGTTTCTTCGTCTCGACGATCGTATTGTTCCACGCCACGGTGACGATCAATTCGCTGGCCCATCGCTTCGGCACACGACCCTTCGCGACGCGCGATGACAGTCGCAACAACTGGCTGCTCGCCTTGATCACGTTCGGCGAAGGCTGGCACAACAATCATCACCACTTCCCGGGTTCGGCCCGCCAGGGATTCCGCTGGTGGGAGCTCGATCTGACCTGGATGGGTTTGAAGCTGCTCTCCTGGCTTGGCCTCATCCGCGACCTCAAACCGGTACCCGCGATCATGCTGCGGGTGGGGAGCCGCTGATGCGCATCGCCGTTGTCGGATCGGGGATCGCCGGACTCGGCAGCGCATGGCTGCTGTCGCGCCAGCACGAAGTCGTCTTGTTCGAGAAGAGCAAATGGTTCGGCGGCCATACCGATACCCACGCCATCCAACTCGCAGGAGATCAGCATGCCGTGGATACCGGTTTCATCGTCTTCAACAACGAGCACTACCCGTTGCTGACGACGATGTTTGCCGAACTCGGCGTTGCCAGCCAGCCGACCACGATGAGCTTTTCGGTGCACGACGCCGGCAGCGGCCTAGAATATAACGCCGGCAGTCTTGGCGGATTGTTCTGCCAGCCGGGCAACCTCGTCAGCGCTAGTTTCTGGCGCATGCTGCGCGACCTTCGCCGCTTCTACCGCGAGTCACCGGCCTTGCTGTCGGCCGCGGAACCGGGGCCGACCCTTGGTGAATACCTGCAGGAAAACCACTATTGCGCTGCGTTTCGTGACGATCATCTGGTCCCGATGGCCTCGGCGCTTTGGTCGTCACCCTCGCAGCGCATCCTTGAATTTCCAGCCATGGAGCTGGTTCGCTTCATGGCCAATCACGACATGTTGCAGATCAGCGGACGGCCGCAGTGGCGCGTTGTCAGTGGAGGATCACAACGCTATGTCGATGCCATGCGCAAGCAATGGACGGTCGACGAACGGCTCGATTGCCCGGTCACCAGCGTGCAACGACGCGGCGATCAGATTGCGGTGCGCAGCGCGGCCGGTATCGAATCCTTTGATCAGATCGTGCTTGCCTGCCACGCTGACGATGCACTGGCCTTGCTCCACGATGCGAGCGACTGCGAACGCGCCATACTTGGCGACCTCGGCTATCAGGACAACGACACGGTCCTGCATACCGATGTCAGTGTGCTGCCGGAGAATCGCAAGGCCTGGGCGGCCTGGAATGCATACATTCCGGCGGATCGTGATGCGCCGTGCTCGGTCAGCTACTGGATGAACGCCCTGCAATCAATCGAGTCGAGCGAGCCGCTGATTGTCAGTCTCAATCGCACGCAGCAGATCGATCCGGCGAAGATCCTGCGCCGCATGAATTATCGGCATCCCGCACAGACCTTGGCGTCGGCCAGCGCACGTCAACGCAAGGCCGAAATCCAGGGCAGGTCGGGAACCTGGTTTGCCGGCGCCTACTGGGGATTCGGATTTCACGAGGACGGTTTTCGCAGCGCGCTCGAGGTCGCTCAGGGTTTGGGAGTCGAATGGTCATGAATCGACTGGCCGAGATCAGCCTGCGCCATGCGCTCGACAGCGGCGACGCAACGCAATCGAAAGACGCCCCTTCCGGCGTCGCTCAGGCATCCACAGCGAAGTGTGCCAGCGCGATCTATGTGGGCTCCGTCCAGCACCGACGCCATGCACCGCATGCGCATGCGTTTTCATACGCGATGGCCATGCTCTACCTCGATCTCGCCGAGATTGACCAGGTCTTTGCCGGATCCTGGTTGTGGTCGAACCAGCATCGCAACGTTGCCGAGTTTCGTCGCAGCGACTATCTCGGCAACCCTGCTCAGTCACTCGACGAAAGCGTGCGTATGCGCGTGGCCGACGCGATTGGTCGCATCCCGGAGGGTCCGATTCGGCTGCTTGCCCATTTGCGCTATTTCGGCCACAGTTTCAATCCGGTCAGTTTTTATTATTGCTTCGAGGCTGATGGATCGACGCTCGACGTGGTTGTCGCCGAAATCACCAACACGCCGTGGAAAGAGCGCCACGCCTACGTGCTGCCCGTGTCGACAGCGGAGCGACGTAGTCATTCGTACCATTGGACATTTGAAAAATCATTTCATGTTTCGCCATTCATGGCCATGGAGCATGACTACGCCTGGCGCCTGAGCACACCGGCCGAGAAATTGCTGATCCACATGAATGTTCTGGATCGGAATGCCGACGCATCTCGCTTGTTCGACGCCACGCTGACCCTGCAACGCGAGCCCATCAACGCGACGAATCTTGCCCGCGTCCTGCTGCGTTTTCCGTTCATGACCACCCGGATCATCGGCTCAATCCATTGGCAAGCGTTGCGCCTGTGGTTGCGCGGCAATCCGGTCCACGATCATCCAGACAACAACAAGGCTGCCTGAGCATGAATACCCGAGAGATCACCTCTACCGAGTCCGCAAAGCTTTTCGCCGATTCGACACAGCGCGGACTACCGCTGCTCGACCGCGTTCTTCGCAACCATCTGCTTGATACGCTCAATGGCTTGCGCGACTGCCGCATCACGATTGAGGAAGGTGGCGAAACCCTGGTGCTCGGCACCCACGCAAAAAAAACCAGCGAAACGCTGATAACCCACGTGTGCGTCCACGATTCCTCTTTCTACCGCCAGGTCGGATTGAACGGCAGCGTTGGCGCCGGAGAGGCCTATATGGACGGTCTCTGGGATTGCAACGATCTGGTCGCCCTGACCCGCATCCTGGTGCGCAATCGCGATCATCTCGATGCGATGGAGACGGGACTCGCGCGCATCGGCGGTTCCGCAATGCGCATCTGGGGCGCGTTGATGCGCAATACGCGCAACGGCAGCCGGCGCAATATCGCCGCGCACTACGACCTCGGCAATGACCTGTTCAAGCTTTTCCTCGACGAAAGTCTCATGTACTCGTCGGCGATTTTCGAGAATGAAGACGACACTCTCGAAGTGGCGTCGATGCGCAAGCTCGATCGCATCTGCCAGAAACTCGATCTCGGTCCACAGCACCACGTCCTGGAAATCGGCACCGGCTGGGGTGGCTTCGCGATCCATGCCGCCGTGCACTATGGTTGCCGTGTCACGACCACAACCATTTCGCGTGAACAACATGACCTCGCTCGTGAGCGCATCGACGCTGCCGGCCTGGGTGATCGCGTGACCTTGTTGCTCGAGGATTATCGCGACCTCGAGGGCAACTTCGATCGCGTCGTCTCGATCGAGATGATCGAGGCGATTGGTCATCAGTATCTGGGCACTTATTTCCGCACGGTCAATCGCCTGCTCAAGCCCGATGGCATGGCCCTGATCCAGGCGATCACAATCGAGGATCATCGCTACAAGCAGGCTCTGAAAGCCGTCGATTTCATCAAGCGCCACATTTTTCCCGGCAGCTTCATTCCGTCGATCAGCGCGATCAGCAGCGCGCTCGGACGCAACAGCGACATGAAGCTGTTCAATCTGGAAGACATCGGCCCGAGCTACGCGTTGACCCTGCGGGCATGGCGCCAGCGCTTTCTCCAGCGCATCGAGGAGGTCCGCGCACTCGGATACCCGGATCGCTTCATCCGCATGTGGGTTTTCTATCTGACCTACTGCGAAGGCGGCTTCATTGAACGTTCGATCGGCGATGTGCAGATGCTGCTGTGCAAACCCGAAGCACGCCCGGCGCAGTTCGCACCCTGAAGGCGTGTAGTAGTGAAAGGCGAATCCTCACGACACACAAACAAGCCGCTGTCACCGCTGCGCAGGCAGGTGGCCAGCGTCCAACAGATTGCGGACGAACCTCCGGCCGTCGCCGGAACAAGTATATTCAAGCTGTCGCTCGGCAAGAAACAGGGCTGAAAGATCATGAACACGTGGATCAACTTCATCGCATTCCAACTCGTCTGGTTTGCCGCAGTCGGTGGTGCTGGCTACGGAATCTGGTGGCTCGGGCCACTCGGCTTGCTGATCTTTGCCGCGCTTCACTTCCGCCGCGGCGTGAGCGCTCGAGGTGACGCCAAATTGATGTGGCTGGCACTTGCCCTTGGTTTCGTCACCGATACGCTGATGGCCGCAACGGGCATGTCGAGCTATGCCGCCGCGGTGCCGGAAGCGCCGCTTGCGCCACTGTGGATCCTCTCGCTGTGGATGGCATTTGCCCTCACCCTCAACCATTCGATGCGCTGGCTGGTTGCGCGCCCGCTGCTCGTGGCGCCGCTCGCCGCCATCATCGGGCCACTCTCCTACTATGGTGCTGCGCGCGCATGGGGCGCGGTCACGATCATGGCTTCGCCGATGACAGCTCTTGGATTGCTTGGCGCGTGCTGGCTGGTTGCGATGTCCGTACTCAGTCTCGCTGCGCGACGCTTTGGCCGAACTCCCGATAATTCCGTCGCACTACCACTGTTGAGGGCGCCATGAGCGGAGTCGTTTCCATCGCGATCGTCTGGATTGTTGCCAGCACCATCATGATTGGCGGCTGGCTACACCAGCGCCGAACCTCGAACGCCGGCATCGTCGATGTGTTGTGGTCGATCTGCATGGCCGGCGCCGCGATCTTTTACGCGGTGGCGGGCTCGGGTGCGCTCATGCCGCGCATGCTCGTCGCCGCGATGGGAGCAATCTGGGGCATACGTCTCGCACTGCATGTCTGGCACCGCGTTCGCAACGAGGATGAAGACGGCCGCTACGCTTTTCTGCGCGAGCACTGGAACGGCAGCCAGTCAAAATTCCTGATGTTCTTCCTCGCCCAAGGCCTGTTCACGGCGATTTTTTCGCTGCCGTTCTGGATCGCCGCGCACAATCCGCTCGAAGGGGTAACCGTCTGGACCATCTTCGCCGTGCTTACCTGGACCATCGCTCTCGGCGGCGAGTGGATCGCCGACAACCAGCTCGCCGCGCACCGCGCCGATCCGTCAATGAAGGGCAAGACCTGCCGCAGCGGCCTTTGGAAATACTCGCGTCATCCAAACTACTTCTTTGAATGGTTGCACTGGTTCGCCTATGTGTTTCTGGCCGTCGGTACCGGCGCGGGCTGGGTCGCGGCGAGCCTGATTGGACCGGCACTCATGCTCGGAATGCTGTCCTGGATCACCGGCATCCCTTACACCGAAGCACAATCCCTGCGCACACGCGGCGACGATTATCGCGAATACCAGCGCACGACCAGCGTGCTGATTCCGTGGTTTCCGCGTCATCCAGAATAGCCGGGTGTGCTGAAAATACGCGCTCCATTTGATTGTGCTGATTTCGTGGTTTCCGCGCGACTCCTGACATTTATCCCATTTAGGCCCCGATCATGACCAGCCAACCCCACGCCGCCGACGCCGGTCAGCAGGATTCCGCTCTCGAGCGCGAAAGCAGCCTGACCCGCTGGGCCGAGCGCGGCCTGATTCCGGATGCTCTGCTGCGCTTCGGTATAAGGCGCCAATGCGCGTTGCGACTCAATGTAGAAAAAGCCCTCGGCGTGGAAGCCACGGCTGAACGCCAGCGCGCGCGCATCGATGAACTGCGCCAGAGTCCGATCGCGATCGAAACGGACGCGGCCAATGCCCAGCACTACGAGTTGCCACCGCCGTTCTTCAAGCTCTGCCTCGGCGAGCACCTGAAGTACAGCGCGTGCTACTGGGATGAAACCACCCGCGATCTCGATGCCGCCGAAGCGCGCATGCTTGCGATCTACGGAGAACGAGCCGAGTTGGCCGATGGCCAGCGTATTCTCGAACTCGGCTGCGGCTGGGGATCGTTGACCCTGTGGATGGCGGCGAGCTACCCAAACGCACACGTCACAGCCGTCTCCAACTCGCGTCCACAACGCGAATTCATCAGGGCGCGCGCAAGGGAACGCGGCCTCGACAACATCGAAATCATCACCACCGACGTCAATCAGCTTGTCCTGGACGAGAACCAGTTCGACCGCGCAGTTTCGATCGAGATGTTCGAGCACATGCGCAACTACGAACACCTGCTTGAACGCGTTGGCTCATGGCTCAAGCCGGGCGGCAAGTTATTCGTGCACATTTTCTGCCACAAGACCCTCGCCTACCCGTTCGAGACAGCCGGAGAAGACAACTGGATGGGTCGCCACTTCTTCACCGGCGGACTGATGCCCGCCGCCGACACCTTGTTGCACTTCCAGAAACACATCCAGATCGAGGAACGCTGGATGCTACCCGGCACGCACTACGAAAAGACTGCCAACGCCTGGCTCGAAAACCAGGACATGAATCGCGAACAAGTCATGGACATCCTGACCCAGGCCTACGGTGCCGAACACGCAAAACTGTGGAACCAGCGCTGGCGCATGTTCTGGATGGCCTGTGCGGAGCTGTTTGGCTATGCGGATGGGAGTGAATGGCTGGTGGCGCACTATCGGTTTGTGCGCAATGCCTGACCGCTGAGAGGGTTGAAATGACGTGTGCGCGGGCCAACGACTGATCGTGCCTGAAAAGCATACAACCTTGGTTTCGGAAGGAACCGGATCAGTTCAACCGCCCGGCTTGAATTGGGCAGACTTTTCATGAGCTTCTCGAAATCGCCGAAGTAGCGAACTCGCAATCAGCTCGGGCCCACAAATCAGAAAAAATGCGACGGTCGCATCCCGGAATACCTTTCCAGGAATCAGGATCCCATGTTCGATTCCGGCATCTACATCGTGACTCTGGCGAATCCGCACCCCATCTCGGTGAACGCGCATGATCGGCGGATTGCCGAACGTTGCATCAAAGTCACCTTGGCCAACTGCAAGATTGGAAAGGCGACGAGTTTTCGTGTTCGTGAGCGCAACTACTGGCGGACATTCGGAAGGGATTATGTGGTTTTTCGTCCGATAGCCTTGATGCCCAATCCGCAAACTGCCGAGCGCGCGATTCTTCTGGCTCTCATGGAATGGCGAATTCGCGCTCAATCAGGTCGGCTGACAGAGTGGCTGGAAGGCATTGCAGCCGCTGATGCAGTTGAAATCGCGATCAAAACGATTTGCTCGGCACGGATTCGGCATCTGCTACCCGTTCATGACCAACCGTTCGATCCGGATTGAAGCCTGGCGAGCGCAAGTTGCATCAACAATGACGGAAAATCGCCCGCAGCGACCCGCTTCAGGACCAAACTGAAATATCATTTTGTTTCAGGCAGCCTGATCGCCGCCACGAAGGAGTCCGCCATGACCCATTCCCGAGTCGTTCTCGTTGCGCTGTTGATGTTCGGCATAACCGTGTCCGCAATCGCCGCGCAGCCCGGCACGATGCGCGTCGACTTCACGCATAGCGGCAACGCGTTGCAGGACATGTACAGCCTCGACAAGCTGGTCAGGGAGCCGTTGCCATGGCCGGGAAATCTCGACCAACGTATCGATACGCTGAATCGTGGCGCCTACTTCTTCGAAGTTGTTGAACCGGTGTCCGGCGAAATCCTGTTTTCGCGCGGTTTCAGCTCTATCTTCGGAGAATGGCGGACCACTCCCGAAGCGCGCCAGCAGAACCGCAGTTTCAGCGAGTCACTGCGATTTCCGATGCCGGACAAGCCGGTGCGGATTCGCCTCTATGCACGCGACGACCGCAACGCGTTCTCGATGGTGTGGACGCTCGATGTCGATCCTGCCAGTTCCGACGTCCGACTCGCGCACGAACCGCTGGCCTCTCCGCTGGTGGCGATACGAAAGAGCGGCGATCCGCAGGCCAAGGTCGACCTGCTGATTCTTGGCGATGGCTATACTGAAAAAGAACGTACGAAATTCATCGCCGATGCACAACGCTTGAGCGACACGCTCTTTTCAGTCTCGCCGTTCAAGGAACGTGCGCGCGATTTCAATATCTGGGCGCTGATGGCGGCCGCGCCGCAATCGGGCGTGGCGAGGCCTTCGAGTGGAATGCATCGATGGACTCCGCTCGGCACGCGCTACGACGCCTTCGGCAGCGAGCGTTATGTGCTGACCTTCGAGAACCAGGCACTGCGCGAGCTCGCGCAGAATGCGCCTTACGAATTCGTCGAAATCCTCGTCAACAACGAAACCTATGGCGGCGGCGGCATCTACGGTCTGTACAGCACAGCAGCCGCGAAAAGCGAATGGGCGCCGTATCTGTTCGTGCACGAATTCGGCCACCACTTCGCCGGGCTTGCCGACGAGTACTACACCTCGCCGGTCAGCTACGAGACCGGCAGCAGCGAGCGCCGCGAACCCTGGGAACCCAACGTCACCGCACTGCATGATCCGGCAAAGCTGAAATGGCGCAATCTCATCCAGGGTGACAGTACCTTGCCAACCTCGTGGCCCAAGGCAGAGTTCGAGAAGCACCAGCGCGAGTACCAGACGACCCGCGCAAAGCTGCGCAAGGACGAGCGTCCGGAATCCGAGATGAACGCGTTATTCCACCGTGAACAACGCAGCAATGACGAACTGTTCATATCTTCCGAGAATGCGAATCGTATCGGCGCCTTCGAGGGCGCCAACTACGAAGCAACCGGTTTCTATCGGCCACAATTGAACTGCGTGATGTTCACCCGCACCAACAAGTTCTGCCGTATCTGCAGCGACGCGATTGAATCCGTGATCGACTTGTATGCTTCAGCTGGGAATTCGGTGTCAATGCAGCAAACACGGATCAGTTCAAAGGATCCGCTGCCAACCATTGGCGTCGTAGATCAGGACCCGTGAGCCGAGACGTTCGATTTTTGCGAAGCACTGATCGATCACAAGTTCGCTGCTCAGCCTGACATGGATTTGATTGCCGATTTTTGTCAGCTCGAGATGGAGTGCGCCCTCACCCTTCAGCTCGATATCCAGACTCGAAGACTCCTTGCCGGGCAACGGCAAGCTTGTCCGGATCACACGCTCGCCAATTCTTGCGATGAGATACAGCACACGCTCGCGTAGCGGAATGGCCGGACGCGAGTCAGCCATCTGCCATTCAAGAGAGCCCGCAGCAGGTGCAGCTGTCGACACTTCGACAAAGGTCTCGAAACGCTCGACGCGCCTGCAAATTTCGTTCATGCGCCGGCTGCTCAGAACGAGCTGGCTGGTATGCGCCTGCAGGGAGAATTGCTTCTTCCACGCCTGATCATCATCTGCCGGAACCGTCAGGCTCTCACCGTTTTTCGTTGGGCCATGAACCACGAATCCGAGTCTTCGGCAGTCGGCTGGCGGCGTACGAGCCATGGCCAATTCGATCATCACGCGCAAGGCATTGTGATCGGGATGCACGTCGGCCAGCGATGGTGCGACGATGAGAGTCGGAGCAAATTCCTGGATCTCGGCGGCAAGCTGATCCTCGCACTGCGCATCACGCATCAGCCGTCCAGTCAGGCCTTGATCCGGCCAGCCATAGTGACGGGCGTCCGGCCCGGCGACACCCAATCGAGCCAGCGCTTCACTGGCTTCCTCACGCCTGCGCTTGCCCCATCGCCGACGTGCCTGCGGATCAATGTGCCAACGCCTCTCTATCCAGCGTTGCGGCCATGGGTTGTCATCGCCATCGGTGGCGATGACGACCCGCAATGAGGCCCCGGCAGTCAGGGCATGCTGGATAAAAGTGCCCGTCGCCAGCGTCTCGTCATCCGGATGCGGGACGACGACAAGCAATCGGGTGCTGCTATCCAGGTCAAGGCCTTGGGTCATTGCATACCAGTCTAAGCAGCCGAATTGCCGATCCGCACAGAATGTGCGGCAGCACAGACTAGCGCAAGCGGCAGCCGCTTCGATGAATCAATCTACGGGATGATCAAGTCATGACGGACCTGGCCTTCACCGCGCAGCACGTAGCGTTCGATGGTCAGCGCGTCGATACCCATAGGCCCGTAAGCATGCAGGCGCGTGGTCGAGATGCCGATTTCGGCACCGAGTCCAAGTTCACCGCCGTCACTGAATCGTGACGAAGTGTTGACCATGACCACCGCCGAGCGCAACGCGGAGACAAACGTCTCGGCGGTTTCTTTTTCCGCAGTCGCAATAACCTCGGTGTGATCCGACGTGTATCGGCGGATATGCGCGATCGCCGCATCGAGATCATCGACGATACGCACTGCAATGATCAGGTCGAGATACTCGGCATGGTAGTCGTCATCGGTGGCGGGCAGCATATCGGCAATCAGTGCCCGCGAGCGATCGCAGCCGCGCATCTCGACCTTGTGTGCGATCAGCGCCGCCGCCGCGCGCGGCAGGAATTCCTGGGCGACATCCTGATGCACGAGCAGGGTTTCGAGTGCATTGCAGGCACTCGGCCGGCTGACCTTGCCGTCGATCAACAGACCTAGCGCGAGATCGAGATCGGCGGCCTTGTCGACATACAGATGACAGACCCCCTTGTAGTGCTTGATCACCGGCACACGCGCATGCTCGGCAACGAAACGGATCAGACCTTCGCCGCCGCGCGGAATGGCGAGATCGACGATATCGTTGAGTTGCAACAGCTCGACCATCGTCTCGCGGCGCAGATCCTCGATCAGTATCAGGGCCGCTGCCGGCACACCGGCTTCGACCAGCGATTGCTGGAGCAAACCTGCGAGCGCGCGATTGGAATGGATCGCCTCAGAACCGCCGCGCAGGATCACGCCATTGCCCGCCTTGAGGCAGAGGGCGGCGGCATCGACGGTCACATTCGGGCGCGCCTCGTAGATCATCGCGATGACGCCAAGTGGAACACGAACGCGTTCGACGACTACACCGTTGGGACGCGTGTCACGGTGTGTCACCTGTCCAACCGGATCGGCCAACGCGGCCACCTCGCGCAAACCACGAGAGATTCCCTCGATACGATCGGCATCCAGGCGCAGTCGATCAAGCATGGCCGATCCGATGCCCCGGTGTTCGGCCTGAGCCATGTCCAGCTGATTCGCATCAAGTATGAATTTCACATTGGTATCAATGCGCTCCGCCATCGCCAGCAACAAGTCGCGCTTGGCATCGGCAGAGAGGGCAGCCACGGCGGCTGAGGCTTCACGGCACTGCAGGGCAGCGGCTTTCATATCCAGAGTCATAGAGTCATCCTGTAACCATGTCATCACGGTGAACGACGCTTTCGCCGTAGTGATAGCCGAGGACCGATTCGATGTCGCGCGTGTGACGGCGCGCGATGCGACGGATATCCACAGCTGAATATTGGGTCAGGCCACGGCCGACCGTGCGGTCGCCACCTTCCTTGTTGCAGAGGATTTCGATCATGTCACCGCGCGCGAATTCGCCAAGCGCGCCGACGATGCCGAGCGGCAGCAACGAAGCGCCCTTGCCCTTGATCGCCTGAGCTGCGCCATCGTCGATCAGAATCGCTCCCGGCACGAGTGGCACATGCCGCAACCAGTACTTGCGCGCCGACAGACGATTCCTCGTCGAGCCGAGTCGCGAACCATGCAAGGTGCCTTCGGCAAGCATGGCGACCGTATTCGGGTTGGTACCGTTGAAGAGTATCGTCTCGATGCCGGCCTTGGCCGCCTTGATCGCCGCCTCCAGCTTGGTGTGCATGCCGCCCGTGCCCGAGGCAGAACCAGCACCTCCGGCCATATCCATGCTCGCCTTGGTTATGTTTGGCAATTGCAGGATCGGCTCGGCTTCCGCATCGACGCGCGGATTGGCCGTGTACAAGCCATCGATATCGGTGGCGATCAACAGAAGATCGGCATCGGCCAGCGCGGCGACAATGGCGGCGAGGTTGTCGTTGTCGCCAAGGCGCAACTCATCGACAGCCACCGTGTCATTCTCGTTGACAATCGGCAGAGCACCGACGCGCAAAAGCTCCATCAATGTCATGCGTGCCTTGAGATAGCGACGCCGGTTGCGCAGATCATCATGGGTAAGGAGCATTTGCGCGACAGGACGCTCGACCAGACGCTGCCAGAGACCAATCATCTGCACCTGACCGAGCGCGGCCAATGCCTGACGCTCGGCCATGGCCGCGCCGAAACGCGGCTGCTTCGAGACGATCGTACGACCCGCAGCGACCGCACCCGACGAGACGATGACAACCTCTCGACCCTGGGCGTGACTGGCGGCGACAAAACGTGCGAGGCCAAGCACATGATCGGGATCGAGTCCGGTTCCATCGGCGGCGAGCAGACTACTGCCGACCTTGAGCACCGCGCGTCGCCATTCCGGCAGCGGCTGCCCAGGAAATCGAGTAGTTGAATTGATTCTTGCAACTTGTTTCATCAAGCGATTCCAGGGACGATTTCCGAATCGTCATCCAATTTTGTTGTGAAGGTCAGCCCAATTCGGAGAGGCGATTGCGCAGTTCATCGAGACGAAGATCGGCAGCCGAGCCCGGCGAAGTTCGCGCTGCGAGGCTGGATTCCGGACTGCGTCCCTGTCCGGCTTCGTTCGCAGTGTCGGCGGCGGCACGATAGGCATCGCGAAACGGGACGCCGGAAATCGCCGCCTCGATGGCAACATCGGTTGCATACATGGAAGGTTCGATCGCTGCACGCATCTTCGCCGCGTTCCATTCGAACTGTTCCAGCAGGCCGGGTAGCAAGGCCAGCGCATCGAGTCCACGATGAAAACCGTGGAAGATCGAACCCTTGCTGGCTTGAAGATCGCGCTGATACCCGGTCGGCAATGATAACAGTTGTTCAATTTCCGTGCGCGCAGCGGCCACGCTGGCATAGCTCGCACGCATCAGTTCGATGACATCGGGATTGCGCTTGTTCGGCATGATTGAACTGCCGGTCGTGTACTGCGCGGGCAGGTTCACGAACCCGAATTCGGAGGTTGTGAACAAAGAAAGATCCCAAGCCAGCCGGCGCAGATCGAGTACGGCTCCGCCGAGGGCATCGAGCGCGGACATTTCGAACTTTCCGCGCGAGAGCTGGGTGTAGATCGGACTGATCTGCATGCGTGCGAAACCGAGTTTGCGCGTCGTGTGCTCACGATCGAGTTTGAGATTCACGCCGTAGCCGGCTGCCGTACCCAGCGGATTGGCATCGATCAGGGCATGCGTCTGGCGTGCGCGCCAGGCATTGTCGATGAACGCTTCGGCGAAAGCGGCAAACCACATCGAAGTCGAGGAAACGACGGCGCGTTGCAGGTGCGTATAGCCCGGCATCGGCAAATCATCTCGTTCGGCACGATCCAGACAGACATTCGCAACGGCAACACACACCATCGACAACTCATTCAATTTCGCTTTGAGCCAGAGTCGGCTCGCGACCAGCACCTGATCATTGCGACTGCGGCCACTGTGGACTTTTCCGCCGACATCGCCGAGTCGTTCGATCAATCGCGCCTCGATAGCCGAGTGTCCGTCCTCAAAGCGGTCATCAAGGATGAAAGAACCGCTGCGGAAATCTTCCCCGAGTTGATCAAGTTCCCGCTTGAGAGCTGAGCATTCCTGCTCGCTCACAATTCCAATATTCTCGAGTCCTTCGACATGCGCCATACTCGCCTCGATGTCGAACAGGAACAACTCACGGTCGAGAATGACATCGTCTCCGGCAAGGAAACGCATGACGCGCTGGTCGGTCTGGATGCCGGATTTCTGCCAGAGAAGATCGCTCATGCTTTGGTCTCCTGTGCGGTCCCGGCCAATGAAATGCCGCTCGTTTCATTGAAGCCCAAGGCAAGATTGAGGTTCTGCATGGCTTGAGTCGCAGCACCCTTGAGCAGGTTGTCGAGGGTAGCGACGACGACAACTCGTTTGCCGCCGGGCGCAACGACGAAGCCGCCGATCTCGGCATGCTGCTTGCCGGCGATGCGGCTGACCCAGGGTGCTTCATCGACAATCAATACAAGCGCCTCCTCGGCATAGAAATCCTGAAAGCGCTCGATTACCTCCTCACGCTTCATCGATTGCTGCAACCACAGGTTGACCGTCATCGTGATGCCGCGGAAATGTGGCGCGACATGCGGCATGAATTCAACCGGAATTCCAAGGTGCCGCGAGACCTCCCGCTCATGCACATGACCGACCAGGGAATAAGGCATCAAGTTATCGCGCAGCTTGTCCGGATTGTTCTTGTCGGATGCCGTGGTGCCTGCACCGGAGTACCCCGAAACGCCAAAGCACTGAGGAGGTCCGGCCAGCTGATCCCGGAGTGGCGAGATGGCCAATTGCATCGCGGTGGCGTAGCAACCCGGATTGCTGATTCGCTGCTGTCCGGCGTAGCTCGCGCGCGTCAGCTCCGGCAGGCCGTAGTACCAGGATTCCTCGAAGCGGTAGTCGGCGGAAAGGTCGACAACAAGAGTGTCGTCGATCGCCGCGTCGATCGCCTCGACGTAGGCACCTGCAGCGCCGTTCGGCAACGCGAGGACGACCGCATCGAGCGTCCGTGCGGCTACCGACGCGGCATCCAGCGATTCGAAGCACAACGAGCCCCGGTATCCATCGACATGCTCGGCAACTGCCTCGCCATCGAGCTCGCGCGATGAAACGAAAGCGAGTTCAAGACCGTCATGCGCGGCGATCAAGCGGATCAATTCGACGCCGGTATGGCCCCGCGCACCAACTATTCCGACTGTCCTCCTGTTCATGCCGAATTCTCCCCTCGTTCAGCAAGAGTCGCCGGTCGCATCCGGCAATGCTCGACGCATCGCTCGATATCGGCAAAACTTTCCATGCCATACCAGAACACTTTCCACTGCTCCATCTTGTAACAACCATCCGATTCGGCGTAGTAAAAGGGATTGACGGGGTTGCCCTGCCGCGAGCGCCAGAACAGTTGTGGATTGTCCTCGCGCATAACCTGCCAGACCGCTCGACCGAGTCCTTCGCCCTGGGCGTCATCAAGCACGGCGAACTTGTCGAGATAGGTGAACTCGCCTTCGTCGATCAGGATCAATGCGGCTCGATAGTTTTCGCTGACGTAGGCACGCAGCAACGTCGTGCGCTTGAAGTAGTCATCGATGAGAGTGCGCGAGAAACTTGACTCGATCAGCTCGCGCAAGCGCGGCAAATCCAGTTGCTCCCACGAACCAACCGCAAGCACTTTCTCGCCGCGCCGGATCAGCGTCCCCGAGCCCTTGTGCGTGAACAGTTCCTTGGCCAACTCGGCGGGCTGGGTGATTGAAACCGAAGAGGTAGGCGGCAAACGATCAAGCAGGTTCTTGATCTGCTCGATCTTCACGCGCATGCCCGAATGCAGCCAGGGCTGGGCGATCAAGTGTTCATACTCGGTCGACAGGTTGATCGAATCGATGACGCGGCCCTCGGCGTCGAGCAAGCCGCCGGTCCCGGTCAGGAAGATGATCTTGTACGGTTGCAGCACCTGCACGAGTTCATTCGCGGCGAAGTCGGCATTGATGTTGAGGATCTGGCCGCCAGCGGTTTCCCCCATGCTCGCAATGACCGGGATCGATCCTGCATGCAGGCTGGCTTCGATCGGCGCAAGATTGACCCGGCTCACCTGGCCGACCAGGCCAAGCGAACCACGATCCAGATAATCCGCCTCGAACACGCCTGCCATGATCGAGGTCGCGCGCGTATCGCCTTCCTGCAGGGCCTCGACCAACTTGAGGTTCTGCGTCTGGAAGACCCGGCGCACGATTGCGAGGGCCTCGGGCGAGGTTACACGCAAACCGTTGATTGTCCGCTTCTCGATGCCGGCTGCAGCAAGCTCCTCATCGAGTTGCGGGCCAGCACCATGGACGACGATTGGAGTCAGGCCAACTTCCTGCAGGAAGGCCAGCGAGGAGGTCAACGCGTCGAGATCATCGCGCAATACTGCACCTCCGACCTTGACTACGGCGAAGCGCTTTGCATCGACTTGCGAAAAGCGTTTGAGGTACTGCGAGATCTCCTTCGCGCTGGCCATGCTAGAGAGCAGGCGCACGATGGTCTGACGGGTCTGGCGGCTCGCGTTATTCATGGATGATCCTGCGCGCGGATTCGGCATAGGCTTGAAGTTGATCTAGCGCGACCCATTCATCGGCACTGTGGGCTTGGGCAATATCGCCGGGCCCATACACCAGGGTCGTGTAGCCGGCCTGCGAAAACAGCGAGGCTTCAGTCCAGAAATCGACCGCGTTGCCAATCGGCAGATCGAGCGCGTCGGCGACGTCACGAGCCGCAAGCCGACGCGATTCAGCATCGGCGATCGGACCGGACGGCAAACTCGGCCCGCGAAATGTCTCGGTGAATTCGGCGGCATGCGGATCTGCGAAATCGCGGAAGCTCTGCAGAAGTCCATCGACGTCGGTCGAAGGCAGCGGTCGGAATCCAAAGCGCAACTCGGCTGCGGGCGCAATCATGTTGGCCTTTATGCCGCCCTCGATACGGCCGATATTGAAGCGCAGACCGGTCAGGCCACCGAAGCGTTCGTGCGCGCACGCATCGACAAGTGCCAATGCGCGATTGCCCCAACGAATGGTCTGATGCAAAGCGCTGTCCGCGACCGATTGCTGCGCCGACGCGTGACCTGCAGTTCCGGAAAAACGCATCAGCACCGAGCTGATGCCGCGATGCGCGAGCACAGCTTCTGCGTGCGTCGGTTCGGCCACAAGCACGGCTTCGTAGGGAACGCCGCGTTTGAGAAATGCAGCGATGCAGCGCGGATCATTGGCCTCCTCGTCAGAGGAAAACAGGAATGCGGCATCTCCTTGCGTCGAATTCGCAGCGCTGATCAGCGCTGCCGCAGCGCCCTTGATGTCGCATGCACCCAGACCGATCGCGCGATCTTCAGTCACGCGAAGATCAAACGGATTCGCCGACCAGTGGGGTGAATCGGGAACCGTATCAAGATGCACATTGAACAGGAATTTCGGGTTGCCGCGCGTCGCGTACAGGCTGACTGCGCCATCACCGTGATCGGTGACATCGATTTCAAAATCGGGCAGGTTCTTGCGCAGATAGTCGAATATGCCGCCAGCGTCGATCAATCGCGGCGGATTGCGCGTATCGAACGCGACCAGCGCGCGCAAATGCTCGAGGGTAGCGGGTAGAAGTTCGCTCACGCGCCATGCTCCCGGTTCACTTCGGCCCACAGCGTTGAACTCATGCCGTAGAGGCGGATGAAACCTTCGGCTTCGGCGACGCCCCAGTCTGCCGATTGTGCATACGTTGCACCCTTGGCATTGAGAATATGAGGCGAAGCGATTGATACCGCGTGGACGGTGCCGCCGTGGGTTTCGAGGGTGACCTCGCCATTGACGCAGCGTTGGCTTGAATCAAGAAACGCTTCGAGATCAGCCTTGAGCGGATCGTGGAAAAATCCCTCGTAGACGAGTTCAGCCCATTGCTTGGCGACAGCGGGCTTGAAACGATTTTGTGCTTTCGACAGCACCGTTTCTTCAAGCGCCCGATGCGCGACCAGCAGCGAGATCAATCCTGGCGCTTCGAAGATGATGCGGCCCTTGAGGCCGATTGTCGTGTCACCGGTGTAGATGCCACGACCCACGCCATAGGGCGCGAACAAGGCGTTGAGTTTGGCGAGAATTGCAGGGCCGGGCAGAAGCACATCGTCAAGTTTCACGGCTTCGCCGCGGTCAAAGGTGAGCTTCACCTTCATCGCACTTGTTGGCCATTCCGCGCGCGGCGCACACCAGCCGCGAGCGCCTTCACCGGGTGCCTCCCAACGATCGATCTCTCCACCGGACATGGTAAGACCGAGCAGGTTCTCGTTGATCGTGTAGGCCTTCTGCTTGGCGCGAACGCCGAATCCGCGTTTTTCCAGATAGTGCTGTTCGTAGGCACGGACTTGCGCGTGCTCTTTCTGGATCTCTCGGATCGGCGCGATGATCTCGTAGTCGCCGAGTGCCTTGACAGTCAGGTCGAAGCGCACCTGATCGTTGCCCATTCCAGTGCAACCGTGCGCAATCAGGCGTGTGCCGAGTTCCTGCGCGCGCTGCAACGCCGCCTCGACAATCAGATAACGATCCGAAACGAGCAGCGGATACTGACCCTGGTAGCCCTCGCCGGCTTGCACGAATGGTTTGACGAAGCCTTTCCAGATTGCCGGGCCTCCGTCGATCGTGACGTGGCTGGCCGCACCGAGCTCAGCCGCTCGCGCTTCGATGAAGGCGCGCTCCTCGTCATCGACTCCACCGGTGTCCGCAAACACGGTGTGCACGCAATAGCCGCGCTCCTGCAACCACGGAATGCAGAAGCTGGTATCCAGGCCGCCAGAGAAGGCAAGTACTACGTCCTTGCGTTCTCCGGCGGCGGGAATCGGGAATGGGGAATCGGGAATGGAAGTAGCAGTAGACATCGGAGTTCCTGTTGGCTATCGCAAAAAAGGTTGCTGCACGGGAAACTGGCTTCAAACCATTCCCGATTCCCCATTCCCCATTCTCGGCCGCGCAGCAAGCGCGGCCATCAACGCCTTCTGCACATGCAACCGGTTCTCGGCTTCGTCGATTGCGATGCAGGCGGGAGAATCCATGACCGCGTCGGTGGCCTTGACGTTGCGGCGTAGCGGAAGGCAATGGCTGAACAAGCCGTTGTTGGTCAGGGCCATCTTGGCTTCGTCGACGATGAAATGCCGATGTGCGTCGCGGATCGGCTGCTCCTGATCCCACCGTCCGAAGTAGGGAATCGCACCCCAGCTTTTTGCGTAGACGACATCGGCGTCTCGATAAGCGCTTTCGATATCATGGCTGACGCTCAGGCTGCCACCGTTCTCGGCGACATTTTGGCGGGCAAATTCCATGTAGCGCGGATCGAGCAAGTAGTCCTCAGTCGGGCACAGCAGGGTCACATCCATGCCGTATCGTGTGGCGATCTGCAGGGCCGAGTTGGCTACGGCCGTGTTTAACGGTTTCGGGTGATAGGTCCAGGTCAGCACATACTTGCGCCGCTTGAGGTCGAGCCCAAGATGCTGTTGCAAGGCCATGATGTGGGCCAGCTCCTGGCACGGATGGGTGATCGTCTCCATGTTGATCACCGGCACTGCCGAGTATTTCGCGAATGCTTGGATCACGCGATCCTCGCGGTCGACCGACCAGTCCTGGAATTTCGGGAACGCGCGCACCCCAATAAGATCAACATAGCGGCTCAGGACGCGCGCGACCTCGGCGATGTGCTCCTCGGTTTCGCCATCCATGACCGTGCCAACCTCGAACTCGATCGGCCAAGCATCCTTGCCCGGAGCGAGCACAATGGCTTTGCCGCCGAGTTGGTACGCGCCAAGTTCGAAACTCGTCCGTGTGCGCATTGATGGATTGAAGAAAAGCAAGGCGATGGACTTGCCTTGCAAGTCATCACCGAGCTTCGATCGCTGGAACTCGCGAGCCTTGTCGAGCAGCCCATCCAGCTCGCTGCGGCTCCAATCCTGCGTACTCAAAAAATGTCTGGTGTTCACGGTATCCCCTCGGAAAAACGTCAGCTCCTGCGTTGCAGGCCTACATGCCATCCAAAATCGCCTGCAATTGCTCCTGCGTTGCAGGCAACCATGCCATCCATGGCATTAAAAAACCCGGCACGATGGCCGGGTTTGGGTCGAAAAACAGGAACTGCGCGACTTACCCGGCCAAATTGAACTTCATCGGTCGACGGGCACGCGAGGTCATCCCGGCGGCCATGCGGGCGCTGGTCAGGATATCGACGGGGGCGAGGTGGCGGTTCATCAGGTCGCTGACGTTACTGAAGTTTTTGTCGCAGCGCAACAACCAAACCGCGGATGGCAGAAAGCGACAAGGCCGCGTAAAGCGGCCCTGTCGAATATTCCCACGCGCATTGCCGACTATTCGGCAGGCGAAACGCTGACTCTCACTCGCATGCGTTCGCCAGGATCGTAGTCCAGGTTCGCCATGTAGACGTCGCCGCGATAGCGGTACTGGACGTCGTAGGCGACAATGCGGCGTTCGTTGTAACTCTCGCTGACGGTGCGACACCGGGTCTCGGGCTCGCTGTAGTAACGGTCATCGCGGCGAGCCTGCTTGTTGCCAACCGCACCGCCAATCACGGCACCTGCGACAGTTGCGGCTTTACGCCCATCACCCTTGCCAACCTGATTGCCAAGCGCGCCACCAACAATCGCACCAATCACGGTGCCAGCTGTGTTATTTCCCCGCGTGTCGCGGCGTTCGCCATCGGTTTCGTAACATTCTTCGCGCGGGCGAGTACTGACGATGTTGTCGTAAATCGGGTCGACGCGAAGTACGTCAGCCCAGGCCAGACGGCTGTTGTCGCCGGGACGATCATTGACCAAGCCACGATCCTGCGCCGCAGCCATGTTCCCCAAGCCCATCGCAACACCAGCGACAACGCTGGCCATCAAGATTTTCTTGTTCATCACTCACTCTCCAAACCAGGGTGGGTGACTGCCTGTGCCAAGCCTGCATGGGACTTGCTTTTTCCGATCCGCATCAGCGTCGATACGGCGCACGGCCGCCACGTTCTCCGTAAAATTACAACACAGGCTTACTGAATGCTCGCCGAAGAATCGAACGCTTGTTCGGCCGCAAACCCGCGCGGTTGCGGGGCTGCTATCATCGCCGATCGCCCCCGCTGTTCAGATTCATCGACACCATGAAACTGTATCTGTACAACACCCTGACTCGGCGTACCGAGGCGTTCATCCCCGCGGATCCCAAACGGATCACGATGTACGTCTGCGGCCCCACGGTCTACAACTTCATCCACGTCGGAAATTCGCGTCCGGCCGTTGTTTTCGGCTTGCTCGCGCGCCTACTGCGACGCAATTGCGGAACGCTGGTTTACGCACGCAACATTACCGACGTTGACGACAAGATCAATGCGGCCGCACGTGAAGCCGGCTCACCGATCTCAGCGATTACCGACCGCTACGCGCGCGCCTACCACGAAGACCTCGCCCGGCTCGGCGTCGAGCCGCCCGATCTGGTCCCGCATGCCACGGCGCACATGGCCGAAATCATCGCCATGTGCGAGCGCCTGATCGCCAGCGGGCACGCGTACGTCGCCGAAGGACACGTCTTGTTCGAAGTCGAGAGTTTCGCCGACTACGGCAAGCTTTCAGGACGTTCGACCGAGGACATGCTGGCCGGTGCCCGAATCGACGTCGCCCCATACAAGAAAAGTCCGGGTGATTTTGTCCTGTGGAAGCCTTCGACAGAGGACCTTCCGGGCTGGGACAGTCCGTGGGGGCGCGGGCGTCCGGGTTGGCATATCGAATGTTCGGCGATGGCTGCGGCACATCTGGGCGAAACGATCGATATCCATGCCGGCGGCAATGACCTGCTGTTTCCGCATCACGAAAATGAGATCGCGCAAAGTACCTGCGCACATGGCGGCAAGACATTTGCCCGCTACTGGTTGCACAACGGCATGCTGACGTTTGGCGGCAAGAAGATGTCGAAATCGCTCGGCAACGTCATGATCCTCCACGAACTGCTCGACCAATACCCGTCCGAGGTGCTGCGCTTGCTGCTGCTTCGTGCGCATTACCGGCAGCCGTTGGACTGGTCCGAAAGCACGCTGACCCAATCCCGGGCGACTCTGGACGGCTGGTATGGCGTGCTGCGTGACCGCGTCGATACCGCTGTGGCCCAGGCAGAGGAAACCGTGCCCGAGGATTTTGAAGCCGCGCTTTGCGATGACATCAATACACCGGCGGCGTTTGCCATTCTCTCGAGACTGGCCGACGCGGCGCGTCAGGCAAGCAGCGAGGCGGATCGCCATCGAACCAAGGCCGCCCTGCTCGGTGCCGCGCATCTGATCGGCCTGTTGCATGAGGATGCCGATGCCTGGTTCAAACAGACCGAATCCGGAGCAGCTATCGATGCAACCTGGGTGCAGGGATTGCTCGATGAGCGGGTGGCGGCACGCGCGGCGAAGGATTTTTCCCGCGCCGATGAGATCCGCAAGAAGCTTGCAGAGAAGAATGTGGTAATCGAAGACAGTGCCGATGGCGCACGCTGGAAAATCGTTTCTCCGTCCGATTCTCACGGGTGAACGCCTCAAACGGGTTGCAGTCCGTGATCGTCATGGACTGGAATCTGCCGCATTCGACCGCAGGTAGGGATGATGAACGACAGCCCTGACATCGCAGCGAACCCCGACTCCGAAGCAAGCGCAGACTTGGCGCAGAAGGCCATCGCTGAGGAGTTTGGCTTCTTCAGCGACTGGACCGAGCGCTACCAGTACCTGATCGACCTCGGACGCAAGCTGCCGACGTTTCCGGAAAATGCCAAGAGCGACGCGAACAAGGTGCTTGGCTGCCAATCCCAGGTCTGGCTGGTTGCGAGTGGCGACGCGGATCAAATCGAACTTCGCGCAATCAGTGACTCGTCAATTGTCTCTGGCCTGATCGCACTGCTGCTTCGGGTCTACTCGGGCCGCTCGTCTCGCGAGATCCTGGAAACCGAACCCGCCTTCATCGAAGCCATTGGACTGGCCAAGCACCTTTCGCCGACCAGATCCAACGGTCTCGCAGCGATGCTGGCGCGAATCAAGCAGCACGCAGCGGACGCAACCGGCTAGACACACCGGAGGATCGGCTACCAGTCCGATCCGCCTGATCACCGACTGGCTACCGCCCTGCAACACGACTTGTACCGATTTGCGCCAGCCTGTGTTGCATGGAAGCGGAGAGTCGGCATGCGCGGAGGCTGGGCAGGCGGATTAAACGGGGCTGGCAAGGTTGGTCGATCGTCTACTCGCGATGGCAGCCACGCCGGGAACAAGGCCCACCTCGCGACATTGGACGAATACCGTTTTCCCTTCGGAATCAGGCTGAATGCTGTGAATTTCCGCCTTGTCGCGCTAACCTGATATCTGCAATTGCTTTTATGGCTGCTGACACTGACCGCGCTGATTTCCGCCTCGCGTGTCGTACTCGGCCTGCATGATCCGAGCGATGTCGCGGTCGCCAGCCCGACCGGCTTCATCCTTGCCGAGACGTCCTGCCTGAGCGTGTTGCCTCAACCAACGTCGCCGCGCTTGCGTACGATCAGCATGGCCAACTCGAGCGATTGCTCGTAGTTGAGACGCGGATCCACCGACGACTTGTAGGCTCGCGACAGATCGGTTTCGGTCAGGTCGCGCGCGCCGCCCATGCATTCGGTGACGTTTTCCCCGGTCAATTCCAGGTGCACACCGCCGAGGCGAGTTCCAGCTTCGGCATGGGTGTCGAACGCCTGATCGAGCTCGTTGCGGATGTTCTCGAAACGGCGCGTCTTCACGCCACTACCCAGCGACTCGGTGTTGCCATGCATCGGATCGCAGCACCACAGGACCTTGCGTCCTGCGGATTTCACCGCCTTCAGCAATGGAGGCAAAGACTTGCCGATGTGCTTGGCGCCCATGCGGTGAATCAGGGTCAAGCGGCCCGGCTCGTTGTCTGGATCCAGCACGTCAATCAGGCGCAGCAATTGATCGGGGTCGGTTGACACCCCGACCTTGACGCCGACCGGATTGCGGATGCCGCGGCAATATTCGACGTGAGCACCGTCGATGGCGGCGGTTCGCATGCCGATCCAGGGGAAATGGGTCGAAAGATTGAACCATCCCCAATGACGTGGCACTTGTCGCGTCATGGCTTCTTCGTAGTTCAACAGCAACGCTTCGTGCGAAGTGTGGAAATCGACGCGCTGGAACTCGGCGACCGAACTGCCGGCCAGGGTCTCCATGAAACGCAACGAATTGCCGATCGACTCGACCATCTGGCGGTATTCGCCCTGCAACGGCGAGTGCTCAACCCAGGCCAGATCCCAATACTCGGGATGATGCAAATCCGCGAATCCGCCATCGATCAGGGCACGAACGAAATTCATCGTCATCGCCGATCGCGCATGGCCCTTGATCAGCCGACGCGGATCCGCGCGGCGCGACTCGGCGTCAAACGCCGGGGCATTGACGATGTCACCGCGGTAGCTGGGCAGCGTGATCCCGTCGCGGGTTTCGGTATCGGTGGAGCGCGGCTTGGCGTACTGGCCCGCGAATCTACCTACTCGTACGATCGGCAGCTTGAGTCCATGCGTAAGGACCAGGCTCATCTGCAGCATCACCTTCAGCCGATTCGAGATCAGCGGCGAAGTGCAGTCATCGAAGCTCTCGGCACAATCTCCACCCTGGAGCAGGAATCGCTTGCCTTCGGACGCGTCTGCAAGCAGGCCACGAAGCGCAATGATCTCCCAGGAGGTCACCAGTGGAGGCAGCAACGACAACTGATCAAACGCGGCTGCGAACTCCTTCGCGTCCTCGTAAGTGGGCTGTTGAATGGCCGGCTTCTGACGCCAGGACGAAGCTGACCAGTTCGCGGGCTCGCGCACCGGAACGATGTTGCGTTCGAGTTTCATCGGCTATCTCATTGCTGCACTGCGGCATCCATCATGCCATAGCCTTCCCGCGAACGAAATCAGGACCGACGAAAGCCCGCCCAGAGCGCCGCAACGAATAGCAGAGCGAAGCAGAGCAACACCCAGGCAGGCATGGCCAAGCCAAGGAAGGTCCAGTCAATTACCCCGCAATCCTGATCGCGGATGAAAATCGTCTTGAGGAACTTGAGCGAATCGAAATTGCCGAGGGCATATTCAAACGACGGCGCGCACCCATCTAGCTGCTCGGGCGGAAGGCTCTGCAGGTAGACGTGACGAGCCGCGATATAGCCGCCGCCACCAGCGAGTAGCGCAGTCAGAACGCCGTAGACGCGCGCCGCGATCCTTCCCGGACCGTGGATTGCTGCGATCAGCGCAACCAGGCCCACCGCACAGACGAAAACGCGCTGAACCATGCACAGCATGCAAGGTTCGTAATTCAATACGTACTGGGCGAACAGAGCGTAGCCCATCAAAAGCGCACATGCGCTGGCAATCAGCAGAAAAATCTTGCGGGACGAAACTTGAATCATGATGGAACCTCGCAACGATGATGGGCACTACGTGTCATGAGACCGGCCGAACGGCAGGCGGTTCCCGCAAGCAGCGACTTCACTGCACGCTTGACGATTCCATGGCCACGACCAGCAACAAGCCTTGACCAACAAACGAAAAAGCCCCGTTTGAAAACGGGGCTTCTCATTTCAGCTCATGGCCGGGAATCAATCCTCGGCAGCAACCACAGTCTGTGGGCGATCAAGCAGTTCGACATAGGCCATCGGCGCATTGTCGCCAACACGATTACCGCACTTGAGGATGCGCAAATAGCCACCCTTGCGCTCGCGGAAGCGCGGGCCGAGTTCGACAAACAGCTTGCCTACCGCCTGCTTGTCGCGCAGACGCGCAAAAGCGAGACGCCGATTGGCGACGCCATCAATCTTGGCAAGTGTAATAAGCGGCTCAGCAACACGACGCAGTTCCTTCGCTTTCGGCAAGGTGGTGCGAATCAGCTCATGTTTGAACAGGGACGCGGCCATGTTCTTGAACATCGCTTCGCGATGGCTGCTGGTGCGGTTGAGTTTGCGTCCGGATTTCTGGTGGCGCATGGTTAAGTTCTCACTATCTATTGTTATGAAAAGTCGGCGCGTACGTCCGACTCCCCGCGGTTACCCGCTATTATTTGCCTCCAAAGAGGCTTGTATTGAAACTTCTTCATCGGAGCGAAGGCTCTTGTGAAGAGTGCGGCCACGGATGGCCGCTTCTGGTACTCAACCAAGGCGCTATATACACCCTGGAGAAAACCCAACTACTCAGCGATCAGGACGATCGCAAAAATAAACGCGTTAACCCAACTGCATGCCGTGGGAAATACCCGGCGGCGGCCAGGATTCGAGCTTCATGCCGAGAGACAAGCCACGCTGGCCGAGCACGTCCTTGATTTCGGTCAACGACTTCTTGCCCAGGTTCGGTGTCTTAAGCAACTCTACTTCGGTCTTCTGCACGAGATCGCCGATGTAATAGATGCTCTCCGCCTTGAGGCAGTTTGCCGAACGAACAGTCAATTCCAGATCGTCGATCGGACGCAACAGAACCGGATCGACACCGCTCTTGTCAGCGGCAGCATCAGTGCTCTCGCGGCGGGTGAAATCACCGAAGATCGAAATCTGATCCTGCAGAATTTCTGCCGCCTTGCGCACCGCTTCCTCGGCATCGATCGCACCATTGGTGTCAATTTCGAGCACGAGCTTGTCGAGATCGGTACGCTGCTCCAGACGAGCACTGTCGACCTGATAGGCAACACGGCGAACCGGGCAAAACGAGGCATCGAGAGGCAAACGACCGATCGGACGTGCTTCCTCATCCGGAAGGCGACGCGAAACCGCGGGCTGGTAGCCCACGCCACGCTCGACCTTCAAACGCATATTGAGCGTAATGTCCTTGGTCAGATGGCAGATCACATGCTCGGGATTCACGATCTCGACCGAATGGTCAAGCGTGATATCGCCAGCCGTGACAACGCCCTTGCCCTTCTTGCTCAGGGTCAACGTTGTTTCGTCATGCCCATGCATGCGAATGGCAACGTCCTTGAGGTTGAGCAGGACTTCGATAACGTCCTCCTGCAGGCCTTCAAGCGTGGTGTATTCGTGCAGTACGTTATCAATCTCGACTTCGACGATGGCGCAGCCGGGAATCGAGGACAACAAGACACGACGCAGCGCATTGCCAAGGGTGTGGCCGAAACCACGCTCCAGCGGCTCAACCACTACTTTCGCGTGATTGAGATCGAAACGCTCGACTTGAATGCCGCGAGGACGCAGCACATTGGTGGATCCTGCCATGAACAGGGACTCCGAAAGTTGCGGTGAATTACTTCGAGTAAAGCTCGATGATCAGGCTCTCGTTGATATCCGAGGGTAGATCCGAGCGCTCAGGCAGCGACTTGAAAATGCCGCTGAACTTCTTCGCATCGACTTCCACCCATGTCGGAACCAGATCCATCTCCTGCGAGACAGTGATCGATTCCTGGACGCGCAACTGACTACGCGCACCCTCGGTGAGAGAAACCTCGTCGCCCGGCCGAACCTGATAGGAAGGCAGATTGACGCGCTTGCCATTCACCGAAACTGCGCGGTGTGAAACAAGCTGACGAGCCTGGGCACGCGTGACCGCGAAACCCATGCGATAGATGACGTTGTCGAGACGGGCTTCCAGCTGGCGCAACAGGTTTTCACCGGCATTGCCCTTCTGGTTCGACGCCTTGACGTAGTACTTGTGGAACTGGCGCTCAAGCAGGCCATACATGCGCTTGACCTTTTGCTTCTCGCGCAGCTGGACACCATAGTCCGACAGACGACCCTTGCGGGCAGCGCCGTGTTGGCCAGGTTTCTGTTCCAGCTTGCACTTCGAATCGATCGCGCGCGCCGGGCTCTTGAGGCTGAGATCACTGCCTTCGCGCCGAGCCAGCTTGCAGGTGGGTCCGATATAACGAGCCATTTACGTATCCTTTAGACGCGACGCTTCTTCGGCGGACGACACCCGTTGTGCGGGATAGGCGTCACGTCGATGATGTTGGTAACCTTGAAGCCGACATTGTTCAGCGAGCGAACTGAGGATTCGCGACCTGGGCCTGGACCCTTGATGCGTACTTCGATCGTCTTCACTCCGTACTCGGCAGCAACCCGCGCAGCCTTCTCCGCTGCCACCTGGGCAGCAAACGGCGTTGACTTGCGCGATCCACGAAAACCGGCTCCGCCTGCAGTTGCCCATGAGAGGGCGTTGCCTTGGCGATCGGTGATCGTGACGACCGTATTGTTGAACGATGCCTGCACATGGCAGATCGCGTCCGTTACAACACGCTTGATCTTCTTCTTCGGTTTGGCTACCGGTTTGTTCATGATTCGTTTCCGGGCAGATTATTTTCTGATCGCACGACGCGGACCCTTGCGGGTACGAGCGTTGGTGCGTGTGCGCTGACCGCGCATCGGCAGGCCACGGCGATGACGCAATCCGCGATAGCAACCGAGGTCCATCAGGCGCTTGATCGCGATACCTACTTCGCGACGCAAATCACCCTCGACCGTATATTTTGCAATTTCGTGACGGATCTTCTCGACTTCCGCCTCGGTCAAGTCCTTGATCTTGGTTGCCGCCGCGACACCCGCGTCCTGACAGACCTTTTTCGACCGTGACCGACCAATACCAAAAATGCTTTGCAGCCCGATCACAGTATGTTTCTGGACCGGAAGATTGACACCCGCAATGCGCGCCATGTTTGAATGTCTCCGAAAGAACTAAATGCGCAGTGAACTTCGTATTCTATCTGTTATCGAGGGAAACTGAAACCCCCTCGATGCCTGCCTCCACCGCCTGCGGGAAGTGTCGACAGCAGCGTCTTGACCTGGTCCTCAGCGACCCTTGAGGTTCGCCTTCTTGAGCAGGCTTTCATATTGATGTGAAACAAGGTGGGCCTGGATCTGCGCAGTGAAATCCATGACCACGACGACCACGATCAGCAGTGATGTTCCACCGAAGTAAAACGGCACATGCCAGGCGTTGCGCAGAAGATCCGGGACCAGACACACGGCAACCAGATAGGCGGCACCAATGCCGGTCAGGCGTGTCATCACGCCATCAATGTAATCAGCTGTCGCCTTGCCCGGATGAATCCCGGGAATCAGCGCGCCCGACCGCTTCAGGTTGTCCGCAGTTTCCTGCGAATTGAAGACCAACGCGGTATAGAAGAACGCGAAAATAACGATCATCAACGCGTAGATGAACATGTGCAACGGCTCGCCCGGACCCAAGGCCGAAGTCAGGGTCTGCAGCCAGCGAACCTGGGTCGAACTGCTGAACCATGCCGCGGCGGTTGCCGGGAACATGATCAGGCTCGATGCAAAGATCGGTGGAATAACACCGGCCATATTGATCTTGAGCGGCAGATGCGAACTCTGGTTCATATAGGCACGACCAGCGCCACCCTGCTTGCGCGCGTAGTTGACCGTGATCCGTCGTTGACCTCGCTCAACAAAGACGACGAAGACCGTCACCAGCAGAACTGCCACGAGAACCAACATCAGCTTGAGCCAGGTCAGCTCGCCACTGCTGGCCATTCCCAGCGTATGCACAACGGCTGTAGGCAAGCCCGCGACAATACCGCCGAAAATGATCAGCGAGATACCGTTGCCGATACCGCGTTCGGTGATCTGCTCGCCCAGCCACATCAGGAACAAGGTGCCTGCGGTCAATCCAACTACGGTACCAAACACGAAACTCGGACCCGGCGCGTAGACGATCCCCGGCTGAGTCTGCAACATCGTCGCCACGCCGAACGACTGGAATGCGGACAAACCTACCGTGCCCCAGCGGGTGTACATGGTCAACTTGCGTCGACCTGACTCCCCTTCCTTCTTCAGTGCCTGCCAGGCCGGGATCACCGAACTGAACATCTGCACGACGATGGAGGCCGAAATATAGGGAATAACACCGAGCGCGAAAAGTGAGAAGCGACTCAGCGCGCCACCCGAGAACATGTTGAACATGTCAATCAGGCCGCCGCTGTTGGAGACCAGGCGCGCCATCGCGTCAGGATTTACGCCAGGGACCGGAATGAACGAGCCGAGGCGGAAAATGACGAGAGCGCCGACCACAAACAGCAAACGCTGTTTGAGCTCGGTCAGCTTGCCGAGCGAAGGCATTCCACTGGATTTCGATGCTGCCACGATTACTCTACGCTTCCGCCAGCGGCTTCAATCGCGGCGCGAGCGCCGGCCGTGACGGCAACGCCACTGAGCTTGAGGGCGCGAGTGATCTCGCCCTTCTTCACGATCTTGGCGCGTTGTGCGCGAGTCGTTATCAGGCCAGCGGCCTTCAACGCATCGAAATCAATGACATCGATGTCGAGGGCTTCGAGCCTGTAGAGCATTACTTCGCTGACATCAATCAACTTCTTTGAACGAAAGCCGACCTTCGGCAAGCGACGCTGAAGTGGCATCTGGCCACCTTCGAATCCTGCCTTGACCTTGCCCTTGCCGGAGCGGGCAAACTGACCTTTGTGACCACGGCCGCAGGTCTTGCCCAGGCCGGATCCGATACCGCGACCTACGCGAACGCCTTCCTTGCGAGCGCCGGCTGCGGGCTTGAGTGTATTGAGACGCATGAAATCGACTCCTGATTCTTGATGACGCTTAGGCGTCATTCTCGACGCTGACGAGGTAGCTGACCTGATTGATCAGACCACGAACCGACGGCGAGTCCTTCAATTCGCGCACATCATTTATTTTGCGCAGGCCGAGGGCCTTTACGCTCAAACGATGGCGACCCTGGCAACTGTTCGGGCTCTTGACCAGACGCACGCGCACGGTCTTGGGGGTTTCGTTAGCCATTGCCGAGCACCTCATCAATTGTCTTGCCGCGCTTGGATGCAATGCCCTGCGGCGTTGCCATCGCCTGCAGACCGTTGATGGTCGCACGCACGAGGTTGATTGGATTGCGCGAACCGACGGCCTTGGCCAGAACGTCCTTCACTCCGACCACTTCAAGGACAGCGCGCATCGCGCCTCCGGCAATGACGCCGGTACCTTCGGAAGCAGGCTGCATGTAGACACGCGCCGCACCATGGTTTGCCTTGACGGCGTGCCACAGCGTGCCTTCCTTGAGTTCGACCCGCACCATGTTCTTGCGTGCGCGTTCCATCGCCTTCTGGATGGCGATCGGCACTTCACGCGCCTTGCCATAACCGAAGCCGACTTTGCCTTCGCCATCACCGACCACGGTCAGTGCGGTGAAGCTCATTTGACGACCACCCTTGACGGTTTTCGCCACTCGATTCACTGCGATCAACTTCTCGAGGAGGCCGTCGCTGGTCTCACGATCATTGCTGGACATGTTTCACCTTTGTGCCGGTCGACAAGCGATCCGGACTTTAATTTGCGGTTGGAACCGCTTGGAGTTGTGGTGGATCTATGGGGCCGGGAATTGGGAATCGAGAATCGGGAATGGATAAGAGCGCGAAGTAGCAAAGCTCTTGACGTACCTATTCCCTACTCTCGATTCCCTATTCCCGGCTAAATCAAAACTTCAAACCTGCTTCACGTGCCGCATCGGCCAAAACCTGGATGCGACCGTGATAGCGGAAGCCCGAGCGATCAAACGCAACACTTTCGATCCCGGCCTTGATCGCACGCTCGGCAATTGCCTTGCCTACGGCGGCGGCGGCGTCTTTGTTCTTGGTGCCCTTGAGGCCTTCGGCGACTGCTTTCTGCACCGTCGATGCCGATGCAATGACCTTGTCTCCCGTAGCGCTGAAAACCTGCGCATAGAGATGCTGACCCGTGCGATGCACACTGAGACGTGCAACGCCGAGGGAGCGGATGTGCATACGCGTCGATTTGGCGCGACGCAGTCTTGCTGTGTTCTTGTCCACTTTCATTCTCCAGGAAACGGAAGCGCCAATTAGGCCTTCTTGGCTTCCTTCAGGGTGATCTTCTCGCCGGCATATCGCACACCCTTGCCTTTGTACGGCTCAGGTGGACGGAATCCGCGAATCTTGGCAGCTGCCTGTCCGACGACCTGCTTGTCCGTACCCTTGATCAGGATTTCGGTCTGGGTCGGGACCTCGAGGGTGATTCCTTCCGGCGCCTGGTACACAACCGGGTGCGAAAAGCCCAGGGTCAGGTTCAGATCCTTGCCTGCCAGCGCGGCACGATAACCGACGCCGACCAGCTCCAGCTTGCGCTGATAACCGTCACTGACTCCCACGACCATGTTGCTGATCAAGGCGCGGGCCGTTCCGGCCATCTTGACGTCATCAGGGGTCTTGCCACTAAGCAATACCTGACCATCTTCCAGCTTGGCGATAACGCCAGGAGGCGTGATCAGCTTGAGGGTGCCTTTCGGCCCCTTGACGGTGATTTCTTCAGCTCCGACCTGGACGTCAACGCCCTTCGGCAGCACTACGGGTTTCTTGGCAACGCGTGACATATTCTCTCTCCTTAAGCCACGATGCCGATGACTTCGCCACCAAGACCCTTGGAGCGGGCTTGTGCGTCGGTCATGATTCCGGACGAAGTGGAGACAATGGAAATTCCGAGGCCATTGAGCACCTTCGGCAGTTCGTCCTTGCCGCGATAGACGCGCAGACCGGAACGGCTTACTCGCTCGATACGTGCTACGACCGGCTTGCCCTCGTAATACTTGAGAGCAATCTCAAGCACTGGCTTGCTTTCATTGGCCTGTACCTGAAAATCCGACACATAGCCTTCGTCCTTGAGCAAAGCGGCGATGGCAAGCTTTACGCGGGACGAGGGCATGCGCACTGCGCGCTTGCCGGTGGCCTGAGCGTTGCGGATACGCGTGAACATATCCGCGATGGGATCAGTCATGCTCATGTTTCAAACATCCTTTGAGACATCGATATCCGAATCAATAAGATCCGAGATTTGTGATTCGGGACACGGGATTCGTTGAAACGGAATTCGCAAGGCTGTTGCCTTTGCCCATTCCCGATTCTCGATTCCCCATTCCCGGCCTTCCAACTACCAGCTTGCCTTACGCAGGCCGGGTACGTCGCCACGCATCGTGGCTTCGCGGAGTTTCATGCGGCCGAGGCCGAATTTCTGATACACGCTGCGCGAACGACCGGTCAGCGCACAACGACTCTGCTGGCGTGACGGGCTCGAATCACGCGGCAGCTTCTGCAGCTTCGTGGCGGCGTCGAGCTTTTCCTCGTAGGAAGCCTTCGGGCTGCTCACGATCTGACGCAACTGATCGCGCTTTTCAGCGTATTTCTTGACGAGTTTCGTGCGCTTGTGTTCGCGCATGATCATTGAAGTCTTGGCCATTGCCGGTATTCCTGCTTCGCTGAATTAGTTGCGGAACGGAAAACCAAAGGCTTCAAGCAACGCCTTCGCTTCTTCGTCGGTACGCGCAGTCGTGGTGACCGCGATATCCATGCCGCGCACTGCGTCGATCTGGTCGAAATCAATCTCCGGGAAGATGATCTGTTCCTTGACGCCCATGTTGTAGTTTCCCCGCCCGTCGAATGAACGACCCGAGATGCCTCGGAAATCGCGGACTCGCGGCAGTGACACATTGACCAGGCGATCGACGAACTCGAACATCTGCGCACGGCGCAAGGTGACCTTGCAGCCGATCGGCCAGTTGTCGCGGATCTTGAACGTCGCGATCGACTTCTTCGAAAGAGTGATGATCGGCTTCTGACCGCCGATCTTGGCCATGTCGGCCACGGCGTTCTCGAGGATCTTCTTGTTGCCGACAGCCTCACCCACGCCCATGTTCAGCGTGACCTTGGACAGGCGCGGCACCTGCATCGGATTCTTGTAGCCGAATCGCTCAGTCAGCTTCGGTACGATCGTTTCTTTGTAAATGGTTTCAAGACGCGTTGTCATTACGGCAGCCTCAGACGTCGACAACTTCGCCGGACGGGCGGAAAACGCGAACCTTGCGACCGTCTTCAAGAGTCTTGAAGCCGATGCGTGCGCCTTTACCCGTAGCGGAGTTGAGCAACTGTACGTTAGAAATGTCTATCGAAGCCTCGCGCTCGATGATTCCACCTGGCTGGTTGGCCTGCGGATTCGGCTTCGTGTGACGCTTGATCAGATTCACGTTCTGCACAAACACGCGGTCACCGACCACGCGTGAGACTTCGCTCTTCTGACCCTTGTTCTTGCCGGCGATCACGATGACCTGGTCGCCTTTGCGGATACGGTTCATGTCGTCTTTCCCGTTTACAGCACTTCTGGAGCGAGCGAGACGATCTTCATGAACTTCTCGCCGCGCAGCTCGCGCGTGACCGGCCCGAAGATACGGGTACCAATCGGCTCAAGCTTGTTGTTGAGGAGAACGGCCGCGTTGCCGTCGAAACGGATCAGCGAACCATCGGCGCGACGGACACCCTTGCGGGTACGCACGACAACGGCGTCGTAAACCTCACCCTTCTTGACCTTGCCGCGCGGAATCGCTTCGCGCACGGATACCTTGATCACATCGCCAATATGAGCGTAACGGCGCTTCGAACCACCGAGCACCTTGATACACATCAATTCACGAGCACCGCTATTGTCCGCTGCGGCCAGCTTGCTCTGCATCTGGATCATCTTGCTTGCTCCTTACGTCCCGGGCCGATTACTGCGTGGCCCGCGTGACGATTTCGACCACGCGCCAGTTCTTGGTTTTCGATTGCGGACGAGTCTCGGAAATGCGCACGACGTCGCCTTCCTGACACGCGCCATCGGCATCGTGTGCGTGAACTTTCGTCGAACGACGAATGATCTTGCCGTACAGCGCGTGCTGAACCTGGCGTTCCAGAAGAACAGTTACTGTCTTCTGCATCTTGTTGCTGACCACACGCCCTTCAAGCGTGCGTACATTCTTTTCTGTTTCGCTCATCGCAGGTCGTCCTTACTTCTTGCTGCCAAGAACGAACTTGAGCTGCGCAATCTCGCGCCGGACTCGTCCGAACTGGTGGGTTTGGGTAAGCTGACCGGAGCCCTTCTGCATGCGCAGATTGAACTGCTCGCGACGAAGCTCGCCGAGATGCTCGTTCAGCTCCTTCTCCGATTTCTGGCGAAGTTCTTTGAGTTCCATCACAGCACCGTTCTAGTTACAAACTGGGTCTGAACCGAGAGCTTCGCAGCGGCCAGGCGGAACGCCTCGCGTGCAGTGGTCTCGTCCACACCTTCGATTTCATAAAGCATACGGCCCGGTTGAATCGGAGCCACCCAGAATTCCACACTACCCTTGCCGTTGCCCATACGCACTTCGATGGGCTTCTTGCTGATTGGCTTGTCCGGGAACACGCGAATCCACAATTTTCCACCGCGCTTCACGAAACGCGTGATGCAGCGTCGAGCAGCTTCAATCTGACGTGCCGTCAACTGGCCATGCGTCGTTGCCTTGAGACCAAACGAGCCGAAGCTCACCTTGGTGGCAACATACGTGAGACCCGGATTACGGCCTTTCTGCACCTTGCGGTACTTGGTTCGCTTCGGTTGCAACATGATTCAGTTCCTTACTTCGCCGAAGACCGACGAGGCGGGCGTTCTTCGCTTGCCTCGGACTTGGCTTCTTGCGTGGCAGCATGAAGGTCGAAAATCTCGCCTTTGTAGATCCAGACCTTGACACCAATGATGCCGTAGGTGGTTTTCGCTTCGGCCAGACCGTAATCAATGTCGGCGCGCAGTGTATGCAGCGGCACACGACCTTCGCGGGCCCATTCCGAACGCGCGATTTCCGCACCATTCAAACGGCCACCAACATTGACCTTGATGCCGAGTGCGCCAAGGCGCATCGCATTCTGCACCGAGCGCTTCATCGCGCGTCGGAACATGATGCGGCGCTCAAGCTGCTGGGCGATTGATTCCGCGACCAGCTGCGCATCGAGCTCTGGCTTGCGCACCTCGGTAACGTTGATGTGGGCGGGAACGCCCATCATCGCCGAAACTTCCTTGCGCAGCTTCTCGATATCCTCACCCTTCTTGCCGATGACGACACCCGGACGCGCCGTATGGATCGTCACGCGTGCGGTCTTGGCCGGGCGCTCGATCAAGATCTTCGAGATACCTGCCTGGGCGAGCTTCTTCTTCAGCAACTCGCGAACCCTGAGATCAGCGACCAGATAGCCGGCGAAATCGCGTTTGTTGGCGAACCACTTGGAATTCCAGTCCTTGGATACACCAAGGCGGAACCCTATGGGATTGACTTTATGACCCATCGTTAGCGTCCTTTACTCGCCCACGACCACAGTGATGTGGCTGGTGCGCTTGGTGATTCGGTTACCACGGCCTTTGGCCCGTGCATGCATTCGCTTCATCGATGGACCCTCATCGACAAAAATCTTCGAGATGATCAACTCATCGACATCGGCGCCGAGGTTATTCTCGGCATTTGCTACCGCCGACAACAACAGCTTCTTGACCAGATGCGCCGCCTTCTTGTCGCTGAAGGCGAGCAGGTTGGTGGCGTTCCCGACCGGCATGCCGCGCACCTGATCGGCGACGAGGCGGACCTTCTGGGCGGAGATGCGCGCGCTGCGCAGAATCGCTTTTGCTTCCACGATGCTATCTCCTTATCGCTTCTTGTCGGCTGACTTCTTGTCGCCTGAGTGACCCTTGAACGTCCGGGTCAAGGCGAACTCGCCGAGCTTGTGGCCGACCATGTTCTCATTGACCAGAACCGGCACATGTTGACGACCATTGTGAATGGCCAAGGTTAGTCCAACCATTTCCGGCGAGACCATGGAACGACGCGACCAGGTCTTGATCGGGCGTTTGTTGCTGCCTGTCGAAATCGCCTCGACCTTCTTCAGAAGGTGGTGGTCGATGAACGGGCCTTTTTTCAATGAACGAGCCATGATCTATCTCAACCTCTGCGATCGCGCACGATGAACTTGTCGGTGCGCTTGTTCTTGCGCGTCTTGTAACCCTTGGTCGGCATGCCCCACGGCGAAACCGGATGTGGATTGCCTTGACCAGCCTTGGCTTCACCACCACCGTGCGGATGGTCAACCGGATTCATGGCAGCGCCGCGAACAGTCGGGCGGATACCGCGCCAACGACTTGCGCCGGCCTTTCCGAGCTTCTCGAGGCTGTGCTCCGAGTTGCCAACTTCGCCAATCGTTGCACGACACTCGGCAGAAACCTTGCGCATTTCGCCGGAACGAAGACGCAGGGTTGCATGACCTTGTTCGCGAGCAACGAGCTGGGCCGAAGCACCTGCAGCGCGCGCAATCTGCGCACCCTTGCCAGGCTTCATCTCGATGCAATGAACGGTCGAACCGATCGGAATGTTGCGCAGCGGCAGCGAGTTGCCAATCTTGATCGGCGCTTCGCGACCCGCCATGAGCTGGTCATCCACTTTCGAGCCCTTCGGCGCGATGATGTAACGACGCTCACCATCAGCATAAAGCAAAAGAGCGATATGCGCTGTGCGGTTCGGATCGTATTCCATGCGCTCGATACGGCAGGCAATGCCTTCCTTGTCGCGCTTGAAATCGATGATGCGATAGTGCTGCTTGGAGCCGCCGCCCTTGTGACGCGTGGTGATGCGACCGTAATGGTTGCGTCCGCCCGTCTTGCTCTGGGACTCCGTCAACGGCGCATACGGTGCGCCCTTGTGCAGACCCGGTGTCGAAACACGAACTGTGGAACGACGACCTGGGGATGTGGGCTTGAGTGTAATCAGTGCCATGGATAATTCACCTTAGGCCTTGGCCATCACGTCGATGGATTGACCTTCACCAAGACGTACATAGGCCTTGCGCTTGTTGCCGCGAGTACCGTTCTTTTGACGGAATGCCTTGGTCTTTCCCTTGAGGTTGACCACATTCACCGCCTCGACCTGCACGCTGAAAAGCTGTTCGACGGCCGCTTTGACATCGGCCTTGGTCGCGCCCAGCGCAACCTCGAAAACGTACTGGTTGGATTCCTGCAGACGCGCCGTCTTCTCGGAGATCAGCGGCGCGCGCAGAACGTTGTATAGATTCTCTTTCATGCCAGCCACTCCTCGATCTTCTTGATCGAATCGACGGTCATCAGCACATGATCGGCTCCAACCAGGCTGACCGGATCAATCGCGGATGCTTCCACCACATGAACGTACGGAATGTTGCGCGCGGCGAGATACAGCGCCTCGGGCGCACCCTCAGCTACCAGCACGCAACGCCCCGTCACTTCGAGCTCGGCCAGTTTGGCGACCAGCGACTGCGTTTTCGGCTGATCGATGCCGAAGTCGTCGATGACGCGTAAACGACCCGATCGATTGAGCTCGGAGAGAATCGAAACGAGCGCACCGCGAAACATCTTGCGATTGATTTTTTGCGCGAAGCTGCGTGGCTTGGCGGCAAATGTAACGCCACCACCAACGAAAATCGGTGCCTTGAGCGCGCCGTGACGAGCACCGCCGCCTTTCTGGGCCTTCGACTTCTTGGTCGTTCCGCTGACTTCCGAGCGCGTTAACTGGGCCTTGGTGCCAGAGCGTCCCGCATTGCGGTAGGCAACGACAACCTGGTGGACCAGGTTTTCACGGTATTCCTTGCCGAACACGGCTTCGGAAACGGTGACTGGCTTGGAGCCTATGACATTGAGTTCCATCATCTTGCTCCTTATGCCTTGACCGCAGGACGGATGATCAAATTGCCGCCCTTGGCGCCCGGCACCGAACCCTTGATCGCGATCAGGTGACGCTCAGCGTCAATCTTGACCACTTCGAGATTCATCGCTGAACGGCGCACGGCACCCATGTGACCGGCCATCTTTTTGCCCGGAAACACGCGTCCTGGCGTCTGGCGCTGACCAATCGAGCCAGGGGAGCGATGCGACAACGAGTTGCCGTGCGTCGCGTCACCCATCTTGAAGTTGAACTTCTTGATGGTGCCCTGAAAGCCCTTGCCCTTGGTGATGCCGGCGACATCCACGATCTGACCGACAGTGAACAACTCGTCTGCCTTCAGCTCACCGCCGACGTTGAACTTTGCAAGCTCGTCTGCTTCCAGACGAAACTCCCATAGTCCACGTCCTGCCTCGACCTTGGCCTTGGCGTAGTGTCCCGCGAGCGGCTTGTTCACGAGCGCAGCGCGCTTGCTACCAGCCGTTACCTGGATGGCGTTGTAGCCATCAATTTCCGTCGTCTTCACCTGGGTCACCCGGTTCGGTGTCGCTTCAATCAGCGTCACCGGAATCGAGCGTCCGTCTTCAGTGAAGATCCGGCTCATACCGCATTTGCGGCCTACCAATCCGATACTCATCGTCGTGTCCTATCTGCCGCTATCAGTAGAGCTTGATCTGCACGTCCACACCGGCCGCCAAGTCAAGCTTCATCAGGGCATCCACGGTCTTGTCGTTTGGATCAACGATATCCAGTACACGCTTGTGGATCCGCGTCTCGTACTGGTCACGTGCATCCTTGTCTGCATGAGGCGACACCAAAATGGTGTAGCGCTCAATCTTGGTCGGCAACGGAATCGGTCCGCGAACCTGCGCACCTGTGCGCCGGGCCGTTTCAACGATCTCACTTGCCGATCGGTCGATCAGGCGATGATCAAATGCCTTGAGCCTGATCCGAATCTTCTGGTCTGCCATTGCCGTCTGTTTCCTGGTTGGGGCAAGGGGCGCGCACACCCAATGCCGCACGCTATTTTTGCCACCATCCCTGATGGCGAAGATTAAGACCGGCATCCGTGCCGGACAATTCAACAAAGGCTCTACACTTGCAAATCGGGAGCGGGCGAAGCGAAGCTCGCTTTGACGACCCCCTATTCTTTATGCCCGGCTTGTTATGCAAGAACCTTGGCAACGACACCGGCGCCGACGGTACGGCCGCCTTCGCGAATCGCGAAGCGCAGACCATCGTCCATCGCGATCGGTGCAATCAAGGTCACCACCATCTTCACGTTGTCACCCGGCATCACCATCTCGA
>JBBRBU010000026.1:0-51317 GCA_038205505.1 Lysobacterales bacterium | reverse complement strand
TTTGCCGTCTGCGCCGCCGGATTTCGCCGCGCGTTTGGCCTTGCCGCGGGCGATCGCTTCGAGCACCGCGCTGCGACTGATCGGCGATGCCTTGGGCGCATCGGGGCGTCGGTTCGCCGAACGTCGTGAATTGCGCTCGTCGTCCTTGCGCGCAAGACGTTCGTTGCGTGCTTCAAAGCGGCGCTTCGCCTGGGTCGCACGATCGAGGATTCCCACGCGTGGTAGAGGCTTCAACGCGGTTACGACCATCGCGATGCAATCGACCGGACACGGCGGAATGCACAGCTCGCAGCCGGTGCACTCGGCGGCGATGATCGTATGCATGCGCTTGGCCGCACCAACAATCGCATCGACCGGACAGGCCTGAATGCACTTGGTGCAGCCGATGCAGACATCCTCGTCGATCACGGCGATCGTCGGTGCTGCTTCAATTCCGAAAGTCGCATCCAGCGGCTTCGATTCGCGCCCAAGCAACGCCGCCAGCGCATCGACACCGGCCTGGCCACCGGGAGGACACTGATTGATATCGGCTTCGCCGTTGGCGACGGCCTTGGCATACGGGCGGCATGCCGGATAGCCGCAACGCGTGCATTGCGTTTGCGGCAGCAGGAAATCCAATCGGCTGGCGAGGTCGTCAATCACGAGGTCGGGTTGAGTGCGGCTTAAGCCTGAAGTTGCTGTTCAGAAAATGGGCGGTCGGGATGCGATTTCCAGACATGATCGCAGTTTGAACAGCGGTATCGTCCACTAACGAAATGGCGCAGCAAGTTTGGCATCAGCAGCGGCAGCGAAACCCCCAACGTCGACATGATCAGGAGCCCGGCGTCCCAGGTTGCGAAATTGAATGGGATTCCGACAAAAAAATAGGCGAGAAACAACGTCGCGAACACGCGTCGACGTGGAGTGAGGTCAGTTTTCCCAGAGTAACGGTGACAAGCCGGACAAGTTGGCTCTTCACACTCTTCTGATATCAGGCTGAATTCCCCACGATGGTAGGAGTCGCAGAGCTGCAACGCGTGGTCGAGCTCAGTACTTGGAACCATGACCCTGAACCCGCCATAGGCAAGAATATGGAACCAGTTCTGGCGAACGAAATTTTCGTCGAACAATTGCGCATCAAGATTGTCTGCTCGCAACAGTGCTACCAGCGCCAAGCCGTCGAGATATTCGTAGGTCCGCTCCACACTGCGCATGGTCAATTCCATTTTGATTGCGACCTGGACGAGGTCGAATGTACCTTAGCCGCTCGCCCCCGGATCGGGATCCGCGGCAGGCGCTGAGCCTGTCAAAGGGCACCCGAGTTGTTGATCCTTTCCTGCAACTTCCGATCATGGTTCGACTGGCTCACCACGAACGAAAGTTGATCGATTGTTACTCAGGCTTCAGTCGCCTGCCGCGGAAACGCAACCGCGACTACTTTCAGGCCCGATCAATGTTTGGGCTATCGAACCGTCGCACCCGGCTCCGCCCCCGCATCAACATCAAGCAGCTTGAGATCGGCGCCGCCATTTCCGGCTGAGAGAATCATTCCTTCCGACAGGCCGAAACGCATCTTGCGTGGGGCAAGATTGGCGACGAAAACAACGTTGCGACCGATGAGCGTTTCCGGCTCGGCATACGCCGCGCGGATGCCCGAAAATATCTGGCGTTCGCCGAGCGAGCCCGCATCGAGCTTGAAACGCAGCAGCTTGTTGGAGCCTTCGACGAATTCGCATTCGATGACCTTGCCGATGCGCAGATCGAGCCTGGCGAAATCGTCGATTGAAATCGTTGCCGAATCCGGTGAATCTTTTTTGGTCACGACTTCTTTCACTGCAGCCTCTGCTTTTTCGGCAGCGGGTTTTTCCGGCGCGGCCAGCGAATCCTTCGAGGCCTCGATCATTGCGTCAATCTGCTTCTGGTCGACGCGCGTCGCCAACGGCTGATAGCTCTGGATCCGGTGGTCGCCAAGGTGTTTGGCGATGTCGGAAAAGCCGCGAAAGCGACCATCGGGCAGGGCAAGGAAGCTCTCGGCCTGGGCAACGAGCACGGGCAGGATTGGCTTTAACGCACAGGAAATCGCGCGGAACAAATTGATGCCGGTTGAAAGCACGACATGCAATTCGTCGCGACGTGCCAGATCCTTGGCCAGTGCCCAGGGTGCGGTTTCGGCGATGAATTCATTGGCCCGATCGGCGACCTGCATGATCATGCTGATGGTGCGATTGAAATCATCGTGTGCGTAGTGCTCGACGGCATCCTGCAGTTGGGCGACTGCCTGATCAAGCAGGCGTTTCGCCGTACTGAGGAGCTCAGATTTCGCAAGTTCCGTCGAGTCGGGCTCTGTGGTCCAGAAATCCGCGGCCAGCCGATTGTCGAAATTCGCTTCGAGCAATCTTGCGCAACGGCTCGCGATATTGACGAACTTGCCGACGATGTCGGCGTTGACGCGTTGGCTGAAATCACCGAGGTTCAGGTCAAGATCGACCACGCCACCGGATGACTTGGCGGCAAAGTAATAGCGCAGGTATTCGGGATTGAGGCCGACATCGAGCCAGGTCCGTGCCTGGATGAAGGTGCCACGTGATTTCGACATCTTCTCGCCGTTGACGGTGAGATAGCCGTTGACGTGGAGGGCGGTCGGTACGCGGAATTTCGCGCCGTGCAGCATCGCCGGCCAGAACAGGCCGTGGAAATTGACGATGTCCTTGCCGATGAAATGATGCATTTCAGCGGTGCTGCCGATATTGAGGTACTCGTCGAACGAATAGCCCTTGGCATCACACAGCGCCTTGAAACTCGCCAGGTAGCCAACCGGCGCATCGAGCCAGACATAGAAGAACTTGCCCGGCGCGTCGGGAATCGGAAAGCCGAAATACGGCGCATCGCGCGAAATATCCCAGTCGCGCAGGCCGCCTTCGGCATTCAGCCATTCGCCAAGCTTGGCGATCACACCGGGATGGGCGACAGCTTGGCCGTTGGTCAATTTGCCGGCGAACCAATCGCGCAGCAGGGTCTGGAATTTACCGACGCCGAAAAAGAAGTGTTCCGAATCGCGCAGCACCGGCTCGGCGCCGGACATGACTGAACGCGGGTTCTTCAGATCGGTCGGCGCATAGGTCGCACCGCAGTGCTCGCAATTGTCACCGTACTGGTCGGGCTTGCCGCAATTCGGACACTCGCCGCGTATATAACGATCGGGCAGGAACATCTGCTTGACCGGATCGAATAACTGCTTGATTGAGCGACGTGTGATGTGGCCGCTGTCACGCAGGCGTGTGTAGATGGTCTCGGCGAGCTCGCGATTCTCGGGTGAGTGGGTGGTGTGGTAGTGATCGAAATTGACTGCGAAGTCCACGAAATCCCGCTCGTGCGAGATCTGGATCGGTTTGATGAATTCTTCTGGGCTCAGGCCGGCCTTTTCGGCGGCCAGCATGATCGGCGTACCGTGGACGTCATCGGCGCAGACGAAATGCACGGTGTGCCCGTGCATGCGCAAGGCGCGAACCCAGATATCGGCCTGCACATAACCCAGCAGATGACCGACATGCAGATGCCCATTGGCATAGGGCAAGGCATTGGTGACAAGGATCTTCCGTGCAGGCGTGCTCATTCCACAAGATTTCCGCGCGTTTCAGAGCGCGGAATTATTGCATGCGGAGCCGACGATGGTTTGCGTCGGCTACAGCGTACAACCGAGGTCGATGACCTTGTCGGCAGCGAGGCGCTTCGACTTCTTGCACAAGGCGGCGACGCGGGTCGGATCGACGCCACGAGAAATGTTCGCACTGATCGCGCGGTATGCCTCATGCAACTCATGCCCGCGCGTTTTGCGCTGGTCACTGCCGAGGCGCGAGTTCAGACACTGCCGGTAGGCTTCGAGGTAGTCGTCGCAGTCAGGAAAGCCGGTTTGCGCATAGGGCGGGATCGGATTGTCGAGTGGCGGCGCAGCTTCGGTCGGTGCGGCGATCTCGGCGACGGCAGGTGGCGGGGTGGGTTCCGGCTGAGTGACTGGCGCGGCGGGCGGAAGGGTTGCGGTCTCTGGCACGCCCGAAGGCTGACTGCGATTGCAGGCGGCCAGCGATAGCAAGAGCAGCGAGGCGATCAGCGTAGTGCGGAATGGGGTCATCGAGTTTCTCCTGGCGGATCAATATCCGTGGTTGGCGGAAGTTGGACTGCGCAATCACGAAACAGTTCGTTCACTGATCGAACGTCCTCGGAAATAACACAGGGCAACCAAGCGTAACCGAGCAGACGTTACACTAACGACCTTTTTGAAGCTGCCTAAGACCATGAACGAAATCGTTGAAGCGAGAGTCAGGGAAATTCTTTCGACCGTCGTCGATCCTCACACCGGCCAGGATCTGGTCTCGCAGTCTGCATTGCGCGGTGTCGGCGTTGCCGAGGACAAGGTGTCAGTCGATATCCAGCTCGGCTATCCGGCGCTGTCCTTCCAATCGACGCTTTCAACGCAGGTCAAGGCAGTCCTTGAAGCGGATCCCGCCATTGCTGCGGCTGCGGTCTCGGTTTCCTGCCGGGTCGGCGCGCATCGGGTGCAGGAGGGCCTGACGCCATTGCCGGGTATCCGCAATGTGATCGCCGTCGCCTCGGGCAAGGGTGGGGTCGGCAAGTCCACGGTTGCGGCCAATCTGGCGCTGGCTCTGCGCGCCGAGGGCGCCAGCGTCGGCATCCTCGATGCGGACATCTACGGGCCCAGTCAGCCGCGCATGCTCGGGCTCTCGGGCAAGCCGGATACCAAGGACGGCAATCGCATCGAGCCAAAAATCAATCACGGCATCCAGGTCATGTCGATCGGCTTCCTGATCGAGGAAGACACGCCGATGATCTGGCGCGGTCCAATGGTCACCCAGGCCCTGCAGCAACTTCTCAGTGATACCAACTGGGTCGATCTCGACTATCTGATCATTGATTTGCCACCCGGCACCGGTGATATCCAGCTGACCTTGTGCCAGCGCGTTCCTGTCTCGGGTGCGGTGATCGTCACCACGCCGCAGGACATCGCCCTGCTCGACGCGCGTAAAGCGTTGAAAATGTTCGAGAAAGTTAATGTTCCTGTGCTTGGAATCATCGAGAACATGTCGACCCACGTCTGCTCGAACTGCGGACACGAAGAGCATATTTTCGGCGAAGGCGGCGGCGCGCGCATGGCCGCGCAGTACGAGGTGCCGATGCTCGGCTCGCTGCCGCTGGATATCCGCATTCGCGAGCAGTCTGATTCCGGCACGCCGATCGTTGCTGCATTGCCCGATTCGGATCTGGCCGCGCGTTATCGTGAGATCGCTCGAAACGCCGCAGCGCGGCTGGCTTTGCAGGCGCGCAACAAGGCCATCCAGTTCCCCAAGATCGTCGTTCAGAACACCTGAGCGTGGGCATTCGTCTCGTCGTTGTGCTGATCGCCGCGCTGGTGCTGTGCAGTCCTGCCCGGGTCGGGGCGGATGCGGACTCGCTGCTGCGTACGGCGCTGGCTCAGGTTGGCGTCACCAATACATATGATCCTGCGTATGCGCGGCTCGACTATCCGGGAGGCGATGTGCCGATCGATCGTGGCGTGTGCTCGGATGTCATCATCCGCGCCATGCGTGGCGTCGGCGTCGATCTCCAGGTCGAGGTCCATCACGACATGCGTGCCAATTTCAGCCGTTATCCGGCACTCTGGGGACTCAATCGCCCGGATTCGAATATCGACCATCGACGTGTGCCGAATCTGGAAACCTGGCTGGCGCGCAAGGGCAGCAGTGTGCCGATCACAATCGATGCCGTTGATTATCTGCCCGGTGATTTCGTGACCTGGCGGCTTGCCAGCGGCGTGCCGCATATCGGCATCATCTCCAGACAGCGAAGCGCCGATCGGCTGCGCCCGCTGGTCATCCACAATATCGGCAGCGGCGCGCGCATCGAGGATGTACTGTTCGCGTGGAAGATCAACGGGCACTATCGCTGGTTCAGCCCCGCCGCAAGCGCTGTTCCTTATCCCGTTCCAGCATCTGAAAACGAGAATCCCGCATGAGCATCAAAGCCGACCACTGGATCCGCCGAATGGCCGAACAACACCGCATGATCGAGCCGTTCGAGGCAGGACAGGTCAAGCTGAACCCGTCTGGCGAACGCATGATTTCGTACGGCACTTCGAGCTACGGTTACGACGTGCGTTGTGCGTCGGAATTCAAGATCTTCACCAACATCAATTCAACCATCGTCGATCCGAAGAATTTCGAATCGGGAAACTTCGTCGACTTCAGCGGTGACGTCTGCATTATTCCGCCGAACTCGTTTGCGCTGGCGCGGACCGTCGAATATTTCCGGATTCCACGCAAGGTGCTGACCATCTGTCTCGGAAAATCGACCTATGCGCGCTGCGGGATCATCGTCAATGTGACTCCACTGGAACCCGAATGGGAAGGTCACGTGACCCTGGAGTTTTCCAACACCACGCCGCTGCCCGCCCGGATCTACGCCAATGAAGGCGTTGCCCAGATGTTGTTCCTTGAATCCGACGAGGAATGTGAAACCAGCTACAAGGATCGCGGTGGCAAGTACATGGGCCAGCAGGGTGTAACCTTGCCCCGCACTTGACCTTCGGTGGTAGTCTTGGCGTCTTTTTCTGAACTTGAACTGGAGAGTCCCGCTATGTGGCAGCTTGCGCTCAATCGTCCACTGCGCTTGTTGGCGCTGGTTTTCCTTGCCGTGATTCTCGCTGCCTGCGCGCGCGGGACCCGGACCGATGCGTCACGGGCGCCGGTCAACGCGCCCACCAGTTACGACGTGACCCTGGTCGCGGAAAAAGAAGGCCAGTTCGACTTTCAGGATGTTCCGTTGACACCAACGGATCTACGTGCGGCGCTGAACTACCGCAAGGAACAATCCCTGCCGATGAATACGGTCCTGCTCAAGCGTGGCGAGAAGAACCGCATCAAGGATACGCATATTGTTTCGCTCGCGAGGATCGCGGTGGCGCTCGGATTCACGGCGTACATCGAGGAGAAGGGCGAAATCAACGAAATCCGTACCACGACCAAAGCTGAGTAAACCCGTCCCATCAACGAGGAAACTTCATGAACAACCTGTTCGGCAAGACCCAAAAACTGCTCGTAATGCTCGCATTGGGCCTGTTCCTGGCTACCGCCGCTCAGGCAGGCAGCATCAGGGATGGTCGCGTCGAAGTGAAGTCGGCCGCTGATGATCGCTACCAGATTGATGGCTATACGTTCGGCAAGGCTGAACTTTTTGGATACATCAGTGACCTCAAGGAGACCAAGAAGATCACTGGAATCGTACTCAAGAATGGACAGAGCAAGTCGAGCGACGAACAGCGCAACTCGGTTGCAAGCATTGGTGCCACCTTGCAACTGGAAACCTTTACCAAGGATGGAAGGGAGCTCGTGCCCTTGGTCAAGGAATAGCACTTTTCGTTCGATGGCACGAAGCACGGCAGGGCTGGATGCTTTAGTCGCGGCCGCCCGTCGTCCGATGACTGCGCGGCCGCGATCAGCGTCCGCCTGGTTCGCGTTGGCAATGATGGCAGCGCTGATCTCGGCTACTCCTTCCCAAGCCGCCAATCCGTTCACGGTCTGGAAAGATCGGCTGTTTGGAGAGCAACCGTCCAAGCCGCGCGCCAAGCGGGCACCTGATCAGGGCGTGGTCCTGCTCGGAATGGATCGTCCTGAGCGTATTCTCGTCGGCTCGAATGCGGAGCAGAGAAAGTTTCCGAAAGGCAAGAGTCGCTATCGCGAAATCGAGCTGCAGCGCGAATTCGCTCGAGTTGCCGTGCGCATCCAGGTCATAGCCGACAACAATCCGAACGGACGCGGCAACGCCGTGTTCAAGCCTGTGCTCTACGTGCTCGATGACAAGGGAGAGGTAACCGAGAGCACTGAAGTCGAGCCGCTCGAAATCGACATCCGGCCGTTCAAACCCACACGTCTGCTGGCTTGCGTCAATCTGGAAAAAGTTCGCCGTTTCGCGATTGCGACGCCTGACTCGGCCAAGGACAAGTTCTATGAATCGCGCTCTCGCGACAAACTCAACGCGTCGAGCAAGGGCGGCTTCTACTACTCGACCGATGCAGTCAAAGCGCGTTTGCCCTATGTCGAAACCGGCGAACTGATCATCGAGGTCAGTCGAATAAAGAACAAGGGCGAGGGTTGCTGATCTCAGTGCGTGGTTCCGCCGCTGAGGCGCAAATCGGTTTCGGTGCGCACACTGCAGTCGATGACCGCGCGGATTCCCTTGAGCATCAACTCTAGCGGCATGGCCGGTTCGCCGGGATGCTGCCTGGCCTGCTCGGGCAGCCACGGCACATGGATGAATCCGCCGCGCGTTCGCGGATGCTCGGTGGCAAGCAGGTGGGCAAGCCAATAGAACACCTGGTTGCAGACGTAGGTTCCGGCACTCAATGAAAGCGCCGATGGAATATTCAGGAACTTCAGTTCTTCATGGATGGCCTTGACCGGCAAGGTCGAAAAATAGGCGCCAGGCCCACCCAGCAACACCTCGGCGTCGATCGGTTGCAAGCCGGCATTGTCGGCAATGCGCGCATCGATCAGGTTGATCGCGACCCGCTCAAGCGATAGTTCAGCACGTCCACCCGCTTGTCCGAGCGCAATGACAAGTTCGGGCCGATGTTGGTCGAGCAGATCGGCGAGACGCGCGGGCGCTTCAGCGAACTTGACCGGCAGGACGGCAGTGACCACCCGAAGTGCACCGATCCTCTCGCCATCAAGATGTCGCGCGATTTCCGCGGACGGATTGACCGTTTCATCGGCGAACGGTTCGAAACCGAGCACAAGAACGAGCGGGCTCATCATCGAAACACCAGCAAGATCATGAACAGGATATTGACCGCCATCAGAGCCAGAGCGGTTGGAATTTGCGAGCGAATCACGCCGTACTGATCGGGCAATTCAAGCAGCACGGCCGGCACGATATTGAAGTTCGCGGCCATTGGCGTGAGCAGTGTTCCGCAATAGCCTGTGAGCATGCCGATCGCGCCGAGTATGGCCGGATCGGCATCGTGTCGCAGGATCAGCAAGGGCAGGCCGATGCCCGCCATCATGACCGGGAACGCGGCGAAAGCATTGCCCATGATGATCGTGAAAAAGACCATGCCGAAGGCGAACGCGAGCAGGCAGGCAATACGATTGTCGATCGGGATCACGGCACTGGTCAGCGCAGCGATCGTATCGCCCACACCGGTTGCGGCAAAAACGCCACCCAGTGTGGCCAGGATCATCGGCAACAGCACCGCCCAACCGAGCGAATCCAGCAGGCGGCGACCTTCATGGATCGATTGCATCGGTTTTGCCCGGGTCACGCGAAAAGCGGCCGCGAGTGCCAGCACGCTGGCCAGGCCGAGAGCGGTCAGGGTCAGGTTTTTCGGGTCGAGCAGGTCGATGCCCTGTGATGAGAAGAATTTCCCACCGAGGAACAGGACGACTGTCAGCGCAGGAATCGCCAGCGCCGGGCCGAACAAGCGGTTGCCGAGACGTGCCGCCGACTCGTTGCGGATCTCCTGTTCTCCGGGGCCGTCGGCCTTGATCCGCAAGTGTCCACGAGCGGCCAGGAGACCCAGCGCAATGACTCCGATCCCCATCGCCTGGGCCGGCCAGGCCAGGCCTTGTTTCGATGCCGCGAGGATCGCGTCGCCAAAGACGAAGGGGCCAGCCAGGATCAGCCAGAACGCGGCAATCGAATAGTGGCGATCACGCAGGTTGAGCACGGCCGTTGCAATCAGGAATGCACCGACCAGCCAGTAGAGATACTCAATGCGCAGCATCGCGTGCTCCTTCGGCCCTGGCCCGGTCGCGCTCTAGACGCCGTTGCAGCAGTCGAATGCGGATGCCGTGGATGACAAAGGCCGCGATCGCAGTCGGCAGCGCCCACAACGAGATCGCCAGCGGTTCGAGCTCGATGCCGTTGCGCGCATAGAAACCCTGGATCAGCAACACGCCGCTGAAGGCCATGAACACATCTTCGCCAAAGAACAGGCCGACGTTGTCGGTCGCAGCCGCACTCGCGCGCACCGTGGCGCGTTCCTCGTCGGTCAATTCACCGCCGAGGGTGCGTTCGGCGGCCGCCTCGCTCATCGGGGCAACCAGAGGACGAACCGTTTGTGGGTGGCCGGCGACATGGTTCAGACCGACCATGCTGAGCAACTGGCGCAGGCCGAGGTAAGTCACCTGGAAACGGGTCAGGGTCAGTCCGCGAAAGCCGGCGATCCAGCCTCGCGCACGCTCGCGCAACCCGAAGTGTTCAAGCAATCCGATCACTGGCAAGGTCAGCAGGAACAACATCAGCACGCGGTTTTCGACAAAAATCCTGCCGAGCAGGGTAAGCAAATCAGGAATGCTGATGCCGGCGCCGAGCGCACTGACGATACCGGCAACCACAACGACCAGGACCGGGTTGCGGCGCAACGTGAATCCGGCAATGACAACGGCGACACCGAGCAGCGGCCAGTAGTTGATGACGTCAGACATTTCGGAATCCGACCAGGGAACCAGTCCTCATGCTAACCCGCGTTGTGTATCGAGAGGATTGATATCGATACCGGCCGAATCGAAAGCTGCTCGCAGTCGCTGGGCGAAATCGACCGCGTCCGCTCGATCGCCATGCAGGCAAAGTGTGTCGCATCGCAGCGCGATTCGTCCGCCATCCAGTGTATCGACATGGGCCGCGCTCACGATAGAAAGCGCCTGGGCGACGGCTGCGTCGACATCCTCGATGACCGCGCCATGCGTGCCGCGAGGGGCGAGGCTGGCATCGGCCAGATAGCGACGATCAGCGAACGCTTCGTGGGCGACGCGCAGGCCCGCACGCAATCCCGCGTCCGGCAGGTCGCTGCCGGCGAGACCTACTAGGATCAAGCGTCTGTCGAACTCGACGACGGCTGCGGCAATGATGTCGGCGAGTTGTGCATCGCGCGCCGCCTGGTTGTACAGCGCCCCGTGTGGTTTGACATGAGTCAGGCGAACACCCTCAGCATCGGCGAACGCGCCGAGTTGCTGCAGTTGCTCGAGAATCAATTCGGCAACTTCGTTCGGCTCCCGCTGCTGGGCACGTCGACCAAAATGTTCGCGATCGGCATAGCCCGGGTGGGCACCGGCGGCGACCTTGAATTTCCGGCACAGGCGCAACGTTTCGCGCATGCTGGCTTCGTCTCCGGCATGCGCGCCACAGGCGATATTGGCCGAGCTGACCAGCGGAATGATTGCCGCATCGTTGCCGCATCCTTCGCCGAGGTCGCAATTGAGATCGATGCAGTGGGTCATGCCGGTTGTCATGATCAAGGCATGGCAGGATCGAAGATCGGTGCCTGCCAGAGCACCGCTTCGGGCTTGCCGCCGAGCATCTGCGCTCGCACCAGTGGAATCGGCGGGCCACCGTAGCTCAGGAATTCATCGTGGAAGGCCTTCAGACTCGAAGAGTCGCCATTTTTCGCGATCCAGTCGTCACGCAATTTCATGATCATGAGTTTGCCGAGCGTGTAGTTGAGGAAGCCCGGATCATAGGTGCCGCGCGCGGCTTGCTGGCGTGCATTGCCGGGATCCTGGAAACCCTTGTCGCGAAACATCTGCTCGGATTCGGCCATGGTCATCGTGCCGGTGTGCATGCCGATCGCCGAAAGAAAGCGCACATTGCGCAGCAAGGCCTCGCTGAGCTGTCCGACATGGGCCTCCGCTGATGAGGCTTCGAGTCCGGCGTCGAACATCATCTCCTCGGTGTAATGCGCCCAGCCCTCGGCGAAGGCATAGCCGACGAATAGACGTCCAAATGTCCATTCGGCGCGATTGGCGTGCAGGAATTGCAGGAAGTGACCAGGCCAGACTTCATGCGCCGAGGTAAACAGCAGGATGTCGCGACCGGGGATGTAGGCCTGCTGCTCGGCCATTGGCCAGCGCGGATCGGGTGGGGCGATGTAGTAGACCGATGGCAGGTTGGTTTCGTACGGACCGGGAATCTCGATATAGGCGATGTTCCAGCGATTGAACGGAGGCGCTTCCTCGACCTGGGCCTCTTCGGGTCCTGGTATCGTGACCAGATCCTTGTCGATGAGGAACCGGCGCAGATCAGTCAATTGCCGACGGGCGCCTGCAACCGCACCGCCATCGGGTTTGTTGTCGCCGACCTTGGCCATGCACTCGTGCAAGGTCTTGCCGGGTGCAAATTCATCGCAGGCGGTTTTCAGCGAGGCGAGATTGCGTGCGAGATCCGCATCACCGGCGGCCGCAAGCTGATCAAGCGGAATGTCAACGCGCTCGCTGGCATGCAGCATCTTGCTGAACTTCTCGGCACCGAGGGCGAAATTCCGGGTCGCTGTCGGCTTCTGTGCCATGTACCACTCGGCCATCTCCTTTGTCGCCTTGATCGCCGCTGCGTTCGAAGCCTTGAAGCGTGCCTGCAGGTCGGCATCGGCGATGTCGGCAAAGATCGCCGGGACATCGTTGGCGAAGAAGGTCGAATAGCCGCCAAACGTATTGATGCCAAGTTCGACATAGGATTCCGGCAAAGGCGGCTTCATGTTGGCGCGGATCTGATCGATCGCCCTCGGCAGTGCCTCCTGGTAGCTGACGAAGGCGGCCATGCGCTGTTCAAGCGGCGCGTAGGGTCGGGTCAGGTACATGCTCGGCGAGAGGTCGCCGGCGTAGAAAATCGGGTTGTTGTACGGAAAGCCCGAATCTTCCAGCGTGAACAATTGGCCGTCGATCACGGCCAGCACATATTCGCGCTGGAAGCGTTGTTTTGCGTTGAGCCTGTCGTCGGTGAATGACGCGAACTCATGGCGCTGCGCGTGCAACCAGCGCGCATTCCGGGTCAGGCTTTCGGCGCTGTAGTCAGGTAGCTTGCCGTCGAATTCGTGCTTGCCGGCGTTGGCGGCGAAGGTTGGGTAGCGCTCGAAATAACCGTTGATGAAACCATTGATCGCGGCCTGCCAGATGACGCCTTCATCCGCTGGCGGCGCGGACGTCTGTGCTGTCGATCCCGGTATTGCGGTTGGCACGGAGGCTTGCTCGCAACCCGCCAGCAGTGTGATCGCGATCAGCGCAGCGAGGGGCAGGGTGCGGAACTTCGACATGACGTGACTCCGGCGTGGAAGGCTTCGAGACTAGGTCCTTGTTGCAGGTCGCGCAATCGGCACGGGTCATACCCTTGCAGCAAGCTGCGCTTCGGCGAAATTCAATGACGTTTCTGGTTGAGATCACGCTCCTTCGAGGCGCGGCATCGATGCCGCGGATTCACTCGCCCGATCGAACGGCGCCCATGCCCTTCGACAATCTCAGGACAGGCTCGGCTTCGCCGAGGCAGGGGCCCGGCGCCTTTGCATTTCACCTCGTCGACTTTCGCTGTCGATCTTCCACATCACGATCATCGGCGTCGTGTCACGAATTGGCTGCGATCGCGATCGCCATGCGTGCGAGTCGCTGACGCTGTCCGGTTAACTTTTGTTGTGCCTGTATTGCGTCACAGGGAACAAAGCGGAGTGAGTCGCCGGGTCGCAGCTGGGCGAGTCGTGGCCAGTCGGCACGGATGACGTGACCAATGCGTGGGTAGCCACCGTGGCTTTGTGCATCGGCAAGCAGCAGGATCGGCTGACCATCTGCTGGCAACTGCAAGGTGCCGGGCAGGACGGGCTCGGAAACGCGCTCGCGCGGGTCGGCAATTTGCAAGGCGGTGCCCTCGAGGCGCAGACCCTGGCGGTTGCTGGAATTGCCAATCCGCCATTCGTCGGCGAACAGGACATCAATTTTGGTCAGCGCATCGTGACCTGGCAGGACGTGGATGATTGCCGGTATCGAGAAATCAAGATCGGGCGCGGGATCGATCCAGCGCGAGTCGATGACAACCTGATCGCTTGGCGGACGGAATCCTGCAGCGATGGTCAACCGATCGCCGCTCTGCAGAGCGCGTCCGTCGATGCCGCCGAAACCGGCTCGCAAGTCGGTACCCGGACTGCCGAGCATCGGCTTGATGTCGAATCCTCCGGCGACGGCGAGGTAGGCGCGCGCACCTTGCCGGCATGCGCCGAGGCGCAGCTCGCTGCCAGCCGGAATGTCGACATGTCGCCAGCAGGGCAGGGTCTGACCATCGAGGCTTGCATCAATCCGCGCGCCGCAAATCGCGATTCGAGCCGGTTCTGAAAAATGCAGGCGCGGACCGGTCAGGGTGATCTCGATCGCTCCCGTATTGGCGGCATTGCCCACGAGCAGGTTCGCGATCGAAAACGAAAGGGAATCGAGTGCACCGGAACGACCCACACCAAGATGGCGCCAGCCGTTGCGTCCAGCATCCTGCACAGTGCTGAGCAAGCCTGGCGCGAGCACGGTGATGCTCATGGCACGGAGCTGTCGCTGCGGTTGGCATCGACAAAACGCACGATATCGCCAGGCTGGAGCAGAGCGGGCTGCTCGCGCGCCGCATCGAACAAGCGCGTGTCGGTGCGGCCGATGATCTGCCAGCCACCCGGGCCGCTGCGCGGATAGATGCCGGTTTGCGCGCCGGCGATGCCGACACTACCGGCGCTGACGGTCGTGCGCGGGGTGGCATGGCGGGGCATCGACAGCTCCGGGTCCATGCCGATCAGATACGGAAATCCCGGCGCAAAACCGAGCATGCCGACCCGGTACTCGGCCGAGCAATGCCGACTGATCACGTCAGTCGTGGACAGCCCCGCATGACGGGCCACGGCGTCGAGATCGGGTCCGAATTCGCCACCATAGCGGATGGCGATTGCATGGCTGCGCGTGCCTTCCGTCGAGGCTGATTCGGTGCCTTCGAATCGGCGCGATGCGAGCCAGCGACGCGGCTCGGCGAGCGGGTCGGCGGCATCTGAAAAAGCTTCGAGATCAATGCAGAGAGCAAGCGTTGCAAACGCCGGTACGATATCGATCAGCCAGGGGGGTCGATCGGCTTGCAATGCAGTGGCACAGGCGTGGACATGTCGATTGATCGTGGCGTCGACGGTATCGCCGAAGCGCAGAAGCAGCGCATCCTCGCCCAGGGTTTCGACGACGAAAGGATCACTCACGCCCGCAGTAACGCCTGCAGTCGGCCAATCCGCTCGATCAAGGCCTCAGGCGAATACGGACTCGCCTCGACCCGACCCCAGACCGGAGCTGGCCAGGCCGGGTCATCCTCGAAACGCGCGATGACGTGCACATGCAATTGCGCGACGATGTTGCCAAGCGCGGCGACATTGAGCTTGTGCGGACGAAACGCGTTACGCAGCAGGCGCGCTGCCCGGTCAGTTTCGTCGCTCAGTTGGCGACGCTGTCCGATTTCGAGATCGATCAGTTCGCGCGCCTCGATTACGCGCGGCACGAGGATCAACCACGGATAATTGGCGTCGTCCATCAAACGCAGCTCGCACAATTCAAATCGGCACAGCGGGTGGCTGTCGCGGGCGAGTCTTGAATCGAGTTCAAAATGATCAGGCTTCATCGGATCGGGCCAGGTTCTGCTCGAAGAATGCCAGTGTACGCTCACGCGCAAGTGCCGCGCTTTGCGGAGCAAAATCCTTGCGCAGATCACAATTGAATCCATGGCCTGCCGGATACAGATGTATCTCGGCATCAGGCAGGCACTGGCGGTGACGCTCGATGGCTTCGGGCGGAATGGATGAATCCTCCTCTCCGAAATGAAATTGCAGAGGTGCAGTGAATGTTTCGTGCAGCCAGCTGACGTTGCGTGCGCCGTAATAACTCACAGCGGGAAGTCCGAGCCGACTGGCCGACAGCATGGCGATGGTTCCACCCCAGCAATAACCGACCACGCCGATCCTGCCCGCCGAACGAATCGACTCGGCCGCACTGGCGACATCGGCCATGACTGCGTCGATGTCGAGCTCTTCAATCAGGGAGCGTCCACGGGCGACGCCGCTAGCGTCATAGTCGAGCTCGACATCGCTTTCGACATGGTCGAAGAACGCGGGCGCGATCGCGGTGTAGCCTGCCTCGGCAAAGCTGTCGACGAGGTGGCGGATATGCGTGTTGACACCAAAAATCTCCTGGACGACGACGATGCCTCCCTTCGGCCGACCCTCGGGCCTGGCCAACCAGGCACCAATGCATTGCATGCCACTGCTGGTGATTCTCAAAGATTCACCCACGGTTTTCGCTACCCTCGCCATTGGCGTCGAAATGGACGATTCGGTTGCGACCGGCACGCTTGGCTCGATACATGGCCTGGTCACCGGCATCAAGCAGGGCATCGACGCTCGGAATCGGGTGCTGCTCAAGATCCGACAGATACGCGACGCCAATGCTGACTGTCACCTCCATTCCTTCTGAAGCGAGTTCGACAATCGAGGTCTGGACCTCGCTGCGCAATTTTTCGGCAATGTCGAGCGCAGCCGCGGCGCTTTTTCCTTCGAGCGCGACCACGAATTCCTCGCCGCCGAAACGGCCGATAATGTCGTCGTCTCGCAAGACCTTGCGCATGCGGGTAACGCCGTCGAGAAGGACGCGGTCACCAAAAAGATGGCCGAGTCGATCGTTGATCTGCTTGAAACGATCGAAGTCGATCATCAGTACGGCGAAAGGAATACCGTGCTCATGGCAATGCTGAATCCGACTTTCGATGCATTCACGCAAATGCGAGCGGTTGGCGACCCCGGTCAATGAGTCGCGGGTGGCAGACAAGTAGAGTTCCTGCGCGCGATGCTTCAACTTCTGATTGGCGTCGGCGATGACCGTACTTTGGGCATCAACTTCGGTGTTTTTCACATTCAATGCCTGATTCAATCGGCGCACGCCATGGAAGCGCCAACTGATCAGAAGCAGGCCCAATCCGAGGCTGATCATGCCGAGAATGCCGAACTGGCGCTCGACCGCCTGCTTGTCCAGGCGAGCCATCTGCAGCTCGTTGTCCTTTTGCAGAAGGGCGACATCTTTTTCGGCCTCGGCGCGCGCGTGGCGAGCCTGCAGGTCGCCGAGTTGGCGACTGGCGCGTGTACCGAGCAACAGTTCGCGCTGCTCGGAATAGCGGCGCAGATAGCGCAGTGCAGTTTCCAGATCACGTTCGGCGAGAGCAATTTTTTCGCGAACCAGGTAGGCCTGCACAAGTTGCGGTCGCAGCAGGGCGGCTTCGAGTCCGGCGATGGCTTCGTCGATCATGCCGCGTGCGCGCAACGAGTTGTGCTGGGCGTGGTTGATTTCGGCAAGGCTGAGCAGGGCTCGGGCGACGATTTCATGCTGGCCAAGCTCGCGCCCGATGGCGAGAGCGGATTCGAGTTGCTCGGAGGCATCCGCGAGCTGGCGAAGTCCCTGCAAGGCACGACCCGCTTCGAGTTGTTCAAGGCCCTGGTTTGAACGGTTGCCGAGATGCAGATCAATGGCCAGTGCTTCATTGGCCGCTGTCAAGGCAGCGGCGTGATCGCCTACATCGTTGAGCAGACTCGCGTAGCTGCCAAGGATTGGGGCGTAGCGTTCCGGGCTGGCGCGGCGATCCACCGCCTTGAGCGCCTGTTCGAAGTAGTGGCGTGCGGTCTCGCTGTCCTCGATCTCGCGATAGAGCAGGGCAATGTTGCGCAAGCTGGTTTCGGTGTAGTCGCCGACGCGTTCGCGGATCGCCAGCGCCTCGAGTTGCAACTCCAGCGCGCGGGCAAAATTGCCGCGATCACGGAACACCGTGCCGAGGTTGCCGAGCATCAGGGCGAGACGGAACTCGTCACCGCTATCTCGCAGTATCTTGATGGCTCCGTTGTAGTGCTCGAGCGCAGCATCCAGATCGCCGCGACGACGCGCAATGACACCGTAATAGCCGCGTGCCGACGCCTCGTAGTTTTTCGAGTGATTGCGTGTTGCCAGCGCCAGCAGCGCATCGGCGAGTTTCCTTGCCTGCTTGTAGTCACTGAGCAGCAAGGTCATTTCCGCCTGTTGCTCGATGGCGCGCATTTCCAGTTGCTTGTCGCCGACGGCATTGGCCAGGCGCGTGACTTCCCGCCAGGCCAGGCGAGCAGGTTCGATTGCATGCAGGGCTTGCATCAGGTGGGCCTCGGCTTCTGCCAGCGCCAACTCCGCGCGGATCCCGGCCAAATTGGCGACCAGCAGACGCGGGATGTTCAACGAATGCTTCGCTGCCGCCGCAAGCTCCATCGAATCGGATGTCGATCCCGAAACACTGGTTGGGCCCGTTGCCAAGCGTTCGGCATGCACCGTTGCGCCGGCAAGCATCAGTGCGAAAATGCCCGGCCATCCTTTAATCCAGCTCCCGACCATTGGCATCAATCTCCATTGCGCACGACCGCGTGAATGCTATCGCGTTTGCGTCAAGGACAATGAGTTCGGTTCAAATTTCGAGGGCTGATCGGCCGCTTCCGCTATCATTCGTGATCGTCTCGCGTTTGGCCACCGCTTCGACAATTGCCCGCCGGTGAATGATGCGCCTCGTCCTGCCTCCCATTGAATCCATCGAACCCACCGTTTTCGAGCGCCCGCCCCTGACCGACTGGTTCGATCAGTTCGAGCTTCCCGGTCGAGGCCAACGCTGGCCGACAATCGAGGAACTCGAATCCCTGCGTCGCCATGCAACCCAAATCGATGGCATTGGTCGGCCGCAATTTTCCGCGCAGTCAGCGGACTTGCTCAAGGATGGCTTGCACTATGAGGAGCGCATCCTGGGCGGGCAACTCGCCACGCGCGAAAACAACTGGCATGACCTGTTCAATGCGCTGGTCTGGCTGCGTTACCCGCATTCCAAACACGCTCTCAATGTCGCCCAATGCAAGGACATTGCGCGCGTCGGTCCACGGGAGCGCACACGTGCGCAGTGTGCAATGACCCATTTCGACGAAGGCGGGGCGATTGTCCTGTGCAGTGATCCCGAGCTCATTGCAGCATGGGATCGGCATGATTGGCACGGCTTGTTCTGGAAGGAGCGGACGGCCTGGAATTCGCGCATTGCCGTGCAGGTTTTCGGACATGCGAACCTTGAGCTGGCCTTGCAGCCTCAGCGGCTGCTCGTCGCCAAATGCGTGGTTCTGAGGGTTGACGACAAGACTTTCGACCAACTTCAGAGCGACCTGACGGCCGTTCGTCGCCGGATCGATTCACGCATGGCCGATCTGGTTGCTGCCGGCACCGAGTTGGCCGATCCGCAAAACCTGCGCCCCTTGCCGCTTTCGGGGATTCCAGGCTGGCATGTCGATGCAGTTGATGAGCGTTTCCTGTCCGAGGCTCCCTGTTTCCGGCCGTTGCGTCCAGGGCGCATTTATCCGACGCCCAACCTGCTTTGACCAGGAGAATGGATCGCCGCCGGGAACTTTTTGCATTGCCATGAGGTACATTGCGTGTCGCTCGCAGGCCTTGGCGGTTGATTGATCCGGTATTTCTCTCCGGTGGATATCGATGCGCCGGGATTTTCCGCGATTGAAAATTTGCTCTGCCGTACGCGGTGGAGTCTGCATGAATTCGGACTACAGGGTGATTCGAACATGATAGAAACCCAAGCTCTGGGAAAACGCTATGGCGACCTGGTCGCCGTCGACGGCATAAGCTTCAAGGTCGAGCCTGGCCAGGTGCTCGGCTTCCTTGGCCCGAACGGCGCCGGCAAGTCGACCACGATGAAGATGATCGCGGGATTTCTTGCTCCGACTTCGGGCAGTGCAAGGGTCTGCGGCTTCGATGTCGAAACGCAACCGATCGAGGCCAAGCGCGTCGTCGGCTACCTGCCTGAGGGCGCGCCAAGCTACGGTGAAATGACCGTGCGCCAGTTCCTCGGTTTCATCGCCGATGTGCGCAACATTCCAGGCGACGCGCGCAGAAAGCGTTTCGACGATGCCGTCGGCCGGCTCAATCTCGAAGGCGTGCTCGAACAACCGATCGAAACCTTGTCGAAGGGCTTCAAGCGTCGCGTCGGTCTGGCCCAGGCGATCCTGCATGATCCGAAGGTGTTGATCCTCGACGAGCCAACCGATGGCCTCGATCCGAACCAGAAGCACGAGGTGCGCACGCTGATCAATGCGATGGCGCGGGACAAGACCATCATCGTCTCGACCCATGTTCTTGAGGAAGTCCATGCCGTCTGCAGCCGCGCGATCATCATTGCCAAGGGTCGCGTGCTCGCCGATGCGACTCCGGCCGAACTCGAAGCGCGCTCGCGCTATTACCAGGCGGTATCGCTGACGGCTGCCGACACCACGGCGGCCAAGGAAGCGCTGTCGCGCGTGGCCGACGTATCCGCGATCGAAGTCGACCCCCAGGACGGGCGCATTACTGCCTTCCCGAAACCCGGAAAGCAGATTTTCGTCGCAGTGAACGCGGCGCTGCAGGAACGCAATGTCGTCGTGCGTGAGCTCGCACTCGAGGGCGGCCGACTCGATGAAGTATTCCGCACGATCACCCAGGGCAGGGCAGAGGAGGCGCAGGCATGAGCGCGATAATCACCGTCAGCAAACGCGAACTGCGCAGTTACTTCGCGACCCCGGTCGCCTATGTGTTCATCGTGATTTTCCTGGTCCTGTCTAGTGCCTTCACTTTTTACCTGGGTAATTTCTACGAGCGCGGTCAGGCGGATCTGTTGCCGTTCTTCAGTTTCCTGCCATGGCTTTACCTGTTCCTCGTGCCGGCTGTATCGATGCGCTTGTGGTCGGAGGAGCGCAAGAGCGGCACGATCGAACTGCTACTGACGTTGCCGATCACGATGTGGCAGGCCGTGATGGGCAAGTTTCTCGCCGCCTGGGTCTTCATCGGTATCGCCCTCGCGCTGACGTTTCCACTTTGGCTCACGGTCAACTATCTCGGCGATCCGGATAACGGCGTGATTTTCGCCAGCTACCTGGGCGCATGGTTGATGTCCGGTGCGTTCCTTGCCATTGGCTCCTGCATCTCGGCAGCGACCCGTAACCAGGTGGTCGCCTTCATCCTCACCGTCGTGGTTTGTTTCCTGCTGGTCATGGCGGGTTTCCCGCTCGTCCTTGATGCATTCCGCTCGTGGGCCCCGCAGGCACTGGTCGATGCGATCGCGAGTCTGAGCTTCCTGACCCACTTCGACTCGATCAGCAAAGGCGTAATCGATCTGCGTGACATTCTCTATTTTGTCCTGATGATCGGTTTCTGGCTGTATGCCAGCGCGATCGTGATCGATCTGAAGAAAGCCGACTGAGGAAGCACAACCATGTCATCCAATAGAAAAACCCTCTCCGGCGGCGCCTTGATCATCCTGATCATCCTGTTCGTCGGTCTGATGCTCGTCGTCAATCTGCTGTTCCGCGGCGCGCGCGTTGATCTGACAGAAAACAATCTCTACACCTTGTCCAGCGGTACGGAGGAGATTCTGGCCAAGCTCGATGAGCCGATCAATCTGTATCTGTTCTACTCGGACAAGGGCACGCAGAACATTCCGACGTTGCGCACCTATGCAACGCGCGTACGCGAAATGCTCGAGGAAATGGCTGCGCGCTCCAATGGAAACATTCACCTTGAAGTAATCGATCCGCTGCCGTTCTCGGAAGATGAAGACCGTGCGACCACTTATGGTTTGCAGGCGGTTCCGCTGACCGCCGGTGGCGACAAGATCTTCCTTGGACTGGCCGGTACCAATTCGACCAATGGCCAGGCCGTGATTCCGTTCTTCCAGCCGGACAAGGAATCCTTCCTCGAGTACGACGTGGCCAAGTTGATTCACGGATTGGCAACCCCGAAGAAACCGGTAGTCGCCCTCGTCACGAGCCTGCCGATGGGTGTCGGCTTCGATCCGGCGACGCGGCAGATGCGCGATCCGTGGGCAATCCAGCAACAGCTTTCACAATCCTTCGACGTGCGCGATCTGAATCCAGCCGGGATCAAATCGATCGACGCCGATGTCAGCGTACTCGTGCTCGTGCATCCGAAAGCGTTGTCCGACGAAGCGCAATACGCGATCGATCAGTTTGTCCTGCGCGGCGGGCATCTGCTGGTTTTCGTCGATCCGGATGCCGAACTCGATACGAGTGGCGCGGATCCGGAGAATCCGCAGGCGGCAATGTTCGCCGATCATTCCTCGGATCTGCCCGCCTTGTTCAAGGCCTGGGGCATCGATTACGACGCCAAGGACATCGTGCTTGATCGTGCCCGCGCGGTCACCGTCAGCATGGGCCAGAACCGCGCTCCGGTGCCGCATCCGGGAATCATCGGGTTGACCAGCGCCGATCTCAATCACGATGACGTGGTCACCGCAAACCTCGATACCGTCAACGTGTCGAGCGCGGGTTATTTCGGACTGGCCAAGGATGCAACGAGCAAACTGGTGCCGCTGATGCAGAGTTCGGGCGATGCCATGACGACGCCGGCAAGCCGACTGAAAATGATGCCCGATCCGAGCGCCTTGCTGCAGGATTTCAAGCCGACCGGTGAGCGCTACGTAATTGCCGGTCGCGTCGAAGGCAAGTTCAAGACGGCCTTCCCTGATCACACCGAAGCGGGTCACCTGGCCGAATCGAAGGAAGACGGACAGATCGTGCTGGTTGCCGATACCGATATTCTCGGTGATCGCCTGTGGGTGCAGGTGCAGAGCTTCCTCGATCAGAAGCTCATGAATGCGTTTGCCAACAATGGTGACCTGGCGCTCAACATGATCGACAACCTGACCGGCTCATCGGCACTGATTTCGATCCGTGGCCGCGCAACCTCGCAACGACCGTTCACCACGGTCGAGGCGCTCAAGCGAAGCGCCGACGACCGCTTCCGTGCCAAGGAACAGGAACTGCAGAACGAGCTCAAGGAAACCGAGCAGAAACTCGCCCAGTTGCAAAGCGCCAAGTCGACCGATCAGGCCATGATCCTGTCGCCCGAGCAGAAGTCCGAGCTCGACAATTTCGTCAAGCGCAAGGCCGAGATCCGCAAGGAGCTGCGTGATGTCCGCCGTTCGCTTGATGCCGAGATCGAATCGCTGGGCAGCCGCCTGAAGTTCCTCAACATCGTGCTCGTGCCGCTGCTGGTGACCCTCATTGCGATAGGGTTTGCCGTCTGGCAGGTGCGTCGGCGCAAGTCAGCTTGAGCCAAGGAGAAAAAACATGGTGAATCGGAAGAATCTGATCGGACTCGGCGTGGCGACGCTGGCGATTGTCGTTGTTGCCTTTGCGGTCCAGCACGCGCGCAAACCGGTGAGCGATTTCAGCGAACAGGCCGGCCCGCTCGTTGCCGACCTCGTCGATCACGTCAACGACGTCAACCGCTTGGTCGTGATCTCGGCGAACAAGAACGTCGACGTGACCCTGGAGAAGAAAAACGGCACCTGGGGCGTAGCGCAGAAGGGTGGCTATCCAGCCGATCTCGGCAAACTGCGCGAGTACCTGCTCAAGGTCGCCGACGCCAGGTTGATCGAGAAGAAGACTGCGAAAGCGGACCGCTATTCGGATCTCGGTCTGTCCGATATCAGCGATCCAAAGGCCAAGGGCATTGCCGTTGAAATCGGCGGATTGAGTGAGCCGGTCGGTTTCATCACCGGCGTTTTCAATGCGCAGGGTGGCGGCACCTATGTCCGCCGCAGCGCCGAAACCCAGAGCTGGCTGGCCTCGGGTAACCTTATTCCGGACAAAAGCCCAGCCAGTTGGCTACGCAAGGATCTGGCCGATATTCCCTCCGAACGGATCGCCTCGGTGACGATCACGCATGCAGACGGCAAGGTCCTGCGCGTGTTCAAGGACAAATCTTCGGATCCGCATTACGCGATCGCCGGCCTTCCAAAAGGACGTGAGCCAGGTTCGGAGTTCACCGCCAATGGGCTGGCCTCGGTGTTGGCCGATCTCAAGATCGACGATGTGGCTTCGAGCCAGGAGATTCCTGTCCCGGACAAGTTCAGTGCGATTCGTTATGCATCGTTCGACGGCCTTGTCGTCGATGCCAAGGCCTGGCAGGTTGGCGACAAGCACTATGTCGCCTTGAGTGCATCGGAAGACAACGAGCTTGCGCAGCAGTTCGTGGATGCCGAGCTGGCCGAGCCAGTTGCAGCGGATGCATCCGCGTCGACGCCGTCTGAAGCGACGAAGGATCCTGACGCGCCCGAGGTGACAGCAGAAACTGCCGAAAAGAATGTTGCGGATGCGCCCAAGGATCGCGAACAACGCCTGGCTGCGATCGCCTCGGAAGTTGACCAGCTGAACAAGGCATTCAACGGGTGGAGTTTCGTCTTGCCAGGACACAAGGTCGGCAATATCAACAAGACCATGGATGACATGCTCAAGCCGCTGGAAACAAAGGCAACGGGAAAGTCAAAATCCCCGTAGCGGCCACTTCAGGTGCGAGCCGGCCGACCGTCCGAGACGACGCTCGCCCGTGAACCGGTGCCACCATTCACGCGATGGAACGCATCGGTAATCAGGTGATCGAGCCGGTTAACGTGACATTCCAGCGAACATTCGGGCCTCGCGCAATGAACGAAATCGTCACACTTCGGCTTTACGCCGGGCTCGCGGCTTGCGTCTTCGCGGGTACTGGCGTGCTTGCGGGCGCATTCGGCGCACACGCGCTGCGCGATCACCTTGGCACCGGGGAAATCGCAATCTGGCAAACCGCAGTCGACTACCAGTTCTGGCACGCGCTGGCCTTGCTCGCCATTGCCTGTCTCGCTCGGGCTCCGGCCCGCGCCTTGAGCTGGTCCGCGGTCGCATTTGTCGCCGGTATCCTGATCTTCAGCGGCAGCCTCTATGCGCTTGCCCTCGGCGCGCCACGATTCGTCGGAATGCTGACGCCCTTTGGCGGTCTTTCCTTCTTGGTCGGCTGGTCCTGCCTGCTGCTCAATTTCGTGCGCTCCGATCACCACTGAGTCGCATTTCGCCGCCGCCGCGGGCCATTGGTACCCCCTCGTTGGATTGGAATTGCTGTCGCCGCCGCAGCGATGCAGCGCACAACGTGTTTTCCCCGGACCCAGCGCATAATCAATCAAACAAGCGTTCGATCCAGTCACCAACAAAAGGGGATAGACATGTCTCTTCCGATACAGCGGAAATTTCGAAACGGGTGGTTGTTGCCGTTTGCCAGCATCGCGCTCGCATTCGCGCTGCCCGTCGCAGCGCAATCGCTGAGCGCACCGGGAATGTCAGCGCCCGGTCGCATCAGCTGGGATGCCGAGGGCATTCCTACGATCGATGCGGCCAATGACAACGATGCGTCCTTCCTGCAGGGCTACGCCCATGCGAAGGATCGCTTCTTCCAGATGGACCTGACCCGACGTTCGGTCAGCGGCTCACTGGCGGAACTGGTCGGCATGTCGCAATTGGCCTCCGATGTGCAGGCGCGCAACCTTGGTCTGCGCCGCGGTGCCGTGCAAACCTGGGCGAAGATGTCCGATGATTCGCGCGGCTGGTTGCGTGCGTATGCCGATGGCGTGAATTTCTGGCTGGCAAGCAATCCGTTGCCACCCGAATACGGCGCCCTCCAGTTGACCCATGCAGATCCATGGACGCCGGTCGATTCACTGTGCGTCGGCAAGGGCCTGGCATTCCAGTTGTCGTTCGATCTCGACATCAATCCGACCATCAATCTCGGCGCCTACCAGCAGGCTGGCCAGGCCGCCGGATTTGACGGCAGCATCCTTTATTTTGGCGACACCCATCGCATCGCGCCTGCTGACAACCGGGTATCGGTTCCGGGTTTTGTTCCGGGCAGCGATACCGGAACGACGGCTCTTTCTGCACCATTGCCGAAGCTGGGAGACGTCACGGATGCGCCGGAGGTCGGTGTGATCAGTGCGCAAGCCATCGACATGGCACGCGCCTTCCGTGAGCAACTGCAGGATTCCCCTCTGCTCAGCCGTGCGCTGGAGGGACGCGAAAGTCCGATCGGCAGCAACGAGTGGGTGATTGCCGGCAGCAAGACGGCTTCGGGCAAGCCGATCCTTTCGAACGACCCGCACCTCGGACTCGATCTGCCTTCGGTGTTCATGGAGCAACATGTACTTTCGCGTGACAGCCGCTATCCGGCTTCGATGGATGTGACTGGCGTGACCGTGCCGGGAACGCCCGGTGTGATCCAGGGTTGCAACCAACGCGTCTGCTGGGGCACGACGACCAACTCTCTCGACGTGACCGATGTGTTCCAGGAACGACTCGTGCTCAACAGCTACGGGCTTCCATTTGGCATCGTGCATGACGGTCAGGTCGAGAACCTGCAGTGGGTGTTCCAGAATTACTACGTCAATCGCATGAACGGTACGCCCGATTCGGTGACCCGCGAAAACAGCATCGGTTACACCAACGGCGGTGTCAGCATCCTCGTGCCGCGACGCAACTCCGGCGCATTGGTCAGCATCACCGGAAACAGCGGACTGTCGATTGCCTATACCGGCTGGGGCGCAACCTTCGAGATCGAATCGTTCCGCCGCATCAATCGGGCCGGCAACCTGGCTGAGTTCCGCAATGCTCTGAGCTATTTCGATTTTGGTTCGCAGAACTTCGCCTACGCCGATGTCGACGGCAACATCGCCTATTTCACCAGTGCGGAAGCGCCGGTGCGCACCGATCTGCAAACGCAAAATGCACCGGGCGGCGGCATTCCACCGTTCGTCATCCGCGATGGCACCGGTAGCCTCAAGCATGACTGGTTGCCGGTGCAGAATCCGCAGCCGAACCAGGCGGTTCCGTACGAGATCCTGCCGGCCAGCGAAATGCCCTATGTGATCAACCCGGCCAGCGGCTATATAGCGAATGCAAACAATGATCCGATCGGCTTCTCGCTCGACAACAATTCGCTCAATCAGCTGCGCCCGGGGGGCGGCATCTATTACCTTGATGTCGGCGGTTCCTCGGCCTATCGCATGGGTCGGATCGATCGCAAGATCCAGAGCATGATTGCTGCCGGAGGCAACATCACCACGGCCGACATGAAGGCGCTGCAAGCAAACAACCAGTTGATGGATGCGGAGCTCGTGCTGCCTTATCTGCTTTCCGCCTACGATCGAGCCCAGACTTCCGGCGCGTGGTCCCAGCTCGCAGCACTAGGCGGCGATCCGCGAATCGTCGAAGCAATCGGCCGCTTGCGTCAATGGGATTATTCGACGCCGACCGGCATCCAGCAGGGTTATGACGCGGGCGACAATCCATTGGCGCTGCCCGCGCCCTCGCAGATGCAGATCGATGCCAGTGTCGCGGCCTCGATCTATGCCGCATGGCGTAGCACGTCGATCCGCAACACGATCGACAAGACCCTGACCAATGTCGGTCTTGGCAGCTACAAGCCAGGTAGTCGAGACGCACAAGCCGGCTTCAAGTTCCAGCTCGACAATTACGCCGCACTCGGTGGCAAGGGTGCCTCGGGCCTGACCTTCTTTGCCGCTACCGGCGCACCGGATGCCGCCGCCGCACGTGACTACGTGCTGCTCAAATCACTCGCTGACGGTCTTGAAATGCTTGCCAGCGATGGTTTCGCCGCTGCGTTCAGCGGTTCGACCAACCAAAACGATTATCGCTGGGGCAAATTGCATCGCATCGTCTTCGACCAGCCGCTCGGCGCGCCATTCAGTATTCCGGGCCCGAACGGCTACGGCTTCAGCGATCTTTCCGCGGAACTGAAAGGGCTCGCTCGTCCCGGTGGTTTCGAGTCGGTCGACGCGGCCAGCCACGATGCGCGCGGCAGCACCGTCAACAGCTTCATGTTCGGCAGTGGCCCGGCACGTCGTTTCGTCGGTGAGATGTTCCCGACCATCAGCGCCTCGGAGATCATTCCGGGCGGCCAAAGCGGCGTCCTTGGAAGTCCGCTGTACGTGAGCCAGCTCGGACGCTGGTTGACCAACCAGTACCATCCGTTGCCGATTCCGGCAACGGCGGCACTGGCGCAAGGCACCACGGTGGTCAATTTCATGCCGCGTTGACCTTCACTCGGTCATGTAACGAAAAAAGCCCCCGCATCGCTGCGGGGGCTTTTCATTTCACGGGCGATCGAGTCGCCTTTTATACGCCAGGCTAGTTACGCGCAGGTGTGTTCTCTGCAAAGTACTCGTGGCTGTCGGCGTTGGCCACGGCCTTGGTCGGATTGCTGAGCGCAAGGTTGTGCGCGGCCGTCTGGCCGTAGGCATTGTCCTTGGTTGCTGCGACCACATTGAAGTGGCTGGTCTCGTGCACGAGGGTTCCAGCGCGCGAGTCGGTGCCGGTATTCGGCGCCGACCAGAATGCGCCGCACAGATACACGCGGTACGGCTGGGTCGGATAAACGTAGGCGTATGTGCCGCTGTCGCTGCAGGTGCAATCGAAGGTGAATGGTTGCGAGGACAGGGCGCTGTAGATGTTGGTGAAGTGCGATTTCACGGTTGCATAGCGCGAGCTCGAGTAGTTGCCGAACCACCAGGTGTAGCGGCTGCCCACGGTTCCGGCGGTCAGATAATTCTTCGAATTGCTCGAATAGGTCACCGATGAATTGCGTGCCGTGACGAGTTGGGTCTGACGCGTGCTGCTGCAGCTGACAAAGCTGTTGGTTGCTGCCCGGATCTGCACCTGTGAGCGGAAACTGTCATCCTCATCGAGTGCTTGCGGGCTGGAATCGGCGTAGACCGCGGTTGATCCACGGCTCATGTCGAATGCCTCGGCCGCAGCGCCGGCTCCTCCGCGGGCCGCGGTCATGACTTCCTTGACCACTTCGCGGGCCTCGCGTGCGTATCTGACTTCGTACTGGCCACCCTTGCGCATGTCGTACCAGGTGCTCAGGTCAACCTTTGCGTTGAGGCTCTCACCGGGCTTCAGCTCAACGAAATCCTCAGGCCTTGGTGCGACGCGCTTGTACAGCGGGCCGATATAGGCGACCTCCTCGCCGTTCTGGCGAACGCTGAAAAGATCGTTCGTGAGTCCGTCGACCGGCGTCTGCCAACGCAACACGTGCACGGCCGAACCGGTCTGGTTGATCAAGCTATATTCGATTGTCCCGTCGCCGGCATTTTCTGCGGATGGCGACAACGCTATTTCAAGACCGGCGGAATAAGCCGCCGAAGAACCCAACATTCCCACGGCAAACACAACAAAACCCGCATAGAGCTTGTGCATGTCAAACCTCGATGATGAGTAGCCGTCCCCTCCCCAGGGAACGAGCACCACAGGCGTGGCGCCGAGCGAGCGTATGCCAGACTACAGCTCTATACAAGTGGTTCCGTCACGGTTTTCGGCGATCCGGGTTCGCGCCATCTCGCGCAGCCTGAAAGTGGCTCCGAAACTCCTTGCTCTTCGCTTGAGTCCCGCGTCAGCGCATGTCGGCCGGCGCCTTGACCGGATCGGCTGGTTGCGGGGGAAGGGCGAATGGTTTGGCGGCGATCTGCCTCTCGATCTCGACGATCGCACGGTCGAGTTGAGGATCTCGGCCAGCCAGAACCGAGGCAACATCATTGTCTACGACAATGTCCGGGTCGACGCCGTGACCTTCGATGACCCACTGCCCTTCGGTGTTCGCGGTGGCGAATTGCGGAACGTTGACACTGCCGCCGTCAATCAGCGGACCCCAATCATTGATGCCGACCACACCTCCCCAGGTACGTGTGCCAATCAAGGGGCCAAGCCTGGCCTTCTTGAACATGTAGGAAAAAATGTCACCATCGGAAGCCGTGGTGCCGTTGCACAGCGCGGCTAGGTGTCCAATGAAGGTCTGCTGCGGGTAGGTACCGGGGATTTCCGCTCCGCGACCGTAGTCGAGGCCAAGCAGCTTTCGCGAGAGTCGCTCGATGATCATCGATGAGACGTTGCCGCCACCGTTGTCGCGCACGTCGATGACCAGCCCCTGCTTGCGCAACTGCGGGTAGTACCACTTGATGAATTCCCGGATGCCGTCGCCGCCCATGTCGGGGATATGCAGGTAGCCGATCTTGCCACCGCTGGCATTGGCGACGTACTCGCGGTTGTGAGTGGTCCAGGCGTAGTAGTTGAGTTCGGACTCGCTGTCGATCGGGTTGACGAGTACGCTGCGTGCGCCATCCATCGTTGACGTCGAATTGACCGTCAACTGCACGAGCTGGTCCTTTGGTGAACGCAGGAGGCGGTACGGATTGTCGTTGCCGGCCAGCGGCTGACCATTGATCGCGAGGATGTAGTCGCCCTGCTTCACATCGACGCCGACTTCGGTCAGTGGCGATCGATAGCGTTCCTCGTCGTTCTCGCCTGCGAGTATCTTGCCGATTCGGTAGCGATTGCTCGATGCGTCGAGCTCGAACCGGGCGCCGAGCAGGGCCACATGCGGGCGATCGGGCAGACCGAGATCGCCGCCACTCACATAGGCATGCGAACTCGCCAGTTCGGCAACCATCTGGCCGATCAGATAGTTGAGATCGCTGCGATCGCCGACATCGCCGAGCAACGGTTCGTACTTCGAACGAAGCGCCTCCCAGTCATAACCGTGCATGTTCTGCACGTAGTAGTGATCGCGAAAGCGACGCCAGACCTCGCGGAAGATTTCGGCGTACTCGGCCTTCGGATCGACCTGGGCAAACAGTCCATCGAGGGCGACATCCTTCGGCTCGGGTTTGGTATCGCCGAGATCGACGCGTTTGTAGCCTTCTTCGGTTTGCGCGAGGACGGTTGAACCATCTTCGGAGACGGCAATGCCCTCGAATTCCTCGATAACGTCGCTGGGCTTTCGGTCCTCGAACGACCAGGATTTCAGGGTCGGCTTGGTCGCGCTCTCGCGACCGTAGTAATTTGCGTCGCTGACAACGTAGAGCAGGGACGTTTCGGTGACGCTGATCCACTGCAAGTTGTCCGGCTCGATCGGTACGCGGATCAGACGTCCGGCAAGTCCGTCGAAATCGATGCGGTCGTTGACCTTCTTTTTTTCAGGCTTGTTGCCCTTCTCGTCGTCATCCTTCTCGTCGTCATTTTCGCCTTTGTCCCTTGTCGCGCTGTCATTGCGCGGCGCGAACGGGTTTTCAACGTCGGCACGCAGGGTCAGGGCGAGGATTCTCGCACTGCGATTGCTGGCGAAATTCCATTCGATGCCTGAAATCTGGGGAGCCCACTCGCGATCTCCGATGAAGTAGAGCGTTTTTCCGTCTGGTGAAAAAGCCGGGTTGTACGCGTTGAAGCGGGCATCGCCGATGGGATGATTGACCTTGGCGCTGACATCGAAGATCTGCAGCCAGGGCAGTTGGGTTTCCTTGTCCGTCAGCGAATAGGCGAGATAGCGCCCACTCGGAGACCACGCGTAGTCGCGCCGCGAGAATGATGGGTCGTCGGCGACGAGGACGCTGGAGCCGCCATTTGCGGAGACGATATGCAGGCGACTGAAATTGTCGACAAAGGCGATTCTCGATCCATCGGGTGACCAGCGCGGCGCGTACAGTCTGCCAAGTTTCTCCTTGCTCAGTTGCCTGACCTTGCCGCCATCGGCGTCGCCAACCCAGATGGCTTCCTCACCACTCTCGTCGGAAACATAGGCAAGACGCTTGCCATCAGGCGACCATGAAACTTCACGCTCATGCACACCGGGCGTATGCGTGACGTCGAGTGTCATGCCATGCTCCATCGGCACGTTGAAAACCTCGCCACGCGCGACGAACGCCGCACGTTTGCCGTTCGGGCTCAGCGCGAAATCCTCGATGTTTTGCTGCACGCTGCGAGTCCCCGCGCGACGTGGCACGAGATCGCTCGGCACACTGATGGTCAGTGCGGTGTCCTTGTTGGACACTGCGTCATACAGATGTAGCGATCCATCCACTTCGAAAACGATCTGGCTTTTGCCATCGCCGCTGGCCCAGCGCGCATCCTGGCCGTTGTAGTCGGTCAATTGCAGGGTGTCGCCACTGACCGGGTCGTAGCGGTAGAGATTCAGGTGTTCGCCGCGATCAGAAAGAAAATAGATCGCATCACCGATCCACATCGGATCGCGATCCGTGTTGCTGTCGTTGGTAATGTTCTTCGCGGTTTTCCCGGCGATGTCGTAGATGTAGAGATCCTGAGCCCAGCCTCCGACGTAGCGATTCCAGGTACGGTAGTCGCGAAACTTGGGCGAATAGATTATCTGCTGGCCGTCCGGCGAATACTCGCCACTACCCGCGGTCGGCATCGGCAGTGCGCTTGGCAGTCCCCCGGAAACCGGTACGCTGAAAAGCCGTGGATTTGCAATGCCGACCGCCTCGCGTGTCGAGCGGAACACGATCGCATCGCCGTTCGCGCTCCAGCCATAAACCTGGCTGTCGATACCCCAGCGCTGCGGCAGCGGGCCCGGCGTCGGATACCAGGTCAATTGTTTCGGCTCGCCGCCGCTGGCTGGAATCACGAATACCTGATCGTCGCCACTGTACTGGCCGGTGAAGGCGATCTGGCTGCAATCCGGTGAGTAGTGCGCAGCCTGCTCGACGCCGGGCCCGGCGGTCAGGCGGATCGCCGTACCGCCAGCGGTACCGACCGTCCACAAGTCACCGGCGTAGGTGAAGACGACCCGGTCGGCGCAGACATCGGGGAAGCGCAACAGGCGCGTTGCGGCATCGGCCGGTGATGGCAGCAGCATCGCCGCTGCAAGAGCAGCGACGATCGACAACGAGATTCTTTCACGCATTCAAAGACTCCGGGTCGCGAGATGCAAAAGGGATTGATAGACCTTTCCGCGCGCCGATGCCAGCGCCACAAGTCACGATTATCGCAGGCGCTAGCGGCGCCAGCACCAGTGCCAGGGCTCGTAGGCGATGCCATGCCGGTTGTCGCGGGGATACGAAAGTGAAAATCCGAATCGCGACGCCTCACGTTGCAGCCATGCGAATGCCGGTGACATCTCGAAGGTTTCCTCGAGCGCGTTGTAGCCGGGTGTCGTGATATCGACGACGCGGCCCGAATGATGCTCGCTGTAGCCCGGTGCCGCGCTGACCCGCAGGATCTCGTCGATCGACTGGCCGCTTGCGATCTTTCGTTCGACAATGAGCAATTGATAAGAGGCCGAGCGGAACGCCGAGACGATCTGCAACCCGATACCATCATTTGCCGCGGCCTTGCACATGAGTGCCCAGGCACGCGCGGCGCGCGGTGCCAGCCATTGATGGCGACCATGGATATCCTCGCCGATACAAGCGAGTTCACCGGGCTCACGCACGAGGCGCAAGTTACGGTTGCGCCCGTAATCGCGAGGAATCCCCAGCGCGCGCGATGCTGCGATCACCCGCATGCGCTCAGTTTTGTCGCAGCGGGCAGGGGGCAGGAGTGCTATCTGGCTCATCGAGGAATCCGCCCTGCCGATTGGCGGGCTGCGGCTCTACTTTGCATGGCTCGGGGTTGCCTTGATCCAGGTGGCAATATCATCAAGCGCCTTGCCATCAACATGTGCGGGCATCGCGTAATCCTTCGGTCCCGGCGGATCATTGCCGGGCATGAAAGCGTGGCCGAGAGAAGGGTATTCAATCAGCTCGAAACGCGGGTTGGTGGCGAATGCCTTGCGCCATAGCGAAAACTCATCGGCGCTGGTGACTTGATAGTCGCGTCCACCCTGCAACAACAGCATTGGCTGGTGGACCGAGCGCGCCGTGGCGATCGGATCGTAGTTGTTGAGGTCGCGCCAATAGCTGGCGGGAAGTCCGAGCAACAGCGCAACCTTGTCGGATGTGTTTGCATCGAGCTGCTTGACCGCCTGGCGTTGCGGTTCGATCTCGGCGAGCGCCTTGTCGATCACGGCATCGCCCTGGCCCTGCAAACTGGCGAGATAGCGGGTCTGTTTGACGACGATGTCTTCGAGCTTGCTGGCCGGGGCCGCGAGCAGGATCAATCCGGCGATGGCTGCATCGCGTTGACCGATTCGCGGCGCCATCATGGCGCCGAGGCTGTGGCCCAGGACGAAGATCCGGTTCGGATCGATATCGTTCTGATTACGCAGCAGAACGACGGCGGCGAGGGCATCATTTACGGTTTCATCATCGACGCTGAATCCGCCCTGGGCGAAAAGATCGGGCCGCGCCTTCGTGCGCTTTTCGTAACGCAGTACCGCAATACCCCGTTCGGCGAGACCGTCGGCAAGGTCTCGAAATGGCTTGTTCGGGCCGATCGTCTCATCGCGGTCATGCGGTCCCGAGCCGTGCACGAGGACGACAGCAGAAAACGACGCCTGGCCAATGGGCAAGGTCAGCGTGGCGGGCAGGGGAATGTGATCCTTGCCAATGACGAGTTCGCGTTCGATGTATGCAGAAGGCTGTTCGGGGATCGTCACTGCAGGTAAATCACTGGCAGACGCTATCCAGAACCCCGAGATGAGGTTGCCTGGGTCGAAAACAACACGTGCATCGAGCGCCATCATTCCGAACTGCAAACGCGAGCTGACTACGGGGCTGCCGTTGACCGTCTCGCCGCGCGGTTTGCCGCGTGATTGGCGCGGACCCAACTGCGCCGGAAGGGTTTCCCAGGCTTGCTGCAATTTGCCGTTGGCAAGGCCCTTGCGCAACGTCGGCGCACCCATCATCAGGGCTTTGTCATAGTTGCCGGCATCGAGCAGGTTGAGGAATGTCGTGGCCAGCTTCTCCTGTGACGTATCGAGCGTCGCTGCTCTCGCTGGCGGAGGCTGCAGCATTCTCTCAACCGCCCAGCTCGCCACGCCGCCGAGCAGCAACACAGCGAGAACTGCAATCCACCAACGCTTCATCAGCGCTTCTTCTTGAGGAACAGGATGATCGGACGCATCGGGCCGACGTTGAGCGTGCTGACCAGCTCCCAGCCTTTCAAGCCTTCTCGAGTCAGGATTTCGTTGAGGAGATCGACCGAGAAATTGCCGACAAAGCTCGGCTTCACTTCGATGGTCTGATAGCTCCAGGTGTGATCGCTCATTGCCATTCTCCTGCGGGATTATTTCTCATGGTTGTCGTCCTTGATGGCGACGGGTTTCGTTGCCGGCTTGATGCGTCCGGCCTTGCGCAAGGCGTCACGCATCACATACTCGATCTGGGCATTGAGCGAGCGCAAGTCATCATCGGCCCAACGCTGCATCGCCTCAATGACGGCAGCACTGATGCGCAATGGGTAGGCTTTCTTCTCGCTCACGGCTGTTCGCAGTCTGGGCGCTGAATCAAACGCATCAATACAAGCTGCCGGCGTTGACCACCGGCTGGGTTGCACGATCACCGCAGAGTACGACGAGCAGATTGCTGACCATGGCCGCTTTGCGTTCGTTGTCGAGATCGACCACGCCGCGCTGACTCAGCTGTTCAAGTGCCAGTTCGACCATGCCGACCGCGCCTTCGACGATTCGCGTCCGTGCGGCGACGATCGCGCTGGCCTGTTGCCGCTGCAGCATCGCCTGGGCGATTTCCTGGGCATAGGCAAGATGGCTGATGCGTGCCTCGACGACCTCGACACCGGCCTTGCTCAGGCGTTCCTGGATTTCGTCGCGCAGGTGCAAGTTGACCTTGGTGCCATCTCCGCGAAGGGAAATTCCCTTCTCGTCATGCGAATCGTAGGAATAGCTGCCCGCCATCTGGCGCAGCGCAGACTCGGCCTGGATATGCACGAAGTTCGCATAATCATCGACCATGAAAACGGCTTCGGCGGTATCAACCACCTGCCAGACCACGATCGCGCCGATCTCGATCGGATTGCCGTCGAGATCGTTGACCTTGAGCTTGCCCGATTCAAAATTGCGTACACGCAGCGAAACCGCATGACGGGTATAAAACGGATTGGTCCAGCGCAGGCCCTGCTCGCGCACGGTTCCGGCATAGCGCCCGAACAACTGCATGACCCGGGCGAGATTCGGTTGCACCGCAAACAGGCCCTTGAACAGAAAGGCGATCAATACGGCAACCAGCACAGGCATCAGGACCTGTGCTGCCGTCGGTTCGACATTGATCGTCTGCGCGCGACGAATCGTGTTGATGAACCACGATGCATCGGCTAGCAGCGCCAAAATCAACAAGAGCAGCACCGGAATTCCGGGAAGGGAAAGCGCCTTGCGTTCGTTCATGACCTGTCTCCGAAGCCACTGTACGGCGATTGCCGGCAGGCCGGTGTTCCGGCGAACATTATGATATCAAAAATATATCATTCGCGCGACAGGTGCATGAGCGGAGTACGGAGAGTGGGTGGCGGGAGACCGTCCAGGAAAACCATGGGCTCCGCGAAACCGGGAAATATCGCCGCCATGTCGAAACTCCCGACGCGCTGCTCACACCGGCAGTTGATAAACCGCCAACGATCCACTCCGCATTCTGTTACTCGCCGCCTGCAGGCTCGAGCTTGAGCAAGGGTGCGGGCAGGCGCTCGCCACTGACCAGGATTGAGCGGCCGACGCGATCAAAGCTGATCGCTTCGGCCTGGGCCAGCGGCGGCAGCTCGATTCGACGCGGCACATGGTCGAACGTGGACTTCCAACTTTCCCCGGGTGCGCGCTCGAACAACCAGATGTCGCGATAGGTCAGCAGAATCGCGCGCTTGCCCTTCGCGTCGATATCGAGCCCGGTCGGCGAGCCGCCGAATCGAGCCGCCGGAAAGCGCGCCTGGCGCTCACTCGCATCGGGCTGCGGGATCGAGGTCAGCTCAAGCAATTTCCTCGCAGTGACGATGCCCGACTTCGCTGGCAGCGGGCCCAGCGGCAGTGTGTAGACCGCCAGCGGCGGGTGCTTGTTGATCAAGATGATCTGACGATTCTGCACATCGACGGCCATTGCCTCACAGTCGTGGGCACCCTCGGGATAACGAAAGCGCACTCGCCACGCCGGTTTGGTGGACTGCAACGCGTTTCCGGAAAGTTCGGGCTCCTCGATTGCGATCAGCTCGTAGTCCTTGCGCACACCGCCGTTGTCGCCAATGTCACCAATCAGCAACCAAGGTTTTCCGCCGAGCGTGTAGCTGGCAATGTCTTCCCAGTCGATCGCGCGAACACCTTCGATGCGCAGTCGCGCAAGGCGCTTTCCGGATTCATCGATGGCCTGCAATTCGGCCGGACGTGGCGAGTCGTCATGCACCCAGTAGCGTTGATCGGCACGACGCGAACTGGCGATGCCGCTGATTTCATCCAGACTGCTTTCGGTGATCAACGCCTGCAGCCGGGCCGGCTTGAATGGCGCTGTATCGGACGCCAGCGCAGGCGCACAGGGAACCAGCAACAGTAGCGACCAGGCCAGCGCTTTCATTGGATCGCCGTGGCATCCAGGGGTTCGACTCTTTTCAGCGCGGTGCGGCCGAGCATGTCGAGGCCCTGGTAGAAGCGCCAGGGATCGCCATCCCCGCTGGAAAAAGCGATATGGCCAGCATCGAAGCCGCCAAGCGCGGCGTCGAAACTGCGCCAGCGTCCGTCCACCCACGCCTGCATCCAGGCATGCGGAACGAAAACTTGCCGGGATCCGGCAAAGTCCGGCGAATAGACAAGGCCATCGACGACGCGAGTCGAAATTCCTATCGCCCGGCCCAGTGCCGCCAGCAGGACTGCATGCTCGGTGCAGTCGCCTTGCGGATCACGGACCACCTGCAAGGCCGAGGCGTAGCCGACATCCAGATTCTTGTCACCGATAAACCCGGACACGAACGACTCAAGAGCGCGCATGCGATCTGCGTCGTTGTGCGCCTTTTTCGTGGCCTTGTTGGCCAAGGCGATGATCTCGGGGGCGGCACTTTGGAGCCAGTCGTTCGGCATGCGATCGGCGGGCTCCGGAGCCCGTCCCGCATTCTGGAACGCTTCGGCGTGGATCGTGACGACAAGATTTTCGCCTGACCTCTGCACTGTCTGCTCCGAGGTTTCCGGAAGATTGAGGGCAGTCCCTTTTTTTCCGGTCGGCGCGATCGTGTAGCGGACACTGCCGCTCAGCTCACTGCGGTCAAGTGCGCGCGGCGATGGCATCAAGGTACGCTCGAAGATGTTGGTGCTCTGGTTCGGCGCGGTTGCGCAGGCCTTGTCGCATTCGATAATCGTCAGTTCGACGCCGATCGCAGGCATGGTCAACTTGTGCACATCACGCTTTGCATCGATCCAGCTCGTATTGCGAACGGACGTACCTGAAAAGTCGTAGACCTGATCGATACGGTAAAGCGATTTGCGCCCACGCGGCAGGATGACCTGCTCACGAGGGCCGACTGTGCTGGTGACCTGGATGGCATCGAGGCTCGAAGGCTGGAAGGCAAGTTCCGTGTGTACGCGCCCCGACTCCAATGGCACGGCGAGACTGGCGAGGCGCAGACCCTCCGCCAGCAGCGCGTCTTTGGGCCACTTCGCATCGCGCTCCTGCCATTGCTTGCCATTGAGGATGCGCAGGTGCATGACGCCATTCGCTACCTGGCCTTCGATACGCGTTTCGCTACCGCTCAGTCGAGTGACCGAGCTGAAACCGATCGGTATGCCCTTCGGAGTCTCGATCGAGGTTTCTCCGCTGCTGAGCGAGATGCCGGTGCCGGCCCGATCGAAATCGATCTTGAGATTCTGCGACGTGGTGACACGATCATCGGCGACTTCCCGGATGCTCGAAAAACTGCCGATCTTGCGGCCATCCAGCAGAACGCTGAACCACTGCTCGCCGGCTGGCGTGGCGCGCGCCAGCAGCGGAAAAGCGAGAATGAGCAAGGCGACATTACGAAGCATCGTGATACCTGTTCGCGGGATCGCCCATTGTGCCGCAACCGATACAATGAGGTGTCAGCAAAAGGTTGGAAGCAATGAAGCCATTTGGAACACCGCATACCGTTGGAGCGATTCGCGCGATGCTGCTTGGCGCAGGCGAACTGGGCAAAGAGGTCGCGATCGAATTGCAGCGCTTCGCGGTCGAGGTGATTGCCGTCGACCGCTACGCCAATGCGCCGGCCATGCAGGTCGCTCATCGCAATCATGTCATCAACATGCTCGACGGCAACGAACTGCGCCGGATCATCGCGTTGGAAAAACCTGACCTCGTCGTCCCCGAGATCGAAGCGATCAATACGGCGACCCTGGTCGAACTCGAGCGCGAAGGTCTCAATGTGATCCCGACGGCCCGAGCCGCATGGTTGACGATGAACCGCGAGGGCATCCGCCGGCTGGCTGCTGAAGAGCTTGGCCTGCCGACTTCTCCCTATCGCTTTGTCGATGACGAGGAGGAATACCGCGCGGCTGCCGAACAGATCGGCATGCCATTCGTGATCAAGCCGGTGATGAGTTCGTCGGGCAAGGGTCAGAGCACCGTGCGTACGACCGCTCAGCGCGAAGGCGCCTGGCAATACGCGCAATCGGGTGGACGCAGCGGGCAGGGACGTTGCATCGTCGAAGGTTTCGTGGATTTCGACTACGAAATCACCTTGCTCAGCATTCGCCACCGGGATGGCACAAGCTTTTGTGCGCCGATCGGTCACCGCCAGGAAGCCGGTGACTACCGCGAATCCTGGCAGCCGCAAACGATGAGCGACAAGGCACGGGTCGAGGCCGAACGCCAGGCACGCGCGATAACCGAGTCACTCGGTGGATATGGTGTTTTCGGGGTCGAATTCTTCGTCAGCGGTGACACCGTGATTTTCTCCGAAGTCAGCCCGCGCCCGCACGATACTGGCCTGGTCACCTTGATCTCGCAGGAACTATCTCAGTTCGCCCTGCACGCGCGCGCCATTCTTGGTTTGCCAATACCGGCGATTCGCCAGCTCGGTCCGTCGGCCTCGTGCGCTGTACTGGTTGAGGGCAATGGCGCCGATATCCGGTTCGATGGCGTCACCGAGGCATTGGCCGAGCCGGATACGATGCTGCGACTGTTCGGCAAACCCGAGGTTCGCGGCCAGCGGCGCATGGCTGTGACACTGGCTCGCGCGGAATCGGTTGAGCAGGCGCGCGTGAAGGCTTGCGACGCGGCGGCGATACTCACGGTAACGGTGGCTTGAGAGACTCAGCCGACTCTTTCCTCCATACGCCGTCACGCAGCGTCTCAATCGGTTTGAAGCGCATCTTGTAATCCATCTTCGGGTGTCCCTTGATCCAGAATCCGAGGTAGACGTGGCTGAGTCCGCGCTGCCTGGCGATCTCGACTTGCTGGAGAATTGCCAAAGTGCCGAGGCTGCGCTCGCAAATGTCGGGATCGTAGAACGTGTAGACAGCGGACATTCCCGAGTCGCAGAAATCGGTCACGGCGATGGCCAGCAAGCGGCCCTGATCGCGGAACTCGATGAAGTGGGTAGGGCTCCAGTGCGTATAGAGGAAGCGCGAGAAATCTTCGGGCTGCGCATCGTCCATGCCGCCATCGGGATGGCGCCATTTCAGATAGCGCTGGTAGAGGACGAAGCGTTCAACACTATAGGTTGCCGGGACGATGTCGATATTGAGATCGGCATTGCGTTTCAGGCAGCGCCGCTGGCCACGGTCGGCGACGAAATCGGCCACCGGGATGCGACAGGCGATGCAGGCGCGGCAATCCTGGCAACGCGGGATATAGACATGACCACCGGCGCGGCGATAGCCACGCAGCAACGCGATTTCGTAAAGCTGATCAAGTTGCGGTGAGCTCGGATCGATTACCAGATTCTGTGCCGTGCGCTCGGCGTAGTAACCGCATTCATGCGGGAGTGTCTGGAACAGGCGGACGACATCGGAGCGCATGTCTCATTCTGCCTCATCGGCAAGACGAAGGGATGTGCCGTGCTGCCAGGAACAAGACGTTGGTCAGTTCATCAGATAGTTGGCGGCGATCAACACCAGCACGCCGCCGATCAAGCCGAGCAGGACCATGCGGATGCGCATCGAGTTGGACTTGTGTCGACTTGGATCGCTTGGCGAGCGCGCAGCGGCGAGTTCGTCGGCAAAACGCGTGGCCGGCTCCAATCCGGCTTCGCGCAGGATTTCGCGGGCGCGGGTCTGATCGTTGGAGTCGGTCACCCATACCTGCGCCCAGGATTCACTCTCACCGCGTTCGGTGTAACTGAAACGCTTCCATTGCCCGCCCTGCCAGTCGCGGCGGTTGCGGATCGTGGTCTGGATGCCGGCCTCGTTGAGCAGGGTGACGACGCGCTCGACGTTTTCGTGACGAGGAGAGGTGTAGATCTGGCGCATGGATGGCTTCCGTTACTTCGAATCGACGACGCGGATCAGGCCTTCCTGTGCGGTCGAAGCCACAAGAATGCCGTCGCGGGTGAAGATCATGCCACGGGCGAGACCCCGCGAATGCTGCGCACTCGGACTGTCGCAGGAGTACAGCAACCATTCGTCTGCACGAAACGGGCGATGGAACCACATCGCATGGTCGAGGCTGGCCATGCGCACGTTCGGCTGCAGGTACGAGATCGCATGCGGAAACGTGGTCGTGCCGATCAGATGGAAATCCGAGGCGTACGCAAGCAGGGAGCGATGCAACACCGGGCTGTCCGGCACGCGATCGACCAGGCGAAACCAGACGTTCTGATACGGCGGCTGCTTGGTCGGAGTGAGCTCGTTGCGCGGATGCACATGACGAAACTCGAATGGGCCGGATTTGTTCAACCAGCGCTTGCGCTTGGCCGGAATCTTGTCGAGTTGTTCGGCTGGGATGATGCCGCCCGCAGGCAGATCCTCCGGGGCAGGCACCAGCGGCATCGGGAACTGATGCTCGGCGCCGGATTCCGGCGCCTGGAACGAAGCGGTCATGTTGAAAATCGGTTGGCCGTGCTGGATCGCTACGATGCGGCGCGCCGAGAAACTGCCGCCATCGCGGCTGCGCTCGACGTTATAGATGATCGGTGCTTCGACATCACCGGCGCGCAGGAAATAAGCGTGCAGCGAATGCGCGTGGCGACCTTCATCGACGGTCTGCTGGGCCGCCGACAGAGCCTGGCCAAGTACCTGGCCTCCGAACACATAGCGCGTGCCTATATCTCGACTCTGGCCACGAAACAGGTTGTCTTCGAGGCGCTCGAGCTGGAGCAGGTCAATCAGTTCGTGGACGATCGATGCAGGCATGGAAACAGGTCGTCAAGGAGGCAGGTCAGTATAGCCAACCGGGTGTTGCGTCGCGTCATTGAGCTTCAGTTTCGGGCCAGCGCTGCAAGCCGCTGGCCGCGATGACCTCATTCCACGGAAACATCGGGCCGGGATCCAGACGACGCGGCAGCAGCAGATCAGGCTTGTCGCTGGACGCTTCCTTGCGCTGATCGAGCACATCGTGTCCGGCAATCCAGCGCAAATTCGGATAAGTATTCCGCAGCTGCTTGAGCAAGGCGAGCAGCGATTCAATCTGTGCGGCGGTATACGGCTCGGTCATGGTCTGGTGCCGCGTATCGTTCCAGTTTGGATAGCGACCGAGATTGACCAGTTCAATGCCGATTGAGCGCGGGTTGTAGCGGAACGTGTGATTGGCAACGCGCAGGTCGCCGACAAAGCGCAGCGTGCGGCCATCGCGATCGATGTAGTAGTGGCCGCTGTTGCCGGTCTGGCTGTCCTTATGGTGGATGCGTTCGCCGTATTCGCGCGCCATCGCCATGTCCGGCAATTCGGTGCAATGGATGACGACGAGATCGATCACCGAAGGCAGACGCTCGGTGAGACGCTCCTCATAGGGCAGGGGCCAATCGTGGATGGCAAGGTCGGTCATGTGTGGAAGTTTCGCACGGGTCAGGGCGCCAGGCAGATTCCCGCGACGCGGCTTCGTTGTAGGAACCCGCTTTAGGCGCCCCGCGCCCCAAAAAAGGGACTTCCTGCGGTCGCGAGGCCTTTTTCGCATCCCGCCGGCAAAAGCATCGAGCATGAATGCCTCTCCCGCAGAAGCCGAGCGCGCGACGCGGGTTTCCTGGGCGGGCCTCGCGTAGCCGCTTCGTTGTAAGTGGTAGCATCGCGCGTTTTGACGGAGCCGGATTCTTGAAAGGAACCATCATTCTTTCCCATGGCCTCGAAAGCGGCCCCGACGCGACCAAGGTCACCGCGCTTGCCAAGGTCGCGGGCGATCTCGGTTGGGCCAGTATCCGCCCGGATTACCTCGATCTGGACGCCAGCCGCGATGTCGCCGCGATCACCGCGCGCACGGCTCGCGCGGTGGAATCTGCGCCGGCGCAGGGTCGTGTGGTTTTCGCCGGCTCCAGCATGGGCGCCTTCATATCGGGTTTCGCCTCGATGCAACGCGAATGCGAGGCGCTCTTCCTGATGGCTTTGCCGGTCAGCGTCGAGGGCTACGATTTCGATTTCAAGGCGGCACCGGTTCCGACCGTCCTGGTCCACGGCTGGCGCGACGAGTTGTGTCCAGTCGATGCAGCCATCGAATTTGCGCGCAAGCGCGGGGATACCGTGCATCTGGTCAATGATGATCATCGTCTTGGCGCGCACGTCGATTATTGCGCCGAGGCATTCCGTCAGCTCCTGCTCAAACTGGACGCCTGATGAAGTCTTTCTTCGCCACCTGCCCGAAAGGCCTCGAATACCTGCTGCGCGATGAACTCGTTGCGCTCGGCGCCAGCGATGTCCACGAAGCGCTGTCGGGTGTGTATTTCAGCGGCGAACTGGTTGATGCTTATCGCGCCTGTTTGTGGTCGCGTCTGGCCAGTCGAATACTGATGCCGCTCAGTGAATTCGCCGCATCCGACGAACAAGCGCTCTACGATGGCGTGCAGGCGATCGACTGGTCCGAGCATCTGACCGAGGACAGTACCCTGGCAGTTGATGCGGTCAGCAACTCAAGCTTGTTGCGGCATACGCGTTACCTCGCACAGAAGGTCAAGGATGCGGTCGTCGACCAGTTTCGCGATCGTAGCGGCAATCGCCCCAGTGTCGATCTCGAACAGCCTTCGATACGGCTGAATCTTCTGCTGCGCAAGGATCTCGCATTGCTTTCGCTCGATCTTTCCGGTTCGCCACTGCATCGGCGCGGCTATCGTGTCGGCCAGGGTGAAGCGCCGCTCAAGGAAAATCTCGCCTGCGCGATGTTGCTGCGCTCCGGCTGGCCCGAGATTGCCAAGGCGGGCGGTGCGCTGGTCGATCCGATGTGCGGGTCCGGCACGCTCGTGATCGAGGCGGCCTTGATGGCTGCCGATGTCGCGCCGGGCATTCGTCGCGAGTATTTCGGATTCCTCGGCTGGCTCGGTCACGATGCCACCGCATGGGAAGCCCTGCTCGCAGATGCAAAAACGCGCGCGGAGATCGGCCTGCGCGCACTACCCGCCGCATACTTTGGCGATGACGAGGATCCGAACGTCCTCAACCAGGCCAAGCGCAACGCGCAGCAAGCCGGCGTTATCGGCTTCACGCGCTTCGAGCGGCAATCGGTCGAGCATCTGAAGCGGCCTACCGATGCGGACGCGCCCGGATTGCTGATCTGCAACCCGCCGTATGGCGAGCGCATCGGCGAGCAAGGCGCCTTGGCACCGACCTATCGCGCGATCGGCGACAAGGCACGCGCAGAATTCGATGGCTGGCGACTTGCCGTCATCACCTCCGATGAGGATCTTGGCCGCGCCATCGGCCTGCGTTCGCACAAGCGCTATGCGCTTTACAACGGCGCGCTGGAATGTCGTCTGTACCTGTTCGACATCGGCGGCAAGGCGGCACCGCAGCCGGTCGAGCAGAAACCGTTGACGGCGGGTGCCGAAGCCGTCGCCAACCGCCTGCGCAAGACCACCAAGCATCTGCGCAAGCGGCTTGATCGCGAGGAGGTGCATTGCTGGCGCGCCTACGACGCCGATATCCCCGAATACTCCGCCGCCATCGATGTCTATGTCGGACGCGAGGAATCGCGTCCGGACAAACCGGCATCGACGTGGTTGCATGTGCAGGAATACGCGGCGCCGAAGGACATTCCCGAGCACGTCGCCTCGGCGCGTCTGGCCGAACTCGTGCAAGGGGCCGGCGCGGCGTTCGATTTGTCGCGCGATCGCATTGCCGTCAAGACACGCTACAAGGCCAAGGGAGGTGGCAAATACGGTCGCATGGACCAGCGTTCGAGTTTCCTCATCGTCGAAGAAGGCGGTCTCAAGTTCCGCGTCAATCTGCACGACTATCTCGATACCGGTTTGTTCCTCGATCATCGACCGGTGCGTGCGCGCCTGCGCGAGTTGTCGCGTGGTACGCGTTTCCTCAATCTGTTCTGCTACACGGCAACCGCGAGCGTCTATGCGGCCTCTGGAGGCGCACGCACGACGACCAGCGTGGATCTCTCGGCGACCTATCTGGATTGGGCGGCAAGCAATCTTGCCCTCAACGGTTTCAGCGGCGACAAGCATCAGCTGATCCAGGCTGATTGCATGCAGTGGCTTGCGCATGATCGCGGTGAGTACGACTTGATCTTCGTCGATCCTCCCACGTTCTCGAATTCCAAGCGGGCCGAGGATTTCGACGTGCAGAAGGAGCACGCACGCCTGCTTGCGTTGTGCGCCGAGCGACTCGCATTCGGCGGCACGATTGTCTTTTCGAACAACTTTCGGCGATTCAAGCTTGATGCCGCGGTCGCCGAGCAGTTCGCCGTGCGTGATGTAAGCAGTGCGAGTATCCCGTTCGATTTCACGAGAAATTCACGTATCCATCAATGTTTCGAACTCCAGCCGATCTGATGGTTCAGGTTTATTTCAGTGTCGATTCAGTTGGTAAAAAGCACAGTGATCGCACTGTTCCTGGAGGAATCGCGCCATGTTGATCTCATCCCACCCTCGAATCCGCGTCGCTTACCTGCTCATCATCATGGTTGCGGCATTGATGCTCGCACCGAGCGCGTTTGCGCGCGGTGGCCACAGCAATTGGGGTGTCAGCCTCGGTTTCTCCGGACCCGGCTACAGCCTCGGCTTTTCTGATTGCCGCCATTGCGGCGGCGGATATGCCAGCGGCAGTTTCTATGGCGGCTACAATTCGTACAGCGGCTACAGCGCGCCTGGCTACTACGGCAACTCCTACAGCAGCTACTACTCGTACTCGCCAAGCTATTACTCCCCGGGCTATGGCTCTGCGTATTACGGGTACTCGAATCATCGCCCGTCTCGCCATCACCGTCGTGGCGGTAGCCATCACGTCGTTCGCTACAACAACTATTACTACAAAGATCAACGTGATCATCACGGTAGTCGTGATCATCGTCGCGGGCGCGACGATCATCGCAGTTCACGTCGCCACGACAGGGACGATCGTGGCTACTCGCGCCGCGCCGCCTATTACGATCGCCGCAACTGAGCAGCGATCAACCTGCAAGGCCCACTGCATGTTCACTGCTGCAGTCGGCACCTTGGACCCCGCGGACATTTCCCCTGATTTCCGCGGGGTTTTCTTTGTTGGTCAACTTGAATATCCAACGTAGGAGCCCCTTCAGGGGGAACTTCGCGGTTGGATGATGAAATGCTCGCCCCTGAAGAGGCTTCTACGGACGCATACCGATGGGTTCGACCCTTATGCTCAAGCTCCGGGTTCGGATCTTCGAAATGCTCGCCCCTGAGGGGCTCCTGCGGATGCATACCAAAGGGTTCGACTCCTGATGGCCCAGCGCCGGATTGGGATCTTCAAACTGCTCGGCCCTGAAGGCCTATCAATTCATGGCGAAGGTTTGGACCCTTGACGGCATCTGCCTATCAGGCAGTCGATGGCCGAGATTGCCATGACCGCTCTGGGTCATCAGTCATTCTGGTTGAATTTCGGGCTGAGTGTTACGCTGCGGCCTCTCCGGCCGTGCAGTTCGCGTGTCGAAACCCTCTTCGGACTCCAGCATGATTCCAGCGATTGAATCCCTTCTTGTAGGCGGTGCCCGCAGCGGATGGCTGGCCGAGAAGCGGCCGACGACTTCCGCTGCAGGCTGCTTCGGCGGCAACTCGCGCTTTCTTCGGTTCGATTTGGCGAACGTTGAATGACGCAGCCGGATCCAGGCACCTCCGTCATCGAGCAACCCATGCAGGATTACCTCGCCAAGTCTGACCGCGCAGCAGGCAACTGGACATTTTTTCGCCAATGGTTGAAAAATCCGCTTGCGGTCGCCGCCTTGTCGCCTTCGGGTCGACGCCTGGCCCGGGAGATGATCAAGCAACTCCCCGAGAACGCCAGTCGGGTGATCGAACTGGGTGGCGGCACGGGAGTCTTCACCCACGCCTTGCTTGGGCGGGGCGTCGCCCCGGAAAACCTGCTCGTCGTCGAGTTGAACAAGGAATTGCATCGGTTGTTGCAGCGTCGATTCCCTGGCGTGACGGTGGTCTGCGGAGATGCGCAGGAGCTTCAGGGAATTGTGGATAACGAAGGTTTTGGTGCGGATGACGGAGTCGATGCGATCCTCAGCGGCCTTGGCCTGCTCTCGATGTCACGCGGCATGCAACGCAGTATCCTTTCAGCAGCATTTTCGGTGCTCAGCTCCAACGGTCGCTTCATCCAGTTCACCTACGGCCCGGCGAGTCCGATTTCGCGCGAGCTGTTGGCCGAGTTGGGCTTGCATGTGGTTCGCGGTGGCGTCGCCTGGCGCAACGTGCCGCCGGCTGCCGTGTACGTCATCACGCGCAAGGTCTCGACTTCGATCCGCGCGGTACGCACGCACCAACGCTGAAGGCATTCGCGCACATCCATGCGGGCATCCGTTGCTCGATTCAGGCCAGGGCGGCTTCGCGCTTGAGGGCTTCGGCCAGGTCCTTGCCGAGCCAGGCATTGATGCCGAGACGCAACAGGTAGATCAGCGGAATCAGCGCAATCGCGGCGAGCACCTTGTAGCCGTAGTTGACCGTGCCGACGGCCAGCCAGAGGTTTGTGCTCCAGTGCTGAGGGCCGATCACGAAGGCGATGTAGAGCACGACAAAGCTGTCAATGAATTGTGAGACAAAGGTCGAAACCGTGGCGCGCATCCAGATGTGACGCTCGCCGGTGCGTTTCCGGATCGAGTGAAACACGCGCACGTCGATCAACTGACCGACGAGGAATGCCGTGATCGATCCGGCGATTGTCCACATCCCTTGGCCGAACACATACGCGAAGGCGGCCTGCAGATTCGGTACGCCACTGTCTTTGGCCGCGCTGACCCACCATGAGGCGGGAGCCAGCGCGATTGCGGCATAAGCGAACAGGAACGCATAGGCGATCAGGCCGACCGCGAGCCACGACAGGAAGCGCACGCCACGCTGCCCGTAAAACTCGTTGATGATGTCGGTCATGATGAACACGACCGGCCAGAGCAAGGTGCCGGCGGTGAAGTTCAGCGAACCGCTCTGCTGGAACAGATTCCACTCGAACGGTTGCAGGCCGAGGGTTTCCTCCAGCGCGAAGATCTTGACTCCGATGAACTCGGCGATGATCGCATTGGCAATGAAGAATGCACCGAGGATCAGAAACATCCGCTGCGCACGGGGTGCCGATGACGCGCCGCGAGAATCGATCGCGGCTTCGATCATTGCTGCTCGCTCTCGTCGTTGCTTGTCGGCGCGTCAATGCCCGGTCGGGTCTGCAACTCGGCGATGACTTCCTGCAACTGGGCAACGAGGCTTTCGAGCTGACTGACGCGTTCGTCGAGGCCCGATGATGGCCTGTCCGGTTCGTCCGCCATCGTCGCTTCCATCGACACCGGTCCGCATAGCAGGTGCATGTAGCGCTCTTCGCGCTGGCCGGGTGCGCGATGCAGGCGAACCGCGAGCGCCGGCGTGCGCGAAGCCAGGCGATCGAGCACGCTGCGGATTTCCTCGGTATTGCTGAAATCCGACAGGCGTTCGCTGCGCGAGTAAAGCTCATTGAGCGTCTGCGGTCCGCGCAGCATCAGCAAGGCGAGCAGGGCGCGCTGGCGCAAGGTCACGTTGTAACTGGTCTCGAACCGATGCGCGTAACGCGATGCCCGCGCACTCAAGCTGCCGCTGACAAGGCCCTTGCCTTCAAGCTGTCGCAAGGCATGGCCGACGGCACCGGGCTCGTAGTTCGTGGATGGGGTACGGTTCGATTTTTGATTGCAGGCGACGACCACCGAGTTGAGCGTCATCGGATACGCATCCGGCGTTGTCGCCTGTTTCTCGATAAGGCAACCGAGGATGCGCGCCTCGATCGCCTCGAGTTCGATCAAATCGTTGTCGTTGCCATGGTCGGCAGGTTCGTCGGTGTGCTCCTCGATCGGCATGCTTCAGTTCCCAGTTGTCTTGGCGGCGCGATGTTTTTCAAACCAGGCAACCGTGTTGAGGACCTGGGCGATCATGTTGCTCGGGCGCGAGTTGATGTGATGCGTGGCGCCCGGGATGCGCACCATGGCGGTATCGATCTTGCGCAATTTGAGTGCCTGGTAAAACTGCTCGGCTTCCGACGCCGGGGTACGGTGATCGTCGTCGCCGACCAGCAACATGGTGGGTGTGGTCACCTTGTCGACGTAGTGAAGCGGCGATCGCTTGGCGTAATTCTCCGGATTCTCCCAGGGCATGCCGTCGAACCAGTACTGCGAGAAATAGGGATACATGTCGGCGGTCAGCACGAAGCTTGCCCAGTTGATGACCGGCTTCGCCGACACCGCTGCGCGGAAGCGATCCGTATGGCCGACGATCCATGCGGTCAGTGCGCCGCCACCGCTGCCACCGGTGACGAACAGGTTTTCGGTATCGATCGATCCGCGTGCAATGGTTGCGTCGACGACACTCATGAGGTCATCGAAATCCTGGCCCGGATAGGCGTTCTCGATCAGGTTTGCGAACTCGGTTCCATAACTTGTGCTGCCGCGTGGATTCGCATAGACCACGACATAACCGGCCGCTGCGTAAAGCTGGATTTCTGGCGCGAATCCCGGCCCGTAGGCGGCAAACGGTCCGCCGTGGATTTCGAGCAGCAGCGGATATTTCTTCGACTTGTCGAACCCTGGCGGGGTGAGGATCCAGGCGTGGATGTCACGTCCGTCGGCGGAGGATTTGACCGTGATCTCCTCGAGCTTGCCGAGATCCATGTGATCGAGCAGGTTGGCATCAAGCCTGGTCAGCGCGCGCGACTTGCCGTTGCGCGCAACGATGCCGAGGTTGGACAGTGCCTTCGTGCTGCCGCGCGTGTAGGCAACCTGACCCTGCCCCGAGGAAAAGTCTCCACTCGTGTAAGGCCGGCCGACCTCGGTGCCGCCAAGATCGTCGACGATGCGCTCGACCTTGCCGCCGGATGCAGAGATCCAGCCCAGAACCTTGCGGCCATGATCGTCAAATTGCAGAAAGAAACCACGATCGCCATCCCACGCTGCGCCATCGATATTGAAATCGAAAGCGTCAGTCAATGAACGCGCATTGCCGGCGTCGGTATCGCCAACATGGAGACGCGTGGCCTGGTAAGGATGACGCTTGTCGTCGTAACCGAGCCAGGCCAGGCGGCGTCCATCGGGCGATACCATCGGACTCTGGTCGGGACCCTTGCGCTCGGTCAGGCGCGACATCGCGCCATCGCTTATGGCGACGCGATAAAGATCGCTTTCAGTGGGTTGATACTCCCATTCCTTGTCCAGATTTGCCGAGACGATCACCGCCTTGCCGGTCGCCGCCCACGCTGGCGTGCCATTGAAATTGTGCTTGCCATGGGTGATCTGTCGCGCTGCGCCGCCATCGGTCGCGACGACAAAGACATGCGTGTAACCGGGATCGACATAGCCGCCACCATCGACGCGATAGACGACGCGATCGATGACCTTGACCGGCGCGGCCCATTCGGCTCCCTTGGGTGCCTTGGGCATCTTCGCCAGCGGTTCGTCGTCGGCCGGCACGCGCATCGTGAACGCCAGCCATTGCCCATCCGGCGACCAGCTCAGGTTGGAAGGCGAGCCGGTCAATTCACTGATGCGTGCATTCTGACCCCCATCGAGCCAATGCATCTGGATCTGCGCCGAACCAGCGGCCTTGGCGACATAGGCAACGCGCCGCCCATCACGCGACCACGCCGCGCCCTGGCCTGTAGTGGCCAGCGGTCGGTGATTGCGACCATCCGCATCGATGATCCACAAGCTCGATGTCTCGCGATCCTTCATCACGTCGAAACCCATGCGCTGGTAGACGATGTGCTTGCCATCCGGCGAAATCTGCGGACTGTCGACCCATTGCAGAGCAAACACATCCATCGGCTCGAAAATGCGCGTTTCGGCGTGACTGTTTGAGGCGATGAGGCTGGTGCCGGCCAGCGCGATGAGGACGAAAGCGAATCGTTGCATGAAATTCCCGGGGCAAATTGCGATCCCGCATTCTGGCCCGATGCGTCGCCAAGGGCCAGCGTGCCATGGGTCATGTGACGGGAGTGGGGAATCGGGGACGCCATTCCGGTATCACGGCACTATGCACCGACGTCGTAAGAAGCGGCTTTAGCCGCGATGCTTTTTTTTTGATTCCCACCGAAACGGATCGGGCCTGAAGGCCTCTCCTACGAAGAGCCGTTGCAATGGCGCGGGTTTCCTGGGCGGTCCTCGCGTAGCTGCTTCGTTGTTGGCATGAATGCCTCTCCTACAGGGGCACGATGGCCGGGCTTGGGTTTCTTGGGCGGTCCTCGCGTAGCCGCTTCGTCGTTAGCATGAATGCCTCTCCTACAGGGGCACGATGGCCGGGCTTGGGTTTCTTGGGCGGTCCTCGCGTAGCCGCTTCGTTGTTGGCCTGAAGGCCTCTCCTACGAAGAGCCGTTGCAATGGCGCGGGTTTCTTGG
>JBBRBU010000025.1:0-51885 GCA_038205505.1 Lysobacterales bacterium | reverse complement strand
GATCCGCGCAGCAAGGCGGCGCGTGATGTTGCCGATATTCGTTTTGCACCAGTCAATGCACGCGGTCTGGTCGAGTATTCCGGTCCGTTCGTGATGATTCGCCCCGTCGATGCCGCGCGCGGCAATCACACAACGCTCGTCGAAGTGGCGAACCGTGGGCGCACGGACATGGACGGCGCGTTCTTCGAAACCGAGGATGGACTCGACCTGATGTCGCCCGAAAAGGTGCAGAAGCTGACGGATCCCACCTTTTTCAAACTTGGATATTCGCTGGCGTGGGTGGGTTGGCAGGCCCGACTGGAGCCCGATCAGTTCGGCCTCCAGGTTCCCGTTGCGCGCGTGCACAGCGCTGCGCGTGCCTCCTTCTCGGGCGATGACATGACGCCAGACCGAAAGACCTTCGATTTGCCAAACGACGGCTTCTATTGCGCGCACGATGCGAAACAACCCAAGGCGGTGCTTCGTTTGCTGGCCGACTTCGCCGATCGGGGTATCGTGGTGCCGCGCAAGTCGTGGCGTTTTGCAGCAGCGTCGGTCGAAAAGAAAAGCGATGCACGCTGCGCCATTGTGCTGGATGAGCCTGCGGCAGCAGACACATATTTCAGCCTCGTCTACGAGGGTGAGGATGCACCGGTAATGGGCTTGGGCGAGGCGGCTTTTCGTGATTTCGCGATCCATCTGAAGACTCGGAAAATTGCTTCCGGGATCAACGATCGGCCCGGCGATGCCGCCGCGGTTCTGGCGTTCGGCTATTCACAAGGCGGACGCTTCCTGCGCGACTTCGTCTACCGGGGCTTCAACACAGGCGCGGACGGCCAACGTGTGTTCGACGGCATGCTCGTCACTACCGCCGGAGCAGGCCGTGGCTCTTTCAATCACCGTTACGCGCTGCCTGGCCAGGCGGGCAACTCGGTCCTGAGCGCTGTGCGCGCAGTGGATTTGTATCCATTCGCCGATGTTCCGACGCCGGATATCGATGGCAAAGGCAAGGCCGGCCTTCTGGACCGTGCGGTGCACGACAACACCGTACCCAAGATCATGTACATCATCAGCAGCTCCGGGTACTGGGGGCGCATTGCGTCGCTGCAGCAGACGACCACTGATGGCAAGCAGCCGGTCGCGCTGGGAGCGGACAGTCGGCTCTATTATTTTGCTGGCGCGCCGCACGCGCTGAGGTTCCCGGGCCAGTTCACCAAACCCGGCAGGGAAGCGGCCTATCCCTACAATGCCAATGTCGATCTGGCCGATGGCATGAATGCCCAGCTTGAGAACCTTCGGAAGTGGGTGATCGACAAGGTCGCGCCGCCGCCGACGGTTGCACCGGTGCTCGGCTCCACGCTTGTCGCCGCCGCCGATTTGAAATTCCCGGCGATTCCGGGGATTCGTGTGCCGACCAATCCGCCACCGTTGTGGCAGCTGGACATGGGTCGCGCCTATGCGCGCAAAGGCATCATCACCGAACCGGTGCATGTCGGCGCAAGATATCCGCTGCTCGTGCCTGCGGTTGATGGCGACGGCAACGAACTGGGCGGCTGGCGTGGCGCCATGTCCTCGGTGCCGCTCGGCACCTACACCGCCTGGAACTGGAGGTTGCCCGAATTCGCCCGTTTCGGTTTCATTTCCGGCCTCAATGGCGCATTCATCCCATTCGCCCGGACACGTGACGAGCGCTTGACCAAACACGATCCCAGACTGTCGATTGAAGAACGCTACGGCAACCGGGAAGGCTTCATGAAAGCCGCAGCTGCGTCCATCGACAACGCAATAACGAAGCGATTCCTGCTGCCAATCCAGCGCGAAGACATTCTCACGAAGATGGGTAGGTACTGGGACGATACGATGAAATTCGATTGGTATCTGGGCAAGCGGGAAGAAGCCAAGAACTGACAGCGTTGCCCGGCACACCGATCGAATGGCCGCTTCTGGTCTTGGATTCAACTGGTCGATAGCGGAATCTGGACGAGGTCCAACGTATGGAAATATGTAAACGTATCAACGTTTTGGCAATGATTCATCGCCAATGAGCTGGCGATGGGCTCACGTACGGATCGGAATTTCTTCCTCCTCGCGCTTCGGCGCCGGGGCGCAGGATCCTCCCTGTCGCTACACAAACGAACTCCGAGCATCAACGACAGGAGTCGTGGTGCCCGGAGTCGAGATCGTCGATTCCCCTCAACCGCGACGGCGTGAGCGGAATTCGTCGAGATTGCTGTCGACCGCGTCGAGCAGCGGCTCGATGGCTTCGCGCGCTTTTTCGGTCGCATTCAGGGTGCTGAAATTGACCTGCTCCATGCCGCTGCTCCAGAGCGTGCTGCCATCGGAGACGCGATACGCCTTGACGCCCATTTGCACGGTGTAGAGCGTCGAACTCTGGCCGTAGTATTGCAACTCCTGCGAACCGACTGGCTTGGCCTGGACGAAGATCACGGCATCGGCGCGTCCGCGCAGCGAGCCCATGTTCGGCTTGCCGCCGGAGGCTTCGCCCGCTTCGATGACGCGGAATCCGCGGCGTTGCAACAAGCTCACGATCGCATCGCGTGCCGGTTCGGTAATGACATCGTCGCCACCGACGACCACGGCGATGGTCGGCACATGGGGTTTGGCCGGTTGGGTCACCCTCGCAACTTCAGTAGCATCGCCGGCTCGCGGCGTAGGCACATTGGCCTGCGCTTCCTCGGCGGCACGCGCAGCGGGCAGATTTTGCAGGGCGTCGACATCGGCCTGTGAGGCGCGTGGACCCGGACCATTGCCATCGCTCGCGTTGGCGATGACGTTCGATTGCTCAACATCGGGGTTGCCGTCGTTGGCGACGTCGGTGCGTGTTAAAGGCGCATCGGTGTTTACCGGGTTCGCGGCATCCGTCTGCGTCGCAACAGCCGCTGTCTGCCCGGCATCGCCCGAATTCGAAACGCTTGCCGAAGTGTCGCGCTGCGAATTTTGCGATGAAACGGCCACCGTCTCTCCGCCGAGACCGCTGAGGCCAGGAATCTTGTCGCGGAACGCCCAGGCACCGCCGATCAAGCCGAGCAGCAGGATCGCGGCAATCGCAATCGGGAGCGCCGAATTGCCCTTCCTTGCGCCGTCTTCGTTGTTGCGTCCGAGCACCGACTGCCGCTCGAATGCCGGTTGCTGGCCGGCTGCGCCGGCCTCGTATGGCGCGCCCGGAGGCAACGGCTGTGACGAAGGGGTTATGCGTGTATTCGCGCCAGCAGCGCCGAAACCGGAAACCGGTGTTTTCGGCAGGGATTGTTGTGCGGATACCGGCGTTTTCTGCCCGATTAGGGTTGCCGAAGCTGCAGAGACCTTCGGGAAAATCGTGATCGGACCGGGCTTGGACACCAGCGGATGTGCAAGAAGATCGTCCGCCAGTTCCTGACAACTCTGGTAGCGATCCTCCGGTTCCTTGGCGATCATCTTCGACAGGATCCAGGCGATTTTCTCGTCAACCTCGCCATTGAGTTCGCGCACATCCGGAATCTCGGCACGCACGACTTCGAGCATGAGACCCAGCGGCGACTCATCGGTGAACGGCATGCGTCCGGCCAGCATCTCGAACAGCACGATGCCAAGTGAAAAGATATCCGAGCGCTGATCGACCTGGTGGCCGAGGCAGACTTCCGGCGACAGATAGCCCGGTGTGCCGACGAATTCGCCGGTCGAGGTCAGTTTGTTCGAGAGATCCTGGTTCGACAAGGCGATGCCGAAATCGGCGATCTTGATCGAGCCTCGGCTCGAGACCATCAGATTGCCGGGCTTGATGTCGCGATGGATCACGCCCTTGTCGTGCGCAGTGGCGAGGCCGAGCGCGGTCTGGTAGATGATTTTCGCGGCCGGGCCGACGTCGACCTTGTGCTCGCGCTTGAGCAGGGTGCCGAGGGATTCGCCTTCGACGAACTCCATGACGAAATACGTCTGGCCCTCGTCATCGCCGATGTAATAGATCTGGATGATGTGCGGGTCGTTGAGCGCGGCCATGCTGCGCGCCTCACGCAGAAAGCGTTCCTTGACGCCTTCATCGTGGGCGAGCGAATCGGCCAGCACCTTGATGGCGACGTAGCGGTTGAGCGAGGACTCGTGTCCCTTGTAGACCACGCCCATGCCTCCACGACCCAGCTCGGCAACGATGTCGTAGTGTCCCAATCGCTTTTTCATGATGTCTCCGTGGCGCCAGGCGCCGGTTGTGATGCTGCGGAGTCAATGCTAGCACCGCAAAACCCGTCGGATTCGTCCATTGCATCGCATCGATTTGCGGACAGCGCTCACAAGAACAGTGTGCGCTGCATCACATTACGCCGGAAATCCAGGGCTGGAGCTCGAATTTCGTCGACTTCGCGCGCGGCAATCTGTCCCGCGCAAGCTGGTATCAGCCCTGGATTCCGTCGATCTCGATGTGCAATTCGACGCGACAAATATCACTGAACAGTATCATCGGTTCAATCAATTTGGGTACACGCGAGTGGAGATGCTGCCTGACCATTTCTGCTTCGGCCGGGTCGCGCAGATACACCTTGAACAACGTGGCCTCGATCCCGCGTGCGGCGATATCCGCTCCTGCGGCAGCGAACAGGCTTTCAAGATTGGCCAGGGTTTCATCGAGCTGGGCCAGGGTGTCGCCAAAATGCACCGACTGGTGACCGACAACGGCCGCCGTGCCCGAAACCAGCAATTGGTCAACCGGAGTGCGCGTGGCGCGTGCAAATGTCGGAGCGACCGGGCCGTACTGGCGCGGATACGCCCAGGCGCTGACTTGACGCGGATTCTCGACGGCGACGCCCGCTTCGCGAGCAGCCATGCCGTAAACCTGCAGGACGCGCACCCCATCACGCCGTCCGATCGCCGTTGCTGCCGAATAGCCGTTGCGGGCGGCGGGCTTCAGGCCGCGTGCGCGACCCGTGCAGAAATGACGATAACGCTCGTCGTCCCCGGCGCCCTCATTGATTGCGTCCATGTAGTTCCAGAGACGCAGGATGTGCCCGGCTTGACCGTCGGCGAAGCGATGCTGATCGAGCAGGCGGCAGATCGCCGAATAGGCCTGCTCGGCGGCTGCATCGATATTGCCGGCCTCCGCTTCATCGACTTCGATCGCGAAGAAAAGATAGTTGGCGTCACTGCTCCAGCGCAGCGCGCCGAGGCGGCCGTGAACGACGGGCCCGGCGCAGCGCCAGACCTCGTATCGATCAGTTACTGAAGGTTCCAGGCCCACCTGAAGATAGCGCGGGTCGTGCTGGATCTGCGTTGCCGTGCCAAAGCCGATGACAGCCAGGACGCTCGAGTCGGCAAGCAGTTCGCCGGCATCGCCATCTTCGTAGGCCATACGCACCGGCGACATGGGTTCGCCTTGGGTAGCGGATTGGGTTTCAGTCAAGGGCACGTCGCGGGTCTTGGCCGCCGCTGGAATTGAGGTGGCGGATGATACACTGCATGGCCCGAAATCACTGACATCAGGCAAATTCGTGACCGACGCAAAGGACTCCAAAACCCAGACCCCGGCCGAGCTGGAGCTCGCCAAACTCGTCGTCAGCAGCCTCAATATCGAGGACGTCAAGGCCGAGGCGATTGATCCGGAAGGGCCCTTGTTCGGCGACGGTGACCTGGGTCTAGACTCGATTGACGCACTGGAGCTCGCACTCGCGGTTTCCAAGCACTACGGTTTCCAGTTGCGGTCGGACAACCCGGACAATCGGCAGATTTTCGGCAGTCTGCGCGCCTTGTCCGAGCATATCGAGCAACAACGGACCAACTAGCCTTCGGGATCCAGCCGCCAAGTCCTGATCCGCTGCGGCGGCCCACGCCAGGCCAGGCTGCCGAGGAACTCCGGTGCTGGCGTGAAGCGGTGGATTTGCCACTCTTGCGGCGTTCCGGCTTCCTCAGCGATCGCGTCCAGCGACTGCGCCGACGCATCGGCGTCGAGGGCGAAGCGCAGACGATCCAGTCCGAATGACAGGCCGTGGCCGAGCGCCTTGAGCACGGATTCCTTGCAGGTCCAGAGCTGCAGGAACGCGCCGTCGCGGGCGTTCTCGTCGAGACCGGCCAAGGCGGCGGATTCCGTAGTCGAGAAAAAACGCGAGGCCAGTTCCAGCGAGCCGAAGCGGCGTCGGAATGAGGTAATTTCGACATCTACCCCCACTTCGTGGTCACGCGAAAACGCAAACATCACGCAGTCGCCGCTGTGGCTCATGTTGAAGTGCGGATAGGCGGCGTCTGCGACATGGGGCTTGCCATGTTCGCCGAACTCGATGATCGGCGCGGTGTCGCTGCCGGCATAACCTTGCAATAGCTGAATCAGCCTTGATCGTGCTTGCGCGGCGAACTCGCGCGGCGGCAAGCTGGCGTCGGAATGCCAATGCCACAAATGAATCTCGCCCGCAGGCAGGCTCGCAACTCGACTGGCGCGCGTGAATTCCTGTCCGACGAGTTGATGGTCGATGAGCTGCATACGAACGCTACCAAGCGGCCGATCAGGCCGGATCGACCGGCGTGGTTCCGCCGCTGAACTCGGCGCGCGCCTGCTCTCGACGCGCGCGATGACTGCGCAGCCATTGGCGAAACGAGAGCATGCCCGCAACCGAGTAGAACAGGCGAAACAGGTAGACGCGGAGCATCACCGGGCGACTGTCGAAAACATCGCCGGCAAGCATCGAGATCACCCCATCCTCGACCCGGAAAAAATTTCGCGGGTGGGCGAACATGCGCCGCATAACCGGTGAGTTGAAGCGGTAGATGAACCACGAAAATACGCGAACGCCGCGCTTGACCCGCCGCGTCAGCTGCTTCTGCAAGTGGGCTTCCCGCGCAGGCTCGCGCAATGCCGCATCGATCACTTCTGCCGCTCGCGTGCCGCCGTGCATGGCCAGATACACGCCCGAGGAAAATACCGGGTCGACAAAGGTCCATGCATCGCCGGCCATGATCCAGCCCGGTCCGGCCATGCGCGAGCAGATGTAGGAATAATTGCCGGTCACGCGAACCTCGCCGGTCATGCTGGCGTTCTTCATGCGGCTGCGGGCTTCGGGCATGAGTTCCAGGGTCTTCAACAGGAAACTGGCCTTCTCGCCCTTGCGTTGCTTGAGGTAGTCCGGCCAGCACACGCAGCCGACGCTCGTCACGCCGTCTTTGAGCGGGATGAACCAGCACCAGCCGTAATCGAAGTTGTAGATGCTGATGTTGCCGGCATCCTCGCCCGGGCGGCGCTCGACATCGAAGAAATGCGCAAAGATCGCGGCGCTCTGGTGTTTACCGCTCTTGCGCTTGAGCTTGAGCTGGTTGCCGAGAAAGGTATCGCGTCCGCTCGCGTCGACCAGATAGCGCGCGCGGATGGCGATCAGGTTGCCATCGGCATCGTGCGCGGTCGCGCGAATTGAATCGATGCCGGAGACTTCGGTCGCGACGACCTTGACCTGCTCGCGCGCATCGACTCCGTTCTCGCGCGCATGTTCAAACAGCATCCGGTCGAATTCCTCGCGCTTGACCTGATAGGCGTGCGGCGGCGAGCCGCCCAGGGCGCGCCGAAAATGAAAGGTCTGGTAGTTGCCGTCATCGGACTGGAAATCGGCTCCCTGCTTGAGCACGCCAAGTTCGCGGACCTTTTCATGCACGCCGAGCTGGTCGAAGATCGGCAGGTTGCAAGGCAGCAGCGATTCGCCGATGTGAAAGCGCGGGTGGCGGTCCTTCTCCAGCAACAGCACCTTCCAGCCTTTGCGCGAGAGCATTGTCGCCGCTGACGTGCCGGCCGGTCCGCCTCCGATCACGAGGACATCGCAATCCAGCTGTGAATGCATGCCTGATTCCATTGTCCGGATTGAAGAGGGAGGCAAACTAGCGGATTGGTTGCCTAGTCACCAGCGCCGCAAATCCACGGGATCTCTGATCAACAGCCGTTGGTCCTGCGCTTGCTGAATCATGGTCGGAAGTTGTTGCGCCGAATCAATGGCTTGGAATCGCCTTTCGAGAGACTCGGGATAAACGGAAATTGCTCGATCCCGACCGGAATCTTCGTCCGTCACCAGTCACGCATGTTACATTTCCGTTCTATTCCCTGGGCGTTTGCCTGTCCGATCCTGTGCATGAATCGCCCGGAAAACATTCCTTCCGAAATCGAGCCCGCAATCAGTACGCCGCAGCGCCTGCGCATCGTTGGCCTGATCGTCGGCTATGTCGTGCTCGTCCTCGCTGCCTGGATAACGCGCAACGATGCCTTGTCGGCAATCTGTGTCGTAGTCCTGGTCAGTGCCGTTCTTTTTCCACATCTGCGCAGGACTTCGCGCGCCGCATGGGCGATCTGGGCGATTCTGGTCGGTGGAGTTCTTGCCTTGTCTCTCGGCGGCCTCGGTCGCGTTGCGCTCGATCTGGTCCCGCTGGCGATCAATCTGGGTCTGGCTATCCTCTTTGGCTGGTCGCTCACGGGCGCGCATACGCCATTGATTGCTCGCGCGATTATTGCCATCGAGGGCATCGAGCGCCTGGGGTTGCCACGCGTCGAGAGCTACGCTCGCACGCTGACCGCGGCATGGGCACTGGTTTTTGCCATCCAGGTCGTACTCTTCGTCTGGTTGATGACGTGGTGGTTGCCGCATCTGACCGCCGGCTCGCCCGCGCATCGTTGGGCGATGACCTGGCTGCATGTCGGCGGCTACGCCTTGCCGGCTGCATTCATGCTGGTCGAGTACATTTTCCGGCGCTGGTATTTGCGCCATATTCCGCACGTTCCACCGGCCGAGTTTGTGCAGCAACTGGTGCGAAACTGGCCACAATTGCTGCGTGATACCGATCTGGGCGGCAAACGGAGATCCTGATTTGACAACCGAAATCAACGGGGAATGGAGGGAGACCGTGCGCATTGCCGCAAGGCATCCGAGCCTGCCGGGACATTTTCCGGGCGAGCCGGTGGTGGCCGGGGTCATTATTCTGGATCGTGTCGCCGCGCGAATTGAGCGTGAGGGGTTGGGTGCATTGAAAAGAATATCCGCAGTCAAGTTCCGCGCGCCGCTGCTGCCAGAGCAGGACGCCGAACTGCAGATTGCCGTGACCGGCAAGCAGGTACGATTCCGTCTGAGTCGCGATGGCGAGCTGTTGACCACGGGTGACGGGGAACTCGCATGAGCAATCACTGGAGTGAGCATCGCGAAGGTGGCGGGCATTTCGCGATCTGGTTGATCCGCACGATCGGTCTGACCTTTGGCCGTGGCGTCGCGCGCCTGCTGCTTTATCCGATCACCTTGTATTTCTTCCTGCGCCGAACAGAAGAGCGCCGGGCCTCGTACGCGTATCTCGAACGGGTGCTGGGCAGGCCGGCAACGATGTGGATGGTCATGCGTCATATCCACTCATTCGCCTCGACCATCCTCGATCGCATTTATCTGCTTACCGAAAACCTGCGCCGGTTCGATATCAAAGTCGTCGGCCTGGACGACTTGCATGCGCAGATGCGCCCTGATCGAGGCATGCTTCTGCTCGGCGCACATGTCGGCAGTTTCGAAGTCCTGCGCGTGATGACCTTGCAGCGCCCCGATGTGACCGTGCGTGTCGTTCTCAATACCAAGCAGACACCGGCCATGACCGAACTGCTGCATGCGCTCAATCCGGCGATCGCGAACAACGTGATCGACGCTTCGCGGCCCGGGCATGAAGTCGTCTTTGCCTTGCACGACGCGATGCAGGCAGGCGACCTGGCAACCCTGCTCGGCGATCGTGCGCGGCCGCATGAGGCCACCGTCGAAGTCGAGTTTCTTGGCCTGCCGGCCAAATTTCCGGTCGCGCCATTTCTGATCGCGAGCATGCTCAAGGTACCGATCGTGTTGTGTCTCGGTCTCTATCGCGGCGGACGCAGCTACGATCTGATTTTCGAGACGCTGGCTGAACAGATCGACCTGCCGAGGCGGGGCAGGGAGGCGGAACTGCGTGCTTTCGTGCAACGCTATGCATCGCGGCTTGAACATCACGTCCGCGCCCATCCTTATAACTGGTTCAATTTCTATGACTTCTGGAACCTTGAAGCGACTCACGATCAGCCTGTCATGCCTGATCCTGCCATGCCTGGTGAGCGCGGCTGAGATCGATCCGCTGGCCCTGGTCAGCGGCCTCAAGCGTGAACTGCCAGCACGTACGGCCTATGTCGAAGTACGTTTCTCGCATATGTACAACCGCGCGCTGGTCGCACGCGGCGAGCTTGAATACCTCGGCCCCGGCAAACTTGGCAAACGAGTCGACAAGCCGTACGAGGAAACCACGACAATTGCGGATGGCCAGGTCACGGTCCAGCGCGGCAAGCGCAAGCCGCGCCAGATCTCGCTGGATCGCGTACCCGAGCTTGAAGGTTTTCTGCGCGGTTTCAGCGCTCTGCTGGGAGGCGATGCGATTGCGCTGAAACGGGATTTCGAATTGAGCAGCAGTGGAGATACAACGCAGTGGCAACTGCGCCTTTCACCCAGGGACAAGCGGCTGAAGAAACGCATCGATGCGTTGCAAGTGGATGGTGCCGGTGACAAGGCGCGCTGTTTCAGCATCATCGATGCCGATGATGACGTCAGCATTCTGATGGTCGAGCAACTGGCCACTGCCAAGCTGCCGGATCCGTTGACCCAGGAGAATGTCGAGCAGGCCTGCCGAACGGGAGTCGCCACGCCGTGAGTCCACGCGCGCGTCGATTCGGCCTGCTGATTGGCTGGGTCATCGTTCTTGCCGGGGTTGCGGCATGGACCGTACAGACACTCAAGATCACCACCGATCTGCGTAGTTTCATGCCGCCGGCACAGACTGCCGACCAGAAGTTGCTGATGGAGCAGATCGGCGAAGGCCCGGGGTCGCGCCTGCTCATGCTCGCGATCAGTGGCGATGATGAAGAGCGCCTCGCCGAACTCAGCCGCGCCTACAGCGCAGCCCTGCGCAAGGATAATCACTTCAGCCAGGTGGTCAATGGCGAGTTCGACGCGGGCATGCTTGATGATGATTTGCTGCCGTATCGCTACCTGTTGACCTCGAGTTTCGATGACGAAGCGCTTGATGAAACGGTACTCGCCGACGAACTGAGCCAGCGTGTCGAGGATCTCGGCTCGCCGGCGGCGACCCTGCTCAAACCGATCCTGCCACGCGATCCCACCCTCGAAATCATGAAGCTCGCCGAGCAATGGTCACCGCCCAAGCAACCGCTGGTTCGCGATGGTGTGTGGTTCTCTCCCGAGAACGAAGCCCTGCTGCTCGTGCAAACACGCGCGGCCGGTTTCGATCCGGCCACCCAAGGTGAGGCGATTGGCGCGATCGAATCGATATTCGCCTCGACGAAAACGCCTGAAGGTTCGGCCAAGCTCGCGATCAGCGGTCCGGGCTATTTCACCGTGCTGGTCAACGAGAGTACGCGTGGCGAATCGGAGTGGCTCGGTCGCATCAGCACGGTTGGTTTCATCATCCTGTTATTGCTGGCTTATCGCAGCGTCGCCGTGCTCGGCCTCGCCGCCTTGCCGATTGCATCCGCTGCGCTCGCTGGTGTCGCCGCGATTGCCGTAGTCTTCACCGAGATGCATGGCATCACGCTCGCCTTTGGCTTCACCCTGCTCGGTGTTGCCCAGGAATATCCGATCCGCCTGCTTAGCCATCGACGTGCCGGCGAGACTGCACTCGAAAGCGTGCGCGGCTTGTGGCCATTGCTGATGACGGCAATTGCTTCTGCCTGTATTGCCTATCTTGCGTTCTTCGCATCGGGTGTGACCGGCTTGATGCAACTGGCCGTATTCACGATCAGTGGTCTGCTGGTGGCGGGGCTGACAACACGCTACTTGCTGCCACGCGTACTGCCGGTCAAGTTCCGCGACGCGGCCGATACGCCGGGCCTCGGCACGATCTGGAACTGGCTCGAAGGCTTGCCACGACCGCGTTGGCTGCCCGCCCTGTTGTTGCTGATCGCCGCACTGATGTTGTGGTCGGCATCGACACCGTTCTGGCAGAACAACCTTGCCGCATTGACCCCGGTGCCCGAAGATCTGATGCAGCGCGAAGGCCGCCTGCGCGCAGCGCTCGGTGCGCCGGATGTGCGCTATCTGTTGATCATCGAAGCCAGCGATGCCGAAGGCGTACTCGAGCTCTCCGAGAAGATCGCGCCGCGCATCGACGCCCTGGTCGAGCAGGGCGCCGTCGATGCCGTCGAGTTGCCGAGCCGTTATCTTCCAAGCCTGGCAACGCAGAGCGCGCGTCAGGCGAAGTTGCCGGATCGCGCCAGCCTCGAAACGATGCTTCACGCAGCGGAAGTAGGCTTGCCGTTCCGCGCCGATCTGTTCGATCCCTTCGTCGATGATGTCGAAAAGGCGCGCACGCTGGCGCCGCTTTCGCCAGCCGCGTTTGCGAGCTCGCCGATTGGCGCGCGCATCGAGGCCATGCTGGTCGAGCGCGGCGACCATTGGCTCGGCCTTGGCACGATCATCGGCATGCAGGATCCAGCGCCATTCGCCGCACTTGCCACGGAAACGAACGGGACAGTTCGATTGCTCGATCTCAAGGGTGCATCGGAATCCCTCGTCGCCTCTTACCGCGAACGCATCCTGCGCGCATTCGGCATCGCGATCGTCCTGCTCGTGATCACCGTATTCGTTGCCTTCCGCGATATTCGTCGCGCCTGGCATGTGCTCGCGCCCATGACTCTGGCGACCATTCTCGTTCTCGCGGTGCTGCGCTTCGGTGGCACGTCCTTGTCGCTGTTCCATCTGGTCGCGCTCACCCTCGCCGCCGGTCTCGGCCTGCATTACGCGCTGTTCTTTGAACGCGAGACTCCGGATGAAGCCGAAGCCCGACGGACCCTGCATGCGACCCTGGTCTGTGTGATCTCGGCTCTGCTCGTGTTCGCATTGCTGGCGTGGTCTTCATTGCCGGTACTGCGCGCGATCGGTCTGACCGTCAGCCTCGGTGTCGGCTTCCACTTCTGCCTGTCGATCCTGATGGCGCGCAAGGGTCGTTCGCACGATGCTGGTTAAAGCTGACTGGGGCCATCTGATTCCGCACAAGGGCACGATGTGCCTGCTCGACAGCGTTGTGAGCTGGACTCCGGATGCAATCCACGCACGCAGCGATTCCCATCGCCGACTCGAAAATCCCTTGCGCAGCGACGGTAAGCTGCGCGCTGTCCACCTGTGCGAATACGGCGCTCAATCGATGGCCGTGCATGGAGCATTGATCGCGCGCGAAGCCGGACTCGCCGCAGCCCCCGGTTTCCTGGTTTCGCTGCGCGGCGTGGCCCTGGCCGTCGCGCGCATCGACGATCTCGACGGTTCACTCGATGTGCATGGCGAGCGCCTGCTGGGTTCCGAGTCGAGTTGGCAGTATGCGTTTCGCATTGAACATGCGGGCGTGGAGATCGCCAGTGGACGCGCGGCGGTGATGTTGCGCTAGCGCTCCGTCTTTTCTCTCGCATTGCTGCAGAGGGCCTCAATTTATCGAGGTTTCGCTCCTCGTCACGCGGGATCCTTGCCATTTATCACTCGCCTCCGAGCTCTCGTCACCCCTGCGCAGGCAGGAGTCCAGTGACTTTGCTTTAAGTTGTGGCGCTCCTTCGCCGCGCGGCATCCCTGCCGGGGTATCACTCGCCTCCCACCTCTCGTCACCCCTGCGCAGGCACGAAGCCTCTCACCTCTCGTCACCCCTGCGCAGGCAGGGGTCCAGTGACTCTGCTTCAAGTTGTTGCGCTCCTTCGCCGCGCGGCATCCCTGCCGGGGTATCACTCGCCTCCCGGCGAGCGAGTCACTTTTCTTTGCGTGGCCAAAGAAAAGTAACCAAAAGAAAGGCCACCCCGATACCGCGGTCTCCGGGCTCCTGCCCTCCGACTGCGCAACGCGACTCCGGGGGTTCGCCGACAGTCCATCCCTGGACTGGCGTCAAACTGGGCGCAATCCCTTGCGCCCACCCTTCGGGCTATCCCTACGTCACGTTGCCGTTGCATAGGGGGCCCAATCACTGCGCATCCTGCGCAGCCAAATCCAGGCAGACTCCCGCACGCATTGGCTTTGGCTTTGGTGTTCGCTTCGGCGCGCACGATGCGCACAATGTGGATCCCCTCGATCGCGGCGAGTATCGGGGTGGCCTTCTCTTTGCTTACTTTCTCTGACTCCGGGCTTCTGCCCTCCGCCCTTCGGGCCAACTTCGCTGTTCGCGCCGCTCCTGCGGCGCAGTGAGCATGCAAAGAAAAGTGACTCGCTCGCCGGGAGGCGAGTGAAAAACGGCAAGGATGCCGCGCTCCAAAAGAGCGTGCTTTCCATGAGCAAAGTCACTGGACCCTTGCCTGGGAAAGAACCACGAGAGGCGAATGATGCGCACGCATCGTTGGCACGCCTCGAAAGGCGCAAAAAACTCGCTCGGCCGCAACCTGGATCGGGCCGACGAGCAACCAGGCAAACCCGAATCGACCCATTCGCAAAGCAAACCGCGACCTCCTTGCTATCCTCACCCAGACAAGACCCTCCACCCGATCAAACATCCAGGGAATCTCATCCATGACCTCAGCTCCCCGACGTGCCCTCGTCACCGGCGGCAGTGGTGATATCGGCAGCGCGATTGCGCGTGCACTTGCTCAAGCGGGTTGCGAGGTCATCGTGCACGCGCACTCGAACATCGAGCGTGCCGAGGAAATTGCCGATGAAATCCGACAGGCGGGTGGCAAGGCTTCGGCGATTGCATTCGACGTGGCAGACGGAGAACCGAGCCGGTCGGCGCTTGAATCCCTGCTTGCCGATGGTCCAATCCAGATTCTCGTCAACAATGCCGGCATTCATGACGATGCACCGATGGCAGGAATGTCCGAAGCACAATGGCGGCGAGTGATCGATGTCTCGTTGCACGGATTCTTCAATGTGACCCAGCCCCTGCTGCTGCCAATGGCGCGCACCCGATTCGGTCGCATCGTCAGTGTTTCATCAGTGGCCGGCGTGCTCGGTAATCGCGGCCAGACAAACTACGCTGCGGCCAAGGCCGGATTGCATGGAGCTTCAAAGTCTCTCGCGCGCGAGATGGCTTCGCGCGGGATCACGGTCAACGTGGTCGCGCCCGGGATGATCGAGGGCAGCATGCTCGGCGAGACGTTCGATGCGGCGATGGTCAAGGCCATCGTTCCTGCTGCACGTGTCGGCAAGCCAGGTGAAGTGGCGGCGCTGGTCCGGTTCCTGTGCAGCGATGATGCCGGCTACATCAACGGCCAGGTCATCGGCGTCAATGGCGGCATGGGCTGACAACCAGCCCACGCCGCCACGTTTGAATCCGGGAAAACGGAATCAGTCAATCTTGAACGATTGCAAGCTGACCGGGGTTGTGCCGCCAAAGGTCACTTCATACGGAAACGCCGCACCGTTGTCGAAAGTGGTCAAAACAATGACGCGAGTTTGTCCGCTTGGAATGCCCACGCCGGTCAGGCTCGGGCAGCGATCGGTAGCGCCGTTGGTATCATCATTCACCAGAAGGCAATTGGTCAGCGGTGCTGCTGGATTGAAGCTGCCGTTATAGATCACCATGAAAGGATCGATTGCGGTGCCGCATGCGGCCGACGGATTTCCCGCCTGGCCGAGCCGAACATTGACTGTAGCCGCTCCTGCTCCGGTATTCGTCAGCGTGATCGTGTCATACGAAGTGGCCGTTCCGACACCAGACAGGGCTGCGCACGTGAGTGGCCGGTTGAAGGTCGAATCACCGGCATCGAATGATCCGACGACGTTGTTCGGCGGGGTTCCACCGGGGTAGCTGATGACAGTATTGGTGCTGGCGCGGATGATCGGCGCAACCGCCGCATTGTTGGTTGCCGAATCGACCTTGGTATCGGCTGCCTGAGCAACGGCGGCGGTCAAGGCAAGGGCGATCAGTGATATCGAGTGAAGCGCGCGCATGTATCTCTCCTCGGAGCTGGAACGAGCGGATTTGGGTTGGCGGCGACGCCAAGCCGCCGGTTGTGATCATGCGCGCGTCTGGGCCTTCAGGACAAGATAGCCCTGTCCAGCGACTCGCAAGGCGGATTCGAGGCGGAAAGCCGGCTGCAGGCTTGAAGGGATGGCCGCAGGTAATCTGGCAGGTTCGAACGAGGCTTGCGCGCAAGCATTGGATTGGGCAAGGTTGCGGTCGGTCGCCAATGACCGAATCAGGGGAAATACAAAGATGAAGCGTTGCAGATGGATGCTTTGCATGGGTGTCGCACTGTTCTCGGCAAGTGCCTTCGCGACCGACCCGATCACGATGGCGAAGCCGGTTCCCTACGCCGATGAAGCGGTTATCGCGGGCAAGATCAAGAAGGAATGCGATCTGCAGAACCAGCTCGCGGCCTATACCGAGGAGTACGCCCGCGAGGACCACAACATCACGGTCAAGTTCGCCGATGCCGTGCAGGCGGATTCAGCAGGAATGGTGCTGGACGTGCATATCAGAGACGCCGTTTCGGAGGGTAATCCGTTTATCGGTCATCGCAAGAGCACCCTGGTCGCCGGCAAGCTCTATCGCGACGCGGAATTGATTGGCAGCTTCGTCGGCAGGCGCAACTCGATGGGCGGTGCATTCGGCGGCTACAAGGGCTCGTGTTCGGTGCTCGGCCGTACGGTCAAGGCGCTTGGCAAGGACATCGCCGACTGGCTGAAATCGCCGACGATGGACGCGCAACTCGGCGATCTGCAGTAAGCGAGCGAAAGCGGCGCGTGCCGGAGCCACGCAGGTGCTGGCTTCGGCCGCGATTCGAGTCGCGAAGGTCGCGCATGAGTACCGCGCCTGGACGCGCTCCCCGCGCAAGAACGGGGGAGCACCTTTCAGGCAACGTTGTGAGAAACGAAAACGGCGCAGTCTGGATCCCATGAAGCGCCGATTCACGCCGCATTCGATTGGCCGGATGAGAGGTCCGGATGCGGCGAGTACTGATGCAGTGACCGGTCCATTCTGAGGCTCTCAATCAGGAGCGTCTCATGAATTCATTTCAACTTTCCGGTCTTTCCGAGCAGGTATTTTCGTCGCTGTTTGCATTGAGCGACGACGAGCTCGCGGCGCGCAACATGCGACGTGTGACCGCCAATTCGCATCCCGGTTTTCCGTGCCGGGTCAGTCTGGTCGATGCCGAAATCGGCGAAGAACTTTTGCTGCTTCCCTATCAACATCAGCCGGGCGCATCTCCTTATCAATCGTCGGGTCCGATATTCGTGCGACGATTTGCGATTAGAAACGTGTTGCCCGTGGGTCAACTGTCGCCCTATGTCACCGGCCGAATGATTTCGCTGCGCGGCTATGATGAAAACGACAGCATGGTTTCCGCTGATCTTTGTGAGGGCACAAACCTGGGCGCACAGATCGAAGGCATGCTCGCCGACGAGCGGGTGTCCCATGTGCATCTGCACAACGCTAAACGGGGTTGCTTCTCGTGCCGGGTTGATCGCGCGACACGAGACGCTTCACACGCATAGGCAAGTTGGGGACAACCGCGAAATCCGTTCCGTTCGCCGGATCAGGCGGCCGAATCAAACAGCGAGATTGATGTATCGGTTGCGCTGGGCAGGCCGTTGTTGTCGAGTCCTGGGTACGCGTTCTGCGCCCGCGAAACGATGGTCGCTGCGAGGTCGTTCATCAGCACGACGTTGCCGCGTAATCGGTCACGCACCTCGACATCGCTCAATTCATCGTGAAGGCTGGCGTTCATGCCGACGAACCAGCCAAGATCTTTTTGATCGAGCAAGACGGCCGGATTGGCCTGCCTGCTCATCACGGTCCAGCGTTGGAAGAATCCCTGCATGTCGAGATTGAGCTCGGCCGCCCTGGCCAGCTCGCCCTGAAGATCGCCGAGCAGAGCCAGGTCGGTCAATCGATTCTGGAAGACGAGCTGGCAGAGGATTCCCCAGTAGTAGGTGTAGTCCCAGATCACCTTGATCGGCATGACCTCGGCATCTCCGAATGCCGCGTACTGGTCGCGATACATGCTCAGCGTGTTTGTATAGAATGAAAAATAGAGCTGCTCGTAGATACGCGAGTACGGACCGAGCGGCTTGCCCGCGCGCTCCAGTGCGATCAGCTCGCAAATGTAGGTATTGCCGATGGCGATGAAATCGCTGCCCGGCGAGTAGAAGGGGTCGAGGAACACGCCAGCCTCACCGGTCAATGCCCAGCGATCGCCCGAGAACACCTGCTTGCAGCCGTACGAATAGCCGCGAAGGAAGCGGAAATCCATGAGTTTGTCGTACTTCGCCTGACACGCATGGGCGACCAGCGGTTGGTGTTCGTGCAGCCATTCGAGGGCACGATCGAAGGTATTCATTTTTTCGATCGGATGCATCGTTGCGTCGCAGACAATGCCCACCGAGTGCGCGCCCGAACTGAGCGGTATCAGCCAGACCCAGTAGCCTGGACCGCACAAATGATTGGTTGATCGCCAGCGTTCATCGCGCGGCTCGCATCGATCGCCCCAGGCTTGATCCTTGCACCAGTCATCGATGGCGAGACGGTCATCAATACGGAACCAGACAGCATTGCAGTCGTGGCCATTGCTCTCGGCCAGATCGAGCTTGCGCTTGAGCAGACCCGCGCGACCCGTGGCATCGACGACCCAGCGCGCAGTGAACGTTGTCGCCTCGCCGCGGACCGTCGCCTGGATGACATGAGCGGAATCGCCTTTCTCGAGTTCAACATGACGCACCACGCTGCCGTCATGCAGGGCAATGCCATTTGCGCGAACGCGCTCGCTCAGATGATTCTCCAGGATGCCGCGATCGAGCTGCCAGGTAGGCGTCGGCAACACCGAGCTGACCCCGAGTTCGGTGACGCCTTCGAGATCTTCCCGGCCCTCGCTCCAGAAGAATCGGAACCCGAATTTCCTGATGTGATCTTGATCGAAGTGCTCGCGCAAGCCCAGCGTATCGGCGAAGTAATGCGCGCCGATCTCGACTTTTGATTCGCCAACCTTGTGCGCGGCAAGCGGCAACGGATACTCGTTGCGTTCGAGCACCACGATATCGAGTTCAGCAAAGCGATTGCGCAATTGCAGGGCCAGGCTGAGCCCGGCCAGGCCGCCGCCGAGAATCACGACATCATGCTGCGGGATCTTTGTCATCGATGATTCCATTGGGGTCAAGGGCATCCAGCGCAGGAGGATCGATGTGAATCCGCTTGCCGGTGAATGCGGTCAGTAGTGGTGTCGTCATCAGGGTGGTCAGAACAGCCATGATCATCAGCATCGTGAAGATCTCCATGCCGATCACGCCGATATCAAGGCCGACCTTCATCACGATCAATTCCATCAATGCGCGCGCATTCATCAGTGAGCCGGTGGCAAATGACTCGCGCCATCCATAGCCAGCCGCGCGCGCACCGGCCGCGCCACCGAGAATCTTGCCGAATACGGCAGCACCGAGGATCAGCATCAAGGCACCGAGGCCCGCGCCGGCGAATGCGTCGGTCGTCGTGTTCAAGCCAGCCAGGGCGAAGAACACCGGCATCAACACGATCACCGCGACGTACTCGATGCGCTCGATCAGGCTCGCCAGCAAGCGGTTGTCCCGCGGCAGGACGACGCCGATCAGAAAAGCACCGAACACTGCATGCAAGCCGAGTCCGCTGGTCACTGCCGAAGTGGCAAAAACCAGGATCAGGATCAAGGCAAGCAGACCACTGCCGGGACGACCGTCGGGAGCATGTTTTTCGAGAAGCGATGCCAACCACGGTCGCAACGCGACAAACGCAAACACAGCGAGACCGATGCTTCCGGCCATTGTCACTGCAAAGCCGGACCAGCCAGCCTTGCTCGAGATCAATGCGACGACAAAGGCGAGCACGATCCACGCCAATACATCGGCAAGTGCCGCCGAGGTCAAGGAAAGTCGTCCGACCGCGGATTCGGTCATGCCGCGTTCCTTGAGGATGCGGGCCATGATCGGGAACGCGGTGATCGACATCGACGCGGCCATGAACAGTGCAAACGGCCAGAATGCGATTCCTTCAGGCGCGAAGCTTTCGTGAAGCGCGGGCGAGATTGCCAGCCCAAGTGCAAATGGGAGGACTACGCTGAGCACTCCGACCAACGCCGATGCACTGAGATGTCTGCGAGCGCCACCCGGCAAGCGCAGTTCGGCGCCGACGATAAACATGAACAGGATCAGGCCAATCTGGCTCAGGCCATCGAGGGCGGCAAGGCTGGTTGGCGCGAACAGGAATGCCTGTGCCTGAGGAGCGAGCAATCCGAACACCATGGGCCCTAGTGCGATGCCGGCCAGCATCTCGCCGATCACCGGCGGTTGGCCGAACTGACGCAGCAGGATCGCGAAGAGCCGGGCCGTGCCGAGTATGGCGACGAGCTGCAAAAGCAGGATCGGAATCGAACCCATGTCTACTGTCAGCCGCTCGCCGCCGGATCGAAAACCAGAGGCGGCTTCGAGTGTGATCGCCGATAGCTGGCAACCACATCGCCGTATCGAACAATGCGTCCAATCGTATACAGCGTGATCAGTGTGACATCGCGCACCGGTCGAAAGTGGCTGAGCCGGAACTCGCCGCTGTAGCGGGTGTCGATCGGAATCGAGACGACGCCAAATCCAAGTTCACGCGTGGCCGCAATCAGAATGGCGGCCTCGAACACAAAGCCCTGGGCCGGAAGCTCGACAAGTTCCATGACCTTGCGCGGATAGTAACGTTGTCCACTTTGCGTATCTGCAACAGGAATGCCGCAGCCCCAGGAAATACCCCAGTCGGCAACTGCATTGGCGCGACGTCGCGCTGTCGGCTGATTCTCGCGTGTGCGGATGCGTGCGCCGATGACAAGGCTGTCAGGGTAGTTTCGCGCGGCCGCAAGCATGCGCGGGATGTCAGCGGCATCATGCTGCCCATCACCATCCATTGCGACGACCCCCTCGAATCTTTCCTGCAAGGCCAGACGAAAGCCGTCACGAAGGCTTTCACCCTTGCCCTTGGGCGATTCGTGTCGAATCAACATCACTCCGAGTTCGGCCGCGATTTCGGCGGTACGGTCGCTGGAACCATCATCAACGACGATCACGTCCGGCAACACGGCGAGCGCCGCTTCAATAACCCGACGGATCGCCTTCTCTTCGTTCAAGGCTGGAATCAGGATCGCAACGCGTCCATTCGATTGCTCGGTCATTCGCGCAGCTCCACTTGCAGCGTCGAGGTTGCGCCGGTTGAAAGGATCATCGGATCTCCGCATCGTTGCGCAATCCTCATCAGCAGCGGCAGGCTTTGCGCCGCCATCGGGTTCGAGCGGGCGATTTCTGCGAATGCCGCCGGCAACGGAACGTCCGTTGCTGGAACTGATCCGTCACGATTGAGCCGTAGCTGCATGGAGAAATCCTGGCTCGCGCCGGGAGTGATCACGAAGGCAACGCCGAAAGCAAGAGTAGAAGGAGAAACCTCGCCAAGCGGCCCCGGGGATACTCCGTCGTACGCCGCCAGGATCACCGGTGTCTGTTCCGCGATCGCCTGAACGGCTGCTTCAAAAAGCGCGGTCGCAAAACTCCAGTGCCATGCGCTGATCGAAGTCGAGCCGGCGTGGCAATGCGCGCCGATTGTCCAGTAGCCGGCCGGCGCGTTGTGCACCGAATTGTGGAAGCGTATCGGCGAAAGTTCATGCGGAGTGTCAACAAGCACCGCGCACATATAGTCGGTAATGATGAGGTCGCCATGGGTCGACGCAAATACCGAAGGCAGTGCGTCGACACGGTGCCCCGAGGCCGCACACGCCTGCGCGGAAATTTCGCAGGCGAGAAGGACCGGCAGCGGTGCACGTCGACGTTCAGCCGCTGCAAGTAGCGCCGGCATTGGCTTGGTCACCGTCGGGTCGGCTTCGGCCTCGCCAAGCAAGCCGGCTTGCGCAGCCTTCCAGTCTGCCCATCCCGGTGTCCAGAAGCCGATCCCTTCGATGCCGATATCAAGCACGCTCACGCCCTTTCTCCGCGCGAAAACGCCAACGTGCAATTGCTGCCGCCGAAACCGAAGGAGTTGGTCAGTGCAATGCGCACGTCGGCGGATTCGTTCTTCAACGCAATCTGTGGGCCGCAGACCGGATCGAGCTGCTCGCAATTGAGCGTGCCGGGGATCAGTCCATTTTCAATCGCGAGCAGGCTGATGACCGATTCGAGAATGCCAGCCGCGCCGAGGGTATGACCGGTCCAGCCCTTGCTCGAACTCGCTCGCGTCCGCGCCGAGAAGGCCTTGTCAACGACACCCGCCTCGACCTCGTCATTCTTCGGAGTCGCCGTGCCATGTAGATTGATGTAATCGACATCGTCGGCCGTCAAGCCCGCTCGCGCCATGGCGCCTTCCAGCGCGAGCCGCGCGCCAAGCCCTTCGGGATGCGGTGTCGACATGTGATGCGCATCGCTCGATTCACCCCAGCCGATCAGTTTCGGAGCCTGCGTCGGCCCGTGTCGTTCGACCAGCGCGAAACCCGCTGCTTCGCCAATCGAGATTCCTTGCCGCCGCGCATCAAATGGCTGGCATGCGTTCGGTGCCACCAGTTCCAGCGAATTGAAGCCGTACAGCACACTGCCGCACAACGTATCGGTTCCGACCAGGATCGCCGCATCGACGATGCCGAGCCGGATCATGCGCTCGGCCTTGGCGAAGATCTTGGCGCTGGAAGAGCACGCCGTTGCGGTCGTCAAGCAAGGTCCGCGCGTGCCGAGGACATGTTCGAGGAACAGCCCGAGCGAATGCGGCGTGTGCACGGCCGAGCGTCGCATTTCTTCAGGCATGCGCTCGCCATCGAGCTGCGCATAGGCATCCTCGGTGGCACCGACGCTCGATGTCGAGGTCGCTACCAGCAAGGCAACCCGGTCGCTGCCATAACGCGCAATGGCGGCGCGTGCCTGATCCAGGAATCCATCTGCCTCGATGCCGAGCCAGGCGAGGCGATTGTTTCGACTCTCATAGGCGTCACATGATTCAGGCAAAGCTGCGTGTTCAAGCCCGCCTACTCGACCAATGGCACAGGGCAGCGGCTTGCGCGTGAAATCGTTCTCGCGCAAGCCACTGTGTCGATCGCCCAACGCGTTCAGGTGATCAGCAAGACCCCGGCCCATTGCAGATGTCGCGGTATAAGCGGTGATGAAGATCGGTTCGATGATGTCGGGCACGCGAACTCTGAAGATTGGGAATTGGAGGAAGTATAACGAGCCACGACAGGCGCGTCGGCTTTCGGTCGTCCGCGCTCACGAACCTGAACATCGAGCCGGCACCCGCGTATCGGTCAAGACCCGTTCTATTTCTGCTGGGTGATTGCAAGTCAATCCCAGGTCCTCCGACACCACTTAGTCAACGGGATCAGTCACCTATCCCGCGTCAAGAATAGCCAATTGTCGAGAGCAGGTTGGCCCCGACAGATTCCAGGTGGCTCGGATATTGAACGAAACAGTCATGAGCAGGAAGGTCGCCTATGTCCGCCGCCCTCCCATTCTGACTGGCGCTCCTCCAGGCAATGGATACGCCATTCGCTGTCTCGCCGCTCTGGATTTTGGTCAATCTCGGCGCTTCCAGTGAGTCAACTTTGCCCACTTGTCGCGATCAGGAATTTGCAGGCAGGGCTGGGGCGAGGAAGACGCTCTAGAGAAGGAATGCCTTTGCCGCGGATTCGTCATTGCCCGAAACGGATTCTCCCTGAAGCCCCGATCGACCTCAACGCGCTGCCAGTCCGTGGCCACACGCCGGCGCCTCGGCTATTGACCTCGGTTCGAAAGGGGCGCGAGTGTTTGCGGAGTGCCGATCGCCGCAACGCTAGTCGAGATTCGCTCCAATAACGCTAACGCATTGTCGTGGCAAGAAAAACTCGACGCATGAGCGCTGGCGTTGGCAATTCCACATGTTCCTTCGCCAGACCTGCATCGATTGGGGCGCGCAGTCTAACAACAATTTCGAATGAATTGGCGCGTTCAATCAGCGACATTTTGCCAACGGCGGTCCGCGCCAGGTTGCAGGGCTTCGGGCGTCGCGCGAACCTCCTCGAAATGCCTCTTGACAAGTTTGACGAAAAACTGCAGTTCGTCAATTGGACTAACTGCGTTTAATAGTGGTTGACAAAAACATAAGTTTTTTGCGATTCTCCATTCCGATTTTGCATTGCGCTGGTCGACGGGAAGTTCATGACGCAATATTGGATATTTCGCGAATTTATGGGTTGACATAGAGCTTGATCTCCGGGTGGGATCGGATGATCAGCCGCGCAACGTGTCGCGGCGTCGTTTTCATTGGGGCACCTCTGGTTATTGCTTGACAAAGCACGCTCTCCTTGACGGAAGGCGTCTCTTGTTGCGTAAGCTTTTTGCTGGGGGATGAGCCGGCACGTTGGGTCGCGCCGTGCGAGGGGGTACCAGTTTCAGGTAGTTCAATTACCGATTTCATCCGGTAGCCATACCTTTTCTCTCGGTCATGATTCTGAGATGAATTTCTGTGCGGGTGGTCGAGGCCGCCCTGGGGTTTCTATTGCCATTCTCCAGATGGCTCAAGAAAGGAAGTATTTATGAGCGACGAAATCGGCACCATCATCAATGCACTTATTGCCACTCACGCCGGCGTTCCGGTCGAAACACTGGACGATCCGGAGATGCGTCTGGATTCGCTGACGATGGACTCTCTCGGTGTGATTGAGCTGATGTTTGACATCGAGGAAAAATACGACGTCCACATCGAAGATCCGATGCAGCTCAAAGATCTCAATATCGGGCAGCTGCACACGCTGGTCGCCGAATTGATCGCAAGTGGCGGTGCGAAGGCGATTACAGCAGTGGAACCTGCCGTCTCCGTCGACGTTGCCCAGGTTTGAACCGGTGACACGCGAAGTCGTCATAACCGGTCTGGGTGCGATCACCGCGCTGGGAGACTCGATGCAGGAAACTTTCGATCGCTGCCTGCTGGGGCAGGGTGCGATACGAGAGGCCGAAAGCGATTTGCGCAAATATCATCCGGGCGCGATTACAGCCCAGATCGATCGAGATTTCAGCCATCGGCTGGTCCCGGCAGAGCGAAGCTTTGACCGCGCCACCAAGCTGGCGCTGATAGCGGCCCGCGAAGCTTTGGCCGACAGCGGTCTTGAGCATGATGACCACGAGCGTGCCGATGCAGGTGTCTACTGTGGCATTGGATTGGGCGGGGCCACCACGCTGGAGGCGCTCTACACGCGCTTCTATCACCGGCTGTTCAAGGTCAACGGCGAGACTGGCAATCCTACCGTGGTGCATCCGCTTACCGTCACCAACACGATGCCGAATGCCGCGGCATCGTGGATCTCGATCTTCAACGGCCTGAAGGGGCCGACTCAAACCTACAGTGTGGCCTGCGCCTCGTCAGCGGTGGCAGTGGGTGAAGCCTACCGAGCGATTCGCCATGGCTATGCGGAAACCGCCGTAGTCGTCGGTACCGAGGCCATGCTTGCCGCGGGCCCGTACCTGGCTTGGCATGCAATGCGGGTCATGGCGCCCGGTGATAGTCAGGACGTAGCGGCAAGTTGCCGACCGTTTTCTCGCGACCGGCGTGGTTTCGTGTTGGGAGAGGGCGCGGCCGCACTCGTACTCGAGACGGCTGAGCGCGCAAAGCGACGCGGGCGAATTGCATACGCACGATTGTCCGGCTACGGCATCTCCAGTGACGCAACCCACATCACGTTACCCGACAGCCAAGGCCAGGCACGTGCCATCTCCATGGCGTTGAAGGAGAGCGGTCTCGCACCGGAGCGCATCGGCTACATCAATGCGCACGGCACCGCCACCCAGGCTGGAGATCTCAGCGAGACGATCGCGATCAAGCAAGTATTTGGTGACCATGCGTCGCGGTTGAAGATCAGCTCGACAAAGGCCGTCCATGGCCATGTGATTGGCGCGGGCGGCACACTGGAGTTCGGTATCGCAATCAAGGCATTGCAGCAGCAGGTAGTGCCGCCAACCGCCTACTTGCGTGAAGCCGATCCAGCACTGGACCTGGACTACCTGGCCGACGGCGCAGAGTCGATGCCCGGCTTGTCGGCGGTGATGTCCAATTCGTTTGCGTTCGGCGGCACCAATGTCTCGCTGATTGCGACGCGTCTGGAGGATGAGAGCACATGATGGTCGAACCATGGATGGATATGCTGACCCTGGTCGATGTGCTGCGCTCCTTCAAGGATGGCAGCCGTCCACACAGCGCTGATCTCGTCGTGCTCCGCGAGCGCGGCGGTGCCGCCATTGAGGATCGCCGCAGCTTTGCCGCGGCGGTTGATGACGCATTGGCGCTGGCCGCACGACTGCATGCATACGGCATCGTTCCGGGTGACGTCGTGTTTGTTGCTTTTCCCACCAGTCAACAATTCCTCGATGCCTGGCTGGGCTGTGTGCTGGTCGGCGCACTGCCTTGTGCGATCCCGGGAGCGGAACTCGGCGTCACGCCGTTCGCGAAACACATGCAGGCCGCTGCGGTCGCGCTTTGTCCGAAACTGCTGCTCACCACTCCCGAGATCAGTTCACTACCCGTCCCGGCGCTTGACTCCGTGCCGGCGGTTGCAATTGAAGGTCTTCCGCAAGCTTGCGCCTGGGGCTGGAACGAGGTCCATCGACCGCGCGCAGTTGATCTTCTGCATCTGCAGCTGACTTCTGGCTCGACCGGGGTGCCCAAGGCGGCAGCGCTCAGCCATCGCAGTGCGATAGCCAATATCGCTCTTACGGGGCGTGCAGGGGATGCCGATTTGAGCCGTGATTGCGGTGTCATCTGGCTTCCGTTGTTTCACGACATGGGCCTGATTTCGCTGTTGTCCGCGCTCTACCACAACTGCGATCTCGTCCTGCAGCCGCCAGAAAATTTCATTCGCAACCCGATGGGCTGGCTGCGTCATCTGGCGCGCTATGGCGGAACGACTTCCGCGGTTCCCAATTTTGCCCTGGCCTACTGCGTGCGACGCTATCGCCCGCATTTGATGGAGGGTGTAGATCTGGGTTGTTTGCGCGCCCTGGTCGTTGGCGCCGAGCGCGTCCACGTGGAGACCCTTGAGGCCTTCGAACGAACCTTCCGCGTTCATGGCTTCCGCGGCGATGCATTCCACCCTTGCTATGGCTCGGCGGAATTGACCCTGGCTATCACCGTGCCGGCACGGGACAAGCAGGATCCGCTTGGGCACAACATCTGCCGAGATCAGCGTACCGATGATGGCAGTTTGGCAGCGAACACCGTGCTGAGCATGGGGCGGCCATTGCCCTCCACCACCCTCGCCATCCGCGACGCCCACGGCAATCCACTTCCTGAAGGCCAGACCGGGCACATACACGTGCACAGCGTTTGCATGATGGACGGCTATTACAACGCGCCCGAACAGACTGCGCGCGTCATCAGCGATGGCTACTACAACACGGGTGATCTCGGCTACGTACGTGATGGGGAGTTGTACGTCCTTGGCAGGCATAAAGAGATCATCATCTTGCGCGGGCGCAACTACTACCCGCACGAATTCGAGGAATGCGTGGTCGAACACGCGCTGGTCGACACCGGGCGAGTGGCGGCGGTCGGACTTGCCGACCCAGCGATGGGGACCGAATGCCTGACCCTGGTGATCGAGCCAGAGGTCTATGAAAACCTGCCTCGCCTGCGCCATGAACTGCAAAATCTGCTGCGAGCCCGTTTCGGCTTCGGCGCCAGCGAAATCGTGTTCGTCGCGAAGGGCGCGATCCCACGTACCACCTCGCGGAAGATCCAGCGGGTCACCTGCGCGCATCAACTGGTCTCGCGTCAGCTTGTGGGCATCGCGGACCCGGAAACTGCTGTTGTCTGAAACTTTTATGGAGGCTTTGTGCAATGGGAACCACTGAACGTTCTACCCTCGAACTACTCGCCCGCGAGCTGGCGAAAATCACCGACTCAGAGAGCTGCCCTACCGATGTCAGCCTGACCGAGCTGGGCGTTGACTCAATCAACATCATCGAAATGATCATGTTCTGCGAGTCGCTCTACGGACCCTTCGATCCTGAAAAGATTGAAATCAGCAACTTCACCACGCTGGAGGATCTGGACCGGCAACTGACCGCGCTGATCCCGATGGCCGTTGCCTGAGCGACGGTCGATCATCATGTCTGCTTCCCATCCGGCGATCATCCTGCAGCGACTGAGTTACGCGTCCCTGCCGACGCCGTTTGCCGTGGCCGGAGACGATCCGGTCCTGACCATGCGCGCGTTGGCCGCCCGGGTCGGCAACGCTGCGGCCGATTTCGCCAGCGATGGCGCAGCGCCAATGGATGATTACTTCATCGGCTCTACCCTGGGCTCGCCTTATCTCTCGGATCGGGACAGTACCGGGCCGGAGTATCGGGCACTGATTGGTCACCACGCCAAGCGCCAGGTCGACGCGTCGGTGAATGTCTATGAGTGCACCAATTGGGCATTCTTGCTGCGCGAAGGTTTGGCCCGATCGCGGGCGCTGGGCCGACCGAGGCGCCTGCTGATCCAGGTTGTCGACTGTGATGTGCATGGTATCGAGGCGGCGTGGCGCACCCGTACTTACGGCAATGCTCGATTCGGAATCCTGAACATGGACGTCCATGTCGATGCCACTGGCGCCGATGGCGACATTGCCATTGACGTGGCGCCGCTGTCAGTGTCGATGCTCAAGTTCGGATCACGCCTGCGCGCGCGCGCATTGGCTCGTGCCGAGTCGGTGGTTTCCGCGCCGTTCTTCACGGAAGCCACCAGCCGCGCATTCCGGCGCATCCTGCGCGACGTGGAGGTGCTGGAAGAACTGCATCCGGAGTTCGGACACTGCTTCGGAGCCGATCCGTGGATCGGCCTCGGCCTGAGAAAGGAAGCGAGAGGGCGCCGTCATGTGCTTGGATCGCTCGCGCTCAACGGCTACCACGCCATCAGCACCATCACCGTGGCCAGCGACGCCAGCCTGCAGGTGTCACGTCCATGAGCTATTTGTACACTTGGGCGCAACGCCTTGTGCATACCCCGTATCCGGACCCGGTGGAAGCTGATGCCGTTTTGATGCCCTATCGCACACTGACCGACTACCAAGCGGCCGAGGCCTTCGCTCTCTCCGCATTGCCGCAGCCGGTTCTTGTGGGTTATTTCCAGTATTACCGACTGCTCACTGATGTCATTTCACTGCTTCAGACCAGCCTGGCCATCGACGGTCCCGTGCTTGTAGAAATCAGTCGGCCGCTGGGCGTGGCATTGCCTATCGGCCTGATGTCCGAAGGGGTGCTGGTCAGCGACGACACGGATCCGCAGGCGCGTTGGTGGTCGCATGCAGGTGTCGACCGGGTCGTACAGATCCGTTCGCGCATTCGCCGCGACCTGCACGAGTTCGGCGACAACAGCCTGACTGTGGTCCTCCACTCGCGTGTGGATGCCAGCGACCCATTGCACGACATTCTGCGTAGGGCTCCGTTCGCCTGCGCCTTTCGCCCCCTTCACCACGCTGCCGCGACGACTGAACCGTCCGCCGCGATTCACGCCATGGAGTGCATGCAATGAGCGAGGTTCTCGCCGTTCCCGTCGTTCCCGCCAGCCCTGTCAAGATTGCCCACGCTGCGCTGCGCATGCAGCCGGTGACACTGCAGGAGGCCGCCGGTCTCGAGACCCCCGCTTACCTGTTCGATCCGGCGGTGGTGATACGCCGCTTCGAAGCGCTGCGTCAGGCGCTGGGGACGCGGCTGGTGGTGTCCTTCAAGGCCAACAACCTGGTCGACCTGGTGGTGCGATGCGGTCACAGTTTCGTCGACGGCATCGAACTAGCCAGCATTGGCGAGCTCGGCGTGGTCACTGGTCGCATAGCGCAGCGCCGCTATGTCAATAACCCGTCCATGGACGCGGCATTCATGCGTGCCGCGCTGATCTCCGGTTGCGACTTCATCATTGACAGCGTGGCGCAGGCTCGGGCGCTGGCGGCACAGGACGCCGGCGCTCGCTCGCCGCGGGCCTTGCTTCGGCTCAATGCGGCGGCGATCAGCAACGGGGCCGTGGGCGCGGATCATTTCGGCATGGGCGAAGCCCAAGCCGTCGAGGCGGCGGCTATCCTTGCTGACAGCGCCGTGCAAGTTACCGGCGTGCATTGCTTTGCCGGTTCGAATACTTTCTTGCGCTACGGGGTGAGCCACGCCGGCCACGTACGGCGTGCGCTGGATCACCTGCAACCTGCGGTCGCCCAGCCGCTGGAGGAGGTCAACCTCGGTGGCGGTCTGCCCATGAACTGGGACGATGAACTTGGACAACTGGAGTCTTACCGTAAGGTAATAAGCGAATTGTTCTCTGATGTATCGGTGTTGCATGAAGCGGGCCGCGCAATCTTTGGCCATGCCGGTGTTTTCCTCACCCGAGTCGTAGCAGTCAAGACGCTGATGGACCGCCACATCGCCGCGTGCGATGGCGGCATGGCCCAGAACTTTCTGCTTGCCTCAACTGAGGGCATCCTGCGCCTTCATGCGGCGCCACTCTTGTTGAGTTCCACGCCGCCGGCAGCGTCTACCCACCCGGTCACCATCCAGTATGTGGGAAGCAGCTGCAATCGACAGGATGTGATCGGTCATGCGCAGGACGCTTGCGCGGCGCCTAACGTGGGTGACATCTGCGTCTTCGAAGGCTGCGGCGCGTACAACAGCAGCTATACCGTGCGAGATTTCCTGATGCTGCCCGCTGCTCGCAGCTATCTCCGGGCGGTGTAGTGAACGCGCATACCGCCACCATCGCCGCCCTCGCAACCCGCCAGGCACCGCTACTGTCTATCAACATGCTGTCGCTGGTACAGGGCTCGTTTTCGTTGTCACTGCATGGATTCGAGGTGGTGCCCGGTGCACGCATCGGAGTTGTTGGTCGCAACGGCTGCGGCAAGACAACCCTGCTCGAGGCGATCGTCGGACTGCGGGTTGGGTCGAGCATCGAAGGGCAGCTTTTTGGGATGCCCCTGCCGAAGGCAATCAGCCGTCCGCTCCTGCGGCGGCGTCTTGGTTGCCAGCTACAGAGCGCGTGCTTCTCGCGCTACAACACGGTTGCAGAACTGCTGGAACTGCACCTCGCGCTGTATGGCGTCGGCAATCCACGGCTCGCCTCACTGCTGCAACTGGACGAATTGCTGCCGATGCGCGGCGGGCTGCTGTCGCGCGGCCAACGCCAGCGACTCGAACTGTATCTGGCGATGGCACATGAGCCTGCGTTGGTCCTGCTCGACGAGCCCATGACCGGCCTTGATCGACGCTTCAGCCGCGCGCTCGTGCAGTTCGTTCGCGAGCAACTGCCGGCGCAAACCGCTTTGCTCGTCGCAGGCCATACCGACGAGGAACTTGAGCTGGTGGATGAGGTGGCGTGGCTGGAGGCCGGAAATTTGCTCGATCGTGGCCCGCAGCAAGAACTGGTTGCGCGGCATGCCGGCCCAGAAATATTGCGCATTCGTTTCCATGATCTGGATGCCTTGAGCGCGGCCGAAACAGCATTGTCGCCTCTGCCAGGGGTGCGTTGCTGGACACAGTCCGAGGATCGCTTGCTCACCATTTGCGGGGGCGATGACATGGTCAAACGAGCGATCTCGTTGTGCCCGGCAGAGGACATCCGCGCCTGGGAACATACGCGAACCAGCGTGGCGGATCTGGTCCGTCTGGGCGCAGACCTGTGCCAGCCGCCACCACTCCGGGTGGTCGCGGCATGTCTCGCATGAATATCCCGACAGTGGCTCAGCCAACCACGATCGTGCCTTCGCTGTGGAGGATTCTTGTTCGCAACGAGTTGCGCGTGATCTTGCGCAATCGCACCTCATTGTTCTGGGTGTTTCTTTTCCCGGTTCTGCTTTTCTTCATTCTTGGCCTTGCCTTGAGCGGCGGTGGCAAGGTAGGTGTGCGGATCATTGACCAAACCGGAACGGTCGAGGGCGCGGCGCTGGCGGTCTACCTGCAGCAGCAGATGGCGCTTTCCACGCGCTCGGGCTTCTCCTTTCAATCGGGTGAGGCGACCGAAATGCAACCGCGCCTGATCCTGGGCAACGGACCCCCGGACACCGCCCGTCACTCCGGGCTGAACGTCAGTCTGGAGATTCCCGGCCGACTTCCACTAGGCGCGACCAGCGCGCTGGAAGGTGTCCTGCACGATTTGCTGCTCGGCTACGCGGTGCAGAGAAATGCTGTGCAAGCTCCGCAGTTGCTGACCTCCACGCGAGATGAGGGCGAGGCGTTGGCTTACCGTCGCTTCCTGTTCTCAGGCGTGTTGGTGCTGATGCTGTTGTCCGGTGGCCTGCTGTCAGTGGCGCTGATGCTCAGCGGACAACGCGAGCAGGGAATCCTCATCTTGCCGGCGGTGTGGCCGGTGCGGCCTCAGTTCTGGCTTGCTTTCGTACTGGGTACCCGGGGCCTGGTACTGGTCGTGGCAGCCCTTGCCTTCCTCGTGGTCGGACATTTGTTGCCGGGGATGGCATTGCACCTGAGTCCAGTGCGGGCGCTGGACGCACTGGTGATCCTGATTCTGGCCGTGGCGGTCTTCCTCGCTTTGGGTCATGCGGTTGCCGCCCGCAGCGGCTCCATCGCCACGACCGAGCTCGTGGCGAACAGCCTTTACTACCCGATGCTGTTGCTCGGCGATCTGACCATTCCGTTGCGCGAGCTGCCGTTCGGACTGGAACAAGCGCTTGCCTGGTTGCCGACGACACAAGTCGCGGGCGGACTGCGCGATGCGCTGTGGGCGCCCGTGCACCAAGGGCCGTCCTGGGGACTCTATGCCTACCTGCTGGCAACCGTGCTTGCCTGCGTTTTGCTGGCGGGCAGGGTCTTCAATTTTTCCGATCGGGGTAGCACGTGAGCAACTGGCAAGAATCCAGGCCCGACTTGCTCTGGAGGGCAGGGCGCTACTTTGTCATGGGTACGCTGGCGTTCCTGCCCGCGGTGGTGTTCCTGCGCTTTGCGCAATGGAGCGGGCCGCCGGATGACGAGCGCTGGATGCTGGCCTTCAAGGTCGCCACCCCGTTCGCCTGTGTGTACCTGCTGGCCGCGCTCTGGCGCCACAGGCCGATGAACCGGCTGGTGACCTCCACCAATCTGTATTTGCTGGTTGGTGGCGTCATGTCCTTCTTGCACTTCTGGCCCGGATTGGTCTGGTACGGCCAGCTCCGCGAAAGTGCATTGATGCTGGTGGTGGTCCTGGTCGGTGTGTTCACGACGCTGGCCACGCGCGCTGGTTTCGTCGGTCTGAGCGGCGCCGCACCGAAACGGATCCGCCGCGACTCACTGCTGCTGTTGTCGGCATCCCTCGTGGCGTTGGCCGTTTCCTGGTTTTGCAGGGGAAATCCATTCTGGGCCGTGGTGTTGCCGATGATGGTGCTTTCCTTGCTGGGCCACCATCTCAAGAAGCACTTGATCAACGATGTACCCGCCCAAGAGGTCCAGACCAATGAACCAGCATAGGCTCCAAGCGTTCGCACTTCGGCTCTGTCTGCTGGTGTTGCTGCTGACCATGTCGCCTGCTTCGCTTGCCGTCGAAGCCGACGAGGCGGCCCATGCACTGCTCGCCAAAAGCGACCAGATCCGCAATCCCGGCCGCTCGTTCCGGGTGGACGTGGACCTCGAGGAGTACCGCAACGGCACGCAGTCCAACAGCATGCGCCTGCAGGTGTTCGCGCGGGCCGTGCCGGAAGAGGAACGATTCGGGAACATCGTGCGCTTTGCCAAGCCGGTGCAGGATGCGGGCAAGCTCATGTTGTTCCAGGGCAAGGATCTGTGGTTCTACGATCCAGGCTCCCAGGCCAGCTTCCGATTGTCCCCACAACAGCGACTGATGGGCCAGGCTGCCAACGGTGACGTGCTCGCCGTACGCCTTGCCACGGATTACGACGCCGTGCTTGTCGGTCGGCAGAAGATTCTCGATGCCTCCAAGGCCGAACGCGAATGTGAGCACCTGAAGCTTGAGGCCAGGACGCCGCAAGCAGTTTATGCGCGGATCGAGTTCTGGCAGGACGCCGCGACAGCGGAGCCGGTCAAGGCGCGCTTTTACAGCGACAGTGGCAAATTGATCAAGACCGCGTTCTATCGCGGCCCGGAGATGGCACTGGGCCGACTGCGCCCATCGGAAGTCCTGATTATCGACGGCCTGAACTCCGGTCTGGTCACGCGGATGCGATATTCCAACTACGCCTGGCAGGAAGTGCCGGCAGCCTGGATGCAGCGCGATTTCCTGCCTCGCTTCCGGGAGCCTTGAGCATGCGTTTGCTCCGCCATACGCTGGCCCTGCTGATGGTGACCCTGCTGCCTGCGGTGTCATCGGCACCGTTGCAAGCGCAGCAGACAGACGATGCGAACGCAGCCGAGCTGGCCGCGCTCGATCTGGACTTCGCAGAGCCTGCGGATACGCCGGCAGAAGAACAAACCGAGCGTGTCGACGGGAAGTTCGGGCTGGAGGCGGCTCTCGGATATGACCGCTGGCGAGCGTGGACGTTTGCCGACGCCGTGCCGGATCCCTGGCAGAGCCGTGTGTCGGCCCAATACCGCCGTCGCTGGACGGTCGGCGACGGATGGTCGACGGTCTTGGACAACCGCGTGGATGTCGCCTACCGCAACCGACAGGACTCGCTGGACAGCAATGACGTGGCCTACACATTGAGCGAGGCGTACGTCGGCTATGCCGGCAAGCGACTGTTCCTCGACGTGGGGCGCTTCAACGAGCGAATCGGCGTGGCATACGCCTATAACCCGACCGACGTGTTCCGCAGCAACTCAGTGGTCGCACGAGTCTCGGATGATCCCTCGCTATTGCGCAGCAGCCGCCTCGGCGTGGTCGGGCTGCGTGCGCAGTACCTGTACGACAACGGTTCCCTGAATCTGATCGCCGCGCCTCGGCTTAGCCGCAACGAGGACGAAGACGCTCTCTCGCCACATCTCGCGCGCAGCAACAGCGATACCCGGGTGATGCTGCGCGCCAGCCGTCGCCTGAGCGAGCAGAGTCTGGTTGAAGCTGTAGCTCTGATCCAGCCCGGCGGCGGCTGGCAGCCGGGGCTCAATGTTTCAACGCTTTGGGGTGACCATGTGGTGGCGTACAGCGAGTCGCTGATGACCCGCGAGGTCGATATTGACGAGCGTAGCGAAGCAGTCGATCCGACTGCCCCGTTCGCCGCCCCGACTCCAAGCACCCGGTATCGCCCTCGCACAGTGTTCGGAATCAGTACGGCCATCGGCCAACGCTTCACCGTGGTGCTCGAGGGTCAATACGATGCGACCGCGCTGGACCGTGATCGACTGGCCGAGTTGGGATCACCCGAAGACGCGACGGAGCTGGCACGTTACTTGAGGTTGCGTCAGTACGCCGTCGACAGCCAATCGCAGCTGGCACGCCGTTATCTGTTCGCTCGCGTGGCTGTGGCACGGCCGTTCGGGGAGAACACCTTCTTGACCAGCTTCGTCCGCTACAACCTGGAGGACGACAGCCGCTATTTCTGGCTGCAGGCCGGACTAACCCGCCACGCCATTACCTGGTCCGCGACTTTAGCCGCGCCAGCGGGTGGTCGCGGGTCGGAATTCGGCGACGTCCAAGCCTCCAACACCTTGTTGCTAACTATGGAATGGACACGATGAACGCGACCCTCGCACCGCAACCCGCTACCGCCCACAAGCCGCCGGCCGACCAGCCGCAATCAATTGTATACATGCGCTCGGGAATCGAGGCTTTGATCCCGCACCGAGGCGAAATCCTGTTCCTGCAACAGATGACCACGCATGGCGATCGCCACTACACCGGCGTGGCTCGATGGGATCTCGATCAGATGGGGCTTCGTGGGCACTTCCCGCAACAAGCTGTGGTTCCTGCCGTGTTCCTGGTAGAGGCCATTGCCCAGCTGGGCGGCGCCGGCGTGATGGCGACGCGTGTTTCATCCGCACCTGAGACGCCGACAGTGGGCGTGATGATGTCGATTCGCCGATGCGCGTTCCGCCAGGTGGTGCATGTGGGGTGCGAGGTCCATCTCGATGTGCATACCCGTCAGGTGGGAGCGCACGTCGTCTCGTGCGAGGGGACGGTGAGCAAGGATGGGAACGTCGTGGCGAGCGTCGAGTTGCTGATTGGCGAAATTCCCCAGGACATGATCCTGTCAACTCAGGGAGCTGAGCAATGAGGGTCATGCTGTTGATCGCCCTGGTGTTGATGCTGCTGGAGCGTCTGTGGCCTGCGAACGAGCAGCCGGACTCCAGGCGGTGGGTGTTGCGAGCACTGATCCTCGGCTTTGCCGGCGTCCCACTGCTGATGATCGGGCAGGCGACCTGGATCCCCTGGTTCCGCGACAACACGATGACCCATGCGCTGCGCGAATTGCCGCCACTGCTGAACGGATTCATTGCCTTCGTCGCATTTCAGTTCTTCCTTTATTGGTGGCATCGCGTCAAGCACACCAATGGCTTTCTCTGGCGCACCCTTCACCAGATCCACCACAGCCCACGTCGTGTGGAAGTGCTGACCACCTATTACGGGCATCCGGTGGACGGGCTCGGAAACCTTATCCTCAGTGCATTCGTATGCTGGTTCCTTCTGGGGCTTGACTGGAGGGCAGTCGCCTGGTTCGCCCTGATCGAGGGAATCTACGACTACTTCACCCATTCAAACCTTCGCACGCCGTACTGGTTGGGCTACCTCATCCAGCGCCCTGAAATGCATCGTGTGCATCACGAGTATGGAAAGCACCAGTCGAACTACTCGCTGCCGATCTGGGACATGTTGTTTGGCACTCACGTAAATCCGAAAGCGGGTGAGGAAATCAAGCGCTGCGGTTTCGACGAAGAAAAGGAAATGATGCTGGGCCGCATGCTCATGTTCGTGGATGTGCACAAGGTTTCGGAGCCGCCCAGCACGCTGGCCGGGAGCGCGCCCATCGAAGCTCAGGGAGAGAACGACGCCAAGCCATGGAGGGCGGAAGATGCAACCGACGTACCGAATCAATAGTCTCGTCTCGATCTTCCAGCTATTGCGTCTGGTCCAGGGTATTTATCCACATCGGCCTGCATTGATGGATGACAGTGGCAGCGCCGACTATGTCGCGCTGCTGGAACAAGTGCAGCAGATCGCGGCCGGGTTGGAAGCGGCGGGGATTGGCCGCGGTGATCGTGTCGCAGTGTTCGCTGGCAAGGACCGGCGTGTGCTGACCCTGTTGCTGGGTTGCAACGCAATTGGTGCGGTATTCGTGCCGGTCAACCCGCAGCTCAAGCAGGCCCAGGTCCTCCATATCCTCGGCGATTGCCGCCCTGCGCTGCTGGTGAGCACCGCGCATCGGCTTGGGCAGCTTGGGCTGGAACAGCACCTGCCGGGTCAGCGCGTCATGCACATCGACGCAATGCCCGAACTGGACCCAACCGCTTCGCGCGTACAGGAATGGGCACGCGGAGCAGTCGACGACGATGCGGCCGCGATTCTGTACACCTCAGGTTCGACCGGGCTGGCCAAGGGTGTTGTGCTGAGCCAGCGCAACCTGGTTTCTGGCGCACTCAGTGTCGCTGACTATCTGGAAATGGATAGTAATGACATAGTGCTTGGCGTTCTGCCGGTGAGCTTCGATGCAGGTCTCAGCCAGCTGACCACCGCGTTGGCTGCCGGGGCTTGCTATGTCGCCCATGACTTCCTCTCCGCCGCGCAGTTTCGACGAGCGGTCGAGCAGTATCAGCCCAGTGTGATTACCGCGGTGCCGCCGCTCTGGCATTTGATCACCGAGTCCGAATGGAGCGCAGGTGCAGCCGACAGCGTGCGGTTAGTGGTCAACACCGGCGGGCACATGAATCAGGCGCTGCTGGGACGAGTGCGCAACTTGTTTCGCCAGGCGCGACCCGTCCTGATGTACGGATTGACCGAATCATTTCGATCCACATGGCTGGAGCCGGAGCAGCTCGACACGCGACCCGATTCCATGGGCCGCGCGGTGCCCAACGCGCAGTTGCTGGTGGTGCGCCCCGATGGCAGTGAGTGCGCGGTCGACGAACCGGGCGAACTGGTCCACCGGGGCGGCTTCGTCACCCTCGGATACCTTGGCAATGCCGAGCTCAACGCACAGCGATTCCGACAATGGCCCGGGCGATCGAACCGCTGCAACCAGCCCGAGCTGGCGGTATGGTCGGGCGACATGGTGCGGCGCGATGCCGAGGGCTATCTGTATTTCATCGGTCGCAACGACGAGATGCTCAAGGTATCCGGTCATCGCATCAGTCCGACCGAGGTCGAAACCGCGCTGGTCGCGATGCCCGGTGTGCTGGAAGCGGCTGTGTTTGGCATTCCTGACGAGCGCCTGGGGCAAGCAATAGTTGCCTTCCTCGTTCTGGAATCGGAGGCGGGCATCGAGTCGATGCCCGCGCTGTGCAGGCGGCATCTACCCGTCCACATGGTACCGGCGCATCTGATCGACGTTGATGAGTTGCCCCGCGGCTGCAATGGCAAGATCGATCGCAACGTGCTTCGGGCACGGTGGTTGGGGCAAAGCAAACCAATGACGGCGGATGCGGCGGTGGCGCTGGCATGAGTACGCATTTTCGCGCCGACATCGAAGCACTGCGCTTCCACTTGTGGGATGTTCTGGGATTGGAGTCCTTGCTGGGACGGCCGCCGTTCACCGGTATGGACCGCTCCCGGATCGACGCCCTGCTGGAGCGCGGTCTGGCGTTCGCAAAAGAAATGGCCAACTGCTATCGCAGCGCTGACGTGCAGGGCTGCGAGCTGCTGGAGGATGGCAGCGTGCGTCTGCCGGACGGCTTTGCCGAATTATGGGAGCGCTGGATTGGCTGGGCGGACTTCGGTCTCCAAGCCGGTGGGACAGACGCGGCCGGCGGAGTCATCCCGGCACCGGCCAAGCAACTGGTGATGGAAATGCTGATGGGGGCCAACCCGGCTTTCATGTGCTTCGGCGGATTCACGCCACCGGCGACCCGACTGATACGCATGCACGGCACCGAAGCACAAAAGAAGGCGTTGCTGCCACCGTTGGAAGGCTTTCGCTGGGATGCTTGCTATTGCGCAACCGAAGAAGGTGCGGGATCCGATCTGCTGGCTATTCGTAGTACCGCCAGCGAGTTGGGCGACGGGCTGTGGGCAGTCGAGGGCGAGAAGCTCTATATCACCGCCGGCTATCATGATCTGACCGAGAACACCTTGTACGTCGTGCTGGCACGTCCCGAGGGTTCGAGCAGCAATTCGATGTTCCTCAGCTGCTATCTCGTGCCGCGGTTGTGGTGGGATGAGCAACAGGGCGCCTATGTAGACAATCACGTCCGTTGCCTTGAAGTGACGCGCAAGATGGGAATGCGCGGATGTCCGAATACCCGCCTGCGCTTTGGTGCGGACGGGCAGAGTCGTGGCTGGTTGCTCGGCGATCGGCGCAATGCCGGCATGTTGCAATTCGCCACATTGGCACGCCATGCCCGGGTCAACTCGGCGATTTTCGCCACCGGGCTGGCCTCGACCGCCTACCTCAACAGTGTCGAATACGCCCAGCACCGGGTGCAGGGCAAGCGACTGCACGAGAATGCCGTTGCCGCCGCTTCGCGCCAGCCGATCATCGTGCATGCCGACGTGCGGCGAATGCTTCTCGACATGAAGGCACGTCTGGAGGCAAGCCGTAGTCTGGTCAGCCGGCTGACCTGGCTGAATGCGCTGCATGAGGTTACCCAGGCCGGCGCTGATCCCGACCCCGAACTCCTCGAGCGGTGGTCACGCTTGTCGGCGCTGCTGGTGCCGATTACCAAGACCTGGACTGCAGATCAGGCATGGAAGATTTGCGAGACGGCGATGCAGGTCCACGGTGGTATCGGTTACACCGAGCACATGCCGGTCGAACAGTACCTGCGCGACGTCAAGATCCTGTCCATCTGGGAAGGCACCAGCTACGTGCAATCGCTGATCCTTGTACGCGACGGACTGGGCTATGGCCGCTCGGAGCGCGTGCTGCGCAGCCTGCGTGACTGGGTCCAGGAAGAGCTGCTGCCGCTGCGTGCGTTGTCTGATCTGGGGCCCTCGTGCGATGCGGTAATGGCGGCCCTGGACGAATGCATCGCGGTGATGGCGCACGTGCGCGAACAGGTCGCGCAGGGCCAATTGAATCAATGCAGCGAGCATTTTGTGCGTATCGCCGACATGTTCGGCACGACGCTTGGGGCCTGGGGCCTTGTGCAATTGGCTGGAGCCGCGCAAGTCCGCGGTCTGGCCGAGGATGTACCCGGCGGTGGCTATCGCGCGGCAATGCAGTATTTCGTAACCGCGCTGCTGCCATCGGTGGGCTTTTCGCGTGTGTTGATCACCGGTGGGCCGGGCGCTGACCGGCAACCACCGACCAAAACGATCCAGACGGAGTTGGCATGAACGCATCAACCTTTGAGCGACAGGGTGCGCGTGCGCGCGCATCCGAAGTGGAGTCGGTGCCGTCGATCCGGCTGCGTGGCGTCAGTCGCCACTACAAGCTGGGAGCCGTGGACGTTCACGCGCTGAGCGATCTCGACCTTGACATCGTACCCGGAGAATTCACTGTACTCAGCGGACCTTCGGGCAGCGGCAAGTCCACTCTCCTCAACATCATGGGCTGCCTCGATACCGCGGACAGCGGTCAGGTTTCCATCGCCGGTCAGGACATTGGCAAGCTCGGGGTGGTCGCGCTGAGTGACCTGCGCGCGCTCCGGATCGGCTTCGTGTTCCAGAACTTCAATCTGCTGCCGGTGCTCACCGCGCACGAAAATGTCGAATATCCTCTGCGGCTGCTTGCACTGCCCGCTGCTGAGCGTGCTCGCCGAGCAACGCAGATGCTTGAACAGGTGGGTCTGGGTGCCCAGGCGCGACAGCTGCCGGGTGAGCTTTCCGGCGGCCAGCGTCAGCGCGTGGCAATCGCACGCGCGCTGGTAAAGCAGCCGGACATCATGCTTGCCGACGAACCAACCGCAAATCTGGACACAGCCAATGGCGACGCCGTGCTGGCGTTGATTCGGGAGCTGCAGCGGCACACGCGCACCTCGATCGTGGTGTCATCGCACGATCCTCGCGTAGTCGCGACGGCCGACCGCGTGGTGACCCTGCACGACGGAAGGGTGGTTCACTCATGAGCATGTCCACACGGATGCTGGGCAGCGACTTGGCGCTGGCATGGCGCAACCTTCGCCGCAACTGGCGGCGCTCCTTCACCACCATGGCCGCGTTGATGGTAGGCGTCGGCATGCTGCTGCTATTCGGTGGCTTTACCCGCGCCATCATGGCGACCCTGGAAACCGGCATCGTCAGCACGACTGGCCACCTGCATGTCCAGATGCGTGACTACGCGCGCTACGGCTTCGGCAACTCGGCGCAATACAGCGTGGAGGACATCAGTCAGATCGAATCTTTGATCGTCTCCGATCCCATCCTGTCCAGCCAGGTTCGAGTGGTGACCCCGCTGCTCTTGTTCCAGGGTCTGGTTAGCCGATACGACACCGGCATCTCGCGGATGATGAGCGGGGAAGGCGTCAATCCGGACGATCAGAGACGTCTCCGTGAATGGAACGCCTACGAGCTGCGCACCCTGCCAAATGACGGCTTCACGCTGCAGGGCAATCCGGCCGAGAGTGCCGTGGTCGGTACCAACCTCGCGAGGATCCTGGGTTACTGCGAGCAACTGGGCGTAAGCGACTGCCCACCACCGACCGAGCCGCAGCCAGCCACTGGAGATGCCGCGGAACCAGCGCCGCAACTGGATGCGGCGCTGCTCGACCTGGCCGCGGGAGAAGCGCGCGATGAACAAGGTGAGGTGCCTCAGGCCGATCTTCTTGTAGCCAACAGCCGCGGTGCCCCGAACGTCGTGACGGTGCGCTTGCAAGGCGCCGAGAACCAGGGCCTGGAGGCGCTGGATTCAAGTTATGTTGTGGTCCCGATTGCGTTGGCGCGCCAGCTCATGTTCGGGCGTGAGGCGAACAATCAGGCGACGTTTCTGGTCGTGCAATTGCACCGAACCGGCGACTTGATCGCGGCCAAGGAGCGCTTGAACGCACTGTTGCGCGAACGCGGCCTGTCGATGTACGCCGCTGATTTCACCCAGTACTTCCCCGAGTACAACCAGGTGAAGCTGATGTTCCGCACCATCTTCGGCTTCATCGCCGTCCTGATGGGCATCATCGTGCTTTTCACCATCGCCAATACGATGAGTACCTCGGTGATCGAGCGCACTGACGAGATCGGTACCCTGCGCGCACTCGGCGTGCGGCCATCGGGGGTGCAGCGGCTGTTTCTCCTGGAAGGCCTGCTACTCGGACTGATCGGCGTCGGCGCGGGACTGGTGTTGTCACTGCTGGTGGCGTTGCTGGTCAACCACTCGGGGATGACCTGGGTGCCACCCAATCGAGCCACTCCGGTTCCGCTCATGGTCTCGTTGTGGGGCAGTCATGCATTGTTGGCGTGGGTCTCGCTATCCCTGCTGTCGCTTGCGGTGCTGTCGAGTTGGTGGCCGGCGCGCCGTGCCTCGCGCAGTTCAATCGTGGAGGCCCTGCGCCATGTCTGAGTCCAGTATTGGGAGCCATGCCTATCGCCCTGGCATCGTCGATGCCGCTTACCACCTCCCGGGCGAGCCGCACGATGTTTGCGAATGGGGGCCGCCCATTGGTGTGGATGCGTCGCGGATCGAGCGTCTGCTGGCGAGTGGCTGCCGCTACTTCCATGTCGCGCAGATCGAGTCCGATGCGGATTTGGTCACTGCTGCAGCCAGAAATCTGCTGGAAAAAACAGCGGTCGATCCATCGAAGATTGCCTACCTGATCCATGCGCGCACGCAGAACTACAGTATTCCGGCCGCGCCGCACTCGTTGCTGTCGGAGGTTTGTGCGCGGCTGCAACTGGCACCGCGATTGTCATTCGCTATCGCGCATCTGGCCTGTGCCTCGATCATTGCCGCAGTCGACACTGCGATACGGTTGCTGCAAGGCGACCCCACAGCCAGCTATGCCTTGGTGACCAGCAGTGATCGGGTATTCGGCAATTCCGAGCATCGACTTCGCCAGGATTCCGGCATCCAGAGCGATGGGGGCTCCGCGATCCTGATCGGACGCGATGCCGTCCGCGCGCACATCCATTCGATCGCCGTGCGCTCCTATCCCAAGCTGCATGCGGGACCCAGCACGCCGACCATGGGACGCCTGATTGGCTCGTCGGCATGGGTGCATACCGCCGAAGTCCTCGACGAACTGGATAAAGATACCGGTGCGAGTCTTGCACAGCTCGATTCGCTGATGCCAACCAATGCGGATATTCCCTACTGGCGCACCTTGCTGAAGGAGCGCAATGCGCGGGCCGAAATCCTGTTCGAGCGTAATGCACTTCGTCGCGGCCACGCGTGTTGCGCCGACCTGGCGATCAACCTGGCCGACGAGGGATTGCAGCGCAGCGAGCAGGGACAACGCGTGATGTGCTTTAGCCAATCCAACGTGGGCGCTTACGGCTATCTGGTCCTCGAAGGAGCCACCGCATGAGCCTCGCGATCATCGCGGTCAGTAGCACCCACCTGCAACGCGGTTCACTCTCGACCGCCGCGCCTGCTTCCTTTCCGCACCTGAAATGCGTGGCCGGAGTGAGTTCGTCACTGCCCAGTTCAGCCTTGCGCCAGGCGACCGGCTACGCTCGCGCGCCGCGCACGACACAGGCTCCACGGCGGCTTTCGGCGGAGGTCGAACAGCATGCCCGCGCGCTGCTGGTGCAGGTCGGGCCACAGGCGTTGCCGGTGGTCGATATCCTCCACTGTCAGGCGACTCTTTCCGCGCAGATCGTCGAGTCGGTATGCCTGCGGGTGGCGCACGCCGTGTCGGATGCGCCGCGCCGGGCCATGACCATCGACCAGACCGGGACCACCGGTGTGGCCATCGCCCTGGCGCTTGCCCTGCAGGCTCCGGTGGCCGGTAGAGATGAATTGATTCTGGTCACCGCAGCCGACGCATGGAGTGAGGTATTCACCGGGAATTTCTCGCCGCTGGTCGACTACCGCGATGCGGTTGGCGCATTGCTGCTCGCCCAGGCCGACCCGGAGCAACCCGCCGCAGGCGATCGCGCTCACCTCCTGGCAGTGTCCTGTCGTCCGGCGATTGCCAGGGAACCATTCTGGAGTTGTGCGCCTGAGATCGTGCGACAACAGCTGTGCGAGAGCCTGGAGCAGGCTGCCTTGAATGCATTGCTACAGGTTGGCTGGGAAGCGGGTGGCGTGGATCTGCTGCTCGGCGAATCGATTGGTCCGGGGCTCGCCGAGGATCTGGCTGCCCGCCTCGGTGTACGCGAAGGAGTGAACATTGCACCCGATCCGGAACATGCCGCTTCCGCCGCACTGGTGGGAAACATCGTGAAGGCAATAGAGCTGGCCGACGAGCGCCGCAGCGCGCTGAAGTGCCTCCTGTGGACGGCCTCGGCCGATGGCGGCGTGGCGGCCGTGGCGCTGCGTGCGCTGCCGCAGATAGTTAAAGACAACTGACCCGATCAACAAGGAGAGCCCCGTGTCATATTCGATAGTCATTGGCGGAAGAGACCCGAACGCGCGGGTTTTCCATGATCTCAAGGGCAGGTCAATCCTGGCGCGTTTCCCGGGACGAATCCTGCTGTTCCTAGACGCTCCGAGCCCACACGCCCACGGCCCGCATGTCACTGTCGAGGTTGTGCAGTACATGAATTTCGACCGCATGCTGGAGTTGGCGCGGGAGTACCACGAGCGCGACGGCATCACCTCGATCAGTACGCTGGATGAACGCACGATCGAAGTGGCCGCAGAAATGCGCGAGGCGCTGGGGATCGAAGGCATGCGCAGGGAGGAGGTCAAACTGCATCGCGACAAGGTTGCAATGAAGACCTGTCTGCGCGCAGCCGGCATGCGCGTCCCGGACTGGTGCGAAGCCAGCGACAAGGAGCTCGCGCTGGCGCTCGCGGGTCGCGTTGCACAGGTGGTGATGAAGCCGCGCGATGGCCAAGGCTCGCGCCAGGTGTCGTTCCTGCGCGGGCCGGAAGCTGTTGAACAAGCGCTGGCTCGCTGCCGCGCGCCTGAGAACTTCGAGATCGAGGAGTTCATCGATGGCTGTCTCTACCATACCAATGCCATCGTCATCGACGGTCGGGTGCGCTTCACTGCCATCGCCCAATACGTGCCCGGCATGGGCAACATCGACTACACGGCTGGTGCTCCCTTTGTCTGCCTGATGGAGCCGGACGGCGAGCTGCACGCGCGTTTGCTCGCCTTCTCGTGCGATGCCGTGGCCGCGCTCGGCCTGCGCGATGGCGTAACCCACATGGAGCTTTTCCACACGGTCGACGACGAGATTGTGTTCTGTGAGACCGCGGTTCGGCCTGGCGGCGGCGGCATCGTGCATATGATTGAAGCGCAGTACGGCATCAACATGTCACTGGCCGCCCTGCTGCTCGATGCCGGACACGCCGAGTCGGCGCTGGCCGAGCTGAGTGCCCTGCAACCGCAGATGGGCCTGATTGGCCTGCGCAATACCGGCATGGGAACGGTCCAGATGAGTGAGGGTTGGGACCAGTTGAAGCAGCCATGGCTGCAGCTGCTGGAGATCCAGGTTCGTTCCGGGGACTTCCGCGCGCCGAGCGCCCACTGCACCGATTTCATCGCATTGGCGATCCTGACTGCCGATGGCAGCAGCACGTTCCATCAGCGCATCAATGAGATATCAGACCACTTCGAACAGCATCTAAAGCTGGTCTGAAGCCTCCCGCCTCCCACGACAGGAAACCAAACAATCATGTCCAACATCCCGCTGCGCAATGGCCAGTACACCGTGACCGCCTACGACGTGGACCTTGCCGATTCGACATTCGAAGATGTCTCGTTGATCGGGGCGACGTTCAAGTTCGCCAACTTCCAGGAGGCAAGCCTGGAGATGACCCGATTTGATGGCGCAAAACTCCACAATGTGGGTTATGACGCTGCCGTGTTCGATCGTGTCAGCTTCGTTCGCGCGCGCATCAGCAATGCTCGCTGCGAGCATGTCGTCCTCGACAACGTTGATATGGGACAGTCGGTTATCAGCAACACCAGCTTCAAGGACGCGCGTCTGGAGCGAATTGATTTCCGAGGCACCAGCGTTACCGGCGGCCGCTACACCGGCATGACCCTCGAGGGAATCCCCGTTGAAGAACTGTTGGAATTGCATCGTGCGCATGGCGGGGCCGTAGCGGCCGAGGAGGCCTGATGAGCGAGGCCCTGGAAGCATTGCGGGATGTCGTAATCCCCGAGCGCAACCCGTTGAATACGCGCTGGCCACTCAACGTCGATGCGGTCCTGCTGGAGGATTACTCCGGCTCCGACGAGCAGTTGAACAATCTTTACGAAAAGGCCAAGCAACAGCAGTGGAACGCCAGCGACTATGACTGGTCGTACCAGCTCAAGCACGATAATCCATTGGACATGCCTGACCAGACCCTGCTGGTCTATGGCACTCCGTTGTGGAACGACATGGGGGCGCAGGAACAGGGCGAGGTGCGCAGGCATTTTCAGGCATGGACGCTGTCACAGATATTGCACGGCGAGCAGGCCGCAATGCTGTGTGCAGTGAAGCTCGCCCAGGCCGAAGAGGAGCTTGCCGCACGCATGTGTGCCTGTGCGCAGGCCTTCGACGAGGCCCGCCACATCGAGGTCTACTCACGCCTGGTCAACGACAAGGTGGCCATCCTCTATCCCGTATCTTCGGCGCTGCGGAGCTTGCTCGAGAACACCGTGACCAGCCGTGCGCTGGACATCACCAATCTGGGCATGCAAATCCTGGTGGAAGGGCTCGCACTGGCGATTTTCCAGAACATCGTGGCTTACAGTCGCGACCCTTTCATCAAGGCCATCGTAGGCAAGATTCAGCGCGACGAGGCCCGCCACTTCGCGGTCGGTCGCATCACCCTGCGACGCCTCTATAACGGCGGACTGGAGCGGCAGGAAATGCAGGTGCGCGAGGACTTCCTGCAGGAAAGTATCCACGTCCTGTACGAGCACCTTTGTGCCGATGATGTGTGGGAGACGCTCGGCCACAACCGCCGTGAAGGCGGACGCGCCGTGCGCGAATCGCGCATCGCCAACGTATTGCGCAGGGCGATGTTTCAGCGCCTTGTGCCCTCGATCCGGGATCTCGGTCTGCTGAGCCCGGCGGTGTCGGCCCAGCTCGAGCAACTGGGCATGCTCGACTATGCGGCCCTGCCGGTGCACGAGGCTACGGCATGAAGCTTTCCAAAACCTTGTGGAAGGGCATGCGTGCGCACTTCATCCGGCACAGCTGGAAGCTGGGCGCGGCCTGCACGGGAGTGGTCGCCTGGATCGCGCTGCGCCCGAACTTGCCCGAGCTGGCCGCGGGTGTCCTGGCTTTCCTGCTGCTGGTTTCGGTCATGTACCAGGCCTACGTGCTGGCAGTGATGGGTGGTCTGCTGTTTAACCTGCCCGCTGAAGTCCGGCGCAAGACAGCCCACCTCCTCGGCGGCGGCATGCTGCTACTGGCCGCGCTGCTGACTGGCATGACCGCAGTGGTCGTGGCCATGTGCGTGCTGCTGCTCGCATGGCTGTTGGCCACAAGAAACTTGTCCTCATTGAAGATGTACCGACAGTTGTCCGTGGACCGCCGTGATGGTTCTGTGTCGTGGGGGGATCTTTGGTTCCCGCTCGGCATGGGAGCCACCGCACTCTGGTTCGGGGCAAGCAGTCCGGAGTGGTTGGCCGCCGCGCTGGTGCTCACGGTCGCCGACAGCGCGGCGGCGCTGGTCGGTACGCGCATGCGCCGATTTTTCTACCGCATCGGCAAGAACCGCAAGTCGCTTGGCGGCAGCCTGGCTTGTCTGCTGGCGGCAGTCGCATCCATTGGCGCGGTCGGGCTGATCGCCGATGTCTCCTGGTCGTGGACTGCCTGCCTTGGTCTGGCTGGCGTGCTGACAGCAGCAGAGGCCGTATGCACACGGGGGCTGGATAACTTCCTGCTGCCACTGATGACCGCTGCGGGGCTGGCTGCTTTGGAGCAGTTCGCCTCGTCGACCTGGCTACTGGCCGGGGCAATTGGATTGGCCAGTCTTGTAGTGCTTGCCCTGTATCAGGGCTTGGCCGAAAAAGAGGCCAGTAGCGTGCCCGGCACCAGCCGCATTGGGCTGCAAGACATCAAGTGAGGCGCAGAGCGTATCGATGTGCGCCGGGACGTCTCGGCATCAAGTCCGGCACTGGTTCCTGGCTGCAAGGGAATTGCGGCGCAGTCAGTACCTCCAGGCGCTGAAAATCACTCAGTAGCATCAATGCGTGTTTCCGCCATTCACATGCACTGCCGCGATGTCAGGTGATCACCGAGCCGCATCAACGTAACCACGTCCTGTCGATTGTGGTCGAGTACGCGGGCGAGATTGACGCTTGATTGGCCGCGAAGATAGGCGAGCCAGGCTGCGGGTGCTTCGGATCCCGGCAGATCGTCCTCACGAATGACGCGCAACACTTCGCGTTCGATCGTGGCGAGTTTGCAGTTGACGAGATGGTGCTTGTAGACGCGCCGGGTGGGATGCAGCCAATCGATGTGCGGAAGCTCGGCGAGCCGGTGATCGACGCGGTTGAGGCGTAGACGACCCTTGAGTAACGGTGCGTCATAACTCTTGCCGTTGTAGCTGACCAGGACGGTTTCGGCCGATAGCCAGTCGGAAAACATCTGCAGCATTGCGCGTTCGCCGGCGATGGCGGTCAGATAGAGCTGGCGCACCGTAAGCACGTTATCGCTCCACGCGGCCACGCCGATCATGAAGGCGCGTGTGCCGACGCCGCCGGCAAGTCCGGTGGTTTCGGTATCGAAACAAAGCAGTCGTCGACGATCGAGTGGTTCTTCGCAGACCGCGGGCACCTCAATGGTCGCAGCGGCTTCGTAGTTCATTACCGTTTTGACATAGTGCAAACCTGGCGCGATCTCCTCGCCAGCGGGAGGTTTCAACACGCGACGCTGAGAGTGTTCGCGCTGGCGGATCAGTTTTCGCAATGCATCGAACCGGCGTTCCTTCTCACCCGGGGGCGAGAACAATGGGCGCGACGTTGAAGGCGATGATGGTGAGGCAACGGGCGCAGACTCCAGACCGGCATCCTTGCGCAATCGGCGCAACCTGTCGGCAACGGTGCTCATGCGTCGAGCAGGGCGAGTACGGTCGCAACCGATTCGCGTTGCGTCGCGCCCGGACTTTCATCTGCTTCGGACACCGGGCCAATGCAGGCCGGACAGCCGCCGGTGCAATCACAGCCCTCGACCAGCGCCATGGCTTCGCGCACAAGCAGCTGAGCGCTGCGAAACAATGGCTCGGCCAAGCCCATGCCGCCCGGAAAATTGTCGTACAGGTACAAGGTCGGCAAAAACGCGTCCGCATGTTCGGGATCCGTCGGCTTTCCGCCGGCCTCGCGCCATTGACCTCGACCCGTGATATCTCGCGTGGCGAACCATGCCGCATCGCCTGAGCCCACCGCTTTCTGCAAATCTCCGCCATCGGCCATCGCATGCAAGGAAGCGACGGTGTGCAGGGCATAGGCCGCACCGAGGAATCCGTCGAGCGCTTCCTGGCGACTGCTGAAGTGGGTTTCGAGCGTGGCCTGGGTCAACTGCCACCACAGCGCGCTCGTATGCAGTTCCTGGTCGGGAAGGTTGACCGGTCCATAGCCGATGTTCTCGTGGCTGTAGAAGCGGATTTTCTTGTAGCCCGAGACGCGCCGGACCACATGCACTTCGCCATGATGACGGGTTCCGAGTCCGGCATTGGCGCCGTCGAAACGTTCCAGCACCTTGAGCCGCGTGTAATCGATGGCGTCGGTGTAGTAGTCGGCCGTCGTGCGCGTGACGAATGCCTTGCGTCCTTCCCAGTCGAGACGCTCGACCTGGAAGGGCCGCGACTGGACCATATAGATTGCTCCTTCGTAGAGCGTCAGCGCGGCACTCGAATAGTCGACTTCGGCAATGACCGTCTGGCGACCATCGGTACGATCCACGACCACGAAGTTGCCGTCGGCGACCGAGCGCAAGCTGACCGCACCCGCCGGATAGCTGTCGGCGATCCAGTCCCAGCGTTCGCCTTCGTGATGAAGAACGCCGGATTCGGCCAGCACCACGAGGAACTCGTCGACGCCCAACTCGCCAAAACGATCACCCGAGGTGAACGGCAGTTCAAATGCCGCGCAACGAATGTGATCGAGCAGGATCAGCAACTGATCCGGCGCGATGCGCGCGTGCTCGGGTGATGCCGAATCAAAGAACTCCGGATGTCGCACGACATATTGATCGAGCGCATTGCTTGAGGCGACCATGATGCCGAGTGACGGCTTGTGACGCCGCCCGGCACGACCCAGGCGTTGCCAGGTTGCCGCGATCGAGCCCGGGAAGCCATTGAGGATCGCCACATCGAGTGCACCGATGTCGACGCCGAGTTCCAGTGCGGAAGTGCTGACGACGCCATCCACATTTCCGGCTCGCAGTGCCCGCTCGGTCTCGCGTCGCTCGGTCGGCAGGTAGCCGCCGCGATAGGCACGGATGCGCACCGGCTTGCGCGGATCGTGATCGAACACGTCCTTCAGATACTTTGTCAGCACTTCGACCATCAGCCGCGATTGAGCGAACACGATCGTCTTCATCTTTGCCCGGATCGCATGCCGCGCCAGTCGCATCGACTGGGAACGTGCTGAGGCGCGAATGCCGAGATCGGGATTGATCACGGGCGGGTTCCACAGCAGCACATGGCGCTCGCCACACGGTGCGCCGCTCTGAGTGATCGCATGCACGGATTCGCCGAGCAGCGCTTCGGCATGCTCCTTCGGATTGCCGATCGTCGCCGAGCACAGAATGAAGGTCGGCGAGACACCATAAAAAGCGCAGACCCGGCGCAGGCGACGAATCACGTTGGCCACGTGTGAGCCAAAAACACCGCGATAGGTATGCACCTCGTCGATGACGACGTAGCGCAGTGATTCGAAGAACTGCGCCCATTTGGTGTGATGCGGGAGGATCGCCTGATGCAGCATGTCCGGATTGCTGACGACGATGTCGCCCTTGATCCGGATCGCCTGACGCGCATCGCTCGGTGTGTCGCCATCGAAGGTGAAAGCACGCAGTCCGAGCGTGCCGGCCGCATTGAGTTCCAACAATTCGGCGACTTGATCCTGGGCCAGAGCCTTGGTTGGGAACAGATACAGCGCCTTCGCCTTCGATTCGCGAACCGCTTCGATCACGGGCAAGTTGTAGCAGAGGGTCTTTCCCGAAGCCGTCGGCGTTACGACAACGACATGCTCACCCGCCTGCACGTGATCCCACGCCTCACGCTGGTGTGAGTAAAGCCTTTCGATGCCGCGCCGCTCCAGCGCCTCGCGCACATCGTTCGACAACGCAGACGGAAATTCTGCGGTTCGTGCAGGTTGAGCAGGCCTGAGAAAGTAGCCTGTGATGCGATCACCGTACTTGCTGGCCCAGCGCTCGACGAGACGCTCGACCGTGGGCGACGAGGCTTCCTGCACCACGGGTTCGTTGGCAAGCGTCATGGGGTGCTCCAAAGATGGCAGCAGCTTCGTATAGGCGCATGCGGTCTCACGGCGTGCGACCACAGCGACTCATCAGGGCGGCCGTAGAACTGGCAGTGATGAGGAGTAGGGCTTGATTGGGCACCAACTCGTTATTTGTTGCTGTCGGAGATTTTTTGCCAACTCGTAGCAATCCACCCATCAAGCTGACCGCGAGCGTGGATCCGAGGAATCCAGAAACTCGACCTGCGAGATTCTGGCAGGGAGCCGCGGGATCGCGAGCGCGTGAGATTCTGGAGCCCTTGGATCTCGGCATGACGGCTTCCAGATTTCCCCGGCCATGAGCAAGATTTGGGCACAAAAAAACCCGCAGGATAAGCGGGTTTTTCTGACGCAACACATTGATTTTCAGGGGGATTCTGGTGGCTATGGGTGGACTCGAACCACCGACCCCGGCATTATGAGTGCCGTGCTCTAACCGGCTGAGCTACATAGCCAGAATTCCTGATTGTACCGCGCTGACCCTG